>JAHEFF010000075.1 GCA_024640315.1 Woeseiaceae bacterium
GTCAACGCGCTGTCCGATAACGTCACCTTGGTACCGAGCGCACTGTTCACTGTCGCCTGCAGGGCGGCCCGACTCGCATCATTCGCCATGGCGATTCGAGCAGGGCGGTCGTAATCGGCCACGACCGTCTGGCAGCCGGTTACCGACAGTGTCCCGAGTATCAAGAACCATTCCCTCCTCAGCGTCATCCGGACTATCTCCGCAGGATTCGATTTGAATCGAACGGCGACCGGTAAATTATTCCTTCGGCTGCATCCAGTGAGACGCCCGGTTTTGACAACACGCCGGGAGAATCGGCGGCCGGTGCGGCACAGATCTGCCCCGCCTGGTATGCAAGCGCAACTTCCAGCCGGTTTTCGGCCGGATCGCCAAGCAACTTCGTGTAATCGTCGGCAACACCGCAGCCAAGAACACCGGATTGACCGTCATCGACGGCAGACGGAACAAAGCCATCGCTGTAGTCTCCGAAGTTCATTTCGTTGACACCACGGAACTGGATAGTGAAGTAGGTCGTGCCGCAGTTGTCTTGCGGGTAGAAACCATAGGGTTTGCCACAGGTTGTTGAGCCGATCTGGATGACCTGGACCCCCGCGCCACGAAGGCCATTGATGACTGCCTCACTGGCTGAACAGGTTCCCGACCCCGTCAGGACGAACACACGCGTTAGATTCAACGTTGGTAGTGGCTGGCCCGCCTGCAGCGCATCGAAGCCCAGCGTTTCGTCGTAGAAAGGCGTGGGTGACAGTGGTTGCCCGGTCACCGGATCGGTCGTTGGGTACTTGTCATTGAACTGGGCCTCTTCGAAGGTTTTTCCAGCAGTCGGTCCCGGACCCGCAATCATGTAGGCAAGTTGCGCGGCGATAGCAAGAAAGCCGCCACCGTTGTAACGAAGGTCGAGCACCAGGTCGTCAATTCCCTGGCCCGCATTGAGCTGGTTGATAGCGTTGACCAATGCTTCCTCGGCAGGTGCCCTGTGGTAGTTAAACACCATGTAGCCGACGTTGCCGGTAGGGGTATTAATCACCTGCGTGTTCTGCACCATGGCATTGGTGATCTCTTCCGAGGTCATCGTGATCTGTCGAACGGTGCCATCCAGGTCGCGAACAGTGAATTCATGCGTTTCGCTGAGCGCCGACGGGAACAGACCGTCGTTCAGTGCGTTGACACCGGCCTGAGTGTTGGTATCGATGTCAAACCCGTCGACTTCCAGAACGACCGCGCCACGCGCAAGGTTTGCGTCAGTGGCAGGCGAGTTGGGTTCGGTATAGGCAACCACAATCTGACGTGGCGGCGCAGCAGCGATGACAGCCCACTCTGCACCGTACCCGGCTGATACGCCGCCCTGAGACAGGTTGTACCACTCCATCGAGTCATAGGTGAAATGAAAGTTGTCTTTTGGCGTACCCGATCCGGTCGTCGCGGTCGTCTTTAATTCATCGAAGTAGACCAGTGGATCATTGAAGCCACCCGGGTCCTGGTCCGCGATCTCGCTGTACCAGAGGTAGGTGTCATCACTCCATGAGCGCAGGAAATTGTTCTCGTCCAGAACGGATCCGGCGATATCCGGATAGGACAGATTGGTAGAGGGATCTGTCCCGGCACGGGGTGCGACGCACCTGGCGGCAAACGTCGCTGCGTCTAAAAACACGCCCGGTTGCCACGCCGCAGGTGGCGGCGGGGGAGGTGGTGGTGAGGCAACACTTCCGCCACTGCTGCCGCCGCAAGCGGCGAGCGCGAACAGTGCGGGAAGTAAGCTCACAATACGACTGAAAGATCTGGTCACAGTAGATCGGTCCTGCTTTACCCAAGCGATGGCGAAATGATACCGGGTTCGGGGCGGCGTAAACACTGTCGCTATTTGCCATCAGGCTAAAAGGCGGCAGGCTGTGCTGCGAACCCTGAAATTCTTCGACTATGGAAAAGGAAGCGAGTAGCCTTCCCAATCCGTTGTTGACTTAATCTCATCACTTTACATTTCGTGGAGCGCCGACCATGAGCGATAACCAGCCTGCCGAACTGCCGGAAATTGACCGCCGCCGACTCCTTGCCCTGATGCTTGCGGGCAGCGCCGCAGGCGTCGCTTCCGCGGCGGACGAAAAAGACGAATCCCTGACCAATAGCCTCTTGTGGGCAGTGGCCTGGAAACAGAGCGCCGCCGAGTATTTCGCGCTTTGCCACCAGGCATACAACCTTGCACGACTTAGGGTGGACCAGGCGCTCGCGAAGCATCAGCCTGGCGACAAACCGCTTGCCGTGATAACGGATGTTGACGACACTATTTTGCATGCCAGGAGTTACTGGGGTTACCTGATCGAGCAGAACAGGGATTTCTTTGATGATGCGATCTGGGATGAATGGTTGCCGCATAACCAGGTCACGGCGGCTCCGGGAGCGAAAGCATTTTTCGAGTACTGTCGCTCGCGTGACGTAGAAGTCTTCTATGTAACCAATCGAGACCAGGGCGAACGGACTTTCGAATTCGCACTTGCCCAGTTACGACACCTCGAATTTCCGTTTGCGGACGATGGGCATCTTTACGTTTTCCGCGACACGTCGAACAAGACGCCTGCAAAAGAAGAGGTTGAAAAGTCCTTCGATATTGCCGTGATGCTTGGCGACAATCTCAACGACTACCGGCGTGACTACTACGTCAAAGATGTAGACGAACGAATGTCGCTGATGGAGCGAGACCATGAGCATTGGGGGCGTGACTTCATCTTGCTGCCGAATCCTACTGACGGTCACTGGGTGCGTGCGATTTTCGGCGATTCCGAGCCGGCGCCAACGGACGAGAACAGGCAGATATTGAAAGACGCTGCGACACGAATCGCCTGGGGCGGCTGATTAATATGCAGGGATCCGCAAAACCTTGTGACGCCGAGTCGTCAGAGCAGCAAACGCGTGACGGACTAATCTCGGCACTGATTGCTTACCTCCTGTGGGGCTTCCTGCCGTTGTATTTCGTGGTGGTCAAGGAGGTTGGTTCGTTTGAGGTGCTTGTTCATCGTGTCATCTGGGCCGTCCCTTTCGGTGCTGCCATTATTTTCGCGCGGCACCAGTGGACGGAAGTAAAGAGGGCACTGACTCACGCGAAAATGCTGATGTATCTGACAATCACGGCAATCCTCATCGCCGGGAACTGGCTCGTATACATCTGGGCTGTTCAGAGTGAACAGATCTTCCAGGCAAGTCTGGGCTACTACATTAATCCACTTCTGTTTGCGGTCGTGGGTGTCCTTATTATGGGCGAGCGATTGCGAAAGCCGCAGATGCTGGCAGTCATTCTCGCGGCAGCCGGTGTACTGGTGCTGACATTCAGTGGCGGACGATTTCCGGCCATTGCGTTGTTTCTTGGCACCAGCTTCACGATTTACGGCGTTATCCGCAAGAAGGTCGTGATCGGCGGTATGCCCGGCCTCTTTGTAGAGACAATCGTGCTGTTACCCTTCGCCGTGATCTATTTGCTGACGCTCATCAATCAGGGTGAAGCAGCGTTCGGCGCGAATGACCTGGCGCTGTCATCGATCCTGATACTGGCGGGTCCGATCACCGTTGTACCACTCTTGTTCTTTGCCCTGGCCGCGAGGCGCCTTAACCTCTCGACCGTCGGGATGATGCAGTTTATTGCGCCGACCATTCAATTTTGTATCGGGGTTTACTATGGGGAGCAGCTGACGCCGGCGCATATCATCTGTTTTAGCTGCATCTGGGCCGCTGTCGCGTTGTTCAGCTGGGATGCATTGCGTTCGAACAGGAATCCGACTCTGGCCAGCGCCTGACGCGACCATTTGCCGATCTGAAACATCCCTTGATAGGAACGATTACGGGCGTTTCGGTGCAATTAAGGCAGGGCGAGGCTTGACTGGTGTGGTGTTATAGTGGACCATAACACCTTCGGTCTGGAACCACCGCGAAATACCTTCCAAACGGAACAATAAATGACTGCCACCAAAGGTATAACTGCATGAATCGCAAAGTAAAACGTGCGCTTCTTATCGTCGGAATCTTTGCCGCTGCGATACTTGGCGCTTTCGGTTTGAGCCAGATGAAACCGCCGCCGGATACCAAGGATATCGCCGATGTCGATCCTTTGGTTGAGGTGCTGCCACTGGTTGTAACGACCGAGCAATTCCGGATAGCAAGCCAGGGAACGGTCCGACCCCGAACTGAGACGATCCTGAGCGCTGAAGTCTCGGGAATGATCATCAGCATTTCGCCCAAATTCGTTGCCGGCGGCGTGTTTGCTGCCGGCGAGGAATTATTGAGAATCGACCCGACCAATTACGACACAGCAGTTGACCGGGCAGCCGCGACATTGAGGCAGCGGCAAATCGAATTTGATGGCGCAGAGAAGTTGCGCAGCCAGGGCTATCGCGCGGAATCTGAATATGCGTCCGCGGCGGCCGCACTGGCGTCCGCGAAGGCGGATCTCGTTAATGCGCGGCGAAATCTCGAGAGAACCAGAATATCGCTGCCGTACGACGGTCTCGTCAGGGCCAAGGAAGCCGATCTCGGACAGTACGTGAATCCCGGCACGAGGCTTGGCATCACTTTCGCAACGGACTATGCAGAGGTTCGATTGCCATTGACGGATCAGGATCTCGGCTTTATCGATTTGCCGGAAGCCGCCGACATCAGCGAGGCAGGATCTGCAGAAGGCCCGCTGGTCGTACTCTCCGCTACGCAAAAAGGAGAACTGAAAACCTGGCAGGCGCAAATCGTGCGCACCGAGGGTGTCGTCGATGAGAAGAACCGGGTGACTTATGCTGTTGCGCGGATAGAAGACCCTTACAAGCTCGATAGTGCATCCGTCAATGAAACGCCACTCCCAATGGGCACCTTTGTTGCCGCCGACATCGTGGGCGCAACCGTAACCAATGTCGTTCGTGTCCCGCGAACCGCGCTGCGCGGTAATAATCAGTTGATGTTCGTGAGCTCTGATAATCGGATCCTGCTGCAATACGTTGACGTGATTCGGGCAGACGGGCAGTACGCTTACCTGAGGAGCGGGTCCCTTCCCGCAGAAAGATTCAGCATGACGGTGATTGAGTCGCCCCTTAATGGTATGAAGGTCAGGACTACCGACGATCCGCCGTCAGACGGTGGCGAAGCACGACTTGCGTCGGGCGAGAAAAACTAATGAAGGCGGAGTGCGGAGCATGAATCAACCAGGCGTGACAGAGGAAAAAGGTCTCATTGCATGGTTCGCGAAGAATCACGTCGCGGCCAATCTGCTGATGTTCCTTATTATTGCGTTTGGCATCGTTTCCGCATTCACGATTCGTAAACAGACGACGCCGGATTTTGAGCTGAATATGATTCAGGTTCGGGTTCCCTACCTGGGAGCCGCACCACAGGAAGTGGAAGAGGGCGTTGTCATAAAGGTCGAGGAGGCTATCCAGGATATTCCTGGCATCGTCGAAATCAACTCTCGCGCTTTTGAAGGTATGGGTAACGTAACCATTGAGGTTGGGACTGGCGAGGACATCAATGAAATCCTGACCGAAGTGAAGACGAAGGTCGACGCAATATCGACTTTCCCGGCGCTCACAGAAAAGCCGGTCATATACAAGCAGGAAGTTCCCATTCATGTCGTCTTTCTGACAGTCACCGGTGACCTTGACGAATACGCACGCAAGGAAATTGGCCTGGAGATACGCGACGAACTGATGCGTATTCCGTCCGTGAACCAGGTGCAGATTCTTGGTGACCGCGATTACGAAATCAGCATCGAAGTGTCCGAGCATGTGTTGCGCCAGTACGGCCTGACAATGAGCGAGATTTCGACGGCCATCCGGAATTCGTCAGTGGATATGCCGGGCGGCTCGATCCGTTCGGAAGGCGGCGATATTCTGTTGCGAACGGAGGGTCAGGTATATACCGGTCAGGAGTTTGCTCAGCTGGTCTTGCGGACCTATCCCGACGGTACGCGTCTGACACTCGGCGATATCGCAAGCATTCAGGACGGATTTGTTGAAACCAACGGTTACGCGCGTTACATGGGGCAACCTTCTGCATCGATGCGGGTAATGGCAATTGGTCAGCAGAACGAGCTGGCGACGGCGGCTGCAGTCAAGGAATACGTTGCAGGCAAGCAGGACGCTTTACCGGACGGTGTCTCGATTGAAGTGTGGGTCGATCGTTCGTTTTACCTGCAGGGTCGTCTCGACATGATGGTCAAGAACATGCTTCAAGGCGCGCTGCTGGTTTGCCTGATCCTGTCGCTGTTCCTGCGGTTGAAGGTCGCGCTGTGGGTGATCGTTGGCATTCCGCTTTCATTTTTCGGCGCACTATGGCTTATGCCGCATGGCCCCTGGCCCGTGTCGATGAATACAATCAGTCTGTTCGGCTTCATACTTGTGCTGGGTATTGTGGTTGATGACGCCATTATTATTGGCGAGAGCATATACACAAAAGTAAGAAGCGACGGTCATACACTGGACAACGTCATCAGGGGTGCTAAACGGGTTGCTGTGCCCGCTACCTTCGGTGTGCTGACCACCATTGCAGCGTTTGCACCGATGTTGTTCGTCGGCGGGATTGTCGGGCCGTTTTTTGAGGCAATGTCGGTTGTGGTCATTCTTTGCCTGATGTTTTCGCTGGTCGAGTCAAAGTTGATTTTGCCGGCACATCTTGTGCACGCAAAAATCAAGCCCGTGGACGAAGAAGATCTTTTTCATCCGGAACGCAAGATCAGCTTTTTGCAAAGTATTCCCCGCTTTTTCATGAAGATTCAACGCCATGTGCAACATGGTATGCAATGGCTGATTCATGATTGGTACTCGCCGTTGCTCGTGAAAGCATTGCGAAATCGCGGGCTCACATTCAGTATCTTTGCCGCGATTATGATACTGACAATCGGGGTGATGAACAGCGGCATCGCTCGAATCGTGATTTTCCCGGAAGTCCCGAGTGACTTCATCCAGGTTCAAATGACAATGCAGAACGGCACTGCACCTGGCGTTCGTGATGATGCGCTGGCCAGAATAGAGCAGGCCGTATTCGACATCAACGATGAGTATGTCGAGGAACACGCTGGAAGCGAGGATCCAATCGATCACCTCATCGTATTTACGGACGGCGATAGTGGTGGCTTTATCTTTGCCGAGTTGTATCGCGGCGAGGATCGGCCCTTAAACAGCGATGAGCTCATTACGATGTGGCGCGACAGGGTTGGTGAAATTCCCGGTATGAAGGAGCTTGCTTTTTCGGGTGGAGATCACATCGGTGGTGGTGTTCCATTAAGCTTCAATCTCTCCGGCAACAATTACATTGCGCTTGAGAATGCGGCGGCGGAGCTCGAAGAGAAGTTAAGCGAGTACAACGGTGTTTTTGACATCGTTAATTCATCAAATGCCGGCGGCCAGGAAATACGCCTGGAAATCAAACCTGAAGCCGAGGCGCTCGGCCTAACGATGTCGTCTCTGGGTCGCCAGGTTCGTCAAGCGTTTTATGGCGAGGAGGCGCAACGTATACAGCGAGGCCAGAACGAACTCAAAGTTATGGTTCGGTACCCCGTCGAAGAGCGAGGTTCGATCGCGGACCTGGAGAACATGCGGATCCGCACGCCGGCCGGTGATGAGGTGCCATTCAGCTCGGTCGCGGATGTCTCATTCGGACAGGCATATTCAAGCATTAGCCGTCAAAACCGCAAGCGCACTGTAACGGTCTCTGCAGACGTTGACGAGGAAAGCGTGGAGCCCGGCGAGATCATCAAGGAAATATCGGACGAGTATATTCCGGGCCTGTTATCCCGTCATCCCGGCGTCGAATACAGCCTTGAAGGCGCGAGCCTGGAGCAAATTGAATTTATCCGGAATATTTCGCTGGCATCGATTGCCGCGTTGTTCCTGATTTACGGATTAATTGCGATTCCTCTACATTCCTATTCGCAACCGCTGATCATCATGTCGGTGATCCCGTTCGGCCTGGTCGGCGCTGTTTTCGGGCACATAATTATGGGTAAGGCCATCAGCATGTTTTCGCTTTTCGGTTTGATTGCGCTTGCGGGGGTGGTTGTCAATGACAGCCTGATATTGATTGATTTCATCAATAAGGCCCGCCAGGAGGGCATGTCGGCCCATGAGGCTGTCATTCGTTCCGGTAAAGAGCGCTTCAGGGCGATCGTTCTCACTTCCGTGACGACAGCCGCGGGACTGATGCCGATCATGCTGGAGACCAGTTTGCAGGCGCAATTCGTTATCCCGATGGCGATATCGCTGAGCTTCGGCATCTTGTTCGCAACGGTAATCACTTTGTTCCTGATTCCAGCGCTGTACCTGCTGCAGGAAGATGCCAGCAAGCGCTGGGCGGAGGCGAAAGACCTGCTTATGGGCCGAGAGCCCTCGGAAGCGGTTTAGCGCCGCACCAAAAAAAGCGGGGCTGATCTGTTTTGCTGCCGACAAAATGGATCTGAGCTACTTTTGTTACCGTCTCAGGATGGCGAACCAGCGCGCGATATTCAGCAGACTCATCAGCGAAGCCGAGACGTAGGTAAATGCCGCGGCTTTGAGTAATTTTCGTGCGTGTCGTTTGTCCGGTTTCTTCAGGATGTTGCACTCGTCCAGCATCGGGAGTGCCCGATTAAAACTCGCATCAAACTCGGTAGGCAAGGTCACCATGTGTACAAGTGTTGAGGTACCAAGTGTCATCATGCCACCCAGAAACATCAGTATCCCCAAACCCGGCACCCTGGTGATCGCGCCAATGAATGGCGAGACCATCAGCACCGCTGCACCGAGTTTTTCGAATTTCTGTGTCGCCTTGACGAGGTGCGTTCGATACCTGAGCGGTTTGTAGCCTTTGTGATCCTGCAGCGCATGGCCAACTTCGTGCGCTGCCACTGTGATCGCCGTCAATGATCGTCCGTTGAACTTGTCCGGCGTTAAACGGACGACTTTTTCCTGTGGGTCGTAATGGTCGCCATCTTTGGTTTCCTCGACCTTAACGGAGGACATACCATAACGGTCGAGAAGGTACCGCGCGGTTTCGGCGCCGGTTCCCGAGTAGCGGTCTGCAGGCGTGGCGTAACGCTCCAGAACGCGTTGTACCCAGATCCCGGGGAGGAAGATGATGGCCAGCAGGATGAGGCCGAAAATGACGAAGATCATAGGAATGGATTTTACGCGAAATAAAAGAGGCTGGCTGCTGGTCAACTGGAATATGCGTTTCTGGAACCGTTGAGCGTCTTGCGGAAGACTGTATCGACCCTCGTTGTGTATGCAGTTGAGCACAAAACGATTCTCGCGATATATCGGGACCCCCGGATTCACTTCGTGCTGAACTGTGCCAGCGCCGGCTGCCCCGTTTTACGGCCCGAACTACCGGGCGGTGATGAACTTGAGGAGTTGCTGGTCGATGCGACCCGGGACTTCGTTAACGACGAACGAAACGTTCGCGTTGTTCACGACGAGAGAAAAATTGTCCTGTCGACGATATTCCGCTGGTACCGAAACGATTTCGTGGATGACCTGAGACGTCGTGGATTGCCTGTCGATGCAGGTGTCCCTGGGTACATTGCTGATGCTGTCTCACGGCAATTACGCGCTGAACTCGCTCGAGCGGACGGCGACAGTGCCGGTTTCGAGGATTACGACCGGGCGATCAATCAGCAGGAATATTGATACACTGCGCATATTCGCCCATTGGGCGGGCTCCTACAACAAGTCCAAACACAGGAACCAGGCTCGGTGACGCCAGACCAGATTGTCCTTTTCACCTTACTTTTCTTCGTTTTCGTATTCCTTATCTGGGGGCGATGGCGCTATGACCTGGTCGCCTTCGTAGCGCTCCTTGCCGCGTTGTTGACCGGCCTGGTGCCGTCGGACCAGGCGTTCTCCGGGTTTGGACATCCGGCAGTCGTCATTATTGCGCTGGTATTGATTGTCAGCCGCGGCCTCTCTAATTCCGGCGCGATCGAACTCCTCGCGCGTTTCGTGGTTTCGGGAACCAGGAAGCTCGCTGCCCACATATCCATAATGGCTTCAGTTGCCGCGGTACTGTCGGCCATCATGAATAACGTCGCCGCACTGGCTCTGCTGATGCCGGTTGATATGCAGGCAGCCAAAAAAGCGGGCAGAAG
>JAHEFF010000034.1 GCA_024640315.1 Woeseiaceae bacterium
CCGATACACACCGAAGATGTTGACGTTCAACTGGAACCAGAGATCTTCCTCGCTTATCTCGATCATCGGTCCGGCGACCGAAACGCCGGCGTTATTGATCAGCCCGTAGAGACCGCGGCCGGCGTTACGAACGTGCGTTACCGCAGCGTCGATGTCAGCCTGCACCGTGACGTCCAGGCGGATGCCCTCGATGTTTTCCATGGCGCTGAGAGCCTCGATGTCTGGCTGCTTTCTCGCGCCGGCGTAGACAAAATAGCCCTCCGCGGCCAACGTCTCCGCCATGTTACGGCCAATGCCGGTGCTGGCGCCGGTGATAAGGACTGCTTTCTGTTCGCTTGACTCCTGTCGGGCCAGCGCGTCATTCAGCATTAAGAACGGCAAGACGTGCAGCACAATCGCTACGAGTATCGATTTCATTTTAGCCTCCGGCTTATTTGTCAGGAGTTTTTACCTTTCCAGAAATCGGCATTCTCTATACCGAGGGCTTCCGGGTCGAAGGTATAGGTTGCGACTCCGGCTTTCTTTTGTTTTTCGTAATCCGCGAGCGCCTTGAGTGCCGGCTTGCCCATAAAGAACAGGATCAGAATGGCAATGATATTGAGCCACGCCATCAGTCCGACACCGATGTCGCCAAGGCCCCAGGCGAGACTCGCTGTCCTGACAGCCCCGTAGAAAACAGCAGCCATCATGACCAGCTTCAAAATGACCATTTCACCCGGTACGCGGAAGAACCGGCGCAGGTAAGCAATATTCGTTTCCGCTATGTAGTAATAGGCCAGCACTGTCGTGAAGGCGAAGAAGAACAGGGCCATCGCAACAAACGGCTTGCCGACGCCGGGCATGACGCTCTCAATGGCCATCTGTGTAAAGGCGGAACTCTCCGGGTCAACAGTGGCCGGCAAATTTTGAATAATGAAACCGCTGTCGCCACCATGAACGTTGTAAGCGCCCGTGATCAGTATCATGAATGCGGTTGCAGAACAGACGAACAAGGTGTCGACATAAACCGAGAACGCCTGTACCAGGCCCTGCTGTGCCGGATGTTGCACTTCTGCTGCTGATGCAGCGTGCGGCCCGGTACCCTGACCCGCTTCATTGGAGTAGACACCTCGCTTGACCCCCCAGCCAATCGCCGCACCGACACCGGCCATTGGCGTAAATGCGTCGCCGACGATCATGCCCAGTACTCGCGGCAACTCGCCGATATTCATAAGAATGATGACTACCGCTGCGAGGATGTAGCCGAGCGCCATGAATGGAACGACGACCTGCGTAACGTGGGCGATTCTTTTTACGCCGCCAAAAATGATGAAGCCGAAAACGGTGACAACAAAGATCGCCGCACCCAGCTTGGTTGTGCTGATGGTGCCCAGAAACGTATCAATTGATCCGTTGGTGCCAAGCGCAATCTCGGCACTGGTGCTGATGGCGTTGGCCTGCACGGTGGGAAGCAGGACGCCGCAGGCAAATATCGTTGCCACAGCGAAAATCCATGCATACCATCGCTGCCCCATTGCTTTCTCGATGTAGAAAGCAGGTCCGCCACGATACTGGCCCTCATCGACTTCTTTGTAGATTTGTCCCAGTGCCGCTTCGACATAGGCTGTGGATGCGCCGAGGAAGGCAACCACCCACATCCAGAATACGGCACCGGGTCCACCGAAGCCGATCGCGGCGGCAACGCCAGCGATGTTGCCGGTGCCAACCCGCCCTGACAGGGACACCGCGAGAGCCTGAAACGAGGAAATACCCTTTTCCGATTCCTTGCTGGAAAACAGCAGGTGAATCATCTCGCGGAACATGCGCAACTGGACGAATCGTGTGAGAACCGAAAAGAACAGTCCGGCACCCAGGGCGAGATAGATGAGCGCAGGGCTCCAGACCCAGGCGTTGATGCTATTAACGATTTCTTGCATGAGGGCGTCCCAGGGATTCTTGTTCTTTTTGGAAGATTGTCCGGATACTACCTCAAATGAGCCCCGATTCGGACAGCCGGCTGTCAGGCCAGCCAGGTCGCGACTCTGACCCCGATGAAGCTGCCGATTGCGTAACCGAAAGAGCCGGCAAGAATTCCCGGGGTCACGAGGTCCTGCCAACCCTTGGCTGACGCCAGTGCCGGGGCGCTTGACGG
This sequence comes from Woeseiaceae bacterium, assembly GCA_024640315.1. Classification (GTDB taxonomy): domain Bacteria; phylum Pseudomonadota; class Gammaproteobacteria; order Steroidobacterales; family Woeseiaceae; genus SZUA-117. The sequence goes on from JAHEFF010000034.1 coordinate 2,132, forward strand.
CCCCCCGATACAAACGGCCGAAGCCATGGCCAGTTCTGCAAGGTCGAGACGCATCAGCATGCCAACGCCAAAGAGTACGATCATGTGAACCATGATGATGATTGAGGCGTAGACGAAAAACACCGGGGCAATTTCAATGAGCTCCCAGACATCCGCACTCGCGCCAATGCTCGCGAGAAAAATGAACATCATGACGTTGCCGGATTCACGGTAACCCGAAAGCTTTTTGATCAGGGACGGAAACGATGTTGCGATGGCCACAGTGATTGCCGTAATAACGAGAATCGAGAATTGCGGATAACCAGCGAGGCCTGCAAGCCAGTTGCCGGCAGCCGCAATCGCGAATGCCAGCGCAAGACCTGTCAGCAGACCTGCGACATCCAGGTTCGCGACGACGTGTGCGGGCGCATCTGGATCGATGCTGGCGATCTCGGCGTTGTCCATGTGATGAGTTGGATACCGCTTCGCCATCCACGCGATGCCGGGGATCAGGATGATGAGCAGGAAATGCAAATTGGTGATCACGTTGTCGGCGGCAACCGCTGCGGCCAGCAGGCTGCTTTCCTGCATGCGGGTTGCCTCGGCGACCGCGGCGAAGTTCAGGCTGCCGCCGATATAGGTGCCGGTGAAGATGCCGGCCATTTCCGCTTCGTTGGGGCCAAGATCGAGCAGCACGGCGCCTGTCATTGTGCCGGCGACAACTGCGGCGCTGCCAATAACAAACGCAATCAGGGTGGGTCCCGATTCCCGCAGGATCTTCTTGAGATCTGCTTCAAAGAGGAGCAGCACGATCGCGATCGGTACCAGGTATTCCCAGACCACATCGTAAGCTGGTGCCCTGGTCGGAATGATGCGCAGGTTGGCAAGAACGATGGCCAGCGTGATCAGTAGCATCACACCCGAATACTTGCGCCCCCATGGATATCGTTCGCACCAAAAGCCGAAGGCGGCGACACCGATGAGAACGGCCCAAAGTGCAAAATCCTGCTCGGGCCCGATGATGGGGAACGACATGGCGAACTCCTGATCAGAAGGTGTCGGCCAGAGGCTTTACAACCCGCCTCGGCGCCGGCTGTATTGTGCCATCTTCGCCGAAAAAGATGCCCGGCGAGCCAAAATCTTCCTCGCTCAGGTCACGAATCAGCTTCAGGGCTCTATGTTCAGGATCGATCGAAGGACCGTCAGGGCGCAGCTGAATCGTCGAGTGTATATTTCCTTCGACAAAATTCCCTTCGCCATCAAGCGTCACCATGAGAATTGGTGCAATTCCCTTCTGGCCGTCGACGCTGATGCCGTAGTAGGTCGCGAAATTGCCCAGGCTGTATGCGATCAGGCGGTCGCGATAATTCTCCATCGCGCGTACGACGTGCGGGCCGTGCCCTACAACCAGATCGGCACCGGCGTCCACCATCATTCGCGAGAATTTCACGACGTCACCACGAGGTTCGCCAAAGTATTCTTCCTCGGCAAACGGCAGGTGCGTTACATCCCGGCCCTCTGCGCCGCCGTGAAAACTGACCACCACGATGTCATGGGAACTCGCGAACGCGCTCACAGTGGAGCTGGCGAGATCGTAGTCGAGCAGCAGATTAGAGTTTCTCGTCACCGCATACGCCAGGAATGCGACATCGAGGCCGTTCACGCTCATCGAAGCAAAGTCACCCTCCAGTCCGGAGTGGTGCATACCGGCAGCCGCCAGACTTTTCATGCTGGCAAGACGGCCTTCTTCGCCAAAGTCACGCGCATGATTATTGGCGAGGCTCATTACATCGAAGCCTGCATTTCTATAATGTTCGACGTATCGCGACGGTGAACGAAACAGGTAGCAGGCGTTCGGGTTACTACATTTCTTGCCGGGTTCTCCGCCGTCAACCAATACACCCTCGAGGTTGCCGAAGGTGATATCCGCGGACGACAGGACCGGGGTAACCGCAACGAGAAAGCTGACGCCATCGTCATCGGGAAGATGATTCTCGGGGTAATCCGTGCCGAGCATCATGTCGCCGACGGCGGCAATTGTGATTCTTTTGTGTGACTGATCCGGTCCCGGCGGGTCAGGTGCCGGCGGTGGCACTGGTGCAGGTTCCGCCGTCGCAACGACGGGCTCGGGGTCGGGCGTGGTGACTGGTTCAGGCGGTTGTGGTGTGGCGCAACCGGCCACACAAAAAAGCAGGGCAATTGGTAGCCGTCTAATCACCGAGCCTGATTCTCAATACGTCGATCTCTGCCTGGCGCAGCTGCGCGCGGATCAGGTTCAACTCGTCAAGGTCATTCATCGGTCCGATTCGAACCCGGTGGTAATTTTTGTCGTCGATGGAGACATGCTGGATCCTTGATTCAATGCCTAACAGAGCAAGTTCCGCTCTGCGTCGGTCGGCGTCAGCAACTTCGGCAAATGAACCGGCCTGCAGAACATAGGTGCCCGGACCCTGTATTGCCTGAACCTGGGCATCGCGAGTGACGTCAGGTTCCTGTTCAGGGATAACGACTTCGAAATTCGGCAGCATGCTGTAAAAGGAAAATCGAGGTTCGGTCTGCTCCTCCGGTTCGGGAGCAGGCTCCGGTTCAGGCACGCTCGATGGCCGTTCCATTGGTGCTGCCATGCTTGCCGGCTGCCGCGCCACCGGTTGTGACGGCTGCACCTCTCTTTGATCTCTCATGTAAATCGCGAAGGCAACTGAAAGGCCGATGGCCAGGCCGAATGTCATCCACATCCAGCCTGGATAATCGGTGTCATCTTTCTTGCGGGTTGTCGTCCGCCTCTGGGTTGGTCTCTTTTTCTTTCGCTGCGCCATGTTCGATTACATTGTATCCGGCGCAGAGACGCCAATGATCGTCAGGCCACCGGCGATCACGGTCCGCGTAGCGCTGATCAGGGCAAGCCGGGCATTGCGCAAGGCGACATCGTCGACGATAAACATGTGCGCGTTGTAGTAGCTGTGCAACTCATTCGCGAGGTCGCGCAAATAATGAACCAGGTGTTGTGGCGCACGATTATTCGCCGCGAGCTCGATGATTTCCGGGTATCGACTCAGCGATGACATCAGCGCTTTCTCGTGGGTTTCGGAAAGACGGTCAAAGTTCTCGATACCGGCTGACTGATCGTAGTCAAGAGACTTCTCTGCGAGCTGTCGGAAAACACTCGCTACCCGTGCATGCGCGTACTGAATGTAGTACACGGGGTTATCGTTGGACCGGCTTTTCGCCAGTTCAAGATCGAAATCAAGGTGCTGATCGTTTGAGCGCATGACATAGAAGAACCGCGCCGCGTCGTTGCCGACTTCTTCCCGCAACTGACGCAAGGTGACGAACTCACCTGATCGCGTCGACATCTGCATTTTTTCGCCGCCCCGATAGAGCGTGACGAACTGAACGAGATCGACTTCGAGGCTGTCACCCGCGTAACCCATTGCCTCCAGGCCAGCCTGGACCCTGGCGATATAACCGTGGTGATCGGAACCCAGGATGTCGATGAGAAAATCATAGCCCCGCTCCCGCTTGCCAAAGTGATACGCGATGTCGGAGGCAAAATAGGTCTTCTTGCCATTGTCACGTACCACAACGCGGTCCTTTTCATCACCGAAATCCGTCGCTCTGAACCAGGTTGCGCCATCCTTTTCGTACAACATACGTCGTTCTTTCAGGCCAGCGAGGGCGCTGTCAATGAGCTTGTCGTCGGTGAGGCTCTGCTCGGAAAACCATTTGTCAAAAGTGACGCCGAATTCCGCGAGGTCATCTTTGATGTCGTCGAGAATGGAGGTAAGCGATTCGCGTCGAAGTTTGTGGAACTCATCAATGCCCATAAGCTCTTCGGCTCTGTCGATCAGCGCGCCAATAAATTCTTCCTTGTCTCCGGCCGGCGCATCGTCCGGTAAACCCTCGAATAGCCTGGTCGCCGAGACGCCCGATACCTTGCCGATGCTGGCACCGATGGTCTTTATATATTCACCCTTGTAGCCGGCGTCCGGAAAGTGAATGGTTTCTCCGGCGGCTTCGAGGATTCGTAACAATACGCTGACCCCGAGAATATCCATTTGCCGGCCGGCGTCGTTGACGTAGTACTCGCGATCGACCTGGTAGCCAGCAGCCTCAAGCAAATTGCCGAGCGTTGCACCATAGGAAGCGTGGCGGCCGTGGCCGACATGAAGTGGCCCTGTCGGATTGGCAGATACAAATTCCAGCAGGATCTTGGGCTCGTTGCGCATTTCTTGACGGCCATAACACTGGTTCTCATCGAGAATCAAAGCAAGCTCGCGGTGAAAGGCGGCACCACTGACATGAAAGTTGATAAACCCGGGGCCAGCGATATCGACAGCGTCAATCAGTTCGCTCTCGGGAAGTTTGTCGATTATCGTTTGTGCTATCTCGCGAGGATTTTTGCCCATCGATTTCGCGAGGCGCATCGCGATATTGGTCGTGAAATCGCCATGACGCGGATCGCGCGTACGCTCGACAGAGGTGCTGATCGATGCAATTTCAGGCGCTGCCGCGAATTCAGGCAGATCCGAGATGGCCTGTTCAACAATATTTGCGATGCTGCTTTTCAAAATCGTGATCCTGGATCGCCTGCCGGCAAAGAGGCGGCAATTCTAACGTTCATTCAGAAAAGCTCAATCGGGTCGACGTCTATCGACCATCTTACACGCCGGGCTTCGGGGTTGCCTTCCAGACCGCTGCGCAGCGAGCCGAGAAGCCGGTGCAGATTCGCGCGTTGCCGGCTTTGGAACAGCAGCTGGGCCCGGTACCTGCCGGCCTTGCGTTCCATAGGCGCGCTAACCGGGCCGAGGACCCGGACACCTTCAATTCCGGAGCTATCAGCCATGCGTCGAGCTGTCTCCAGGAAGTTGTGCGCGTCACGTCGCGACGTTGCTGCCGCGCGTATGAGGGCGAGACGCGAAAACGGAGGCCACGATGCGTTCTCGCGCTCGGCCAGCGCACTTTCTGCGACGCCCCGGTAGCCGCGTTTGAATAGCTCATTCCAGAACGGGTGCGCCGGAAATGCTGTCTGGATGATTACCTCGCCTTGCCGCTCTTCCCGGCCTGACCTTCCGGCGACCTGGACGAGGCTTTGTGCAAGTCGCTCGCTGCCGCGGAAATCTGTACTGAACAGCCCCTGGTCCGCGTTAATCACGACTACCAGTGACAGGTTGGGGAAGTGGTGACCCTTGGATAGCATTTGAGTGCCAACCATGATCCTGGTATCACCAGCCGTCGCCATGGCGAGGGCCCGGCTCATCGTACCTTTAAGGCGTGTGCTGTCCGAATCGATGCGCGCAATCTCTTCCTGCGGAAACCTGCTGCGCAATGAATCCTCGAGGCGTTCGGTACCGTGACCAAGTGGCCGGCAGGTTGCCCCGCAGTCTGAACATTCAGATTCGATAGCACGCTGAGCGCCACAGTGATGGCACTTCAGCATGCTGCTGCCGGCATGCACCGTCATGCGTGAGTCGCAACGCATGCACTCGGCAATCTTTCCACACCCGGAACAGATCAGCGTGGGAGCGAAGCCGCGGCGGTTCAAAAACACCAGTACCTGTCCACCGCTCGCCATGTGCTTTTCAATTGCTGCGATGACGGGTTCACTCAGTCCGTCATATGCGTCGTACCTCGTGAGATCGACCAGCCGCATCAACGGAGGCACCGCCTTGCCTGCTCGCACAGGAAGGTTAACCAGGTGATAGGCGCCGTCCCGGCAGCGTTGCAATGTATCGAGCGATGGCGTTGCCGATCCCAGCACGACCGGCACCTGCAGTTTCTTGCCGCGGGCGATGGCCAGGTCGCGTGCTGAGTACCGCAGTCCTTCCTGCTGTTTTAGCGAACTGTCGTGCTCTTCGTCGACTACGATGAGTCCGGCATTCTTCAACGGCACGAAAATTGCGGAGCGTGTACCAACGATCAGTCGAGCACTACCGTTGCGCGCGGCGCGCCAGGCCTGGAGTCGCGCCGTATCCGTCAGTCCTGAGTGCAGCAATACCGGCTCAAGGCCGAGCCTGCGCTGAAAACGACTGACAAGTTGCGGCGTCAGTCCGATTTCCGGTACCAGGACCAGGACCTGGCGACCCGCGGCGAGCTCGGCGTTAATCAGCCGCAGATAGACCTCCGTCTTGCCGCTGCCTGTTACGCCGTCAATCACGTTGACGTTGAAGCCTTGCCGCGAATTTATCGCGTCGAGCGCCAGTCTTTGATCCGGATTCAGCGTTGGCCCTGCCTCCTGTTCCGTATTGGCGAGATCGTCCATTGCATCGGCCTCCTGGCTGGACTCAAACTCCTCGACCAGGGACTTCGCGATGAGCGCTTTCTTCGCCCGTCGCCAGGCGGGCAGCGACTGGTCGAGCTCGGCAAAACTGATGGTGTCGGCATCCATAACCAGGCCAAGCAACTCTGCCTGCTTTGGTGCGCGCTTCCGGATGGCGTCGATATCTGCTTCGGCGCCGGCCGGGGTCAGTGACAGGAATCGAGTGTTCGAATTAAGCGGCTTGCCTTGCCGCAGCAGGGCAGGCATTGCAGCGGCTGCCACCTCACCGATCGGGTGATGGTAATAGTCGCTGACAAAGCGGATCAGCCAGAGGTCCTGCTCTTCGAATATTGGCACGCCATCGAGTAACTCTTTCGCTTCCTTCAGCTTGTCGCCGGGAACATCGCTCTCGGAGGCTATTTCCATCACCAGGCCGGTATGCATGCGTCGCCCGAACGGCACCCGTACGCGGCACCCGGGCAGCGCTTCACGTCCGGCAACGGCCAGGTAGTCAAACAGGCGGGACAACGGCGCATTGATTGCGACCCTGAGAATCGACTTGCTCGTCAACGGGGCACAACCTGTAGCGTGTAGGGATTAAAAAATTTAATAAAAACAACCATTTACATTTACTTCGGGCCGCGACCGGGCGGCAGAAGCGGCAGATTCCGCAGAAAAAAAATGGCCCGGCTCCTGTCAACGCAAGCCATCGCCAGGCGTTAAATAGTCATGATTCCTGGAAGGGAGTCAAGATGCATAACATGAAAGAGAAGGATCTCATGAAAAGCACCTTCAGGACGGAATTCAAATGAACGCCTGTGTCGCCAGTTTTGCGGTATCTTGCAACGCAGAGGACCGGACGGGAGTCAATACGCTGCAAAGCGAGGCCAAGCTCAATCGTTTTTTAGCGGACGTGGAGAAGCGGGCGCTCAGAATCGCGGAAATCAATATTCGCGATCGTGATGAAGCGCTCGATCTTGTCCAGGATGCGATGATCAAGCTGGCCCGCAACTATGCTGATCGTCCTGCGTCCGAATGGACCCCGCTTTTCTACCGCATCTTGCAGAACAGGATCCGCGACTGGCAGAGACGACAGGCCGTGCGGAACCGCGTTATGGTTTGGTTTGGCAAGGGTAATGAGGATCAGGACTACGATCCCGTTGCCGCGGCGCCGGACCTGGCGGGCAGAGCTCCGGATGAGGAGCTGCAAACTCGCGAAGCGATGCAAAACCTGGAAGCTGCTATCGCTGAGCTGCCCGCAAGACAGCGTGAAGCGTTTATGTTGCGAATGTTTGAAGGACTCGACGTCGCGGGCACAGCGGTTGCCATGGGGTGTGGTGAAGGCAGTGTCAAAACACATTATTCCCGTGCAGTGCACAGTCTGCGCGAAACTTTGGGAGAACACTGGCAATGAATGAGCGGAATGACGTAACCGCCGAAGACGAATTTGCCGAGAAAGCAAAACAGCTCTTTGACGAAAGTGTCGATGGCCTGGATGGTGAGACCCTTTCGCGGCTGAACCGCAGTAGACATGCCGCACTGGCCGAGCTTGATAAAGGTCGGGCTGCGTGGATTCGCTGGGCGCCGGCAACGGGCGTCGCGGCGGCAGCCGTGATGGCAGTGATTGTGTGGACTGGCGTTCCGGGCGTTGATGATCTGAGTGCTCCTGCAGTGGTAACTGATATGGAGATCCTGCTCACGGAAGACAGTCTCGAAATGCTGGAAGATCTGGAGTTCTATAGCTGGATTGAGTTCAGTGAAGATACGGATGAAGCGCTGGAGCCTGCCAACAATGTCGGTTGAGATCGAACATGCAGACACGCTGCTAAAACTGGTAGTGATCCTGGGTGTATTGGCGGGCAGTGGCGTGGTGTTGGCGGATGAAGAGCCGGCGCCTGACCTCGAATTTCTCGAGTACCTTGGCAGCTGGGAAGACTCGGACGAAGACTGGGTGCTCCTGGCCGCAGAGGTAGTCGAACAGAAAGAGATCGAAGATAAGGATGAAGCGAACGTTCCCGCTCCTGACGGAAAAAAATTGGCGGAGATGGCCGATGAAAACTAAATATCTGATTGTATTGCTTGTTGCGTCGTTGCTAGGGCTTGGCAGTGTTGCGATGGCGCAGGATGACGACCAGACCTGGGATAATCTGACTGAAGAGCAGCAGCGCTTGCTGGAGCCCTATGCCGAAGATTGGTCGACGCTTTCGCCCGAACGGCGAGAGCGACTCGCAGAAGGCGCGCGTCGTTATGCTGATATGGATCCGGACCAACGCGCCCAGGCTCGCGACCGGTTTGATAACTGGCGCGAATTGAATGACGAGCAGCGCGAAGCGATTCGTGATCGTTACCAGCAGTTTCAAAATTTGCCGCCACGAGAGAAGGCACGTATCCGTGACAATTTCCGGCGTTTTCGCGAGTTGCCTCCCGACCGGCGCCAGCAGTTGCGCGACCGGTTCCGTGACATGACACCCGATCAAAGACAGAAGGTCAGGGATCGCCTGCGACAAAGGCAGCAACAGGTCAGGCCGAGAAGCAGCGACAGACCCAATTAGAAAAGGGCCCCTTATGGGGCCTTTCCTTTTTGTCATTCAAGTATCACACGCAAATGGCAAGCTTTGCGGTACGGGAACTCGCCTTGATTTCCGCTATGGGTTCGGCAATATAGGTCAGGAAGCGGCCCGGAGTATTGAATGCTGTACGGAATTGCGTCGGACATCTCGCAACAGGTCCTCAGAACGGACGTGGCTGGCATGCCACTTGAATGGATCGACTATCGCGAGGCAGTGAGGCTCTATCATAATGATCAGGTTGCCTACGCCTGCGGTACGCGGCTTTACACGGTATTTGGCGGATACAGTGCAATTGACGGACGACGCAGCCAGGTCGACGTCAGCTCTATCATCGCAACTGTAGGCACGGGCCGCGGGCTCGCATTTGTACGCGACAAGTATATTCCACCTTTGAACAACAGGACGCTTTTCAAACGAGATGCCAATCTCTGTCTTTATTGCGCCCTGCAATTTCCAAGCCGCGACCTGACCCGGGATCACATTACGCCACTTTCCCAGGGTGGCCTGGACACCTGGAACAACGTCGCCACGGCTTGTCGACGCTGCAATAACCACAAAGGCGGGCGCACACCGGAGCAGGCCGCGATGCAACTCATAGCGGTGCCGTTCACACCAACGTACGCAGAGTATATTTATCTGAAAGGCCGTAGCGTTCTTGCAGACCAGATGCAGTACCTGCTGGCGCACATTCCGCGTTCGAGCCCACTGCATGCCCGATTGACGGGGCACCTGACAGACCAGCCTGATCACACGCCGAACTTTGCCGGAGCGTCACATTCCTAGTATCGTCGGGCGGCGATGCAATACCTCATAGACGCCAGCGTTTACGTATTCCGGGCCTACTACTCCATGCCCGACGACATGGTCGACGACGACGGCAACCCGATCAACGCGCTTTATGGATTTTGTCGCTTCATCGGTGACTTCATGGAGCAGGTCAGGCCTGAACACGTTGCTGTGTTATTTGATGAGAGCCTGGCAGGTTCGTTTCGTACGGAAATCTACCCGGAGTACAAAGCGAATCGCGATCCGGCGCCACCGGAACTCAAGCGGCAGTTCCAGCAATGCCGTCGATTTGTACGTGCATTCGGCTTGCTGGAGTGCGCGCATCCGGGTTTTGAGGCGGATGATCTGATCGGTACGCTGGCCATCCAGGGTCGTGCCGACGGAATACCATCGACAATCGTTTCGCGCGACAAGGATTTGGCACAGTTGGTGACGAAGCAGGACGTATTCTGGGATTTCGCCGGAAAAGGAAAACTGACCTACGACCAGATTCCCCACAATTTCGGCGTCTGGCCCGAACAGATCGCAGATTTTCTTGCCCTGGCCGGCGACGCTGTCGACAACATCAAAGGCGTGCCGGGTGTCGGGAAGAAGACCGCGATTGCGCTCCTGCAGCACTTCGGTTCGCTCGACGATATCTACTCCAACCTTGATACGGTGCATGAGGTGAATGTGCGCGGTGCGAAAACGCTGGGGCTAAAGCTCGAAACCCACAAAGATGACGCGATGCTGGCGAGGAGGCTGACAGGTATCGCCTGTGATGCGCCGGTAGTGCGACCTGAAACCGGATTAAGGCCCACCACGCCCAATCTGGGTGCGATTAACGCTTTATTCGATGAAGCTGGCATCGGCATGGCTCTGCGGCGACAGGCTGAGCGTGTATCCGACCTGATGCCCTGAGGGCTTGCCGGTCAGATCGTTTCCCTGATACTTATCTATAATCAGGGGTATGCCCCAATGGCAGCATCTCTTTTCGGCGCTTCGCGACCAGGATATCAACGTGTCCGGCAACGACATGCCGCGTCCCGTTGGTGGTGGCGATATCAGCTCTGCATGGCGCGTCCGGACTGACGATCATCCTGTTTTTCTCAAAACCGGCCCGGCGTCATCCTACGAAATGTTTCTCGCCGAATCCGAGGGGCTCAAAGCGCTTGATCGGGCGGGCGCGATTCGCGTTCCGAAAGTCATCGGTTGTGTCTGCTCCGGTAAAGACAGCCTGCTGGCGCTGGAGTGGATTGAGTTCGAACCTGGTAACTCGTCCACGGAACAGCTGCTCGGCAAGCAGCTTGCCCTCCAGCACCGATGTCTCGGGGAGCAATTCGGCTGGCATCGCGACAATACGCTTGGCTCGACGCCACAGCACAACGCGTGGAACGATGACTGGGTCAGTTTCTTTGCTGAACACAGGCTGGGCTTTCAACTGGAGCTGGCGGCAAAAAACGGCTTTGCCGGGAATCTGCAACCTGAAGGTCGACAGCTGCTCGACAAACTGGGTTACTTCTTCAGTGACTACTGGCCCGAGCCGTCTCTGTTACATGGTGATCTGTGGGGCGGCAACTGGGCCTCATCGGACGGCCGGCCTGTCGTCTTCGATCCTGCCGTTTACTATGGCGACAGGGAGTCCGACATTGCAATGACCAAACTCTTCGGCGGGTTCGGTCGCGAATTTTACGCGGCTTATGAAAAGGAATGGCCGACCACATCCGGCAGCGAAAAGCGGGTACGGTTGTACCAGCTTTATCATGTTTTGAATCATCTGAATTTGTTTGGTGCAGCCTACCTGGCGAGAGCGCAGGGTCTGATACGCGAGCTTCTCTAGGGACTACGCAGGAGGCTCATCACTTTCCTCGACCTCATAGAGTTCGCCCAGGAAATCTTCTTCAAAGAGAAACAGTTCTGTGCCTTCCGGCGCTCTTACCGACATGAATGCGCCCTCGAATCCGGGAAACTCCTTGTGCACAAAGCCGTGCTTGGCCAGTGCAATCCAGACTGCTTCTTTATTTTCACATCGAAAGCACAACGACGGCCCGGACAGCGCAATGCTTTCACTCAGGCCCAGCGATATGCCGCCTGCCTTGAAGCGCATATGTGTAGTGGGTTCCTCGCGCATGCGCAGCAGTTTCGGTGCGAGTGGCGCCCAGAACAACCCGGCGCGTACCGTGTCTTTGACGGGAAGTGTTACTTCGAACCAGCGACCGCACAGCGAGTTGGCCTCGTCCTCGTCCGGCCGCGAAAACGTCCTGGCCTCGATCATCGAAATTAGATGGCCGTCCTTGCAAGAAAAGGCGAGTTCGTTAAAGGAGTCTTCGCCCAATTGCATTTGACTGAAGTCAAATCCACTGTCCGACATCGATCTTGCTTGTTTGGCAACGTCCTGGTGAACGAACGTAAGTGTCGGACCGCCCATCTCGCGATCATGAAGACCGATACAAAGCTCGCCGTCGCTGACAACTGCGTACTTGTGTGACCACATGTCGCCGACTTCGAGCTCGTGAAAACCCAGGAGCTTGTAAAAGCCGAGTGAGTCGAGGATGTCAGGGGCCGGAACGCTGAATTCCAGGAAACGGCCTAACATGTTGCTCCCATGTCGCGGGCGCGCTGCAGGCTTTTCTCGAGTTTCTGGGAGGTTTCCGAGAGACTCCAGTCCGGATTTGCCTCTGGCCAGCCGGCAACGTTCTTTTCTATCGTACGACTGAGAAATGAAACGTGATCATCGCGGGCATTTAACGCCGGTATATAGCGCAGGTCGCCGCCACCAGCTGACCTGAACAATGCCGCGTTTTCCATCGCGATTTCCTCGAGTGTTTCGAGGCAATCGACCGCGAAGCCGGGACAAACAACGTCAATCAGCCCGGCCCTGTCCCGTCCCCATTGTTCCAGTGTTTCATCGGTATAGGGCCTCAGCCACTCCTCACGGCCGACGCGTGACTGGAAGCTCAACTGCCACTCTTCAGCGTCCAGTTCGAGCGCCTCGGCTACCAGCCGGGCAGTCTTATGGCATTGACAGTGATAAGGATCGCCGCTCATGAGCGTTCTTTTGGGCACACCGTGAAAGGACATCAGGAGGCGCTCACCGCGCCCATGCATATCCCAGTGATCCCGGATGCTGGCCGCCAGCGCCGCTATATAGCCGGCTGAATCGTGATAGTGGTTGATGAATCTCAACTCGGGCACCCAGCGACGCTTCGACAGCTGCCTGGCGACGGCCTCAAACACGGTACCCGTCGTCGTCCCGGAATATTGCGGATAAAGTGGCAGGACCACGATTCGACGAACGCAGGCATCGTACATATTCTGCAGTGCCGACTCGATCGACGGTTGCCCGTACGACATACCAAGTTCGACATTAACAGCGCCGGAAAGCCGTGCGGAGAGTTTCTGCTGCACACCCTCCGTAATGTCCCGCGAATGCAGAAGTAATGGTGAACCCTGCTCGGTCCAGATCTTTTGATAGGCCTTGGCCGACCGGGCGGGCCTGACCCGCAGAATATAGCCGTGCAGAATCGCCCACCAGATTGGTCGTGGCAGCTCGACGACGCGCGGATCGGACAGGAACTCGGCCAGGTAGCGGCGCACGGCACCGGGCGATGGATCGTCAGGCGTGCCAAGATTGACCAACAGGACTCCCAGTGACTCGGGAAGCCCGTGTTCGTATTCAGGTGCTGAGTCGAATTGCGGCATAAGATTTGGCACACACAACGTGCGTAAGTATCTGACGAACAGTACTAAATCGCCCGGACCAGCGCCACTTATCAAGTATCATTCCCGAAACACCGAGGACGCATACATGCACAGCAAATCACCGGAATCGAATCTGACGGGACCACATGATCGATGGTCGCTCGCACGGGATATCGCGGTGCTGCAGGTCAAGCTGGTCGCGGATGGTCTCCGCGACTTTGTCCTGGTGCCGGTTTCGATGATTGCTGGCCTGATCGGTCTGGTTAGATTCCACGAGTCATCCGGCAGCGAGTTTTATGATTTACTCAGGGTCGGCAAAAAAAGCGAGCGTTGGATTAACCTTTTTGCTGCCGTCGATAACTTGCCCGAAGCGGAGGAAGAGCGCATTCATTTTCCCGATGAGGATATCGATGCGCTGGTTAGTCGGGTTGAATCTTTCGTTGTCGACGAGTACCGGAAGGGCGGCGTCACCAGGCAGGCAAAAGATCACCTGCATCAGCTTTTGAATTCCGTGAATCGCCGGCGAAAAAAAAAGAATCCTAAAGAACAGCAACCGCAATAATGGTTGCCGGTTCGCCACTTCGGTTTTCGAAGCGGAAGCCATCGCCACCATCAACGTATTCGAAATCGCCGGCATCGGTCATGCCCCGGGCGAGGCGGTCCTCTTTGTTGTTGCGCAATACGACATGTGTGTCTGAAACCAGCACAAATACGATCTTTGACTGAACGCCGCCCCAGTCGAGAAACTCGCCTGGACCGATTTCGATTCTGGATTGAGCAAAATATTCGGTGTCAATGTCGGGTATTCCCGGTAACCGAGAGTAGACGTCCATGCCAGACGTGCGCTGCTTATCCCGCTCGTTCAGAACGATAATGAGATGCAGGTCGTCAGCGCCAATATTCTCGACCCGATGAGTCGTTGGCTGATCGACATAACTATCGTCAACCATGACATCGCCTGGCGCCCACGGCTCCATCGGTTGTGAAGTCCAGCCGCCGCCTTGTACCTGTGTTCGTAGCTGGGTAAAACTCAGCGTAACGTAGAATATTGGCTGGTCATGAACGTGATACAGCGTCGTATCTCCCGGCGGAACGCTGAGGTTCAGGATGCGCTCAGTGCCGTTGTCCAGTACCAGTCGGTGCCGCGGTTCTTCATAAATCGGCACGACTTTGTCTGCCGCAATCGCTGTCGCCGCGAAAAATAGAAGTAAGCATGCGAACGTTCTCATTGCGTATTTCTATTTTTGTACGTCACGACCGCTGATCAGGTCGTCGATACTCGGTGGCGGATGATCCGGACCCATACGACCGTCTTTTAGTCTTTGCACATAGTCTTTATAAGCACGCATTGCCTGGTAGCCGAAAATCCAGCAGATCGGGAGATTGGCGTAAATGATGATGCCGAGACCGATGCCCGTCATGTTGTCGAGGTCGGTGCTGGTCTTTATGTGTCCCAGGGTGGCTATAAAGGTCAGTGAGCAATAGATCAGCCGGTACGGCATCGCGCTTTTGTTGCCCCACATGTATACGGCGCCCTGCTCGCCGTAGTAACCCCACGCGATAATCGTTGAAATGGCAAACAGCCACGACGCAATCGTAATGAGCCACTTGCCCAGGCCGGGCGCGACCGAGTCGAAAGCTTTCGCCGTGAGCGTCGCTCCCACGTAATCCTGGTAGAAACCGCCGCCAATGATCTGTGGCTGGATGGTTCCTTCCAGCGTTTGCCAGGAAGCGACGAAACCCGAATCCGATTGTGTTACGGCGCCACCGATTCGATGAATATTCTGGCCGGTTGCGGCATTCTCACCGGCACTCACGACAATGAGCAGCGCCTGCTGGTCCTTCCAGTCTCCCGGTCCAAGCGGTGTATCAGGATACGTCCACCCGCCATCCGTCTGAATCGGCTGAGGAACAGTCTCGAAGGCAATGTCCGGTGCGCGATTCCAGATTCCCGTAGACAGGATAATCAGGGCGGTGAATGTGCAAACCACGATCGTGTCGATGAAAGGCTCCATACCACCGACGAGACCCTCTCTCACAGGCTCGTCGGTCTTGGCGGCCGCGTGTGCAATGGCGGAGGAGCCCTGGCCTGCCTCATTCGAGAACACGGCGCGTTTCATGCCAAAGAGAAACGCCGAGGCAACCGTACCGCCAACGAACGCGCCCGTTGCCTCTGTTGGTGTAAATGCTGATGTGACGATAAGCGCCAGCATTTCGGGAACCTGGCCAAAGTTGGCGAACAGTACATAAAAGCCGGCGATGACATAGATCAGTACCATGGTAGGCACGAGCGTGCCCGCAACCTTGCCGATTCTCTTGATACCACCCAAAAGAACGGCCGCAACGATCGTCGTAAGCACGGCGCCGCTGATCCAGCCGGCAATACCGAAGTACTCCGTCGTCACATCAGCGACATTCCAGGCCTGGAACATGTTGCCGCCTGTCCCCGACGACACCATGACGCAGAAAGAAAACAGAAATGCGAGCGCGGTGCCTAACCAGCCCAGCTCCGGTTTCATTTTCTTCAGCGCCCTTCCCGCAACCCACATCGGCCCTCCATGCGGGTTGTCCGGATCATCTGTGTTGCGATAGAGCATGGACAGGGTTACTTCGACGAACTTGATCGACATGCCCAGAAATCCGACGATCCACATCCAGAAGATCGCGCCGGGGCCACCCAGTGCAATGGCGAGTGCGACACCGCCAATATTGCCCAGCCCAACGGTTCCCGATAGCGCTGCGGACAACGCCTGGAAGTGATTGATCGCGCCCGGGTCGTTTGGGTCGTCATAGACACCGCGAACGACTTTCGGCCCGTGAGTCAGTGCCCGGTACTGGAGAAAGCCGCTCCAGAACGTGAACATGACGCCGGTCCCGGCAATGATCAGGATCCACGTCTCGTTCCAGAGAACCGCATTGATCGTCGCAAGCGTTGCGCTCAAATCGCCCATCTTTTCCCCTGCAATCGCGTAATTCTTATTATCAGGCGAGATCCATCATGTCGGCTGCTCGTTCTCGATGCAAGAAAGGGCAGGCTACGCGGCTGTCTCCCTCGATCATACGGATGTGGTCAGCGGGCGTGTCAGACAGCTTCGAGAATGGCGGTGACACCCATGCCGCCGGCAGTGCAGACTGATACCAGGCCGCGGCCGCTGCCTTTTTCATGCAGGAGCCTGGCCATCGTCGTGATAACCCGTGCACCGGTCGCGGCAAACGGGTGACCGACGGCGATGCTGCCTCCCTTGACGTTGAGCCTGGACAACTCTATCGGGCCCATGGGGTGATTTCGCCCAAGTTTCTCGCGACAAAATTGTTCCGATTGCCAGGCCTTCAGGGTTGCAATCGTTTGGGCAGCGAAAGCTTCGTGAATTTCGTAGAAGTCGAAGTCCTGCAGAGTCAGATTGGCATCCATAAGCATCTCCGATACAGCGTATGCGGGTGCCATCAGCAGACCATCAACGCCGATGAAGTTGACGGCGGCGACCTTGCAGTAGGTCAGGTAGGCAATAACCGGGAGGTTTTTCTGAGCGGCCCACTCTTCAGATGCAAGTAAAACGGCAGCGGCGCCATCGGTTAACGGCGTGCTGTTACCAGCGGTTAGCGATCCTGCACCGGTTTTCTTGTCGAAAACCGGTTTCAGCGCCTGGAGCTTTTCGAAGGTTGTGTCGCGCCGAATATTGTTGTCTTCTTCCGCATCGTTAAACGGAATAACGATGTCCTCGTAGAAACCTTCATCGTATGCGGCAGCTGCCTTGATGTGGCTGGAAAGTGCGAGCTGATCCTGGTGTTCTCGCGAGACTTCAAATTCTTTCGCCGTCTTCTCCATGCTTTGGCCCATCGACAGATTTGTGCGCGGTTCGACGACGGACGGAAGCTGCGGAGCGAGAAATGACGGACGGAGCTTGAACCACGGGGATATCTTTTGTAGCAGCGATCGACCGCGGCTGCTGGCCAGCAGAATTGCGCGAAGACGATCGTCAAATACAATCGGCGCATCGCTGATGGAGTCAGTGCCGCCGGCGATACCCGCCTCGATCTGACCGAGTGCGATCTTGTTGCCAATGTGAATACACGCCTCGATGCTGGTGCCGCAGGCGCGCTGCATATCGACGCCGGGCGTTCTAAGCGACAGGCCGGAGCCGATGACGCATTCCCGGGCCAGGTTCCAGTCCTTGGAGTGCTTGATGACCGCACCCAGCGCGACATCACCGAGCGTCTGCCCCTTGAGATCGAACTGACGAACCAGTCCGGCCAGAACTGCAGTCATCATGTCCTGATTCGTACTGTCCCTGTATACCGAGTGAGCGCGGCAAAACGGAATTCTTACTCCACCGACAATCGCTACTCGCCTTGACTTGCCATCGTGCAACATATCCGTCTCCGCGCAGCCTGCGGCAACTTTACACAATGTTCCGTAGATGGTTAAGCGCTTCGTGGTAGCCTGCCGGGCAAAAGCCGGGTAGAAATACGTTTGTGTTCAGTTCATCTGAAAACCGCTTTGGTGAAATTAGTGCGTTGTTGCGCCTGGCAGGACCGCTGATCGTCAATAACCTGTCGATTGCCGGCATGCAGTTTGCCGATGCCGTAATGGCTGGCAGGCTTGGTGCAGAGGCCCTGGCAGCGGTGGCTGTCGGTGGCAGCGTGTGGTTTCTTGGCTTTACTGTATGCCTCGGGCTGATGATGGCGATATCGCCAATTGCGGCACGATATTACGGTGCCGGAGAGCCGGAGATGATTGGGCGATATACGCGCCAGGGCCTTTGGCTTGCGGTGGCGCTCGGCCTGACCATATTCACGCTGGCGCAGTTGTTCGTGGAACCCATATTGAGTTTCCTGGGAATCGATCCCGGGTTTCGCGAACTGACAGTGGGCTATGTGCAGGCCATTATGTTCGGAGCGCCGGCAATCTGTGCATTCCTGGCATTTCGTTTTACAACCGAGGGCATCGGGTTCACGAGGCCTATCATGTACACGTCTTTGTTCGCGCTCGTGTGCAATGTCTTCCTTAACTGGGTGTTGATGTACGGGAAACTGGGCGCGCCAGCATTCGGCGCAATCGGTTGCGGCATGGCCAGCGCGATTACAATGTGGCTCATGGTGTTCATGATGGGCGCCTACGTCCGCTTGAAACCCATCTATCGACCGCTCAGGATTTTCGATCACATGGCGCCTGTCCGCATGTCGGTGCTGAAGGAGATTTTTTCCCTTGGCATGCCGATCGCCGTGACCATCACTGCCGAGGCCGGACTATTCTCGGCAGTATCGATCCTGGTGGGTACCCGCGGCGCAAGCGTAACTGCGGCGCACCAGATAGCATTGAATTTCGCGGCCACGATGTTCATGATCCCGCTGGCTTTGAGTGCGGCAACCACGGTGCGTATCGGGCATGCACTGGGTTCCGGAAATGCGTCCGCGGCACGGGCCGGGGGCATGGCAGGGATCCTCATGTGCATCGCATTTATGGCCTGCTCCGCGACTTTTCTCTTGCTGTTCCGTGATGTCGTCGTCGGCATTTACACCAATGACCCATCAGTGTCCGAGATAGCCATCAGCCTGTTGCTGATGGCTGCAATTTTTCAGATTGCCGATGGTGTCCAGATCGGGGCGGCCGGTGCATTACGCGGTTACAAGGACACGCGAATGCCTATGGTGATCAACACATTTTCCTATTGGGTGCTGGGATTCCCGCTCGCCTACATGGCAACGATCACCTACAGGGCGCCGCCCTCTTATATCTGGGCCGGATTTGTTCTGGGACTTACCGTCGCCGCGATACTCCTGACGGTAAGGTTTAATATTTTGTCCAGACGAATGCTTACGGCTGCGTGACTGCTGTTTGTTGAAGGTGCCTCAGGTGAGAGCGAGACGAGGCAAAATCGACAAGGAAGGTATATAGGTATACACGAGCATTTCGGGGAGATTTTAACGACGACGGATCGCGCCCGCCGAGGACTGTTCAGGCGTCAGACTGGCCGAAGGTGGGGGCGTCGCCGGCCAGGTACTCATCCTCTTCCGGCGTGTTTTGCCTGTTCAGGATGACGTTGCGATGTGGAAATCGACCGAACTGCTCCACGATGTCGGCGTGAAGTTCCGCAAACTGGGCCACGGTCTCGAAGGTTTCCCTGTACGTCGGTGAAACGGCATTTGCCAGCCGGCTGTATATTTGGCAGGATTTTTTCTGCACCTTGCGTGATTCCGCATGTTGCAGTGGCATATAGAAGAAAACTCGTTCGATTGGACTTAGTCCCTTGTCCTTTTTCTCCATCGCTCCTTCGACACAGAGCTTGAGGGCTGCTTTGTCCATCGCGAAAGCTTCGGGCCTGTTCCTGTATATGTTGCGACGAAACTGGTCGAGCAAAATAATCAGGGCGAGGCGGCCTCTCGCGGTTTCTGCCCAGTGGTCGAACTGGCCACCTGACGCCTTTTCGACGTCCTCTGCAAATCTGCGGGCGATTTCTTCGTCGAACATCGCGTCTTCCCCGAACCAGATGTCCATACGTCCATCTATCTGAGGTGCGCTGAGTTGATGTTCCTTGAACCAGAAAGTCAGTACAGCATCTATGCGAGCCCGGTCCTCGTCGGAGATCCCTGCATCTGTGCTTTCGGTCTGAATTTCCTCTGACATTTGGCTCGTCCGTCGTTGTCGTGGATTTCGGTCAGCGTGCGCCGGAATCGTATCGGGCCGGAATGCGACCCAGGTCACAGAATGCCGGGGGGTGGACCAATCATAGTCAGTTCTATCATCGGATGCCGGCAATTGCCATTGTCAGGCGCCATAATTATGCGGGTGGTTGGTGTCACGGGCTGGCACAGGCAGTAGAAATGATGCGTAACCTGATCTTTGGCATGACCTGTTTGCTGGCTGCTGCATGCGGCTCATCTGCTCCTGAGGGCGGCCCGGAGGAAGCGCTTCGGGAGTGGGTTTTGCGGGGCGAGATTGCTGCAGAGGAAAAAGACCGCGGTGAACTCCTCGATATGATCTCAGCGGACTATGTCGACTCGCGTGGAAATGATTTCGAACGGATTGATAACCTGCTCCGAGCCTACTTTTTTCGCCAGAATTCCATCGCACTACTGACAAGCATCGACGATATCCAGGTCATGGGCGAAACGGCGGCGCTCGTGAAAATCACCGTCGGCATGGCCGGTACGCAAAACACCCGGATGGGACTTAATGCCGACGCGTACAATTTCGAGTTCGAGCTGGAAAGGGTTGATGACGAGTGGCTGTTAATCGGTTCGCGCTGGGGCAAGCTCGGGGGAGAGCTTCGCTAAAACCCATATTTCGGGGGTGACACATGAATGACCATCGCTTGTTTTCCTGCATCGTTGCAGTTTTGATTTTCTCAGGTTGTGCGGGAACTGCAACGCTCGTTGATACGCCTCAAGTGAGGCTTACCAGCGTTGAACTCGAGGCGATGAATTTCAGTCGCCAGACCTTTCTGCTCGGCTTCGATGTCAGCAATCCGAACCCGTTTCCGCTGCCCGTCAAAAAGGTCAGTTACCGGGTGATGTTTGACGATCAGCGATTTGCCGGAGGGGAAACGGTGGCTGCATTTACCGTACCGGCCGGCGGAGATGACGCGTTTCAGATCAGCGTGGATATCGACATCCTGAATTCAGCGACGCACGTATCCTCGTTGCTGCGAGGGGGTGTGCCAGACCACGTCAGTTACGAACTCCAGGGCAGCCTGACCGTCGACATTCCATTCACCAGGCCAATTCCCTTCACCACAAGTGGCGTCATCGACGTTCAGCGCTAGTCGAATCTCTAATAAGTTACGCGGGTAACGATAGCGCTTGCGCGGAAGACAGCGCTTTGCTGTTACACCGCGTAAGGCTTGCTCGGTGCGATTCGCCGCCGGGTAGAAGGCTGGCCGACCGCTGTCATATACTTCCTCGTTCGGACTGTTCCTTTGACTGTCAATGATATCCCGCAGGGCGTACGGCTCTTTTGCCACCCGGGCGGTTCGATGAAAGTCACTCTGTCGCTTCGGCCACGATGCAGTCCCCGGCGTCCTTGCGGCGCATTCAGCAGTGAGTCTTTGGGGGCGTGCACCTGGTGCAGGCCTTTTGGTGTCCATGGCAGAAAAACCGACAACCGGCCTGTACGATCCGTCATTCGAGCGAGATAGCTGCGGCTTCGGCCTCATTGCCAATCTGGATGACGAGGCGAGTCATTTTGTGGTGGAGACCGCGATAGCTGCACTTGCCCGGCTAACCCATCGAGGCGCTGTCGCAGCGGATGGGAAGACGGGCGACGGTTGCGGCCTTCTCATCAAATTCCCTGAAGCTTTTCTGCGCGAAGTGGGTACGGAGCTCGGGTTGACGCTCAACGAGCGCTTTGCAGCCGGAACCGTCTTCCTGAGCCAGGATAAGGGGCTTGCCGGCTCGGTCAGGCGGGAGATCGACGAGGCGATAGCCGCAAGCGACCTCGAAGTCGCCGGGTGGCGCGAGGTGCCCGTCAGAGCGGAGGTCTGCGGCGAGCTGGCGCTCAAGACCCTGCCTCGAATCGAGCAGGTTTTTGTCAATGCGCCGGCCGGCATGCAGCGCGGCACATTTAACCGGCAGCTGTTCATGGCGCGACGCAGGGCGGAACAGCGCTTTGCTGGCATCGATCCCACGGCATACGTGTCGAGCCTGTCTTCGGCCACGATCAGCTACAAGGGCATGGTAATGCCGCAAGTGTTGCCGGAGTTCTACACCGATCTGCGCGACCCGCGGATGGCATCGTCCGTGTGTGTCTTTCATCAGCGATTTTCAACCAACACGCTGCCTGAATGGCGGCTTGCACAACCTTTCCGGTTTCTTGCCCACAACGGTGAAATCAACACGATCCAGGGCAACCGTAACTGGGCTATTGCCCGGACCGAAAATTTTCGATCTGACAAGTTGCAGGATCTGTCTGACCTTGATCCGATCGTTTCGCTGACCGGATCAGATTCATCCAGCCTCGACAACATGCTCGAGGTGATGCGCGCGGCCGGAATGGACGTGCTGCAGGCGATGCGCATCCTGATACCACCTGCCTGGCAGGCAATGGATACGCTTGATCCCGACGTGCGGGCGTTCTACGAATTCTTCGATTGCCAGATAGAACCCTGGGACGGTCCGGCGGGAATCGTACTGACAGATGGTCGTTACGCCGCCTGCTGTCTCGACCGAAACGGCCTTCGTCCTGCACGATACGTCATCACCAAAGATCGGCACATTACGATCGCGTCTGAAATTGGCGTCTACGACTATGCCCCGGCTGACGTGGTGAGCAAGGGTCGCCTGGGCCCGGGAGAGATGCTCGCGGTCGATTTGCGCAACGGCAAGTTGCTCGATAACGACGAAATTCACGACGAGTTAAAGTCGCGATTCCCTTACAAGAAATGGCTCAAGCAGGGCGTTCGTTATCTTGATTCAGAACTTATCGACTTGCACATGGCGGCGGAGCCATTCGACGAGGGAACACTCGCGCTCTACCAGAAGATATTCAACCTGTCTCGAGAAGAGCTGAATGAAATCATCAGCGTGCTGGCGAAAGCGGAGCAGGAAGCGGTCGGCTCGATGGGTGACGACACACCCATGCCGGTCTTGTCCAGAAAGATTCGTTCGCCATTCGACTATTTCAGGCAGCAATTTGCACAGGTGACCAACCCACCTATCGATTCGCTGCGTGAACGCATCGTCATGTCTCTGCAGACCAATATTGGACGTGAGACCAGCCTCTTCGATATTGGGCCTGAACACGCACACCACGTCATCATGAATTCACCCGTCATGTCGCAGAGGAAGCTTCGACAGCTACTCGGGCCCGACATGTTTGGCGACAGCTACGCGTTCATCGATCTCAACCAGCCGATTGACATGCCACTGCCGGAGGCGCTGGATGAAATCTGCGCGATGGCGGATGAGGCGGTGGCGGATGGCAAGCTGATCCTGGTGCTTAGCGACCGTTATCTGAAAGAAGACCGGCTGCCGGTTCACGCCTTGCTGGCCACCGGGGCTGTTCATCATCACCTGGTGAGAAACGGCTCGAGATGTGCTGTAAACATTATTGTCGAGACTGGCGTCGCCCGCGATGCGCATCACATTGCCTGCCTGATTGGCTACGGAGCAACGGCGGTCTATCCATATCTCGTCTATCAAAGTCTGCACGATCTTGCGCAACGGGGACGAGCCGACAGGCAACAGCAACTCGGTCGCAGCTATCGTCGCGGCATCCGCAAAGGTTTGTTCAAGATCATGTCAAAGATGGGCATATCCTCGATTTCGAGTTATCGGGGCGCCCAGCTTTTCGAAATTGTTGGTTTGCATGAGGAGATCGTCAAACGTTGCTTCAACGGAACGGTTAGCCGGATTCAGGGTGCCGGTTTCGACGATTTGCACGAGGATCAGGCTGCGCTGGCGGCCGCCGCGTGGAACCCGCGAGTGCCGCTGGTACAGGGTGGTCTGCTCAAGTACGTCCATGGCGGTGAATATCATTGCTTCAATCCCGACGTCGTTGCCACGTTGCAGGCGGCTGTCCGGTCCGGCGATTTTGGCCGCTACCAGGAGTATGCCGAACTAGTCAATGAGCGTCCGACTGCGACCCTTCGTGACCTCATGAAGGTAAAGCCTGCCGGGCCGCCGATCCCGCTCAACGAGGTCGAGGCAGTCGAAGAGATCATGATGCGTTTTGACAGCGCCGGCATGTCGCTGGGCGCTTTGTCGCCCGAAGCGCACGAAGCGCTGGCGATTGCCATGAATCGAATCGGGGCCCGCTCGAATTCGGGGGAAGGCGGAGAAGATCCTGCACGGTACGGCACGGAAAGGATGTCGAAGATTAAACAGGTCGCGAGCGGCCGGTTCGGCGTTACCGCCGAATACCTCGTCAATGCCGAGGTCATCCAGATAAAAATCGCCCAGGGCGCGAAACCCGGCGAAGGTGGCCAGTTGCCTGGCCACAAGGTCAACGAGATGATTGCAAAGCTGCGGTATGCGAAGCCGGGTGTCGGCTTGATTTCACCGCCGCCGCATCATGATATTTATTCGATCGAAGATCTCGCGCAGCTGATCTTTGACCTCAAGCAGGTGAATCCTCAGGCGCTCGTCTCGGTCAAGCTTGTCGCGGAGCCGGGTGTTGGCACTATCGCCGCAGGAGTCGTGAAGGCTTACGCTGACCTGATAACCATTTCGGGCTACGACGGCGGAACCGGCGCTAGTCCGCTGAGCTCGGTCAAGTATGCGGGCAGTCCGTGGGAGCTCGGGCTGTCCGAGGCGCACCAGGTTCTGCGGGCAAACGACTTGCGCCACAAAGTGCGACTGCAGACCGATGGTGGACTGAAAACCGGACTCGACGTTATCAAGGCAGCCATTCTGGGCGCTGAAAGTTTCGGCTTTGGTACTGCGCCAATGATCGCGCTCGGCTGCAAGTATCTGCGCATATGCCATCTCAACAATTGTGCAACCGGCGTCGCTACGCAGAACAATGTTCTCCGTAGTGAGCACTTCACCGGCCTGCCGGACATGGTGATCAATTTCTTCCGCTTCGTTGCTGAAGAAGTCCGCATCCGAATGGCCGAGCTCGGTGTTCGCAAACTTGAGGACATGATCGGGCAGGTAGGGATGATGGAATTGTTGCCCGGCGAAACCGGCCGTCAGCAAAAGCTGGATCTCGGTCCAATCATTTCCGACGCAGGACTCCGGCCGGACAAGCCGCAGTTTTGCACGGACCTCCGCAATCACCCGATCGACAAGGCGGCCCTCGCAAAAGAGATGCTCAGGAAGACACTTCCCGCAATCGAAAACAAAACTGGCGGCTCGTTTGAATTTGAAATCAGGAATTACGATCGCACCATCGGCGCGATGCTCGCTGGCGAAATTGCACGGCGCTATGGCAACAACGGTATGGAGGATGCGCCACTCGATATCATTCTTCGTGGCACTGCCGGTCAGAGTTTTGGTGCCTGGAACCTGTCAGGTCTGAACCTGAACCTGACAGGAGACGCGAACGACTACGTTGGCAAGGGCATGGCAGGTGGTCGCATTGTAATTCGGCCACCGGAAAATTCTGCGTTCTCGGCAAGGGACACCGTGATTATGGGCAATACCTGTCTTTACGGTGCGACGGGCGGTGAGCTTTATGCGGCCGGTCAGGCCGGGG
Organism: Woeseiaceae bacterium; assembly: GCA_024640315.1. Taxonomy (GTDB): domain Bacteria; phylum Pseudomonadota; class Gammaproteobacteria; order Steroidobacterales; family Woeseiaceae; genus SZUA-117. The sequence goes on from JAHEFF010000034.1 coordinate 27,537, forward strand.
AAAGATTTGCCGTCAGGAACTCTGGCGCAACGGCCATCGTAGAAGGCGCTGGCGACCACTGCTGCGAATACATGACAGGTGGTGTTGTCACCGTTCTCGGTCGGTGTGGCGTCAATTTTGGTGCGGGACTAACCGGCGGATTTGCCTATGTCCTCGATCTCGATCGTGACTTTGTCGATCTCTACAATCATGACCTGATCGACATTCACCGTATCAAGCCCGAAAGCATGGAAGCGCATCTGCATCATCTGCGTTCGCTGATCGATGCGCATGTCAGCCGAACAGGAAGCCAGTGGGGCCAGGAGATTCTCGAGGACCTCCGCACGTTCCTGCCGAAGTTCTGGGTCGTCAAGCCAAAGGCATCGGAGCTTGGCACGTTGATCGAGTCACTGCGGCAGGCGGCGTAGGCGGGCTGATGTCAAAACATCCACTTCAATTCCTCGAGATTCCGCGCCGCGGCCCGGACAAGGAAGCGGCCGAAGTTCGTATTCGGCACTTCAGCGAGATTTACGGCTCGTACGATGGTGCGGACGCGGCAAGTCAGGCCGGCCGCTGCCTTTCCTGTGGAAACCCTTACTGCGAGTGGAAATGCCCGGTACATAACTACATCCCGGACTGGTTGAGACTCGTAGAAGAAGGCAAGTTGTTCCAGGCTGCCGAATTGTCACACCAGACCAATTCTCTCCCGGAGATATGCGGCCGCGTCTGTCCCCAGGACAGGTTGTGCGAAGGCGCCTGCACGCTCAACGATGGGCTTGGCGCGGTGAGCATCGGCAATGTCGAGCGCTATATTACGGACGAAGCTTTCAAGCTCGGTTGGCGTCCGGACATGTCGAACGTTGTTGATACCGGTAAGCGGGTCGGCATTGTTGGCGCTGGTCCGGCAGGGCTGGCCGCGGCCGATGTACTGGCGCGTAACGGCATTCGCTCGGTTGTTTTTGACGCGTATCCTGAGATCGGCGGGCTGCTTACCTTTGGCATCCCTCCCTTCAAGCTGGATAAAGAGATTGTTCGCCGACGTCGCCAGATCATGGAGGGTATGGGCGTTTGTTTTGTCCTGAATACCCGGATTGGTGAGGACAGGTCGTTCGAGTCTCTGCTTGAGGAGTTCGATGCGGTGTTCCTGGGCATGGGCACTTACTCCTCCGTTGCCGGAGGCTTCGCGGGTGAAGACCTGCCCGGCGTGCATGAGGCATTGCCGTATCTCGTATCGAATATTCGCAGGGAAATGCGACTAAACGGAGCAGGTGAGCCTTTTGCCGACTTGTGCGGAAAGAACGTGGTGGTTCTGGGTGGCGGCGATACCGGCATGGACTGCAATCGCACGGCAATCCGCCAGGGCGCTGCAAGCGTCACCTGCGCCTACCGCCGGGATGAGGGCAACATGCCCGGTTCGAAAAGGGAGGTGGCTAACAGTAAGGAAGAGGGCGTCGTGTTTCTCTTCAATCAGCAGCCGCTGGAGATACTGGGTTCCGATCATGTAACGGGCGTCAGGCTGATCGGGACACAACCGGGTGAGCCGGGGCCTGATGGCAGGCGGCGGCCGGAGCCTGTTGCCGGTTCCGAACATATCCTTCCTGCGGACGCCGTCATCGTTGCATTTGGTTTCCGCCCCAATCCACCTGAATGGTTCTCCGGCGCAGCGATCGAGACGAAACAGAATGGCCGCGTGCGCGTGGACCCGTCAGGTGAGTTTGCATTTCAGACAACCAATCAAAAAGTATTTGCCGGCGGCGACATGGTGAGAGGCTCGGATCTCGTCGTCACGGCAGTATTCGAAGGCCGGGAAGCAGCGGCGGGAATCGCGCGCTACCTCGGCGTCTGACCCCGGGTGACGGGGCTGCGCCTATTTGTGGGCAATCGGCTTGTCGGTGAACAGGAAGTCCTTCAACTCCTTGTCGAAGGTCGGATCCTGGCGTCGAATCCACTCGAGTACCATCGCAGCATGTTCTTTTTCCTCGTCGCGATTGTGGGCGAGGATCGCTGCAAGTTCGGGGTCTTTGCATGCATCGACCCGCTGGTTGTACCAGTCGACCGCTTCGAGCTCTTCCATCAGTGATGTAATTGCACGATGCATGTCGCGTGTTGCGTCCGTCAGTTCACTGACCGGTTCGTGGTAGCCCTCGTTAGCCATGGGTGTCGCTCCGTCGTTGTTTGGTTGTCTGAATCCTGGTTGGCTGTGGTTGTATCATATATTCCGTTTAACCCTTACGCACCATCGGAAGGTGAACGGAGAAGCGCACTCCGGTTTCCGTATTGTCCGCAGTGATTGAACCGTTGTGGCCCTCGGCGATCAGTCTCGCGACAAACAAACCGAATCCGAGATGTTTGCCATTGTCGTCCTTTCTTACTGAAACCATAGAATGGAACAACTCGGCCCGCATATCGTCGGGCAGCGGCGGCCCCGGGTTACTGACGCTGATGACGACGCCGCCTGCCTGGGTGGCCAGAGCAATTTGAATCAGGTCATCCGGATTGGTGAAATCTACGGCGTTGTCGACCAGTTTGTCCAGCATCTGAATCACTAGTTCGGGCGACCCATGAATCGTCGCGTTCGGGGCTTCGTTATTGAATTCGAAGCGCCTCTCCGGCCACGCATCTGCATATGCGCTGACGGTTGACTCGAGAATGACGCCCGGGCCGAAATCTTCCGGCTCGGCGCTCTCAATCATGGCTTCCGTGCGGTTTGCTTCGCTCATGGCATTGAGAATTTTTTGCAGGCGATCCGTGCCTTCCATCGCCCGCGCCGTGTACTCGAGCGCATCGTTCGACAGTGGTTCATGTTCCAGGTTTTCGAGCGATGAGCGAACGATCGTTAGTGGCGTTCGAAGTTCGTGAGACAATTTTCCCGCCAGTGACTGCAGGTAGTCGTTGTAGGTGCCCAACTGCCGCAAGACACTGGAAAAACTCCGTGACAAATCGCCAACTTCATCCCCGGCGAGGGCGCTGGGCAGTGAACTATGGAGTCGTTTGTCGTCGAGCGCGTTTTCCGCGGCCTCGCTCAGGTGGCGAATCCGGATCGACAGCCAGCTCGCGTATCCCAGCAAGACGGCCGCCGCAACAACGGTGGCAATGAGTGTCAGGATGATCAGCCTCGTCAGCACCTGGTTGGTCAGACTGAGTATGGCGTCCGTTCCTTGCTGAAGAATGACGACACCTGTTTGCACGTTGCCCGACCAGATTGGCTGGGCAACCGATACGACAGCGCGGCCGGTATCCGGACTTCTGAACCAGCGCGTCGCCGGTTTGCCACCAAGTGCTTCACTTATGTAGCTCTGCATTTCACGCCCGGTGGGTGCGGGTTCCGCAAGCGCTGCTTCGGCGCCGGGTTCGAGCAGCAGGTTATAGACCAGTCGCAACCAGCCGGAGGGTGGCGCCGGCGCCGCGCCTGCGGACGAGCTTGATATGTTGCCGGCGACTGCAAGACGCCAGCCGTCCTTGTCGGCGATGATCAGTCTCAGTCCGGGCTGCACATAACCTGCGGCGACGCTTTCCAGGACGGGCGACACTGTCACCACTGGGCCGGGGATCCGCCCTGTGAAGCTCGCGCTGCTAACGCCTGCGCGCATCGCGTCTTCCGTGTTGAACACGGAGACGCCAAGTCGCGGCCCCGCCAGGTTCCGGGGAATGCGTATTTCGAGCTGATAACCTTCAGCGGTGTCACGCCAATACGCCTCGATCCTGGTTTCGTCGAATTCCTGGTCGCCGGTTTGGCGGATGGCTGTGAATTTACCGGGTGCTTCTGGCGCAAAGCGGAAGACCGTTCGCTCACCGTCATTGTCGCTGCTAATGACAGATACGGAGTCAGAGCTCCTTCCGCTTGCCGCAGACGGCCCCGTTTCCCGGTAAATTACAGACGCGTCCTGGACCTCGATATACAGATACCAATGTTGCTGGCGCTGGCCCAATACATAGTGAATTCGCCCGTCTGAACCCCGCATTGATGCCATTGCGCGATCTGGAATCGTCCAGTCGTCGGGGTAACCGTCAATAAGCGGGGCCGACAGCAGCGGATGCGCATACAACTGACCGTCCACACCGTCGTCTGAAAGAAGTTCGTAGGGAAACTGGGAAAGGGAATCGGCAATCGCCTGCGCCGTTCCACCCAGCATATACTGTTGACCTTGGCGCAACGCCGACTCTGTCTCGCGGATGAACTGGCAGCCAGCCCAAGGGAGTATCAGTGTCAGCAGACTGACCAATAACAATTGCCGCCGAAGATTCACGTCGGGCCGCTAATCTGTCAGCCAGCGATAGCCCATTCCATAAACGGTCTCCACGCTTGAAAAGTCCGGATCGATTGCGATGAACTTGCGGCGGATACGTTTGATGTGGGAAGTGATCGTGTTGTCGTCGAGAACCGCCTGCGCGGCATCCATCAGCTGCTGTCGATTCTTGACGTGGCCCGGATAGCGGGCCAGCGCATGGATCATCCAAAACTCAGTGAGCGTTAAGCCGACGGGCTGATCCTTCCAGCGAACCGTCATGCGGTCGATGTCCAGTTCCAGATCGCCGCGGTTAAGCCTGTTCTCTTCGCGCTGTGGCTTCTGCATGGCGTCGAGTCGGCGAAAAAGCGCGGCTACGCGTGCCATCAGGTGAGGCAGGCTGATGTCTTTGGTCAGGTAATCGTCTGCGCCGAGGCGCAATCCTGACACAGCATCGAATTCACTGTCTCGAGCCGTGAGAAAAATGATAGGCAAGTCGCTCGACCGGCTTCTCAGCTCGCGACACAACTCAAATCCGCCTTCGACGTCGTCTTTCAGATTGATGTCGATAACGACCAGGTCAGGAAGTCTCGCCTCAAAAGCATCCATTGCCGGTCCGCGGGCCTCATAGAGTTCCACACCGTATCCCTCGCGCCGAAAGGCGGCCGCGTAGTTTTCACGGATAGCCTTTTCGTCTTCAACAATTGCAATTCGCTTGGACATAAAACCTGAAAGTGTGTGGCCAGAGCCACAATTTGCCACATTACGTCGGTGTATTGCCATGCCCCTGCCCCCTCCGTCGCCGAAATGCCTGTTGCAATTCAAAACGTAAAGACAGGGAGGCGAATAATGCAATCGCGAAAGAGGAAGAAAGCGGATAGTCGGGCGGGTCGCCGTTCGAATCCGGGGAAAACATGGCATCCACCGACAGAGGTGGAGTCGTTTAGAAGGTTTCGCAAGATTCTGTGCCGGCAGTCGTCATGGCGCTGGCTGGCCGTCATCCTGATATTTGTATTCGTACCGCCGGTATCGGCCCGGCAAGTCGACAATGACGAAGTTACCCCGGGGCATATGCAGACGGGCAGCCTGCTCCTGAAGATGAAGTCGGGCTACTCCATTGCAACGCGAATGAACACGTCGATAGATGCGCGAATAAGTGGTCTGGTTGCTCGCGTCAGCGTCCGCCAGGAGTTCAGAAACAACGGGCAGGAGTGGGTTGAGGGTGTGTACGTGTTCCCGCTACCAGATACGGCCGCCGTCGATCATCTTCGCATGTACATAGGAGATCGCTTCATTGAAGGTGAGATCCGCGAGAAAGCGCAGGCGAAGAAAGATTATGAAGCGGCCAAGGCAACGGGCAAAAAGGCGAGTCTTGTTGAGCAACAACGCGCAAACCTCTTTACGACTTCGGTCGCGAACATTGCGCCGGGTGAGGCAGTCGTCATCGAAATTGAATATCTTGAGACGCTGAAGTTTGATGAAGGTATATTCAGCCTGCGTTTCCCGTTGACGGTCACACCACGATACATACCCGGGCAGACAGTTGCTGATCGCAAGGGGTCGGGCTGGGCGTCAGATACCAACGCGGTGCCGGATGCGTCACTGATCACTCCACCCGTCGTGGCGAAATCCAATGATCACAGACTGACGTTTTCCGCAGATCTGAACGCCGGTGTGCCGCTCGAATTCGTCGCCAGCCGCTACCATGTCATTGACGTTACGAATGACGCCAATCGTTATCAAATCGGTTTGGAGGATGGATCCTCGCAGATGGATCATGATCTCGAGTTGACGTGGCGACCGGTCGCGGGCGCTGCGCCACGGGCAATGATGTTTACTGAAGAGCTGGATGGAAAGCCGCATGCGTTGCTTATGATGCTTCCGCCGGATCACCTGTCTGCACCAGTGCAACTCATGCCGCGAGAGCTGATATTCGTTATCGATACATCCGGCTCGATGCATGGTACTTCACTCGAGCAGGCGAAGCGTGCGCTAGGTCTGGCGCTAAACGGACTGACGCCCGCCGACCGCTTCAACGTGATCCAGTTCAACTCGACGACAAATACGTTGTTTGCCAACAACGTCGCAGCGACGGTTCCCAATATCAACCTGGCGAGGCGATATATCCTCGGGCTCGCAGCGAACGGCGGAACCGAAATGCTGCCCGCCCTCGGCAAGGCACTGTCTGCGCAAAAGGACGATACACATCTCCGCCAGGTGATATTTGTTACGGACGGCAGCGTCGGCAATGAGGACGAACTTTTTCGCCTCATCGAGCAGCGCCTTGGCAACACACGATTGTTTACTGTCGGCATTGGTTCGGCCCCAAACAGCTGGTTCATGCGCAAAGCCTCGGAAGCCGGTCGTGGCACCTTTACGATGATCAGCGCATTGCATGAAGTGAAGGAGAAGATGGAGCGGCTCTTCCGCAAACTGGAGCAGCCACAGCTGACAGATATCGTCGTCGAATGGCCGAACGGTAATTCGGTGCAGAGTTACCCTGAAACAATTCCCGATCTGTATGCCGGGGAACCAGTTTTCATCCGGGCCAGGCTTGACGATAAAGCGCGGGCCGGCAGCACCGTGAAAATTCACGGCAATTCCGCGCTCGGAACCTGGGAAGCTGAATTGCCGCTCGGGATTGGAGAGCCGCGTTCCGGAGTGGCAGCATTGTGGGCGCGCTCGAAAATTGAAGAGCTGATGGATCGCCAGAGGCGTGGCACATCACCTGAAGAAACGCGCAAGGCGGTTATTGAAACGGCGCTGGCCCATCACCTCGTCAGCAAATACACGAGCCTGGTCGCAATCGACAAGACGCCGGTCCGGCCGTCGGGCGCGGGCCTGAATAGTGAACAGGTCCCAAGTCTGTTGCCATACGGCCAGAGTCAGGAGGCCATCTTCGGCTTCCCCGCTACGGCGACCGATGGGGCTTTATATCGTCTGAACGGCATCATGCTCAGTGCTATCGGCCTGATTCTGCTAATTCTTTTATCTTTGCGGAGCAAGCACAATGCGTCGGCGCAGCGGCTTTAAATTCTTCGCGAGCAGGCTGGTCGTGTCCTCCCTCCTGTGTCTCGGCTTCTGGCAATTTGGGCAGGGCGCTTACATTCCGGCTAAAGCCTGGGTTGCCCAGGAATTAATGCATCGGGCCTGGCAACGAGCCGGCGGTGGCAAGGAGGAGCCTGCGCCCTGGCCCTGGGCAGATACCTGGCCGGTAGCGCGACTGACCGCGAAAGGTGGCGATATTGAACTGATCGTCCTCGAAGGTGGCTCGGGGCGCACGCTGGCGTTCGGGCCTGGCCATCTGAGTATCAGCGCGCTGCCCGGACAGACTGGAAACAGCGTTATCGCCGGCCATCGAGACACTCATTTTCGGTTCTTGCAGTACGTGGAGATCGGGGAGACGATCCAGGTCGATTTACCCAATGGCCGCAAGCACCTTTACCGGGTCACGAGCATCGATGTCGTCGATTCCCGCCGGGGCAGCCTCATTCTCGATACCGATGAGCCGACGATGAGCCTCGTGACGTGCTATCCCTTCGATGCGATGCGGGCAGGCGGTCCGATGCGTTACGTTGTCTCTACGCGCTTGATATTCTGATCCGCGTAAAT
>JAHEFF010000007.1:0-5232 GCA_024640315.1 Woeseiaceae bacterium
ACAGGACTGGGCTTGCCGGGCGCATTCCCACCCCTTGCACAATCGGATTTCCTGCAGGGCAACCGCCAGGAGGTCATGCAGGCGGCGTTGTTTGGCATGTCAGGACCCCTTACGGTTAATGGCGTCGACTACAATGGGGTCATGCCGAGCCAGGGCTTCCTGTCTGATCAGGAGCTTGCGGACGCACTGACCTATGTATTCTCCTCCTGGGGTAATACCGGATCTGCAGTTTCAGTCGCGGAAGTGGCTGCGTTGAGAGCTGAACTCGGCGAAGCCGGAGAACAGGTCGCTGGCGAACGCCATGTGGGCGCAACAGAAGGTGAGATGCGCTATCGCGGCGCGCCTTCGACGATCATGCCCGAGGACACCCGGCAACTGATGGGCGCAGGTGGCCCGGCTTTGACCGAGCAGGAGTTTGGCATCGCCACGCAGCTTTACTTTGAACGCTGCGCCGGCTGCCACGGCGTCCTGCGTAAAGGCGCCACTGGTAAACCACTGACACCGGACATTACGGCGGAAAAAGGCACGGAATACCTGAAAGCATTGATTACCTATGGTTCTCCGGCCGGCATGCCGAACTGGGGCAGCTCAGGTGAACTGACGGCCGAGCAAATTGACATCATGGCTCGTTTCCTGCAACAAGAGCCGCCGGCACCGCCGGAATTCGGCATGGCGGAAATGCTCGATTCGTGGACTGTACTGGTCGCTCCTGAAGATCGCCCGACCGAGCCGCAGCATGACCGCAACATAGATAACTATTTTTCGGTGACACTGCGCGATTCCGGCCAGGCTGCGATCATCGATGGCGATACGAAAGAGATTCTTGCCATCCTGAATACCGGCTACGCGGTACACATCTCACGTGTATCCGCATCAGGCCGATACGTCTTCACAATCGGTCGCGACGCGAAAATCGATATGATCGACCTGTGGATGGACAAGCCTGCCATCGTTGCAGAGATCAAGGTTGGTCTGGAAGCACGCTCGGTCGAAACGTCCAAGTACAAGGGTTATGAAGACAAGTACGCTGTTGCCGGCTCTTACTGGCCGCCGCAGTACGTCATCATGGACGGCGATACGCTCGAGCCGTTGAAGATTGTTTCAACCCGCGGCATGACGGTCGATACGCAGGAATACCATCCGGAACCCCGGGTTGCGGCAATCGTTGCGTCGCATGAGCATCCGGAATTCATCATCAACGTGAAAGAGACGGGGCATATCCTGCTCGTCAACTACGAAGATATTGAAAACCTGAGTGTCACTGACATCGGTGCGGCCAGGTTCCTTCACGATGGCGGCTGGGACCGGACCAAGCGCTACTTCCTTACGGCAGCAAACCAGTCCGACAAGGTTGCGATCATCGATTCAAGGGATCGTGAACTCGAGGCGCTGGTCGATGTGGAGAAAGTTCCGCACCCGGGTCGGGGCGCCAACATCGATGATCCCGAGTTTGGACCGGTGTGGGTCACCAGTGCGCTCGGCAACGCCAACATTACGTTCCTTGGCACGGATCCGGAGAACTATCCGGATAACGCCTGGAAGGTAGTGCGGATCGTCGACGGCATGGGTGGCGGCTCGCTGTTCGTGAAGTCACATCCAAATTCCAGGAACCTCTGGGTCGATGCGCCGCTTAATCCCGATGAAAGTATTAGCCAAAGCATCGCGGTGTTCGATATCGACAATCTCGAAGCTGGTTTCGTGAAACTGCCGATCGGCGAATGGGCCGACCTCGGTCCGGGACCGAAACGCATTGTTCAGCCCGAGTACAACCAGGCCGGTGACGAAGTCTGGTTCTCGGTCTGGAGTGGACAGGAAGAGGAATCTGCAATCGTTGTGGTGGACGACAAGACCCGCGAACTGAAGCATGTCATCAAGGGTCCTGAAATCATCACACCGACAGGCAAGTTCAACGTTTACAACACTTTGAACGATGTCTACTGAGTGCGTTTCGATTGAAAGAGGAATGGGATGATGAATAGCAGAACGAGTGGTATCGCCGCTCTCACGCTCGTCGCACTGACAGTCGTCGGTGCGCCGGCACTCGCCCAGGATACGGAAGCACAAACCCTTGCCGGAGCGATTAGCTCCGGCAAGGGTACTGTCGGGCTTCGTTACCGATATGAATATGTCGGCGACGATAATCCGCTCCTGGTCGAAGACGCGGCGCATGCGTCAACCTTGCGCTTGCGCATGAATTACAAAACTGCGCCTTACAAGAAATTCACGGCGTTCGGTGAGTTCGATTATATTGGGGAAATACTGCTTAGTGATTTCAACAACCTGAGTGGCGATCCAGGACGCAGTGATTATCCGGTTGTAGCCGACCCGAAGGGACCCGACCTCAACCAGCTTTACCTGGACTACGATCCGAACGCGGATACCAGGATCAGGGTCGGGCGTCAGCGGATCCTGCTTGATAACGAGCGCTTTGTTGGTGGTGTCGGCTGGCGGCAGAATGAGCAGACCTATGATGCTGCAACGCTGAACATGAATGCTGGCGGTAACACGGAGTTCAAGTACTCCTTCGTTAACCACGTGCGCCGAATTGTTGGCAGCGAGGTCGACGGCGGCCGTCACAGAGTCGACGCACATCTCCTGCATGCAAGGGTCAAGCTGAGCGATAACTGGGCAGTTACGCCTTATTACTATTACCTTGACTACCAGGATGCAGCGCAATTCACATTGTCCACCGCGACATTCGGTATTCGCGCCACCGGCAGCATGCCGGTAGGCGAGAACAAGCTTTCGCTGGTGGGTGAGTTCGCGAACCAGACAGAAATCGCTGGTAATCCGGTCAGTTACAACGCCAATTACTATCATCTCGCTGCAGACTACGGCCTGAAGAATGGCCTGTCTTTCGGGCTTGCATATGAGTCACTCGGAGGTGATCAGAATTCGGCTGGCGCAGCCTTCAGGACGCCACTCGCGACACTTCACGCATTCCAGGGCTGGGCGGACAGGTTTCTCGCCACGCCAGACGCCGGCGTCAACGATCTGTTCCTGACGGTGAAAGGCAAAACAGGCAAATGGACCCTGACCGGCGTCTATCACGACTTCTCGGCGGAAGATGGCAGCGCGGACTGGGGTAGTGAGTTCGATTTTTCGGCTGGAAGAAAGCTGAACGACCAGGTCGGACTATTGCTGAAAGCAGCGCTTTATGACGCCGACCAGCACTCCGCCGATACGACCGTATTCTGGGTCATGTTTACCGCCTCGTACTGAGCCTCCCGCTGGCCACGCCGGGTGGACCTCCTTTTACAGGAGGTCCATCAATATCGGCAGCACCATTCGCTTGAAAAGACTCAGGCCGATGATGCCGGCAAGCACGACTACCAGGGTCAGCAAGCTCCATTCATTGAGTACCAGGCCCAGGGCCAGCGCCGAGGCCGGGGGGTGTTCGGTTCGGGTGACTACCATGACGAACATCGCGGTCGACATGGCCAGTGCGCCGAAAATGATCAAAGTGGCGCTGGCAATAGCCGCACTTTCGATGTGGAGTGCGGAATTCAGAGAGGCCATCAGGCAGCCAGCCATCATTCCGACGACGTAACCGCCAATCATGTGCCTGGGGCTGGAATGAAGCGATAGCGGGACGGCAAATGCGATGAACGAGCTTGCACCCAGCGCTGCGATCAACACTGTTTGCGTAACGGCGTCCAGTACGAGCAGGAGTATGAAAACAACGAGACCCGCAAGCGCACACTGCAGCAGGTAACGCTTCAGATGCTCTCTTCTGAACTGGCCGTCGAAATTCAGTTTTCTGCTCCGTCTATTGACGGAGCAAAGTGTACCTGAGGTCAGGCTGTCAGTTATCGCTCAGGATTCTGTCGATGTACTCGAAAGCCTCATCAGACTCAGTCTGGGCCAGCCAGAACAGGGCCTGTTCCCGGATTTCCATGTCCAGGTCGGAGTCTTCCAGGATTTCGGCAAGCGCCTTGAGCGCCCGATCGTCCGGCAACTGAGACAGCGCAAAGACAGCTTCTTGCCGCACATCCTCATTGTCGTCGTCACGCATCGCTTGCCTGATAGCTGCTTCGCTCTCGGCTGCCTCGGTCTGTGCCAGCCAGAACCAGGCCTGCGAGCGCACGTCCGGATCGTGGTCATTCCGGCCCTGCCGAATCAGGACCTGCGGAATGTCGGCCGCTTCCGACTGTGAGTAGGCAAAAGCAGCGTGTTCGCGAATCGCCGAATCGCGATCATCGAAAATGAAACCCTTGATCTCGTCGGACATTTCCGCGACCCGTACCTGGGTCATCCAGAAAATCGCGTCTTCCCGATTGTCCTGATCGCTGTCCGAACCGGCAGTCTTCAGAAGGAGTCTGGCCGCAGCATCTCCCTCGTGTACCGCAACTGCAGCAATGGCTTCGGAAGCGAGCTTGTTACCGGCAGTAATATGGTCCTCCAGCCACCTGACACTGTCTTTTGCTTCTACAGCACCCAGGTCGAAAACCGGGCTGTCAGACGTCACCGGGCAACTGGCGCTCAAGGCACGAATTTCGGTTACATCACCATCCTTAAGATGCGCGAATATCTGTAAGTCCGTGCTTGCGGCGATGACATCCGACGCGGTACCGAACCCGCCGTTATGCCGATCCAGGTCACACCCCTGCTTTTTGGTGGTTCCGCGGTTCCAGGAATAGCAGCACATTTCCGGTGCCGACCCGATCGCCGGCACCCGCCAGGTGTGCCAGCCGTCATTAGTCATGCTATTGATCTGAGCGAAAACGGGAGAGCTGAATCCGCCGGCAATGACAATTGCGACCCAAGCGACGATGTGCCGGTTTCGCGAAACGAAGCGATTCATTATCGATTCTCCAGGGCTTCGTCGATCAGCGCCCAGACCTCGTCGCTGTCCATCATGGTGAGGTATTCAAGCAATTCGCGCTTTTCCGCCGGGTTCTGGCTTTCCCGGTAGAGTAGCAGCAGGCCCTCGTCGTATTCCGCAATAAACATGCCGTCCATTGCGGCTTCTTTCACGTCCTCGTTCGTCGCACTGCGGTAGATTTCAAGCAGTGCCTCGTTCGCCCGCTGATCGCCAACTATTCCAAGCCCCTCGATGGCCTGTACCTGCACGTCCTGTTTGGATCCATCAAGCGCCATTTTATGCAGGGTCTCGAAATCGTGGGCGATGATATATGCATCCACGAGGCCTTCTGACGGACCGCGGCTGTCGAGCAAGCTCCGCAGCTCCTCCATGGCGCCCATTGCCGCGAGCATCTCCACTGCATCCTC
>JAHEFF010000007.1:5332-96893 GCA_024640315.1 Woeseiaceae bacterium
TCATCTGATGTGTTGCGGGACAATTTGGTTAGCACCACGTTGAATTCGAACAAAAGTTTTGCCCGCAGCTCTTCTGCTTCCTCAGCCGTTATGTCATCGGCGGCCAGCCGGACGAGCACCAGTTCGAATGCTCTCAATACACGTGCCAGGCTCTCGGATTCATTTTGTTCTGCCGCGCGCTCGAACATCCGGTTCTGCTCGATAATGTTCAGTATCAACAGAGCCCTGTCCGATTCGGTGTTGGCAGGTAACGTCGACAGGCCTTGTTCGCTTTCGCGCAGGTGCACCTGCAATCCCCGGATGAACGCGGAAGAACCACGCGTGTCGGGGCGGCCGACAATCAGTTCCTCCATCACAGGCGCCACGGTCTGTTCGTTGCCTGAAATGATCACGCCGATTCCGACACCGATGGTGAGCGCTGCAGTCACTGCAACGCCGAGCAGGAATGACCACGAGTGTACGGCCCGCCGCGGCGCCGCCTGTGTCTCGATACCGGCAGCCCTGTCCAGGCCGTCGTGCCAGCGTTGCACCATGTCGGCGGGAGGCGTTTTGATGTCCGCGCCGACCAAACCTTCCAGATCCCGGCACAGGGCCTGATAACGTTGGGCCACGCGCGCATCGGTTGCCAGCGCGTTCGCGACGCGCTGTCGCTCACGATCGGAAAGACCGTCGTTGTAGTAATAAAGTGTCAGCGTGTCATCGTTCATTGTTTTCACCTTGCAGGCCCTGCATTTGTATACGCAGCTTTTTGACTGCGCGGAAAATTGCCTGCTTGACTGTGTCTATCTTGATATCGAGTTCAGCGGAGATTTCTTTCAGGCGCCATTGTTCGAGATGTTTCAGCACGAAACAGACGCGTTCGACCTCGCTCAATACCCTGAATGCGGCGGATAGTTCATTGCTGAGATCATGTTCATGCTGTGCGCGCTCGGGCGTGTCAGTCTCGTCCGGAACATCCGTTTCCAGTGACTCGAAGACGCCCGGCCGGTTCTTTCTGAGCTGCTGTAATGCAGCATTGACGGCGATCCTGTGTATCCAGGTTTCCAGCCGGGCGGTGTGCTGGAACTGGTGCCGTTTATTCCAGGCCGACAGCAGCGCTTCCTGGACGGCATCCTCAGCCAGATCCTGGTTTCGGGTGATCTTCAGGCACGCGGCATACCAGCGATCCGAACGGCTCGAAATCGCCTCGTGAAATTCCGCGCGCGTAGGTGGTTCCGCGCTTTGCATTACTGCAACCATAGATCATTGGATGCGCGGGCACCGAAATTGGTTAGCAAATAACGGCAGAAACCAGGGCATTCCGGCAGCCCTGGCGCAGTCCGGGGCGGTCTAGCCGGCGACAGCCTTCAGGAGCTTCGAGTCAACCTCATACTTCGAGCCATTGGCAGCCACAAGGTTGATCTCCCAGATCTCCTCGTCCGGAATCCGGGTCCTTTCGTGGCCGGGCAATGCTCGCTCGTCGTCGACCTGCAGGCCCCAGACGCGAACATGTCGGACGCCGGCGACGGGAATGCGGTCTGCGTCAAATTTGCTGCGCAGTGCCGGATCGATGTCATCCCCGGCCCATATGGCGAAACCCGCGCTCACGATTGCCGCAACCTCTTGCGGCATTGCCGATGGGTCTGTCTTCTTGTCCATAAAGTCTATTCCTCGATTGACAATTCTAATTGACAGGGCGGTATGCTTGTATCAGTACTTTTGCCGATAATGTTGTGGTCCGCTCAAGGCGGTGGATAGGTTCAGCGGAGAAGCGACGGATGGTGGACAAAGACAGTATGAACCCTGATTGGGTTAATTGGCGGCGCGATATTCACCGGCATCCGGAGCTTGGTTTTCAGGAAAGCAGGACAGCCGGGTTGATTGCTGACCTGCTCCGGGGATTCGGCATTGAAACCCACGCAGGGATCGGTGGGACAGGGGTCGTGGGTGTTTTGAGGAGCGGCAGTGGTGAGCGGGCGATCGGTCTTCGGGCGGACATCGACGCACTACCCATACAGGAGGCCAACTCCTTCGAGCATCGTTCCGTGCACGACTCCCGGTTTCACGGCTGTGGGCACGACGGCCATACAGCCATGTTGCTCGCTGCTGCGGAAACCCTGGCAAGTTGCGACTCGATCGACGGCACGGTGAACTTTATTTTTCAGCCGAACGAGGAGAACGGGCTCGGCGCACTGGCGATGATGGAGGATGGCCTGTTTGACCGTTTCGCAATGGACGCGGTCTACGGTATGCATAACATGCCTGGGATTCCGGCTGGCACCTTTGCCGTCCGCAAGGGGCCGATGATGACTTTTGAAGATAACTTCGTCATTTCGATAAAGGGTCTCGGCGGGCACGCTTCGATGCCTAACCGAACGCGTGACCCGGTTGTGGTTGCCGCGGAGATCATCAATTCGTTGCAGACGATCGTCGCGCGGTCGCTTAATCCAATGGAAAGTGGCGTGGTGTCCGTTACGGAAATACTCACTGACGGGGCGCGTAACGTCATTCCCAGCAACGTAACGATCAAGGGCGACACGCGCGGCCTGACCGACGCGACGCAGAAATTGATCGAAGCTCGTATGCGCGACCTGGTCGTCAATATCGGCAGAGCCCATGGTATCGAGGTGACACTCGACTACAGTCATGAGTTTATCGTTCTCAATAATACCAGCCATGAAACCGATCGCGCGGTGCAGGCAGCGATCGAAACGGTTGGTAGCGAAAATGTCATCCCGGATTGTGAACCGGCCGCATGCTCGGAAGACTTTGCTCAAATGCTGAAGGCGAAGCCCGGGTGTTACCTGCTGATTGGCAATGGCACCGACGGGCACAACGGCAGGCCATTACACAACCCGGGCTACGATTTTAACGATGACGTGCTGGCGACGGGCGCCGCATACTGGGTGCGCCTGGTGCAGAACCTTCTGGCGAAGTAATGGGGCCCAGCTAAGCAGTAGGTGTATATACGTGCCGGGCTGGCTAGAAAACCGCATTACCAGCCAGGATGCATGGTCCTAATATCAGATAGGACGGAATTTTGGAGTCAGTTGGAAATGGCAACAGCAGGGCGGAGAATTAGAATACTCGTAATGCTGATCGCGAACGGCATACTCATGTCCGCTTGCGGATCTCATCCAACCATCGCCACGGATGTCACTTACTGCTGTGTAGCGGAAACACCGGGCATTCATACGTACCGGATCGAGTTCAGGGATATGCCGGAATTCCTGAAGCCCATGCTTCGTGATTCGGTCAGCATGGTCCTGGACGGAAAGGGTCTCGAATATACAGAGGGTGACGCGCACGCTGTCCTCGCGATGACATATGTTGACCGTACGATGGCGGCAGAAGAGTCCGCCCGCGATGAGGCATGGGAGACCATCGCGCCAGCTGGCGGGGTGCGCTTCATTGCCGAAGTGCAGATGGAAATGCTTAACAGTGTCACCAGGGAAAGAATATGGGCTGGCGCAATGGGCCGGGTCCATAATGTGTACGAAGGTTCCTATATGCACGACGAGCCAGCCAAGGCGGCCATGCGCAATGCTTTTCTGGAAATGTTCGCGGACTATCCCGATTCGCGAATGATTACCGAATAGGACCCAATGACCGGGCTTGAGTACCTCACTCGCGTTATCGACGAGCGCATCGCGCACCCCCGTCGAGGGCCCATACGCTGGGCTTTCGGCTCACAGAGGCTGGAGAAGCCTGGTTGTCATCCCCGGCGAGACCGACACCGACTGCTGCAATCCCAATGGTTCGATACATGGCTCCTCGTCATCGGTGGCGACCTTGCTTGACTCCTGCATGACGTTCACGGTTTAAGCGCTACTCTTTTTCGACCGAGTAGAGAATGTCGATCGACTGTGTCTCTCCCGCGCCGGCCTCGAGTGACAGGCGTTCTGACAGCCGGTAGCGAAGCATGATCATTCCGACACGGCTGAATACACCATAGGCGTATCTTGCGTACAAACGCTGGTTGATTTGCTTGCCGGCCACGAGAGCGGTTGCATCGCCACCATCGCCGATGACGCTTAGCTGATCCAGCCCGACCGACTGGCCGACCTGTTGCGTAACTCGCGAAGCCTGGCGAAGACCCAGTCCGACTGCTGCCGTGGAAAGGTCTCCTCCTTCTGTATTGGTTGCTTCGGCGAGCGGCCTTCCGATCAGGAGGTAGGATAGAGCGTCCGCCTCACTCATTTCCGGTTCCGAAAACACCGAGGAATTGAGATTTTGCGCGCGGCCGTTAAGCTGGATTCCGGCAACAACCGTCTGGTCGAAACCCTCGATCGTTCGCGTAGCCCGAACGTCAACGATTGGATCGTCCAGCGGTCCGGTAAACGTCAGGGTGCCTTGCTCGATGGTCAGTCGCTGACCATAGGCTGTGAATTCACCATCGATCAATTCGACCCGGCCTTCACCCCTTAGCTCTCTGTCTGGAGATTTGCGCACATTGAGCTCACCGTTGATATGCGTGTTCAGGCCGAACGCCGAAATGTGCACGTCCTCGCCAAAGCGCAAGCGCGCCTCCCCCGAATATCTCGCGGCTGATTTTGACGTCGATAAATCCGTGTCAGTGGTTCGGATATCTGGCGACATCGCCACCGCATTTTCAGGCAATTCGCGAACGACAATTTCAGCCTTCGGAATATCGAGCTCGCCCTGCGCATCCCAACCGCCCTGGGCACCGACAATTCGCATATCCGGCGTTGCCCACAAGTGATACTCCGGCCAGTTGACAAATTCGGCCGCGTCGCCCGTGAGCGTCAATTCCAGTCGACGTGTGCTCTGCGTCAGGTCTGCAAATCGCCCGTCTATATCAACAGTGCCGTCACCAAGCATTGCCGATCCGCTGACAGTCGCTGTTCCATCCGCAGCACCCATGATTACGATATCGGCATTGGTCAGCGGCACGTTAAGCGCGGGTATATCTGCGCTGCCTCCCTGCCATGAGGCCGAGCCGGTCAGTGTTGGCGAAGACAGCGGCCCGTCTGCCGAAATATCTGCAGAGATGTCGCCGCCGAAATTCTCGAGGTCCGGAACGATCGAGGTGATCCAGTCCCAGGATTCACCGTCGAGGCGAAGACGTGCATCGAGCTGCGGATCATTGAAAATGCTCTCTATGCTGACCGTGGTGTTGAGTGATATACCCGGATCAATTCTTATTAGGGATTTGAAATGTGCGCTGCCATCCGCGAGCGTCCCATCAACCGTCGCTGTCGGGATGCGGAGATTATCGATTTCTCCTCCGGGTTGCGAGATACGCAATACTGTATCTGCCTGCTTCCAGTGCACCGAACCAAGCCACTCGCCGGCGCTCCTGGTTACGTCGATTTCCGCTTCTGCGGACCCGTCCAGCTGGAACCTTGGTGGAAGAAACGAATTGGCGGTCGCCAGTGGCAGGCCGGACAGGCTGGCGACGATGGCGATTTGCTCGGGCGACGCGCTGACTCGTGAGACGAGAAGTCTGCCGGAAGGCGGAAGCCAGCGATGCGAATCGATTTCTATGCTTTCAACCCCGCTACGGAAAACCAGCGGCGTTCCAAGAACCCAGCGACCCGTATGCGGCTCTTCAATCACGGCGCGACTGATGGAACCGGCAAACCCGGTGTCGGTGCGCGCGACATTGCCTGCAGCGGAGATGGTTCCGAACTCGCCGTACGTCAGCTTGATGTCAGCGTCGAGTTCGGATGATGTGCCATCAAAGCGGCCGCTTGCGACCAGGCTGTTGTCAATCTTTGGCCAGAACGTTTCAAGAGACGGTGCGTCGATGTTTACGCTCATAGCAACAAGTTCGGCGCTGTATCTTCCGTCTGCCGAGACACGGTTGCTGCCGAGAATTGCGCTGCAGGAACGACACTCGATAAGGTCTGGCGTTAGTATCAGGGTTCCGCCTGCCTGCAGTTCGTCCTCGCCAAGTGTGCCCGCAACCTCTTTAATCGTCAGGTGCCAGTCGGCGGTGCCGGCCAGTTCGAGCTGAATACTCGCGCTGAGTTTGCCCTCGGGCGCATCAACAAACTTTGATGGGTCGAATTCCCGGACATTCATCGAGACGCTGGCAGTCGGCTCAGGCAGCCAACCAATGGATCCCGCCACTGCGACCAACCCGTGCTCACTTTGGACGTCCAGGTTTGCGTTCTGTAATCCCTCGGTGTTGCCGACTGCATTGCCGGTGATCGACAGGTCGGGAATGCGCGGTTCCGCAATTGACACGCTGAATGCAGTCTCGTAGTTGCTCGTCGTTCCGGCGATGCTGACATCGCCATTCGTGAGCTCGACGTCGGCAATCTCATATCGCGGCGACGTGAAGCGCAAATCAAATTCGGGGTCGATTCGATCGATAAGCCGGATGGCGCCGGCGGTGGTCACCTCATAAGGGCTCGTCAGTAAATGCGATACTTCGAGCTCGGCGAGTGAGCCTTTGACAGATCCGTCTCCCGACCAGGTACCGTCCATTCTTCGCCAGCCCAATTCGGATGTCACCGGCACGTCGCCGGTCAGGTTGGTTTCCGCGTTGGTGAGCACGAATTCTGTGTCTGCGTAGACGGCCGCCAGCGAGCCAAATTTCAAGCGGCTTTCATTCGCAGATGCATCTGCGAATTCGATCTGCCCGATTTGCAGATTTGACGCACTACCAGACAGAATCAGTGACGAGATACTGGCTTCATCGATACTAAAAACCAAAGGCAGTGGCGCCATTTCGATGTTCAGCGGCGACGGCGAGTCGACTGCCGGCGCGAGATTTTGGAAATCGATGTCGCCGACGCTCAACGTCCTGATCGCCACGGAGCTCTCATGTGCAGATGCATCGGCAAATTCGATCTGCTCGATTTCAAGATTTATCGTACTGGCGGACACAATCAGTGACGCGATACTGGCTTCGTCGATATTGATATCCAAAGGCAGTGTCACCATCTCGAAGTCTGCCGGCGACGGCGAGTCGACTGCCGGCGCGGGGATGCGGATAACAATGTCGCCCGCGCCCAGCTTCCTCATTACCAGGGAGCCGGTCAACGCCCTCGGCCAGTTGAGTGCGAATTGAATTTCAGTCGAACGCAGGTCGATTTGCTCGTTGCGATAGTTAAGGACCCGAAGCCGAAGTGTTGTCCAGAGCGTACCCTCAACGCCGTCGACATAAAGCGACCCCGGTACGGCGGCAGCGATACGATTAACGACGAATCGACTTCCTGACTCCGTGTTTAACAGCATGGCGACAGTACCCAGGAGAAGGACAGAGAACAGGAAGGCGAATGCGAGCCATCGTCGCAGCGACTTCAAAACACGACCCCTCACAGGTCCGGTCCCAGGGTAATGTGCAGGCGGAAATCACGATCCGGGTCGTCAAGCGGATGTGCAAAATCGATTCGAACCGGGCCAACCGGCGAGTACCAGCGAATACCGAGGCCGATTCCGCTGCTAAAATCGGGCTGTTCGTTATTGAATGCGCTGCCAGTGTCTGCAAATGCGGCGACCGACCAATTCCCGGTGATTACCCGGTCAAATTCGATACTTGCCTCAAGCAGTTGACTGCCGCCGGTCACGTCGCCATTGCTGTCTACGGGGCCCAGTGACTCGAAGTCGTAGCCCCTGACGCTTCGGTCACCACCCGCGAAGAAGCGGACGGAAACCGGCAGCTCGTTCAGCTCATCTTTAATCGTCGTGCCGAAACGGCCGCGAACCATCATGCGGGTTGTATCGTTCAGTGACCAAAGCCATTTCGCTGTCGCCCTGAATTGCAGAAAACTCGTATCCGATGCCAGGTAGTCGCTGGCGCCTCGAATTGCCAGGTTGATGCGCCGGCCACTGGTTGACCTGCTGATCTCACGGCCGATTGCTGATTCGAGGCCGACGCCAAAGATGACCAGGTTACTCGACTCATCCTGCTCGCCAATAATGTAGTTTTCGTGCGAGGCTTCTACGGATCGCGCCCACAGCCAGTTTTTTGACAGACTCTTGGTGCGCAAGTAACCCAGCTTGAACGTGTCGCTCTCGCTGGTATCGGTGGATCTGTGCTGCGCACCGCCGACAATGCTTGCCCAGTCAGTTCGAGGATTGAGAATCGGCCAGCGATACACTGTGGTGATCTCGGAGTCTGTTTTGGAAGCAAACAAACGCGCTTCGAGCTGGTGGCCGCGGTCATTTCGCCGGCGGTTGATATAACCCAGGCGACCCTGTGGGCCGGTGTCTGTCGAGAAGCCCGCGCCAATCGAGTAGTTCCGGCGTGCGCCCGGTTTCAGCGAGACCATGACCGGTGCCGTCTTCGTGCTCTCGTCCAGTGGATCAGTCCGAATGGATACCGACTTGAAATAGCCGCTGCCATTCAGCGATTCATACAACTCGCTTATCTGGACCGAATCGTAAGGTTCACCTTGTTCAATGTCTGTATATGCCTGCAGCAATTCACTGCTTAGTATTCCACCTGTAAAATTGACCTCACCGAAGCGGTATCTTGGTCCGCTTTCCAGGTATAGAAAGAGATCGGCGCTTAGCGTCTCTGGCTCGACGACGACCTCTTTTCTTACGAACATTGCCTCGAAATAACCCTGGTTCGACAGGTGTTGCAGAATTGCCGACTTGAAGCGCTCGTAGTCGCCATGGTTCAGTATTGCCCCGGCCACCGGTTGGTTGCGTTTCACCACCTGCGGCAAATCGGCATCGACCAGCTCAACGCCGCCAATCCGGACGTCGACGATGCGATAGCGGACCGGCTCGCCGGGCGTCACCGTGAATTCCGCGAGCCAGCAATCCTCAGTCCAGGTCAGATTTTTCTCAAGTTCGATGCGATAGAAGCCCAGTGCCTGTAAAGCCTCGCGCAGATCGTCATCGGCGTCCCGAAACAATCGCTCGACCCGCCACTGGTTCGTTTCACAAGTTGCAGACGACAGTGGCAAGAGGATCCTGGCATTGGTTTCCTGCGTCTCGTCGAGTCCAGTGAATGCGACCTCGGCATAGGACGGCAAACACCAGGCAATGGCCCAGGCAGCATAAAGCGCAATTGCATACCGGTTTCGTGTGAGTTTGGCTGTCGTGTGCATCGATTGTTTTGACAGGCTCCAGCCTGAATGTTTGGCATTGGACCACAAATACCTGACAATAACGGCAATCCCGGTTATTTGCCTTTCTGGCTGAAATCCGGTCATGTTTCACCGCTGGAGTCGGGAGCCGTGTTGGAGAAAATCCGATCTGCCTGGGATTTATCGCTTTTTCGCATTGGCGGTGAAGAATTTCTTGTCAGTCAACTTGTGCTTGTCATCGCCCTGCTGATCCTGGGCTATTTTGCCAGCAAACAGCTTGAACGCGTCATTGAAAAGCGCCTGACAAAGACCTCGGTTCGCGCGACCACCGTCCACGCGCTAAAGAGAATTTCGTTCTACACCCTGCTCGTCGTCGTGATTATGACGGCACTGAGTCTCCTGAACGTCCCGCTTACTGCTTTTGCCTTCGTGTCCGGTGCTGTCGCAATCGGCGTTGGCTTTGGCGCGCAGAATGTCATCAACAATTTTCTGAGCGGCTGGATTCTACTGGCAGAAAGGCCGGTGCGCATAGGAGATTTCGTCGAGCTTGATTTACACAAGGGCATAGTCGAATACATCGGTACACGGTCCACCCGGATTCGGCGGGTTGATGGCGTACACCTGCTTATTCCGAATAGCCAAATGCTGGAGCGCGTGGTCGTGAACTGGACGCTGGTCGATAACCATATTAGGACGACAGTCAGGGTCGGTGTCGCCTACGGTTCTCCCATAGAGACCACGGCCGAGCTGATCGAGCGCGCGGTAAAGGAACAACCCGAGATCCTGCAGGATCATAAAGTGATCGTTGTACTCGAGGATTTTGGCGACAATTCTATAGTGTTCGACACTTATTTTTGGTGTGAGGCTGGCGGAGAGCGAGAACTCAGGGCAGTTCGCAGCGCAATCAGGTTTCGACTAGCTGCCCTGTTCAAAGAAGCCGGCATCACAATCGCTTTCCCGCAGAGAGATGTTCATCTGCACAGTACAGGTCCGGTTCAGGTTGAGTTACTCGACGTGCGAAATGAAGAAAATAAGGATCGGAATATCGGAGGTGACCAGTGACGGACATGCGTGTCGTTACGTTCGATCGCAACGCCGGCGTCTGTCGGATTGGGGTCGACGACGAGGTTAAGTCAGCGACTGTGCCAAAGTCCGGGTGGGTATGGATAGACTTCTCGGGTCCTCTGGATTCGGGTACGCGAACCATGATGGAAGAAGACTTGCAGGTTCCGGCGCTGGCGGTACAGGATGCGAGTCGGGAGAGGCACCCGCCGAAGCTCGAAATGCTGGACAATTATTGCTTCCTTTTGCTACGGGAAATCAGTGTCGACGATGGCAGCGAAGAGCTCAACGTTAGCCAGCTGTCTCTTTTTGTTGGTGAAAATGTTCTGATTACGTACCACGCTTTGCCATGCGTCGCCGTTGATCAGGCAGTGGACGGGCTGGTTGGCAAAGAAATAACCCATAACTCTCCACAAAGTGTTGCCTACCTTGTATGCAGAAAGCTGATTGATATATGTACACCCATTGTATTGGGGCACGAAGAAGAGCTTGCAGCGATCGAGGATGCCCTTTTTGACCAGGCTGAGGACGCGACCATTGAGGTGCTGACGCGCCTGAATCGTCGATTAAGGAGATTGCGCCGGACCCTGGCCTATCAGGCCCGGCTGTTTGACGAGTTGCGCCTGGATAGTAGCGCAAAGGGACTCTCGTTCGACAGGTATGAATTGAACGATCTGTTTGAAAATATGGATCGTTTGTCAACCCTCTGTCAGCTCAATCAGGAGCTTGCTGTCGATCTTCTCAATACGCATCTTAGTATCGTCTCGCACAAGCTGAACGTCGTGATGCGTATCCTGACGGTTGTGACTATCATTGTCCTGCCGCTGGGTTTGCTTGCGGGCATTTACGGAATGAACTTTGCGGTAATGCCAGAGCTTTCATGGAAGTATGGCTATTTCGCGGTTCTTGGATCGATGGCAACCGTAGCTACCCTGCTCATTTTCTTTTTCAGGTTGAAACGTTGGCTCTGATAAGGGAATGACTGCGCCAGGACAATGATCGCATTCGCAGGCATCGTCACAGGAATCTTGCTGCTGATTTTCGGCGGCACTGCGCTCGTTCATGGCGCGACGAAAATTGCGGCTCGCCTTGGAATCTCTCCGATCGTTGTCGGCCTGACCGTTGTCGCTTTCGGCACGAGCATGCCGGAGCTTGTCGTCAACGTGGTGGGGGCTCTGCGTGGAGAGACGGGCCTTGCGTTTGGCAACGTGATTGGCTCGAATATCGCCAATCTCGCACTTGTACTGGGTGTGGCGGCAATACTGCGACCCCTCTTGTTACATGGTGATCTGGTTCAACGCGAGGTCCCATTGCTGTTGTTTGGCACCACCGTGCTCTCCATCTTCGCGCTCGACCAGTTTCTCGAAGGCTCGCCAAGTGTAATAACCCGATCAGATGCGCTGGTTCTCCTGCTGATCTTCTCGGTATTCATCTACATCACTGTGATGGACGTTTTGCGTTCCAGGCAAACAGACGCTCTGGTAACGGACATGAAAAGCAACCCATTGATAGACATGCAGCCCGAAGTTCGGTTTGCGTGGTTGTTTGTGGTGCTTGGAGTCCTGTTGCTTTATGGCGGAGGCGAGTTAACTGTTAAAGCCAGTGTTGAATTGGCCCAGCGCCTCAATCTACCGATGGCGCAGGTTGGACTTTTTATTGTTGCGCTGGGTACCAGCATGCCGGAGCTTGTGACATCGGTTATTGCAGCTATCAGGAAGGAACCGGATCTGGCGGTCGGCAATCTTATCGGTTCGAATATCTTTAATGCGCTCCTGGTATTGCCGGTAAGTGCACTGGTTAGCCCCATTGCGATTCCGCCAAAGGGTGCAGTGGACCTTGCATTCTCCTGGGCGCTGGCCGCGTTGCTGATACCTATTTTTATATTGGGTAAAGCGAAACTCGGTCGTGTACCAGGCATGCTGATGCTGTTGTCCTACATCCTGTGGGTCGTATTCCGTATTGGTTGAACCAGGTCCGGTGCCGCAGGGGTCAGACTGGTTTGTTTGGCAATAGGCCGCTGATGCCAGACAATACCGGCATTCAGTGAATTCCGAAATGCCGACTGTGCAAAAGATTTCCAGCCGAATCCAATTACTGGCTGCCCTGCTGGCAGGTGCGTGCTTGTCCCTGGTCATTTGCCGGCTCGAAGGATTCGGTATCGGTGCGGCACTGTCCAAACTGATCGCCTCGTCAATCTTTATTGCGGTGGCCTGCTTGTCCGGTGCGATGCGAAGCAGCTATGGCCGAATGATTTTCCTTGGCCTGGTGTGCTCCTGGTTTGGCGACATGTTCCTGCTAGGTGAGTCGAGGCCATTTTTCCTGGCAGGGCTTGTTGGCTTTCTGCTCGCACACGCCGCCTATATTGCGGCATTTTCGGTGCATGGTATGAGCGATCGATGGACATTGTCCGCGCTCTTGCCGGTTGCGTTGATTTCACTTCTCGTAACGGCGTGGTTGGCGCCATTCCTGCCCGCGGACATGGTGATGCCGGTTCGGGCATATACGTTCGTGATCAGCCTGATGGTGATTACCGCATTCGGTGCGAGAGGCGCCGGCGCGACAGTGTTGATTCCGCTCGGTGCGACGCTCTTCTACTTCTCGGATCTGTCGGTTGCCAGCATGCAATTCACCAGGCCGACATTTCCAAACTATATATGGGGATTACCTTTCTATTACACTGGTCAGCTGATGCTTGCCATGAGCATCGCATTCGTCATTAAAGAGGAACAAAGAAAGCATGAGTGATTCGGATCTAGGTCGGGAGTTCAGAGAGGAAATGGACACCCTGATGCAACAGTTGATGGAATCCATTCCGAAAGTCGTAGGAAGTATCGATACGCGAATCGCATTGCCGCCGGAGGCCGGGAACATTCTTGCCGATTTTCACGAACCTTTGCCCGAGACAGGCACGGGTGCGCAGGCAACGATAGAGCGCCTTATAGAGTTGAATGATAAGGCCGGAGGCAACGTCGTTGGACCGAAGTCCTACCACTTTGTCATAGGAGGAAGCACTCCTGCGGCGCTGGCAGCAGATCTGCTCGCAACGGCGTACGAGGCCATCACTTATACATGGGTATTGTCGCCGACCGGCGTGGAAATGGAAAAACAGGCGCTCGACTGGCTGAAAGAGTTGTTTGGCCTGCCGCAAGACTGGCCTGGCATCATGGTGACCGGTGCGACGATGGCCAATTTTGTCTGCCTGGCCTCCGGGCGCCAGTGGTGGGGCGAGCAACTTGGTTTCGATGTTTCTGAAATCGGCATGGCAGGGCTGCCCCAGATGCCTGTGCTGACGTCCGGATTCGTTCATGCTGCGACGCTCAAATGTCTGGCGGTCCAGGGAATCGGTCGCGGCAATGTACAAAAATTTTGTCGCGATGACTTCGGGCGACTGGATATCGCGGCAATGGAAAAGGCGTTAATTGAACTCGACGGTAAACCGGCCATGGTTATCGTCAATGCCGGTGAGGTAAACGCAGGCGAGTTTGACCCGGTCAATGAGATGATCGATCTCGCAAGGCGGCACAATTGCTGGGTACATGTTGACGGCGCGTTTGGGCTTTTTGCGAAGGCATCGCCACGCATCGCGCACCTCGTTGAAGGCGTGGAAAAGGCCGACTCTGTAACGGTTGACGGCCACAAATGGCTGAACGTCCCTTACGATTCAGGCTACGCCTTTGTTCGCGATCATGGACTGATGGCGAGGGCGTTTCGCTATTCCGCGGACTACTTGCCTGACCAAAACGATACCCGCCCTACGCCCGGGGCGATCGGACCCGAAAGCTCGCGCCGCGCCCGCAGTTTTGCCGTCTGGGCGACTTTGAAAGCTTACGGAAGGGAAGGCCAGCGACGTATCGTCGAGCACTGCCTGGACATCACTCAGCATTGTGCAAAGCGAGTCAAGGAGGAAGAAAGGCTTGAGCTGATGAATGACCCGCAACTGAACATCGTGTCATTCAGGTACAACCCGGGCGGCCTCGACGAGGAAGAAATCGACGATTTCAACGATAAACTTGGCCAGGCAGTGCTGGCCGACGGGCGCTTTCTTGTTGGCACGTCTAAAATGGGGGCAAGAACAATTTTCAGACCAGCCTTTTCCAACTGGCGTACCCGGAAGGAAGATGTCGACGAATTAATCGAAGTGGTACTCGAAATCGCAGCGAGTATGCACTGAATACAGAACGAATAAAGAGAACTTACTAGAGGTGGGACCATGCAGAATATCACTCGTACGTTATTACTCCTGACGCTTGCCAGTACGTCAGCCTGGGCTGACTGGGCGCTGGATGGAGAACAGTCTTCACTGAGCTTTGTGTCAACCAAGGCGATGAATGTCGCTGAGGCGCACAAGTTTACGAGACTGAGCGGTGGCGTTGATTCAAACGGGCAGGCCAGTATTTCAATCAGTCTTGCAAGCGTTGACACCGGAATCGAACTGCGGGACGAACGCATGCGGGAAATGCTGTTCAAAACGGAGCAGTTTGCTTCCGCGGAGGTTACGGCGAAGATTGATGCCGCGATGTTTGCTGACCTGAAAGCCGGCCAATCTGTCGATACGACTGTCGAGGGTGTTCTGGAGCTGCATGGCGAAATGCGTCCGCTGCTGATGGATGTGGTCATCGCTCGTTCCGGTGCGTCCCGTATGCTCGTAATGACCAGGAAACCGATCGTCATCAACGCGCCCGAGTTTAACCTGGCTGAGGGTGTCGAAGCGCTTCGTGAGATTGCAGGTCTGCCGAGTATCAGTCTTGCTGTGCCGGTGAGCTTTGTTCTTGCGTTCGAACAGGAATAATAAAGATGGTGGCTGTCGACGTCAGATTACCGGGAAGACTACGTTGCACTGGCCGGTTCCGGAGCTTGGGAAGTATTCCGTAAGGACTTCTCCCTCACCGCTATAGTCGTTCCAGCCGAGTAGCCCGAACAGCATGGCAGTGTCGTGCATGTTGCCTTCTCCACTGCAGTCTTTCGCATACTGCGGCAACATTTTCAGGAACTCCTGAATCTCACCCTTCTGCCACATCTCCAGGACCATGTGATCGGTTTTTTCATTGAAGGGGCTGGAGTTTTTAAAGAGGTGATCGTCGACCACCTTATTCGGCGCAATTTTGTGTGACAGCGAGCCGCTGGCAAGAAACGCAACCTTCTTGTCGGAAGCCTCGACTGCCATGCGAATTGCCTCGCCCATGATTTTCGACTCTTCCAGCTCGGCGTCGTAAATCCAGGCCGCAATCGACACGATCTTGATGCTCTCATTGATACCCATGAAGCGCAGAGGTACGAGCGTTCCGTACTGGAGACCGAGTGACGGTATATCCGTGTGGCAGCGCGTGAATGTGCCCATTTCTGTCGCCTTGTCGGCTATTGCCTGGCCAAGTTCAGCGTCGCCAACGTAGTTATATTCGAGATTGCGGATGAAGTGAGGGAACTCGGTGCTCGTATAAAGTCCGGAGCAGTCCTTATTGGCATTGATGTGATAGCCGGCGTTCACCAGCCAGTGCGTGTCGGCAATAATGATTGTGTCGACATCAAGCGAACGTATCCTGTCGCCGATTTTTCTCAGGCCCTCGATTGCCGCCCTGCGGCAACCCTTATGTGGGCCATCTTCTTCGGAAATAAACATGGACGGCACATGCGTGACCTTGGCCGCCAGCACGAGTTCTCCCATCTGCGTTACCTCTTCGCTTCGTCAATAATCCGGAACCGGAAAGTATTGGAGGGCCGGCGCCGGCTGTCCATTAGTATCTATTACTATAGTGAGACATTTCGCTCGCTATGCGATACAACTGCAGCGTACGGCACGGCGTGGTGACCCACGAAGGTCAAAGCTTTGCTATCTTTTCAGTCATAAAAACCAGACAAACCGAAGAGACCATCTGATGACCAAGAAATCTGATGAAAACAAGCCACGAATAAGTCGCCGAGCGTTCCTGGGAACCGGCGCTGCGGCTGGCGCCGCCTCCATGCTGCCGGCCGGGCCGGGCGCACAAGCGGCTCCGCAAGCAGCTGGCGAGGCCACGAATGCGAAAGTGAGCCCGCCGTCACCGGAACAGATGGCGAGAGAGGTGGGCAGTGCCTTGCCGCCGTCGCTCGTCGAACGGGCAGCACAACGCCCTGGTTCCGACCTGATGGTGCAGGTTCTGCGCGATCTGGAAATCGAGTACGTGGTGTCGAACCCCGGCTCGAGTTTCGAGGGACTCCAGGAGTCAATTATCAACTACGGTGAAATTCCGAACGTAATGCCGGAATTCATTACCGCACTGCATGAGGAATCAGCCGTCGATATGGCACACGGCTATGCCAGGTCAGAAGGAAAACCTATCTGTGCCCTGATCCAGGGGACGATTGGCCTGCAACACGCGTCGATGGCGATCTACCAGGCATTTCTCGGTCAGGTCCCGATGATCGTGCTGGTTGGTCGTGAAGACAAACATTTCCTGCAGCAACACACGGCTGACGACGTCGCAGCACTGGTCCGGCCGTTTACCAAGTGGGATACACATCCACAGAATATCGAAGAGACGCTGGACGCTTTGCAGGAGGCCTATCGCCAGTCGATCACGCCGCCTTGTGCGCCGGTCGTTGTCATTATGGATGGCCACATCGGCAAGGAAGAGGCCGGTGATCTGCGGGTACCCGCCTACTATCCGCCGGTCATACCGACGATTACCGAGCGCCAGGCCGACAAAATCGCCGCTGGCCTGGCAAGTGCCAGCAATCCCCGAATCTCCGTCGGCCGATTTCGCACGCCGGCCGGCATCGATAGCGCTGTTGAACTTGCTGAGCTGGTCGGCGCCTCTACGGATAGCCGGTCAACCAGTGGTCCGATGAGTTTCCCGCAGACCCACCCGCTCACCGGTCCCGGAGTCAGCACCGAGTACGACTTCGAGCTGGGGCTGGAAGTGCCGGGCGCCCAGGCATCTGTGACGGGGCCTCATCTT
Organism: Woeseiaceae bacterium; assembly: GCA_024640315.1. Lineage (GTDB taxonomy): Bacteria > Pseudomonadota > Gammaproteobacteria > Steroidobacterales > Woeseiaceae > SZUA-117. Next base: position 22,323 of record JAHEFF010000007.1, read on the forward strand.
CGCACACTCGATGATCGTGACCTGGTTGGCATCAACTTTGGCAATATCAGGCCGCCGGTTCGTCCCACTCCGGATACCAGCGGTGACTTCGACCTGACTGCAGATGCTGAAGCCAGCCTGCCACTTATTATTGAAGCGACGAAAAAGCGACTAAATGGTCAGGCAAAGAACGCGATTGCCGCGCGTACGGTGTCGCACACGAAGGCGAACCGTGACAATCGAATTGCCGGGCTGCGCGAGGCGGTTGAATCGAAACGCCCCGGCTGGAACGGAAGCCCGGTCAGCCTGGCGAGGATCTATGCGGAACTGTGGCCACTGATCAAGGATCTTGACTGGTGCCTTGCGTCGCCGAGTATTTTTTCGGGGCGTCACCACGTCGACCTCTGGGATCACGACAGACCATACAGCTACCTGGGTGTTTACCCGGCCGCGGCACTCGGATACGCACTCGGCGCATCCACAGGTGCCGCGCTGGCGGCAAAAGGTCGCGACCGGATCGTTATCAACATCCAGGGCGACGGCGATTTCAACTACTCTCCCGGTTCTGTGTGGACTGCTGCGCACCACAACCTGCCGATTCTGACCATCATGCACAACAATCGCGCATACCACATGGAGCTGATGTACCTGCAGTTCATGGCGGGTGTCAGGGGTCGCGGAACCGACAGGGCGGAAATCGGTACGACGTTCAGAGACCCGTATATCAACTACGCGAAGTTGGCCGAGGGTTACGGAGTGAAGAGCGAAGGCCCGATCAGCGATCCGAATGAGCTCTCCGCGGCGCTCGCCCGAGGCGTGGAATCCGTGAGCAACGGCGAGCCCTACTTGATTGACGTCCTGACACAACCGCGGTGAATACGTTTATGAAAAATATCAGAAGTTCTGTTGCGCTCGTTTCGGTCTGCTCTGTGTTGCTGGTGGCAACTGCAGCTGGTCAGGATTCAGGTGATACGGATAACGGCAAACAGCTTTATTTCGATCACGCGTGTTACAGCTGCCATGGCTATGGTGGAATCGGTCGACGTAACATTGCGAATAATGCCAGCGGCATCCTTGTCAGCGAGGAAGTATTCATTACCTACCTGCGTGCGAGGGCTGATCAGAATCCGCAGTTTCCAACTCAGACGATGCCGAATTATGCAGCGTCGAGCCTGTCGGACGATGATGCAAGAGATATTTACGCGTTCATCAGGACGCTCAAGGACGATCCGCCGGAGGTGGATGACATCCCTGCCCTGAAAGGGATACTGGAAGATGCGGAAACAGGATTGTGATCAGGCATCTCGATACAGGAGCGAATCGCCGAAATCCGGCTCGATCACGGGCGAAATCATGAACAAACGAGAGTTTCTCAAGCTGTCCGGAGCCGCCGGTGTCGCGGCGGCAGTACCCGGATCGGCTATTGCTGCCAGCGGGTCGTCGCTGGACGACCTGGCCAGCATCACAGGCGACGCCATGCCGATTGCTGTGGACGAGCGTCTCGCCCGGGTGGACAAGGCGCAACGCCTCATGCGGCAGGCAGGTATCGACGCATTGCTGCTCGAGGCGGGTTCTGCATTGATTTACTTCAGCGGCGTGCGCTGGTGGCGGTCCGAGCGATTTACGGGTGCCGTGATTCCTGCCGAGGGTGATATCGCTTTTGTCACGCCGTATTTCGAAGAGCCTTCGGTGCGTGAGAGCATGGCGTTCGGCGACGACGTCCGAACCTGGCATGAGCACGAGAATCCGTTCGCAGTGGTGGCGGGAATTCTCGCCGACCGTGGGCTGAAGGGTGGCAAGATCGGCGTTGAAGAAACGGTACGTCATTTCATCGTTGATGGCGTGCAAAAAGCAGCGCCCGAATTCCGGGTAATTTCCGGCAAGGAAATTACCCGGGGTTGTCGTATGTACAAATCGCCAGCGGAGATTGCATTGATGCAAGCGGCGAACGACGTAACGATGGCAGCGTACCGCCATGTTTACGCGAACATCGACAAGGACATGTTGCCGTCGGATATTTCCTCGTTAATGACCCAGGCAACGAGGGTCCTGGGCGGCCAGCCGCAGTTCGCGAGCGTATTACTGAATGAAGCAAGCGCGTATCCGCACGGCACCGGGCAGACACAGCATCTCAAAGATGGCGGCGTGATTCTGATGGATTGCGGTTGTGCGGTTCACGACTACGAGTCGGATATTTCGCGCACCTGGGTTTTCGGTGAAGCGTCCGGCAAGCAGAAAGACGTCTGGAACACGGTCAAACGCGGCCAGGAGATGGCCATGGAGGCTGCGACAGTCGGCACGCCTGCCGGCAAAGTGGATGATGTTGTGCGCGCGTTCTATGCAAGCAAGGGATTCGGGCCCGACTACCAGACCCCTGGTTTGTCGCATCGGCTGGGTCACGGCATCGGCATGGATGGCCATGAACCGGTCAATTTTGTTCGAGGTGAAAAGACGCTACTGGCGCCCGGCATGTGCTTCTCCAACGAGCCCGGCATCTATATATTTGGCGAGTTTGGCGTCAGGCTGGAAGACTGTCTCTATATAACCGAAGATGGGCCGCGGCTGTTTTCTGAATTGTCACCGTCTCTTGAAATGCCGTTCGGCTGACCAGCAAACCGGAGCACCACATGAGTCCTGTAAGTACCGCGCAGCATGGCGCCGTATCTGTCATCACTGTCGACAACCCTCCTGTCAACGCATTGTCCCAGGCTGTCCGCGCAGGACTGGTAAGTGGCATTGAAGCTGCAGAGGCGAACGACGCTTGCGAAGCGGTCATTATCATCTGCGCGGGCCGTACCTTCATTGCTGGCGCTGATATCAAGGAGTTCGGCAAACCGCCGCTGGAGCCTTTTCTGCCTGACGTCGTTGCGCGCATTGAAGCGTGCGAAAAACCGGTCATTGCTGCTATTCACGGCACCGCACTGGGGGGCGGATTCGAAGTGGCGCTCGGTTGCCATTACCGAATAGCTCTGGCATCGGCGGCCATTGGCCTGCCGGAAGTCAATCTCGGGCTCCTGCCGGGTGCCTCCGGGACGCAACGCCTGCCGCGCCTGATTGGTGCTGAAAAAGCACTGGACGTGATGCTGACCGGCAAACCGGTCAAAGCACCCCTCGCAAGGGACTATGGTGCGATCGACGAAATCGCTGACGGCGATGATCTCGAGGCCGCCGCAGTATCGTTCGCCACCCAGTGTATCGCCAGGGGTCCTCGCCGGATCCGTGACATGGAGGTTGCCAGGGTCGACGCTGCCATGTTTGACGCGACAAGGAAGAAGATCGCATCGAGGACTCGCGGACTTATTTCGCCGGAAAAGATCATCGTCGCAGTCGAGCTCGCGACGAAGACAGATTTTGACGCGGGATGCGCGGCCGAGCGGGAGCTCTTCCTGGAGTGTATGGCGTCGCCGCAGTCGAGCGGCTTGCGACATGCATTTTTCGCGGAGCGTGGCGTCGCAAAAGTGCCCGGTGTGAGCAAAGACACGCCGAAACGGGATATCGCGAAGCTTGCTGTCATCGGCGCCGGAACAATGGGCGCTGGCATTGCATACAGCGGCCTGACCACAGGCCTCGAAGTGACGTTGCTCGATAACAACCAGGATGCGCTGGCCCGCGGCGAAAAAACCATTCGCGAGCTGTATGCCGGCGGAGTGCAGCGGGGCAAGCTTGCGGAAGCCGACATGCGCGCTGGACTGGGCAGACTGAATACCAGCCAGGACTACGATGACATCGCGGATGCTGACATGGTGATCGAGGCGGTTATCGAGAACATGGCGGTAAAAAAGGAAGTCTTCGCCGCGCTGGACAAGGTGGTCAGAAAGGGTGCCATTCTCGCCAGCAACACGTCGACGCTCAGTGTCGACGACATCGCCTCGGCAACCAGCAGGCCGCAAGACGTCATCGGCCTGCACTTCTTCAGTCCGGCCCACATCATGCGCCTGCTCGAGATCGTCCGTGGGCAGGAGACTGCTGCAGATGTGATTGCCACATCGATTGGGCTTGCCAAACGGTTGGGCAAAATCGGCGTGGTGGTTGGCAACTGCTTCGGCTTTGTCGGCAACCGAATGCTGTACAGCTACGGTCGGGAAAATCAGCTTTTGCTGCTTGAGGGGGCAGCGCCCGAGTACATTGACAAGACATTGTACGACTGGGGCATGGCGATGGGTCCCAATGCGGTTGGCGACCTGGCAGGCCTCGATGTTGGTTACTACACGCGCAAGGAACGTACTGACCGGCCGGATGATCCGCGCTTCTACCGGGTCGCAGATGTGCTGGTTGAGATGGGTCGATTCGGGCAGAAGACGGGGAAGGGCACGTATCTATATGAGGACGGATCAAGAAAGCCCGTACCCGATCCGGAAGTCAACGCCCTGATCAGGGCGGAAGCGGAAAAACTGGGCGTCGAACAACGCGACATTACCGAGCAGGAGATTATCGAGCGCTGCATCTATGGCCTCGTCGTGGAAGGCGCACGAATCCTGGAGGAAGGCATTGCCAGCAGGTCCGGTGATATCGACGTGGTCTGGATGAACGGCTACGGTTTCCCGCGTCATCGTGGCGGGCCGATGCATTACGCCGATTCGGTGGGGCTCGACAAGGTGTACGCAAGAGTCTGTGAGTTCACTGAACGCTTCGGTTCGATGTATTGGGAGCCGCCGGCATTGCTCAAAGAGCTTGCAGAGTCCAATAGAAAATTTTCGGACCTGTAATTCCCTGCCTCAAGTCGTGAAACTCAACGCTTGATCATACGCCAGGCATTGTCGGTATCTTCGGCACGCCCTTCTGCCTTCAATTTGAAAAGATGCGCCAGCAACGAGCGACTTGCCAGACGATGCAGGCTTGAATCGACGTCGTCATAGACGAATGGTGTTAGCTCATTCAGTTTCAGGCCGGGGTTCTCCTCCAGCGCTGAGACAACCTTTGCCTCACGTTTTAGCCGATGATTGATCAGCCAGTCCACCACTTCATCCGGGTTGTCGATTAATGGCCCGTGTCCCGGGAGCAACGCTGCGAGATCGAGCATCTTCAGTCGCTCGAGTGACTCGAGGTAGTGCAGCATGTTTCCATCCGGCGGATCGATGACGACGGTCGATCCACTCATGATGTGATCGCCGGTGAAGAGCCATTTCAATGCTTCGTGGCGATAACAAAGGTGATTGGACGCGTGGCCGGGCGTACTCACTGCACGAATAACGAACTCGTCAGTTTTCAGCATGTCGCCATCGCCAAGCAGCCGGTCAGGGACAAAGGTCCGGTCCTGCGCCTTGCCGTCCGGCGCGGGCATACCCAGCAGCTCGGCGCCGGTCTGCTCAGCCAGTTTCACCGCAGCCGGCGAGTGGTCAGGATGAGTGTGGGTCACCAGGATCCAGCAGATCGGACCAGGTGCGGATTCCCGGATTGCGTTCACATGCACGTCCAGCGGCGGTCCGGGGTCGATGACGGCGACCTGGTTTTCGCCCACCAGGTACGTATTGGTTCCCGGGCCGGTCATCATGCCGGGGTTAGGCGCTACGAGGCGGTGTACGCCGGGTCCGAGCTCTACGGCAACGCCGGGTATGAGTTGCTCGCTCACAGCGAATCGACCCCGTCATAACCCTCGTCGCCCGGAATCAGGACATATGCCTTTCCGTCGATTCGTTTCTCTACAGGCCTGATCTTCTCAATGCCAAGAGCGGGTCGCGCCTCTGCCCATGCGACCAGCTCGGCCACGCTATTCATGCCCACCATGTCACGGAGATTCATCGTGGTGGGATAGGGCATCGGTAGCTGTCCCAGATTGCCAAGGGAAAGCGCGTCTGCTGCAGTGAGCCAACGAATGTCGGTGACTTCACTGCCATCGTGGCTGGCTGTCTGCCCCGGGGGCAGCGCTGCAATAAAAAATCTCGTCTGCCATCTCTTCGGGCGGACGTAAGGCGTTTCCCAATAGGCGAAATAGTGCAATGCGTCAGCGGCCATACAAAGGTTCTTTTGGCGCAGAAAATCCGCCCAACGGAGTTTGCCCTTGTCGACGTCCTCTCTGAGTTGCCCCATGCCTGGCTCGTCTGCGGCCCAGTTCCCCGCCAAGTCTCGCGCGAGCAATATGCCGGTCTCTTCGAACAGTTCCCGAATGGCGGCGCTGTAGTAGTCCAACCCGTCGGCAATATCGAGTATCGCATCTGCCTCTTCTGCAGACCGTCCGGCACAGAAAATATGTGCGCCTGACTCGTCGTGATCGACGACACCGCCGGGAAAGGCATAACTGTCGCCAAAGGCGTCGCCAGCTCGTCGTCTTACCAGCAGAATTTCCGCTGCCGATTGGCCTTCGCGGGCGACCACAATCGTTGCGGACGGCCTGGCGGGAGGGTGTGAAGACTTGTTCATTTAGCGGTCAGGTTAATCCTGACTGGAGCTTTTGTATGGGTTGAACTGGTCCGTGTCGCGCGACGATATTTCTGCATCAGCGAGCGGTGGAGTCGGAATGTAGTGGGCCGGCTTCGGTCCTCCGGCCTGCACACGTGCGAGCGCCTCTGCCGGCGTTTCCAGCAGTGCTGCAGCGGCAATCGCTTCTTTCCGGTTGGGTATGACCGGGATGCCGTGGCTGTTTGGTGGCGGCATAACGTTAGCATTGTAATAAGCGATCTTCTGAGTTGCCGGATCGATATGCCGCTTCAGGTCCAGGTCTCTCTTGTTAACGCCCTTGCGTGGTTCGACGCAGACTCCGTCAACAATTTCGAGATCGAGCCACCACTTTTTGGCCGGGTTTCTTATCCCATGTCCCAGCAGATCATCGAGACGCACCGCGATGGGAACCAGGAATGGTTTCAGCCAGCGCGCATTAATGCCGAGCCAGCTCGCGATCTGGGTTGCGATAGGTCCGTCCCATGTGACCACCTTGTTCAGGGGGCAGGTCTTCATACAGCGACCGCAGGCAAGGCCGCGCTGGTTGGTCAGTCGGTAGCGAGCGCAGCGCTCTGCATCGAGTTTCCAGATCTCGTAGCCGTTAAACATGACCTTGTCGCCCCAGCTGATCGCATCACAGGGACACTCCCGTGCGCACTTGTAACAGTTCGAACAGAATTCCTGCAGACCGAAGTCGATCGGTTTATCCGCTACCAGGGGCAGGTCCGTGGTCAGGACGACCGACTTGAATCGCGGGCCGACGAATGGATTCAGTACGAGCTCTCCGATACGGCTAAGTTCGCCCAGGCCAGCGAGCAGAATGAGCGGCAGCTGCAGGACTTCCGAGTCCGCATTGGTCTGCGCGCGCGCTGAATATCCGAGCGCGCGCAGGTGCTCCGCCATGACGCCGGCGATCAGTGCGCCGCGCATGTAGGCGCGCATCGACTGGGCCCCGGAGATAAAGTCATCGCCCGAAGCGCCTTCCATCGTCTCGTACTCCTGGTCGATGAGCATGACGACCGCGTACTGATGGTGGCATTCGACCGGCTTGCCCTTGTCGACATGCGAGTACCATGCGTATTTCGGAATTTCGCAGACGCCCGTCAACTCTGCACCGAGCAGGTAGGAAAGGGACTTCAGCGCCCGGGTGTTCTCTTCGGCATCATCGCAGCTTGCGGATTCGGCAGCCGCAACCGGCCCGTCCTGGTGGGGCACCATCGCCATGATTTGCTTCACCATGGCAGCCGCGAGAGGGTGCTTGAAAGAGAACCGGGTTCGTTCTGTTTGCGTCTTCTTGCCGAGGTCGCCATGAACCGGGCGTTCGAAAAAGGATGCGCGTTTTGGAATCCTGGGCACCTCGTCGTCAATGATCAGTGTCGTTGGCCTGTCGACCCGATCGACCGTCTCCATCGCGAATTTGCTCATGTGTGTCGGCCGGTTGTTCTGCCGCCATCGTTCCAGCCCCGATGTGGCGCCGCCAATTCCCAGTTGCCACGCGATGCCTTTCGCTTTTTTCGCTGCGCGTGGCGCAAGGGGCAGGTCCGTGGCCAGGGCGTATTCGGTTGTCACGGCGCACACCGCGTAACGCTTTTCCAGGTAGGGATTCAGAATTCCAGTGCGGGACCTGGTACCCAGGCCTGACATGACGGTGAGGCGCTCGAGATCGACGTCACCGTGATGTTTATCGTGAGCCACGGCCGAAAAGCCCATATTCTGAATGTGATTGGCAACGCTGATTGCGATTTCATAGGCGCGGAACTCTGCCGTTTTTGCAATTGAACCGTCCACCCATGACCGGGCCAGCGATCCTTCTTCCGGAATCCGACCAACTTCGACCACGATGACGATTGCATGACCGTGATTCAGTGGCGTTGCATCGTCGAACCAGCAGCTTTCCTCCATTTCACAAATGCCAACCTGGCTCGCATTCAGAAAATAGGCGGAGCCTTTGATGTCCACCATGCGTCGCGACAGGTCGTCCGGTACCGGTGCTTTCGATGCCACCGGGTTGTCATCGCGCAGCGAATGAAAGATCTGCTGATATTTTGTGATCGCATCCGGAAAGGTACCCGAGGGACCCGCAATGGTTGGCGGCCGTGTACAACGCGGCAGGGAAATTTCGCTAACCAGTATTCGCGGATCCCTTGCGATGCGCTCCAGTGGATATGGACCGAGGTGATACGGCCGCGACTTGTTAGAAAAAAAGATCATGAGTCAATAGCAATTATCGGAGCTACCTGACCTTTAACCGGTATGAAAGCAATCCGCCGATGATCATCGGTATGGCGAAGACATAGTAGTTGCCTGACATACTGAGCCCGGCGGCGATCAGGAAGCCGGCGAGCGCCGGTCCGACCACGGCGCCGAAGCGCCCAAGTCCTATAGCAAAGCCGATGCCAGTGGTTCGTATGCTCGTTGGATAGACCTTGGCGGCCACGGCATAAAGCCCGGTGAAGCCACCCTGCTGCAACAGCCCTACGAGGAACGTCAGCGTCAGCAGAAGCCCCTCCTGATTCGGTGCCGCCGCGAATACCACCATCGAAACTGCCGCCGCAACCAGGAAGCCCGACACGATGTGAGTCAGGTGCCAGCGGATAGCGAGTGTTCCGGTGAAATAGATGCCGATTACGCCACCCAGGTTAAACAGAAAGAAGGCATAGCGACCCACTTCAGGCGTAAATCCTGCCTGCTCCATCATCCGCGGGATCCAGCTCATCAGGAAGTAGAGTGTGCTGAAGCACATAAAGAACGTAAGCCAGAGAGTCAGCGTCGTGGTTCGGTGCTCTTTGGTGAGTAAGCCGAGCATATTGTTGATGACACCGGTGGACTTCGGTGCTTCCGCAACCGCCACTTCCGGGAGACTGGTCAACGTGTCCTTCTTTAGTTTGCGAAGGATCTTGTTAACACGCTCGAGCGCGTTTTCGGGCCTGCGTTCAAAAAGATATTTGAGTGACTCCGGAATCATGGCCCAGGCGACCAGGCCCATGACCAGTGTCAGCCCACCGCCAAACCAGAACATGCCCCGCCAGCCGTAGTCGGGCAGAATAAATCCGGCCACAACAGAGGTCATCATGGCGCCCAGTGGATACCCGGAGGTCACGAGGGCGACCGACAACGCCCGGTATTTGTCCGGGCTGTACTCGGCCGCAAGCGTTGCCTGGGACGCGAGCATTGCGCCAGCTCCCAGGCCGCTGATAAAGCGCAGGATGACGAACTCCAGCAAAGTCGTTGCGGTGGCTGTGAATATGATGGAAATGCTGACAATGAACACGCTCAGGATAATCATCCGGCGGCGCCCAATGACGTCCGATACCGGTGCCAGAATCATGGCACCCGCCATCATGCCCGCCAGCGCAAAACTGAATATGAGGCCCAGCTTGTCGGCCGTCAGTTCGAGATCATTCGAGACCGAAGTCGCTACAACAGCCATTGCCGTGATGTCGAATCCATCCAGCATGTTGAAGAACATGCAAAGCCCGATGACCAGGAGTTGCTGGCCACTGACCTGTCCGTTGTCGATGACATCTGCAACGACATTACTGCTGAGTGCGGGTGCTGCACTATCAGACATAATTCCCCCAGGGTGCCGGTACGAAATTCGCGTCCGGCCAGTTTATCGGTATTGTTCTATCCAGACTGTAACCGTTCTTCCGCGAGGTGCAAATCACTGAGGCAGCATCGAGCCGGGTTTGGCCACGAATCCGGCCCGTTCGTTTGCCACAGGAAGCATTCGGCCGGTTTCTGCGGGCGTTCCGTTATCCGAAACAGTGTCGCCGGTGCAGGGGAAAAGCCGCAGTATTGCGGCCGGGTGACGACCAGTCAGTTCCTTAGCGGGCTGCCGTACTCGAGCATGTGTGTAATGCGCGCGCGGGTCTCGGGCGTCTGCGCCAGCGTCACAAAGGCTTTACGTTCCAGGTCCAGCAGGTCCTGTTCTGCCATTTCCGTCCCGGCGTCGATGTCTCCACCCGTGACGATCATGGCAATCTGCGAGCCCGTCGTAACGTCATGCGGTGTCAGTCGACCTTTCGCCCGGGCCTTCTCCAGCCAGGCATCCATTTCCTGCCGTGCTTCCCGTCCTGGCATGACCAGGGAACCTCTTGCTGATGGCTTACGGGAAGACGTCATTGAAAGCGCGGCTTTTGTAGCGGTATCGAGCAACCGGTCGCGATTCATGACGTACTCATCCACACCGCTGCGAAACAAGGCAAGCGGCTCGGCTTCAAGCGGTGAGCGCGCGGTCCTGCCGTAGCCCACATTCATGAATGCCTGCCAGGCGCCCTTCGTCACGTCGCCTTCTCGTTCAGACCAGCGATAGACCATCTCCTTCACGCCACCACCACCTGGCACAACACCGACCAGCGATTCGACAAGACCCGTCACGGAGTTCGCATGGAAGATGACTTTGCTGCAATGCAGGACAACCTCGAAACCGCCACCGAGAGACAGGCCGGATGGCGCTGCAACGACGGGAATGGGTGCATCACGAAGAGAAAGAACCGTCTGCTGGAAATGATCGAGAAAGCTGTCGATGCCATCCATGTCATCACGGACGATGAAATCGAGCACTCTTTCGAGGTTGACGCCGCAGGAAAAATGCTGCGCGTCATTGTGAATGATCAGCGCCTTGCAGTTGTCAGTCGCGTGTTTCACTGCGCCTGCAATCAATTCCATGGATTCGCCGTCCAGCGTATTCGCCTTGCTGTGGAACTCGACGAGTCCCACCTCACCGGGCAACGTGAAATAGCTCGCTACCTTGTTTTCCAGAACCGGCGACAAGGTTCTTCGCATTTCGCTGAAGCGGGTGACGCCCGGCACTCGGTCGAGATTCCGGTAACTGCCATCGGCAAGCAGGTATTGAAGCTTGCCACCGTGCACCCGGTAGAAGGTCTTGCCCGCCGCTGCAGCAAGAAACGCGGGTACCGACCGGCCTTCGTTTTTGAGGCGATCGATGAAAAGATCCACGCCAACCGCATCGATCATTTCGAAAGGCCCCTGAATCCAGTTATAGCCGAGCTTCATCGCGTCATCGACTGCAACCAGCGATTCGTTGACATCGGGTACGAGCTCAGCCGCATAACAAAGGGTGTTCGACAGAATGTCCCAGGCGTACTGACCATAAACGCCGTCATCTTCGAGAAGCAGCGTGAAGTCGCTGGCGGCTTCCGCATCGAGGGCTACCCGGGGCTTTTCCGGTTCGGCCTCACGGTAACCAAAGGTCTCGAAATCCAGCGCTTCCCTGCTGCCGTCGGCACTCACACGATAGAAACCACCCTGCGTTCCTTTATTGCCTATAAAGCCCTCGTCGATCATGCGCGTCATCAACGGAATCTCCGCCGCCACTTTGTGGAACGCGTCCTCTGGCGGAAGAATCGAAACGAGGCTTTTGGCGACGTCACTCATGAGGTCGATGCCGATCAGGTCGTACAGGCCGAACACGCCCGTTTTCGGTATACCCATCGGCCTGCCAAAAATCGCATCGGCCTCCTCGGGCTTCAGCCCGAGGCGGAAAGCGGTATGGAGTGCGGTCTGGATCGCGAAAACGCCGACCCGATTACCGAGAAAACCCGGCGTATCGTTACAAACAACGATGCCTTTGCCCATACGCTCGTCGTTGAACTGCTCCAGGCAATCAATGACTTCCTGCTTCGTGCTTTTGCCACGAACGAGCTCGAGCAGCCGCATGTAACGGACCGGATTGAAAAAATGCGTAATGGCGAATTCGGCACGGAAATCCTGCGGCATGCCATCGACCAGCAGCGAAATTGGGATCGTGGATGTGTTGGACGAAACGATTGAGCCACGTTTGCGCACGGCATCAATCCTCCGGTACAGATCCTTCTTGATATCCAGGCGCTCTACGACGGCCTCCGCAATCCAGTCGACAGCGCCGAGTTTTTGCAGGTCGTCCTCGATATTGCCGATCGTGATGCGTTCCAGGTTGTCCTTGTGCAGAAGCCCCGGCTGGTTTTCGTCGAGCAACCGCTCAATGGCGCGCTCACAAACGGCGTTTCGACGCTCGCCGTCCGCAGGCAAATCCAGCAGGAGAACGTCGACACCGGCATTGGCCAGCTGCCCGGCGATACCCAGTCCCATTGTGCCCGCGCCGATCACGGCGGCGCTGTTGATTTGGTAGCTCATGCTCTACGCCGGGTTATGGCTGAAAATAAAATCTCTGAGCAGCATTCTGCATTGGTCCGGCGCTTCCTGGGGGACCATGTGACCGCTCTCTTCAATGATATGCAGTTCCGGTTCATTGAGAAACTTGACGAGTTCCATGCCAGCCTTGCGTGGCGCCATTCGATCCTTGCCTGCGAGAATCACCTGCCTTGGGCAATTGATCGCTGCAGCAGCCTGTTTCCCGTTCTGATAGGCGTTGCAGGCCTTGAGATCGGTCGCGAGCTCATTGGGCACATTGCCGCGCATTACCTTGCGCCCACCCGCAACCATTGAATTGCCGGGAATCGGTCCCTGGTGCAGGTGACCTGCGGGGCCGAAGCCCCAGGAAAGCATCATCGCAATCGCGGCTTCCGGATTATTCTCGGCCGCATCGATCAACGCATCATTCACCGGTGTCGCAAGGCCGCTGGCTATAAATGAAACGCTCCTGAGCCGGTCTTTGAAACGCGACGCGTATTCCAGGGCTACCAGGCAGCCTTGCGAATGAGCGACCAAAGAAATGTTCTGTACGTCCAGTGCCTCGACAACATCATGAAGCCAGTCCGCCATGCCCTCTATTGACGCCAGCGGCGGTCCGTCGGAATTGGTGTGTCCGGGGTAGTCGAGTACGAGGACACTGTATTGGCGAAACGCAAAAAAGCGCGACTGCAGACTCCAGAACGTGTGATCCAGCCCGCTCCCGTGAAGGAATATAACGGTCGGTAACTGATTGTTGAATGCCTTTCCGCCGGTTGAGGCAAAGGCCTGTTTGCCATTCACCTCGAAATACATACTCAGGCACCCGACACTTTTTTGGCGGCGCGGAAACCGGTTTCGAAATCTGCCTGGATGTCCCTGACATCCTCGAGACCAACCGACAGCCGGATCATGTCCTCCGTGATACCGGCCGCGACAAGCGCCTCGGCATCGATGCGGGAATGCGTTGTCGTTGCCGGGTGAATGATCAGCGTTTTGGCATCACCGACATTCGCCAGGTGCGACGCGAGCTCGACGTTTTCGATGAAGGCCTTACCCGCGTCCCGGCCGCCCTTGACGCCGAAGCTTAAAATCGAGCCGGCGCCCTTAGGCAGATATTTTTTGGCCAGTTCGTGGCTGGAATGCGTCGGCATGCTCGGATGGCTTACCCACGACACCCGGTCATGGTTCGACAGGTACTCGAGCATCTTTTCCGTATTCGAACGATGCTTTTCCATGCGCAGTGACAGGGTCTCGATGCCTTGCAACAAGAGGAATGCATTCATCGGCGCCATCGACGGTCCAATGTCGCGCATCGCTTCGGCGCGAATCCGGGTTGCGAAGGCGCTTGGGCCAAACTCTTCCCAAAGGTTGATGCCCTGGAATGGTGCGTAGGGTTCCGTGATTGTCGGGTACTTGTCGGTCGCGCCCCAGTCAAAATTGCCACCGTCGACGACGACGCCACCGATTGCGGTGCCATGGCCGCCCATCCATTTCGTTACCGAATGTATGGTGATATTTGCACCATAGTCGAAGCAACGGCAGAGGTAGGGCGTATTGAACGTGGCATCCACCATAAAGGGAACATGGTGCTCGGCGCCGATGGCTGCAATGGCCTCGAGATCGAGAATGTCCAATCCGGGATTGCCGATGAGCTCGCCATAGATCAGCCGTGTATTGTCCTGGATCGCGTTCCTGAAACCATCCGTATCGGTTGGATCGACAAACGTCGCGGTAATACCGAAGCGCGGCAGCGTATTCTTCATCAGGCTGATATTGCCGCCGTACATTTGCGACGATGCAACGATGTGATCGCCCTGGCTCAGGATAGCCGTAATCGCGCAGAACGTGGCGGCCATTCCGGACGAGGTGCACACTGCAGCTGAACCGCCCTCAAGCGCGGCGATGCGTTGTTCGAGAACGCCGACAGTCGGATTCGTGATGCGCGAATAGGCGTGTCCGCCGCGCTCGAGATTGAATATCGAGGAGGCGGTATCAGTATCCGGGAATACGTAGGATGTCGTCTGGTAGATTGGCGTGGCGCGCGCGCCGAATTCCTTGTCTACTGTCTGGCCTGCGTGCAGGCTCAACGTATCGAAGTTGAAGAAATCTGACATCGGCTGCTCCCGGTTGGGTTCAGACCTGCTTGAGCGCTTTTTCCAGTGCGCCGATCAGGTCCTCTTCATCTTCCAGGCCGACAGACAGGCGAACGAGGCCGTCAATGATGCCCACACGTTTGCGTTCGGCTTCCTCGACATCCGCGTGTGTCATTGTGACCGGGTGGGTAATCAGTGATTCGACCGAGCCCAGGTTCTCCGCCAGCGTCCAGACATCGATGGTGTCCATCAGTTTCTTGCCGGCAGTAAGGCCGCCTTTGACCTCGAACCAGAGCATTGCGCCGTAGCCACTTGCCTGCCTGCTTGAGAGTTCATGCTGTGCGAAAGACTTGAGTCCGGGATAGCAAACCTGCTCGACTTTCGGGTGCGCTTCCAGGTACTCGGCGATGGCCATCGCATTCGCCGACTGCTGGTCCATACGAACGGACAATGTCTTGCATCCCTGCAGAGTCAGCCAGGCGACCTGCGGCGACATGATGCTGCCGGTGCTGTTCTGGATAAAGCGAACTTTTTCGGCCAACTCGGCGGTCTTGCTGATGACCGCTCCGCCAACCGTCGCATTGTGGCCGTCCATGTATTTGGTCGTGCTGTGGATTGACAGGTCTGCGCCAAGCTCGAATGGCCGCTGGTAATAAGGGGTCAGGAACGTATTGTCCACGGCATGTATTGCGCCGGCTTTTTTCGCCACTTCGGATATTGCCGCAATGTCGGAGCACTTCATTGTCGGGTTCGCCGGCGTTTCCGTCAGGATCAACGCTGTGTTGTCCCTTACCGACGACGCGACGTCGTCCGTGTTGGAGCCGTCCGCAAACGTGAAGTCGATACCGAACCTGCTCAGTACCTTCGTGCAGAGGCGATACGTTCCGCCATACGCCACATCCGAAATGATCGCGTGGTCGCCCGCATTCAGGAATGCGAGCATTGTTCCGGTCACGGCGCTCATGCCTGTGCCGAAGGTTGCACAGTCGGCACCGCCTTCAAGGTCTGCGAGCTTCGCTTCCAGGGCCCGAACCGTGGGATTGCCTGAGCGTGAGTAGGAGAATCCCTTGCTCAGGTATTCGTCTACCGACGGCTGGACAAAGGTCGTGGACTGGTAAATCGGGGTAAGAATCGCGCCGGTCGTCGGATCCGGTGTGACGCCTGCATGAATCTGTCTGGTACGGAAACCCATGTGCATTATTCCTTGGTCTGTTAAGCAGAGTTTTGCCCCATCCGGGGTCCCAGATCATACACGGAACCCGATATAGGATGGACCTTCGTCCCACAAGCTGAACCCGGTGTCAGCCCTTCAGTTGCAAAGGGTCGTCCGGATCAACGCCGGGCATGAATTGTTCTTTGCGGTCGAGGTTGGTGAGCCTGTAAACGAGCCCCAGCCAGTTGTTCACAATGGCTTTGCCGGTGTCGCCCCAGGTGTTGTCGACCAGCGCCTCGAGTTCCGCGTCCGGAAACGGGGGCAGATCGGCTCCCCGGGCCGCCGCCTTCTCCGCCCGATGGAAATACTGTTTCGCGACCTCACCAGCTTGCGGTGAAAAATAATTCTCCGGATAGCGCGGCCCATGCTCCCGCTCGCCTTTGAAAAAGCGAATGACCTCTCGCTTGTACTCTTTCAATAGACTGATTGCGTCGTACTCCGGGTGTCCCTGGAAGTAAACGATGCGCAGCAGGTCGGGACTGACTGCAAGGTGCACACCCGCGTCGTCGCTCTCCACCAGTACGACAAGCCCCGCATCCTCAAGCTGTGCCTTCGTGACTTCGTTATATCGTGAATGCGGCGCATCGAACCTGGTATTGACGTCACGCATGAGCGGATGGCCTGGCTGGCTGATCTTGTGGCTGAAAACACCCCACTTCTTGGTGGCCATACGGGACCTGCTGATTCCATGATGATGTTTGACCACGGCATGCGTCGCGAGGCAGGAGCAAAGAACGGACGCGACATTATTCTCCGCCCAGCTAACGACCTCCATCAGTGGGTCCCAGAAGTCCTCTCGTTCCAGATCGGGGTTGGTGACGTTGGCGCCGGTGATGATCAGGGCGTCCAGGCCCTGACTAGCCAGGTCCTCGAAATTGAAGTAGTGCTCTTTAATATGTGCTTCGGCTTTTTCGCCGCGATTGAGCTCGGGTAACGAAAACGGATAAACATAGAACTGCGCAATCTGATTGCTGGCGCCGACGAATCGAATGAACTGCTGCTCCGTCGCTGTAAGGGCCGCGTCGGGCATCATGTTCAGAAATCCGATATGCAGCTCACGGATGTCCTGCCTGGTAGCCCGATCGAGAGACAAAACGAGCTCGCCACCGCTTTGCAGGAGCTTGAATGTTGGCAAATCATTGTGGGCGACGAGAGGCATATTGGTTTTATTGTCCGCAGTCGTTGGGCACAATAATACAACGCAAATAAGAAATCGGGTGACAGGAATGAAAATGGGTCGGTCAGTTCTTTTGAGATTGCCTTCGCCGCTGTTCATCGCCCTGATTCTGTCCGCATGTGGAAAGCAGGAGCCTGCTGCGACCGCCCCGGATTTCGTTTTCATCAACGCCCGCGTTGTTACGATGGATGCCGGCGACACCATCGCAGAGGCTGTGGCCATCACCGGCAATGTCATTACCTCGGTTGGCACGTCAGCGGAGATCAGCCAGCTGGCAGGGCCGGGGACCGAGACCATCGACCTTGGGGGCAATACGGTTTCCCCCGGCCTGATCGATACCCACAATCATTTCGCCTGGGGTGCTCTCGACGGGAGTTCTTCGCTTAACATCGAGTACCCGGCGGTTACCAGCATCGAGGACATTCGTGAGCAGGTCCGGTTGACTGCCGCCAACCTGGAGCCGGGTGAGTGGATTATCGGCTCAAAGTGGGACGCGGGAAAACTGACGGACGGGCGCGATATGGTCGCGGCCGATCTCGATGATGTAACGCCGGATAATCCGGTGTGGCTGCTCCACACTTCCGCCCATTACGGGGTTGCCAACTCCGTGGCGCTGGAAATCGCCGGCATCGACACGGAAACCCCGGATCCGGACGGTGGTGTCATTGTGCGCGACGATGATGGCAAGCCCACCGGAGTACTGACCGACCAGGCTATGGGCCTGATCTCCAGCGTGACACCAGCGGTGACGACGGAAGACTTCGCCAGCGCGATTTCGGCACAGGTCACCCTTCTCAACCAGGAAGGGATTACCACCATCAAGGATCCAGAGATCGATCAGCGGCACTGGGACGCCTACGAAGCGGTGCTGGCGGAGGGCTCCCTGAGTGTTCGCGTATTCACGCTCTGGCGTGTGCCGGATACGATGGCTGAAGCGCGGGAACTGTTACAGCGTATAGCCCCGATTACGGACCCCCGCGGCGACAGTGCCGGCGCAGGGCTTATTTCGGGGGGCGTCAAAATCTACATTGATGGCAGCGGCACCGCCCGTACGGCCTGGATGTACGAGGACTGGAACGAAAACTTCACAGATATCGATGAGGGTAATACCGGCCTGACCTACCTCGAACCGAACCTGTTGTTCGACCAGGTCAGGTTGTTTCACGATGCCGGTATCCATATCGGCACGCACGCAATCGGCGATCGTGCCATCGACTTCATTATGGATGCCTACGACCGGGTACTTGCTGACAATCCGCTGGCAGGGCTCCGGCACAGCATCATTCACTGCAATCTGCCGACCGATCACGCCATGGACCTTATGGTGAAACTTCAGGGCGAGTACGACGCGGCCTATCCTGAAGTGCAGCCGGCATTCCTCTGGTGGATTGGCGATGCCTATGCCGCCAATTTCGGTCCTGAACGAAGCCTGCGGGTTTTGCCGCTCAGAACATTCGAAGAACGCGGCATCAAATGGGCCGGAGCTTCTGATTTCGACGTGTCTCCGTACGCACCTCGTTATGCATTGTGGGCGGCAGCGACGCGAGAGACGATGCTCGGCACTCACGGCAGCAATCCGTGGGGCACCGACGAGTCGGTATCCGTTCATGAAACCCTGCGCGCTTACACAGCGACGGCCGCGCGGCAGGTTTTTCTGGAGGACAAAGTCGGCTCCATTGAGGCAGGCAAGCTTGCCGACATCGTGGCCTGGGATCGCGACCTCTACGCGATTCCCGCAGCCGAGCTGAAAGAAGTGAGGCCTGCCATCACGCTGATGAACGGAGAGGTCGTCTATCGTGCAGAAAATTAGGAGCCTGGCGATGACCGGCGTGCTGCTGGCAGGCAGCTCGGCACTCGCGCATGAGTTTTCCGGCGCTCATGGCACGGTCGCCGTCGACTGGACGGCACCGAATATCAGCCGTGTCATTTCCTCCGGTTACGGTGATTCTTTCGGCATGGAGGCCTGGGCCCGTATGGGTTTTCCGGAACCGGTTGAAGTTGACGGCCGGCAATGCATCGATGGCAGCTACTTGTTGTTCGACGTCGACGATGATTTTGCATTCGACATCGATGAGACGGTGACGATCGAGTTCCTGTTCGATCGTACCCGATCGAGCGGCTTCTGGATTTCCTATGATCGCAACGTTATCTCGGAACCTCTGCAGGAAGTTGTTTTTGACGATTCTGACGAGCAGTGGCAAATGCAAACAGTAACGCTGGAGCGCGCGCGATTTGCCAATCGCGGCGAGTCGGGAAGCGACTTTGGCATCGCGGCGCCGGATGGTCTCTGGTATGGCGATCCCGAAAAAAATCATCGCATAGTGCTCTGTGATCTCGAGATAAGCCGTGCAAACAGCACTGTGTCACCGGGTGAAACTGGCGAACTGATTTTGACGGTAAACGATGAGAACGGCAAAACAACGCCGGCGCGGGTTGGTTTGTACGATGAGACGGGACGTATGCCGCTGCCCTCCGATGGCGCACTGACGATTCATAACTACGACGATCGGACAAAGCAGGTTTTTCTTCGTGAGACGCACGGCAAGATTGCGCCCTGGCCCCACGACAACAGACATTTTTTTTACACAGACGGTGAGTATTCGGCCAACCTGCCGGCGGGCACGTATACGCTTGTCGTAAGCAAGGGCCCCGAATACCTTCTGGACGGAACCACTGTTGAAATCAGCGAGGGTGATGCCACGACGGTCGAAGTTTCCCTGAGCCGTTGGTCGAACATGCCTGCCGCCGGCTGGTACTCGGGCGACGACCATGTGCATATGACCCGAACACCCGCTGACAATGCCTCGATCAACGCCGTCATGCGGGCAGAAGATGTACACGTAACCAATCTTCTGCAGATGGGTAACCCGTACGACACTCACTTCACGCAGTACGCGTTTGGTACGGACGGTCGATACCTGCAGGGAAATCACGCGCTGGTCCCGGGTGTGGAAGACCCGCGGACGGCAGTGCGCGGGCACACGATCAGCATGAACATTCGCGAGGTTTTCCGGCCCGCTGATCGCTACCTTCGTTATGACCAGATTTTCGGCGCCTACAGGGAGCAAGGCGGCATGTCCGGTTACGCGCACGTTGCCGGCCGTTTGTTCAACGTCGAGAGAGGTCTCGCTCTGGATGTGCCGCTGGGCGCAATTGAATTCGTCGAAGTGTTGCAGGATGGCGTACTCGAAACGGAACTCTGGTACGAGTTTTTAAACCTGGGGTTCAGTTTGATTCCTACCGCGGGCTCCGATTTTCCCTATCTCAGTGCGCCAGGGGGCGAACGGAACTACGTTTATGTCGGCGACAAATTTTCAGTGGACTCGTGGTATGCGTCCCTCAGGGATCAACGTACCTTCGTTACGAACGGCCCGTTGCTGGAGTTCACTGTAGATGGTCAGCCGATGGGTTCTCACATCCAGGTAACCGCCGGAGGTGAAGTCCACGTCAGGGCAACGGCCACACTGAAGCCTGATATAGAGAAACTGGACAGGATCGAACTGGTGGTGCATGGGGACGTTGTAGCCCGTTCAGACAAGGCTACAGCGGATAATTCACTCACTCTTGACTACACCATTGATGTATCGAGTGGAATCTGGGTCGCGGTGCGCGCGTATGGTGTCGACCAGGCCGTTGCACATACCGCGCCCGTCTACATCACCACTGGCGGCGGCTTCGAGAAGAGTGCTGCGATTGCTGCGATCGCATCCCGCATGATCGCACGACTCGGTGAATTCGATAGCGTGGAAGCGGACGCAAGACTCGAACTGGAATCCTGGTCCGTGGCTGAGCCGCTCAACAACATGTTGCTGGAGCAAAAGTTGCAGATCCTGGAGCGCGTCGATGAGGCTCGCGCAGTTTACGTGAGAATGCTGGATCAACCCTGATCGGTTGTTGGCAGGCGCGCTACTATCCGTGCACCGTCCGTATAGCGTTCATCGACGGTAAGGCTGCCGCCGTGCGCCTCCGCGACCAGCTTGGCCAGGTAGAGTCCAAGTCCGGTACCACCGGTATCGCGAGTACGTGAAGAGTCGCCACGATAAAATGGCTCGCCGATATTCAATTTCTGTTCTGACGACAGCCCGGGGCCGTGATCTTCGACCGCCAGCACCAGGTCGTCATCTTCACGTGACGCGGTGATTCGAACAGGGCCATCCTCGGTATTTGAATAGCGAATTGCGTTGCTCAACAGGTTTTTCAGCAACAAGACGACCCGCACATCGTCGACGTCGGCCTCCATAGAGTCATCCTCAATGTCGATGATGATGTGCTTGCTGTCACGCTCAAAGAAGTCGTGAATCAGTTGTTCCACCAGTTCCCTGACCATAACGCTGGTTCTGTTCAGCGTTCCATGGCGCGTGTTAAGTCGCTCCGCCTCGAGCAAGGTCGAGATGATCTGCTCCATTTCTGAAATCTCAGAGCGAAGGCTTTCCTTTTTGTCCCCGTCCTCGATGAATTCGAGTGCCAGCCTCAATCGGGATAATGGTGAACGCAACTCGTGACTGATGCCAAGCAGTAATTGTCTCTTCGCGTCCAGCATGCCACGAACGTCGTTGGCGAGCTTGTTAACATCGTTCGCCAGATCACCAAGTTGATCCTGGCGATAATCCGTAATTCTGTGTTCAAGATCTCCCCGGCCAATTTTTGCAGCGCCTTCCCTGATCGAGCGAATTGGAAGAAACAGCCAGCGGACGGACAGGTAGGCTACGAATAGCCAAACCAGTCCTATCGCAAGAATGGTTGGTAGCAGATCAGGGCCGGTGGATACATCGGCTATTCGAGGTGACGAAACCACGATATCAAACTCGTCCTGGTTGATCTTCAGAAAGCGGTGGCGGTCTGCTACTGCAAACTCAACATCATTAAGTTCACCCAGCAGAGCGCCAGGATCTTCGCTGAATATGTCGCTTGCGCCAAACGTCAGCTCCTCCATTTCAGGAAAATCGGGATCGGATGCCCAGTTAAAACCGGCGCCCGAAATCCTGATGTCGACCGGAACCTTTTCGGTTATTGCTATGGCCCGATCTATGCTCGGCGGACTGCCAATGTCCCGGCGAACATAGTCGACATGTAGCGAGAGGTGTCCGCTGATGAGTTCACGCAGATCATCCTCGCTATAGACCCAACGTATACCGATTGTTGCAAAATAGACAAACGCCGCGGCCAGTGCAGCGAAAATCGCCAGTAGCCGAAAGGAAAGTGATCGTCGTAGCTGTCTAATCATCCGCCAGCCGCCGGGCGACAAAAGCGTATCCAGTGCCCCAGACGGTTTGAATAAATCTCGGCGGCTTAACGGAGTCACCGATTTTCTGGCGAAGACGGCTGACCATGATATCGACAGCGCGCGTCAGGATCGCAGCATCGATACCCCGGAGTTGATTGAGAATTTCGTCGCGCGAAACTTTCTTGCCGGCGCGACTCGCGAGCACAAGCAGCAGCTCGAATTCCATTGACGTTAACTCGACTCTGTTGCCGTCAACATGGACGACTTTGGCATCCCGGTCGATCTCTATACCTTCAAACCTGAGCATCGGGTCCCGGGAATCGGTTGCCGTCGTCCTGCGTAATAAAGATTGGATGCGCGCAACCAGTTCGCGCGGTTCAAACGGTTTTCCGATATAGTCGTCGGCGCCGATTTCCAGGCCTGAAACTCTATCCACCACGTCACCGCGCGCTGTCAGCATGATGATCGGGATCTGGCTTTTCTTTCGGACTTCCCTGCAAATATCGAATCCGTCCCTGCCCGGGAGCATGACATCGAGGAGCAATAGATCGGGGTCAATGCGAGACAGCTTCCGCAATCCTTCCTCGGAATCGCCGGCACATTCAAGCGAAATCCCGAATTGCTTCAAATAGTTCTTCAGCAATTCGGAATGTTTCCGGTCGTCATCTATAAGTAGTACCTTTGCCATGCGAGTAATGATAACTCCAAAACGCCAGATAAAACCGGTTGAAATGGCAGGGTTACAAACAGAAACAAACTGAGACGGTTTTGAAACCTTTTTGCGGTCGTTGTGCTGCAGGATGGCCCCTCACATTTTTGAGGGCAAACCGATGCACAGATTTTTCAAGCTTTCTCTTCTCGCTGCGATACTCGGGCTGTCAGCCTGCTCCAGCAGTGATGACCCATTGCCAGGGAATCCAATCGAACCCGCGGCGGACTTTTTCAGGGTCCAGGTATTGCATGCTTCACCTGACGCACCCGCGGTCGACGTGCTGGTCAATGGCGCGACAGCGCTTCCTGGTATCGACTACAAGCAAGCTTCTGCCGCGACTGCGCTGGAAGTTGGCAGCTACGACATCCAGGTCGATGGAATTACTCCGGGCGGGCCGGCTACCGTCATTGGGCCAGCCAATCTGACGTTCGCCGCAAATACGCTGTATAGCGTTGTCGCCGTTGGTGGCGTTGTCGATATCGAGCCGATTATTCTTGAGCAGCCGGACTTCGATGTCGCAGCCGGAAACGCTCGGCTGCGGATCCTTCACGCTGCGCCGATGGCGCCGCAGGTAGACGTCTACGCAACAGCACCCGGGGCAGATCTTGCTGCCAGCGCTCCCGTTGGCACTTTCTCGTTCAAGGAAGACCTGGGCCCTGTGCAGGTTCCCGCCGCTGACTACCAGATCAGGGTTACCCTGCCTAACGACCCGGCTACCGTGGTTTTTGACTCCGGAACGATTACGCTTCAGAACGGTAACGACCTCCTGATTGCCGCCGTTGAGAACACGGCGACCGGTCTTGCGCCGATCAGTCTTGCCGTGGCGGATACCACCGGCTCGTTCGAGATTTTCGACATCCAGACCCCGGCGGACTTGCGATTTGTGCACGCTGCACCGGACGTCCCCGCCGTTAACGTCGTCGCCAATGACAATTTTGGCGCACCGCTGGTGGCTGGGCTGACGTTCCCGAATGTAGAGGGTTACATCTCGGCGGAGCCTGGCGACTACAATGTCAAGGTTGTAGAGCCAAATTCCGGACTGACGCCGATCAATGCCGACCTGACGTTTGATGCTGGCGTAAGTTACTCAGCCATCGTGACCGGCACACTGGCAGCGGACAATATCTTCGCGATTATTGCTGATGATGACCCCCGGGCCGTAGTCACAGAGGCGAAAGTGCGCTTGATTCACGCTTCGCCGACAGCGGGTGACGTCGACATCTGGGTCACAGCACCTGGCGCCGATATCACCGTGGAGCCACCCACACTGACGTCTGTGCCCCTTGGCGCAAACACGGGATTCCTGTCCCTGGTGCCCGGCACCTACGACGTGAACGTTGCGCAGGCCGGTACGACGGATGCAGCCATCTCGGCCACGATTACGGTTGACGCCGGCGGCGTCTACACCGCGATCGCACGCGATGCTGAAGGCGGCGCAGGTGGGTTGCCCCTGGGTCTCATCCTGCTCGACGACTTCACCCTGTAAACCTTATCCCCCGCAAGAAGGCGCCTATAAAGCTTACCCCCGCAAGAAGGCGCAACCCTCGCCGGGCCCGAGAAATCGGGTCCGGCGTTTTTTTTGAAATCAACAGGTTATATGGTTACAAACAGATACAATATGGAACACCTTTGACACCACTGGGCAACGCAAACCAGCCACAATACAGTCATTGAGGCGATGCCTTAGCAGTCACACAGACCGGCTGCCGCCACCGTCAGTAGGTCTCACAGCGTCTGGAATTTGAACAGGTGATTCAAAGATGACTTTCATTGCACAAACTGCCAACGGGCTTGCAGAATCGGGAATTGTGCCGGACGCGCTGATTCGTACTGGAATCCGGCACCTCGTAGGCCAGCGTCAATTTCAGATTCGTAATCAAACCTATACCGACCTCGAGAAATTCGTCGGAATGATGAATGAATCGCCGGTAGCGCTGGTTCCGGATCTGGCCAATGAGCAGCACTATGAAGTGCCTGCGGCGTTTTTTAAGGAGTCGCTGGGCACGCATCGTAAGTACAGCTGTTGCTACTGGGGCGGTAGCGTCAGCAATCTGGATGAAGCCGAGGAGCGTGCACTTGAAATCAGTTGTGAGCGCGCCAGGATCGAGGATGGCATGCGCGTGCTCGATCTCGGCTGCGGATGGGGATCGTTGTCATTGTGGATTGCGGCACATTACCCGAATTGCTCCGTAACGTCCGTTTCCAATTCCGCGTCTCAGCGTCAGTTTATTGAAGAAGAGGCAGCTTCGCTTGGGCTGCAGAATATCCAGGTCATAACGGCCGATATGAACGACTTCTCTATCGATCAGCAATTCGATCGGGTTTTGTCTATAGAGATGTTTGAACACATGCGTAACTACGGCAAATTGTTTGAACGCATCGCCGGTTGGTTGCATGAAGACGGTTATTTCTTCATGCATATTTTCTGTCACAAGAATGCCGCCTACGAATACGTTGATAACGGACCGTCTGACTGGATGAGTCGGCACTTCTTCTCCGGCGGAATCATGCCAAGCGGAGACCTGCCTTCCCGGTTTCAGCAGCACCTGGCAATTGCCGACCAGTGGCGCTGGAGTGGCACGCATTACCAGAAGACTGCTGAAGCCTGGTTACAGAATATGGACTCGAAGCGGGCGGTGATTATGCCGATATTCGAAGCGACCTACGGCCGGGAGAACGCAAAACGCTGGTGGATGCGGTGGCGCATATTCTTTCTCGCCGTCAGCGAGATGTTTGGTGCTGAAGCCGGCCGCGAATGGGGCGTCGGACACTACCTGTTCAAGCCAAAGAATTTCGTCGAAATCTCAAGGAACGACCAATGAATGTCCTGATAAATGCGCTGGTTTTCAAAGTCGCGTGGGTGTCGACCGTATTCGGTGGCGCCAATGATCTTCCCATGATTGGACCGGTTGCAGTTTTTGTAGCCGTATTGATCCATCTTTGGCTGTCAGCTGAACCAAAACGGGAATTGACGTTGGTACTGTTGACCGGTGTTATCGGGCTGGCATGGGACAGTGTTATGGTTGCGGCTGGCTGGCTCGCTTACCCGAGCGGTACATTCGCCGCCGGGCTTGCCCCATACTGGATCTTCGCAATGTGGATATTGTTTGCCACGACATTGAACGTCACTTTTCGCTGGCTGCACTCAAGGCTCACCCTTGCTGCGATTCTTGGAGCCGTCTTCGGTCCTGTTGCTTATTTGGGAGGATCCGCCGTTGGCGCCGTAAATCTGCTGAATCCTGTGATGGCGTTGGTCGCGTTGTCCGTCGCCTGGGCACTATTGTTGCCGGGACTGTTGTTGCTCGCGCAGCAACTTGACGGGACCCGCGCACCGATTATCAAAAGTCGAATCTGACGGTGAGGGCGCATGTTTAATCCGGGTTCGTGGTTTTTGGCGCTGGAGGCAGTGCTGATATTCGGCCTTGCCGGGTGGGCGTACAGCCTCGTAAAAAGAGATGTGAGTATCGTCGACAGCATGTGGTCGATCATGTTTCTTATTGCTGCGGTGACATACCTCATTACAAACGATGCCGGACCTCGTGCAAACCTGGTGATGTTGCTTGTCACCCTTTGGTCATTGCGACTTGCTGTGCATATCACCTGGCGTAACTGGGGAGAGGCTGAAGACTATCGGTATCAACAGATTCGTCGGAACAACAGCCCGAATTTCGCACTCAAGAGTATTTACATCGTTTTCGGCCTGCAGGCGGTACTGGCCTGGGTGATTTCCATGCCGCTGTTGGCCGCCATTTCCGGACAACATCCCGTTGGCCTGCTTGATCTGGCTGGCGTCATTTTATGGTCCGTCGGATTCGTCTTTGAGTCCCTGGGAGATCTTCAGCTTGTCCGCTTCCGGGGAGATCCCGATAACCGCGGCAAGGTGCTGCAAAGTGGCCTGTGGGGCCTGACCCGGCATCCCAACTACTTCGGTGATTTCTGTGTCTGGTGGGGTTTCTTCCTGTTGGCACTGTCGGCAGGAGGATGGTGGTCGTTCGTTTCGCCGCTCCTGATGAGTTTCCTCCTGCTCAAGGTGTCTGGTGTGGCAATGCTGGAAAAAGATATTGGCAAGCGGCGGCCGGAATATGCTGAATATGTTTCGAGGACCAACGCGTTTTTCCCGGGACCGCAGAAAAAGGCTAGTAACCCATGAACAGAAAAATTCTTGTGTTCCTGATTGTGCTCAGCGGCGCATCGGTGCCGATCATCGCTCCGGCTGCCTTCAACGCTGAAGCTAGCGAACACACATCGGCATGGAACTTCACCGTTTACCTTGACGACGCAGAGATCGGATATCACAATTTTCTGCTGACCGACGAAGGTGGCAGGCAGCGGTTGACCACCGAGGCTGATTTCAAGGTCAAGTTTCTGTTCATTACGGCTTATCGGTATGAGCACGTAAACCAGGAAACCTGGCATAACGATTGCCTCGAAGAAATCGACTCGACGACCGATGCCAACGGGAAGAAGTTCAGCGTGCACGGCTATCAGGCCGATCGGACCTTCGCGGTTGAGGCCACATCCGGGCGAAGCGAGTTGGCTGGTTGTGTGAAGACATTCGCGTACTGGAATCCGGATATTCTCGACGAGCCGGCACTATTAAATTCCCAAACGGGAGAAATTTTGCCGATAACAGTCGAGGAACTTGCTGATGAGGTTCTGTTAATTCGTGGTGAAGCGACCCCGGCCAGGCGGTATCGGCTACTTGCCAAGAACATGGAGCTGGACATCTGGTATTCAAACGACAACCGATGGCTTGCACTGCAATCAACGGTCAAGGGTGGCCGCAAGCTCCGTTATGAACTGACTTGAGGAATGGACTTGAGTAAACCCCACCTTTTAAACAAGACAATCGCACCGCTATTCGTTGCTTTCCTCGCTGCGGGCTGCGCGGGCGGGAAAGAGCCACTGGCGACAGTCGACTACGTCGATCTTGATCGATTTATGGGTGATTGGTACGTCATTGCCGACATCCCGACGTTCGTCGAAAAAGGCGCGCACAACTCCGTTGAGACCTATGAGTTGAATGACGACGGCAGTATTGCGACCACATTCGTGTTCCGTAAGGACGGCTTTGATGGCAAGCGCAAGGAGTATAACCCCAGGGGGTTTGTCACCAACACGGAGACGAACGCGGTCTGGGGAATGCAGTTTATCTGGCCGATCAAGGCCGATTACCGAATTGTCTATCTCGCTGACGACTATTCACAAACAGTTATTGCGCGCAACAAGCGCGACTACGTGTGGGTCATGGCTCGCACACCGACGATTCCCGAAGCGGACTACCAAATGCTGGTTAAAATGATCGGTGATATGGGGTACGACCTCGACAAGTTGCGCAAAGTGCCGCAGCAGTGGTGAGGGTGGATCAGTGAAAGTAGCAATCATCGGTACTGGTATTGCCGGCAATGTGGCGGCCTATCACCTGCGCAAGCGGCATGAAATCACCGTCTACGAGGCGAATTCCTACGTTGGCGGCCACACGAATACGATTGACGTGCAGACTGAACGCGGTTCATTGCCAGTCGATACCGGGTTTATCGTATTCAACGACAGAACCTATCCTAATTTCGTCCGCCTGTTGAGCGAAATTGGCGCAGAGTCGCTGCAAAGCGAAATGAGTTTCAGTGTTCGGGCGGACACATCCGGTCTCGAATACAACGGCTCGAACCTGAACGGGCTGTTCGCACAACGTCGCAACCTGCTTCGCCCGGCCTTCATACGCATGATCAGGGACATACTGAAGTTTAATCGTGAGGCACCGGCATTTCTGGAAACCGGCGATCATCAGTTGTCGCTGAATGAGTATCTTCGCTTAGGCCAATATGGTGCTGAGTTTGTTCGTGAATACCTGGTACCAATGGGTGCTGCGATATGGTCGGCCGAGCCGGAAACGATGCAGAGGATGCCTGCGAATTTCTTTATCCGCTTTTTTCAAAACCACGGACTGTTAGGCCTTAATGACCGACCGACGTGGCGAGTGATACAGGGTGGGTCGCGGGAGTATGTAACAAGACTGATTGGCGGGCACGAGGACAAGATACGGCTGAATTGTGCAGTTGAATCCATAAGTCGCCTCACCAAAGGTGTACGAATTCACACCCGGGGCTCAGAGCCCGAGTTCTTTGATGCGGTTTTTCTTGCTTGCCACAGTGACCAGGCGCTTCGCCTGCTGACCGATGCAACGCAGGCCGAGCGGGAGATTTTGGGCGCGATAGGGTATCAGCCTAACGAAGCGATTTTGCACACCGACAAGTCTTTGATGCCAGGCAGAAGGCATGCCTGGGCTTCCTGGAATTATCACCTGCCCGATACGCAAAACGAGCGCGCAACACTGACCTATCACATGAACCGGCTACAAGGCCTCGCGGATAAGACCCAGTATTTCGTCACGCTGAATAGCAGCGAGCTGATAAGGCCCGAAACCGTGATCAGGAAGATCAGCTACGACCACCCCGTTTTCACCGCGAAGGCCGTTCAGGCGCAACAACGCAAGGCCGAGATCGACGGTGTGAACAGAACTTATTTTTGCGGCGCTTATTGGCGCTATGGCTTCCATGAAGATGGCGTGGTCAGTGCGTTGTCGGCGCTGGAGAGCTTTCAAATGAGACAGGACGATGCACAGCAGTATCTTCAGCGGGCAAGTTAGCCATACCCGGAAAACGCCCGTCGGACACTCGTTTCGCTACGGTGTCTATATGATGTACCTCGATCTCGACGAGCTTGACCAGGTATTCAGGGGTCGCTGGTTCTGGTCGACCAAACGTTGGGCCCTTGCGCGGTTCCGGCGGGAACATCACATGGGCGATTCCAACGAGCCGTTGGAGCAGTCTGTTCGCAACCTTGTCGAAGAGCGGACGGGGAAGCGGCCCGATGGCCCTGTCAGGTTGCTCACCAATCTCGCCTGGTTCGGTTACTGCATCAACCCGATCAGTATTTATTACTGCTTTGACAAGAATGACCAGCGGCTGGAGACCGTCGTTGCGGAAGTAAGCAACACTCCGTGGGGCGACAGTTGCTGTTATGTGATGTCAGACAATATGAATATCGGCGACGAGGTCGCCCACCGATACTCGACCGGCAAAGAAATGCACGTCTCGCCTTTCATGGGAATGGACGTTAAATACGACTGGTTGCTGACAGCGCCCGGAGACGATCTTGTTGTGCGAATCAATAACCAGATCGATAGCAGAAAGTTTTTCAATGCAACGCTCGTGCTCAAGCGAGAAGAGATCACAGGCGCCAATCTCGCTCTCGTATTGTGCCGATATCCACTGATGACCGTAAGGGTTGTCGTCGGTATCTACTGGCAGGCTTTTCGTCTTTGGCTTAAAGGCTGTCCTTTGTATGTTCATCCTGACAAAAACAAATCTATTCGAGTGAACTCATGAATGAAGAAACAACACTTTCCGGGGTGACCGCAGTCGGCAGCGCCCGTCACCACAGGTTTCTTGATCGACTGGGCCGTCGGCTCCTACTGTCGCAACTGTCGCGACTGAAGAAAGGCCGACTCGTACTGATTGATGAGTCCGGACGACACATGTTCGGGAAGCCGGATGATGAACTGCAGGTTTCGATCAATGTTTCAGATTTTCGTTTCTACAGTGCAGTCGCTTTCGGGGGCGCTCTCGGTGCGGCGGAAGCCTACATCCAGGGATACTGGTCGTCCGAGAACCTTACCGGAACCGTCCGTGTCCTCCTGCAGAATCGGGACGTACTGGACAATATGGGCAGCGGCGTCGCAAGACTAACGACGCCGGTGCGCAAATTCCTGCATTGGATCAACCGAAACACCAAGGCCGGTAGCCGGCGCAACATCGCAGCACATTACGACCTGGGTAATGAATTCTTCGGTCTCTGGCTGGATGAGACCATGATGTATTCATCTGCGGTCTTTGAGCGGGCAGATATGACGCTGGAGGAAGCGTCTGTGGCCAAGCTGGACAGAATTTGCCAAAAGCTGGAGCTGTCACCCGACGATCACGTCCTGGAAATTGGCACCGGCTGGGGCGGCTTTGCCGTGCATGCTGCGGCTCACTATGGTTGCAGGGTGACGACGACCACAATTTCTCGGGAGCAATATGAATTCGCCAGGGATCGCGTCGAAAAAGCCGGGCTGAGTGGGCGGGTCGAGCTTCTTTTAAAAGACTACCGGGATCTTGACGGTCAGTTCGACAAGCTGGTTTCTATCGAGATGATTGAAGCAGTCGGTCATGAGTATATGGACACCTATTTCGATCAGTGCGCGAGGCTTCTGAAGAAAGACGGGATGATGTTGTTGCAGGCGATCACAATCGCGGACCAGCGGTATCAATCCGCGCTCAAGTCGGTCGATTTCATTCAGCGCTATATCTTCCCCGGTGGATTTCTGCCTTCAGTCACTGCGATCCTGGAATCCGCAACAAAATCATCCGATATGCGGATCTACCACCTCGAAGATATTGGCCCGCACTACGCCGAGACCTTGCGCCTGTGGCGGGAAGCGTTTGCGAAGAAGATGAGTCAAATCTGGTCGCTGGGATACGGCGAGCGCTTCCTGCGGATGTGGCATTATTATTACTGTTACTGCGAAGGCGCATTTGTCGAGCGGGCAATTGGCGACGTGCAGATCCTGTTTGTTAAACCGGACGCCAGAAGAACGCCCCTGGTTCCGTCACTTCGGACCAGCTGATATCGGTTTCATTTCCGACGCGCCACGATAGAGAAGAAAAAGCCCAACGATTTGCACGACGTGAAAGAGGTCGTTGTTGTTGAAGTGTTCATGCAGTGTGAAGCCGCTTTGCTGGATGATTGCGCCGAGTAACGTCACAAGAACGCCGGCGATAATCCAGGGGGCTGTTATGGCGCGGTGACGTAACCAGGCCCACGCCTGCATTAACGCGATGCCGAACATGGCTGAAACATAGTGGTAGATCACGTAGATGAAGCTGCTGTGATCGATCATCCACACGGCATAGACCGCGAAGCCTGTAACGTTGACTGAATGGAGCACCCGGCGCACGACGGTCCCAAACGAGGAGCCTTCGACAGTTCCCGCAACAGCGAACAGCATCGATAGCCCAACTGCGTACACCGTCCCTTTCCAGATATACCGCAGCCCGGCCTCGCCAAGGTATGTGACAAAACCATGACTGGTTCCGCCGAGCAACGCGCCAAGGCCGACGAAAAAAAAGCCGATGGCCCACAAGCGCATTGCCCGATTGCGCTGACCGGTGGCCGTTAGTGAAAGCCTGGCACCGAGCCACCAGGCGACAACGGTGATCAGGTAGTCGGTGGCCGTCGTTGTCGACTCACTGATAGTGATGCCGAAGATGTCGATTGAAGGAGGCATGTCGCCTCATTCTACAAAAGCTGCGGTTTGCTGGATAATGTATTAATGACTAATAACGAAAATCAGGATTCGAAACCCCTGGAAGTTGCGCTGGCTTGCGACGACATAGGCGCCGCCATCGACTACTACACCGGCGGCCCTGGGCTTCGCGTTGACTCGATTTTCCCGGCTGACTCACCCCGGGTCGCTGTCTTGTCGGGAGGCGGTCTGGTTGTAAGACTTGAGTCCGCGGCAGCGGAGGCCAGCGTCGCAATGCCCGCCCAGGATACTGAACCGTCTCTGGTCGTGACAAAGCTGGACCAGGGAGATTTCGGCTCCGGCAGGGCGGGCATGCAATATCGCGATCTGATCCCGAATCGCTACGGAGGCCGCTTTATCGCCTCACATATACGCATTCCTGAGGGTGGCCCGGTAGCGGACTACGTGCACCATCACGATATCTTCTTCCAGATGATCTTCTGCGTTAGCGGCTGGGTCCGCGTCGTCTACGAAGACCAGGGTGAACCCAGGTTGCTGGAGCCGGGTGACTGTTTCCTGCAACCGCCGCACATCCGGCATCGCGTGCTGGAGTGCTCCGACGCAATGGAAGTGGTCGAGATCGCCTGTCCCGCCGAGCACGAGACTTCAGTCGACCACGACATGGTGCTGCCGACTGCCAGGGTTAGACCCCAACGTGACTTCGGCGGTCAGCGTTTCGTTTTCGACAAGGCATCGGGTGCGAGCTGGCTGCCGCACGACGTCGATGGTTTTGAGTACCGTGATACCGGCATTGCTGCCGCCACGGACGACTTGGCATCCGCCATTGTCATGCGAGCCACCAAATCTCTTGACGTCGCCGGACTTCGGCACAATGCTGAATTGCGTTTTCTTTTTGTTCTGGATGGACAGGCGAGGCTGGAAGGCGATGGGCAGTGGAGTCTGGGCGCCGGTGACTCCTGCGCAATACCGCCGCGGCAGGAAGTTTTTCTCCGGGATATTTCCGGCGACTTCGAATGTCTCGAGGTGATGCTCCCTAGCCGGTCAACAGATCGATGAAGACGATAATAAGGGCGGCGGGCGCGAGAAACCGGTTGGCAATGCGCCAGTAAGTTTTCCAGCTGCCGCTGTCATCTTGAAACTCTTCATCGACAACTTTGCTGCGTAACACCCAGCCTGCGAACAATGCGATCAGGAATGCATTGATGGGTGCCAGCACGTTGGCGACCGTGAAGTCGGCAATGCCGAAAAAATTCCTTTCCACTCCCAAAAAGCCAAGTGGCTGAAAGTCCGCCATGAAACTGAAGGAGAAGACGGAGCCGAGTCCCAGCACCCAGACAGCAAGACCGGCAATCATCGCCATCTGCTTGCGTCGCCCTGGCCTCCTTTCTTCCAGCCAGGCAACCACGGGTTCGAGCATGCCGATAGCCGAGGTATAGGCGGCGAAGAGCAGCAGGACGAAAAACATAGTGCCGATGACGTGTCCACCGGCCATGTTGCCGAAGGCGACCGGCAGCGTGACGAAAATCAAACCGGGGCCTTCTGCGGGATCGAGACCGCTGGCGAATACAATCGGGAAGATCGCAAATCCGGCCAGCAACGCAGCAACGGTGTCGCCCACGCATATCACCGTGGCCGACGTGCGTAGCGAATAGTCGCGTGGCATATATGCGCTGTAGGTGATCATAAGGCCGACGCCGATACCCAGCGAGAAAAGTGCCTGACCCAGCGCAACCAGGAAGGACTCACCGGTCATCGAGCTGAAGTCCGGGTTGAAGAGGAAACTCGCCGCTGCGGCGAAGTCGCCTTCGACCATGCCGTAGATGACGAGCAGGAGGATCACGGCAAAGAGCGCGGGCATGAGCACCCGGGTTGCTCGCTCAATACCCTTGTTGACGCCGTTCGCGACGACCCACACCGTCAGCGCCACAAAAAATGCATGCAGTGACGCCTGGTAAACAGGCGCGTCAATGCGCAGGTCGAAAGTGTTTCCCGAGGTCGCCCCATCAAAACCCGAGAAACCATTGACGCTCGCAAGCATCAGGTAGTCGATGGCCCACGCGGCAACTACCGCGTAGTAGCTGAGGCCGACAAAAGGCACCAGAATGCTGATCCAGCCGATCGCGCGCCAAAACGGTTTCGCATTCTCATCGCGCACAAGCGCCGCAATGGAGTTGACCGGGCTACGGTGACCGCGACGCCCAAGGAGTAATTCTCCCGCCATCAGCGGCACACCGAGGAAAAAGACGAAGCCGAGGTAGATGATGACGAAGCCGCCGCCGCCATACTCGCCGGCGATGTAGGGAAAGCGCCAGAGATTTCCGAGACCCACCGCACCGCCGATCGCGGCCAGCAGGAATGCGGGCCTGCTTGACCAGGAGCTGGTCGTCTTCTCCGCTATCGCCATCAACTGCTCCCGGGTGTGCGACTAAAGACGTTGGCTGACACCGTGTTTCACGAACTGCCCGCCGCGCTCGTTCGATATTTCGCCATCGGCTACAGCGACTACACCGTTGACGACGACGTAGTCGAATCCCTCGCTATATTGATGCGGATCTTCGAATGTCGCTTTGTCCGTTACCCGGTCCGGATCGAACAGTACCAGGTCGGCGACGAAGCCCGGGCGAATGATGCCGCGGTCGTGAAACGAAAAAGTCCTCGCGGGCAAAGACGTCATTCGCCGCACGGCGTCCTCCAGCGTGAGCACATTGCGTTCGCGCACGTAATTGGACAGTACGCGGGCATTGGTGCCGTAGGAGCGCGGGTGGGGCGAGCCGCTGCCGAACGTGAATATCGATCCGTCGCTGGCAACCGCGGCATTGGGGTAGCGGAGAATTGTGTCGACATCGTCTTCGCTCATGTAGTGGTAGACCATCGATGCACCCTGCGTGACGCCGGCGGCACCGCCTTCAACCATCATATCGAGGATGGTCTGGATCTCGTTGTCCGTACCTTCGGAGCGTTCGACCAGGCGGTTGATCTCGCTGATCGTTCGGCCGTTGTAAGACGGGTTGGGCCTGTAGCGTGCAACGGTGGCGTAGGAATAGTCCGGATAGCCGCCATCCACGAGCATCTCCTTCATGCCAGCGACGATTTGCTCGTGTGTTTCTTCGTCTTCGATGCGGTCGGCGATGTCCTGTGCAGTGCCTGCCACCGCCCAGCGCGGCAGATTGACGCCGAGATTGGTGCTGGCGCGTTCGTACGGATAGGCGTCAACGACCACGTCGATTCCTTCCCGCCGATAAGACTCGATCAGCTCGATGGCGGATCCGATCGTGCCCCAGCGTGTCCGTCCTTTCACTTTGAGGTGAGAAATCTGCACGGGCATTTTTGCTTCACGTCCGATCGTGACCGCCTCGGAAATTGATTCATGCAGTTTTGCACCCTGTTCGCGAATATGGCTCGCGTACACACCGCCGTAACCGGAGGCGACTTTTGCCAGGGCAACCACTTCTTCGGTCGTTGCATAAGTTCCGGGAACATACAGAAGGCCGGTTGAAAAGCCGACCGCACCATCCCGCATGCCCTTGTCGACCAGCGCCAGCATTTGCTGCATCTCCTCAGCGGTCGGCGTGCGATCATCGAGTCCGACGACCGCATGGCGAACAGAGTTGTGACCGATCAGCGTTGCGACATTGATACCAAGGTTCTGCAGGCTTTGATTCCATGCGGCGATGTCGAGCTCGGATCCGCCGCAGTTGCCGGTGACAATCGTTGTGACGCCATCAAGAAGGTAATTGTCAGCACGAGGCAGGTTTAGCAGGCCGTCCCGGCTTTCGGACGATTCGACATGCGTGTGCACGTCGATAAATCCCGGTGCGAGGACGCGCTGGCCGGCATCAATGACTGTTTCAGCATCAACATCAAGGTTGGTGCCCATCTCGACAATGCGGCCGTCACGAATGACCACATCACTGACGAACCAAGGGCTGCCGGTGCCATCAACGACACGGGCATTGGTGATCAGCAGGTCTGCCTCGGTTGCGTGACTGGTGACGGTCATCAGGAGCGCCAGGCAAACGGGAACCATCGATCGATAATATTCCTGCATGGTATTGACCTCTGGGTGAGATAGGGGAAGTATGATTCTATTGGTCCCCGGTCAAGTTTAGCCCTGAGTGCCGGAGTAAGTCATCTCAACAACGAGAATTGTAATGCATACCAGATTCCTGCTGCCGTTCGCCGCGTTTTCGATCTGCTTGCTGGGCGGTTGCAGCCCTGATTCAGGCGACCAGGACAACAAGCCGACTATGGTCGGGCAGTTGATTTCCGGTGGCCAGGTTTTCGATGGGTCGGGCGAGGCGCCTTTCGTCGCTGATGTAGGTGTCACCGATGGCAGAATCGTATTCATCGGCGATGCCGACAGTGCCAATGTGGCATCGGACGACGTCATTGATGCGCAGGGCCTCTGGGTGGCGCCTGGATTCATCGATGCGCACAGTCATGCTGTGCTGGATGAGGATTATGGTCGCGATGCCATTCCCTATTTGCGCCAGGGAATCACGACAGTCGTGCTTGGCCTCGATGGCGACGGAACCAGCGATACAGCGGTTCGGCTCGGATCCTGGCAGGAAAAGGGCATTGGCGTGAATGGCATCCATTTCGTCGGCCACGGCTACATTCGGGAAGCTGTTATGGGCCGTGAAAACCGGGAACCGACAGACGTGGAGCTGGCAGACATGCGCGCGCATGTGCGCAAGGCGATGGACGAGGGCGCCTTCGGTCTGTCAACCGGGCTTTTCTATGTACCGGGAACTTACGCATCCACCGAGGAGGTTATAGCCCTTGCCAAAGCGGCCGCGGAGTACGAGGGCGCAATTTACGATACGCATGATCGTGACCTGGGCGCCGTCTACCAGGGCATTGGTTATGAAGCTTCCGTTGAAGAAGGTATCCGGATCACCGAAGAGTCCGGTCTGCGTGGAATTTTCAGTCACTACAACTTGCAGGGTGCGCACAATTATGGGCGTGCTGATGTGGGTGCCGCGCTGATCAACGATGCCCGCGAACGCGGCGTCGACATTTGGGCGGCACATCATCCTTATACGGCAACTCAAAGCAATCTGCGTTCATACACAATTCCGGATTGGGCTTCTGCCGGCGGCGACGAGGAAATGGTCGCGCGATTCGATGATCCTGAAATGTCCGATGAGATTACCGATGCGACGAATGCCATGCTTGAGATTCGTGGCGGCGCTGACAAGATCATGCTCGTCGATCCAAGGCCGGACCTGAATGGCAAGACGCTCGCCGATGTTGCCGGAGAGCGCGAACTGAGTCCTGCCGAAACCGTCAGGTGGATACTCCGCGACGGCAACGCTGTGGTCATGAATCTGGAACTCTACGATCACAACAACACGCGCAGGCTGGCTCAGGAGCCCTGGATGATGACCTGTACGGACGGGCGGACGCCGCGCCCCGACCAGCCGATCACGCATCCGCGCACTTTCGGGGCGTTTCCGAAGAAGATGCGACACTTCGTTTTTGAGGAAGAGCTTCTCGCGCCGGAGTTCATGATCAGGAGCTTCTCCGGACTGGCTGCCGATTTCTACCGCCTGCCTGACCGGGGTTACCTGCGTGACGGTTATGTTGCAGACATTGTGGTTATCGACCCCGATCGATACCGTGACAAGGCGACGTTCGAGAACCCAAGGCAACTATCGGAGGGTGTGGTTCACGCGCTGGTCAATGGCCGGTTTGCGATCAGGAATGGAGAGACCACCGGCACGCTCGCCGGCGTTCCGCTCAGGCGACCGCAAGCAGAATCGTATTGATCTAGTCGAGGAGATCCGTTGGCTTGCCGACCAATATGATCTGCATTCGCTCCGGTTGAATGAATTTTGTAGCAGCCTCGATTACGTCTTCCTTACTGACAGCCTGAATGCGATCGATGTAACTGGCGGATCGTGAATGATCGCCGTAACGAAGTCGCTCGATGGCGAAATTCCGCGTGATAGCGTAACCGTCCAGGTAGCGAATCTGAAAAGACCCGTCGGCCAGGGCGCCTTTGGCGATGAACAACTCCTCGTCCGTCACTTCCTCTTCCTGGATCCGCTCGATCTCCGTCATCATATTCTGAAAAATCGGCTTGATGACATCGTGGCGACTGTATGAACGAAACGTGTAACTGCCCGGCCCGAACCAGCGGGGTTCCAGGAAGCCGCTAGCGTCGTTCGTATAGCCATAGCGATAGCGCGTTTCAATTGTCATGCGCGTATACAGGTGACCGCCTGCGAGGATGTAGTTCATCACTTCGAGCGCCGCCTGGTCCGCCAGGGAAACCTCCGGCAATTCGTGTCCGAATACCAGCCAGCTCTGCAGCTTGTCAGCCGGGAACGTGTGTTGGCGAAGCTTGAGACCGGCGATAACCGGCGCCCGCCGTATTGACGGAGGCTCGGTGAATGGCTGAGCTCCAAACAACTTCTCGATACGAGTCTGCATGACATCAGGATCGATATCACCGGCAATGGCAAGTGTCATGTTGGCTGGAACGAATTGTTCTGCATGAAAGTCCGCGATGTCACTCGCCTCCAGTTCAGCAATATCGGCAGCTGTCGGCCGGTTGCCATACGGGTGATCCCGATAAAGCACTTCATAGAATCGATCCACTGCGGCGGACAGGGAGCCTTCGTAAAGCGCGGGACCCGATTCGCCACCAAGGTCCACTTCGCCGGGATCCGCTTTGGTGCGCGCGCGGGCCAGGGCCTCGCTACCGATGGACGGCTTGAGAATGGTACCGGCGAAAAGTTTCAGCGCAGCGTCGAGGTCCTCGGTCGGCACGTTAAGCGTGACCTCGGTCCATTCATCGTGCATATCGACCGAGAATTCTGCGGTCATGTACTTTAGCGCCGAACGAAAGTCGACCGCATCGGCTGGCCCCAGCAGCAGGGCCTCCGCCAGGACCTCAGCGGTACCGGTCTTGTCATCGCTTGTCTTGCCGGTCCTGATAAAAGCACTCATTGTTACAAGTGGCACCTGATCCGCCCTGGCGACATAGGCGACCAGGCCATTACCGAGCGACAACTGGAAGTCTGTCGGATCGGGGCGGGTAAAATCGCTGTCCGGTAGCTTCATTTGTGTCGGGTGTTCAAACTCCTGAGCCCCGGCAGGTGCAGAGAGGACGATCGCAACCAGGAAGAAAGTCATTATCCGCTTCATTCCTCTGCTCCTTCGGGCGTAACAATACCGACAGACCGGTTCCTGGCCACAAAGTAGGTGTCAATGAGCCGTGCGATATCGTCAGCCGTCGTCTGGTCCCGTGCCTCCAGGTAGGGCGCGAGTGATTGCCAGCTGTCCATAACCTGGAAATGGCCGATCTGAAAAGCGAGCGCATTGGGATCGGCTGCAGTTCGATACCACTCGGTTCTAAGCCTCTTTTTCGCCAGTGCCACATCTGCGTCGGCAAGCGGTTCTTCGGCAAGTCGCCTGAGCTCGGCCAGCAGAATTTTCTCTATGTCGGCAATCTCATCAGGATCACTGATCAGCACCTCAATATTGATCGAAGCGGGCACACCAAATCGCTCTGTATGCACGACGCGGGTATTGATATTGACCTTTTCGCCAGCTGCCCTGGCATTCAGTAGCGACTGCAGTTGCGGCTGCAATGCCTCGGCAAGCACATCGAAAGCCGGTCGATCCGGGTGACCGACACCGGGTACCTGGTAACGGAACTCTATTCTCGGCGCAAGCTTGTTGCTTCTCCACACCAGGCGTTTTTCAGCCGACGGCAGTGGTTCCCGCCCCTGGTACCGCGGCGGCTCAGGTCGACGTTCCATGTGCCCGAAGTATTTTTCAACCTTCGGTACCATGTCCTCGAGCGTGACACCGCCAATAAAGATCAGCGTGGTGTTGTTCGGCACGAAATAGTCTTCGTACAGTTCGCGCTGGTAGCGTCGCGTGTATTGATTGAAATCGTTCGCATAACCTTCGGGTACGTAGACCATTGAAGCGCGCCCGACGAGTGAATTCATCGCTTCCCGATATTCCGTGTCGGGACGATTGAGATCGCCCAGGCGTTGTTCGACCAGAATCATCCGTTCGGCGTCAAAATTCCTGAACACGGAATTCTGCATTCGGTCGGCTTCGACCCGGAGAAAAAGTTCGACGCGGTTTGCAGGGAGGTCCAGGTCAAATTTCATGTACTCCTGCTCGGTGGTGGCCGTTAGGCGAGAACCACCGTAGGCCTGGTACCACTTTTTCATCGGTCCCTCGTCATTCAGTTCGAGCACCTGCTGATTGAGCGAGTCAATCAGGCCCTGCAATTCTTCGATTCGCGGCGTTGTTGCCTGGTGTTGGTAGTCATGGAATACACCGCGCTCGCGAAGATCGTTCCTGGCGCGATTGCGTTCTTCTTCGAGTTCGTCCTCAGCCAGTTGAATCTGCTTGTGAAGTTCCTGTTCTCGTTTCCAGTCACGGGAGCCAAGCGATGGCGTTCCCTTGAACATCAGGTGTTCGAGAAAATGCGCCGAGCCAAACTGACCAGGCGTTTCATTGAGCGCGCCCATATCGGTAAAGATCTTGCTGACAACCCTCGACTCATCTGGACGTTCGATGACGAGCAACCTCAGGCCGTTTTCAAAAACGTGCTCCCGAATGGGAAGTTGGTTTTCGTAGTCGGCAGCGTAAGCTGAATTCACGCCAAGCAGAAAAGTGCCGAGCAAGGCTAACCGGATTAGTCGCATGGGTCTTCCTGTATTGTTGTCCGCTTGTTTTCTATTGATGGCTCAGGGACGTCGCCTGCCCTGTGCCGCGTGCTGCGGGTTCGACGATCTTGAATTCGAGAAGATTATACAGGTCTCTGATGTGGCGACGACGAGTGTCTCCAGGCAGGCTGCTGGAGGTTGTGACTACGACCAGGTCCAGGTCTTTGACGAGCAGGATGAACTGGCCACCGTAGCCCCAGGCATAGGCGGTGGGAATGCCGGCCATATCCCGCAGCCACCACCCGTATCCATAGCGTCTTTCCTCGTTACGTGGCGATTGTACGCGCGGCGTCAGCGACTGCTCGACCCACGATGGAGAAATGACCTGGCGTCCATTGGCCTGGCCGTTGTTGATGTAAAGCTCGCCGAAAGCCAGCATTTGCCTTGGCGTGAACTCCATGTTGTTACCACCGAAGTAGATACCTTGGGGGTCCTGCGGCCACGCGGCGATCTCTATTTCCAGCGGAGCGCCGAGATATTGGCGTGCAAATTCCAGCGTCGACCGACC
Source organism: Woeseiaceae bacterium (assembly GCA_024640315.1). GTDB lineage: Bacteria > Pseudomonadota > Gammaproteobacteria > Steroidobacterales > Woeseiaceae > SZUA-117. The sequence continues at coordinate 63,745 of JAHEFF010000007.1, forward strand.
GGTGGCCCGTGTCAGTATGGCGGACAACAAATGCGTATTGCCGGTGCTGTAATGCATTTGGGTGCCAGGTGTCGAAAGCACGGGCTGCTCAAGCGCAAATCCGACCCAGTCGTTGCTCAAGACCCATGCGCCGTAGTTGTAGAAGCTGGTGGTCTCCAGACCCGCCTGCATCGACAGAAGATTGCCAATGGTTATAGCGCGCTTTGCGGCAGCAGCCTCGCCCTCTAGTCGGTCTCCGTAATAATCGGATATCGGCTGGTCAAGTCCGGGGACGTGACCGCGCTCGATCGCAATCCCTATCAACGCCGACATTACAGATTTTGAAACTGACTTGACGTTGGCGGCGCGCCGTGGCGACTGCCCGTTGAAATATTCTTCAAGAATCAGATTCCCGTCGTGGCTTATCAGGAGGCTGTGCAGGCGTGGCATCTGGTTGGCGGCTTGCAGCGCTTCACCGAACAACGAATCGTCGATTGCCAATGGTTCAGCGGCGGGCGATGGCGTGATCCAAAGCAGCAAACTTGCGAGCAGGGCGGTAGTAACAGGCGCGATTCGATCTTTCATTCTTAAGCGTGACGAACCAGGATCAGTAATCATTGACAGGATTCAGGATCTGGCGGAGTTCTTCCCGTTCGGCACAGATGCATTTCTGGGTCTTACCGCCATAGACGGTGCAGGAATACGTGGTGCCTTTTGGACAAACGGATTTCGCCCTGACGTTAACTTGCATCGGTTCTTCACTCGTCGCGCAGCCGCTGAGGAGCAAGGAGGCCGAGAGAATAGTTGCAGGGCGAATGTTTAAGCGCATGTCCATATAGAACAAAGTGTAGGAGAAAAATTCAACAAAAAAAGCCCCTTACTCCGTAAGGGGCTTTTCTTTGCTGAAAGGTCAGGATTGCTACTGAATTTCAATGTGCTTTTTGATTACATGGACCTGCTTGCCATCGCCGCTGCCGTCGATGAAGGTGACTTCTTCGTTATTTCCGGCAGAGATCAACACTGACCGAATGCTCTCTTTGACTGAGTCGTCGAGAGGCGTAGCGGAGATGATTGTGACGCCGTCGGGATGGTGAGCCTGCATCATATGGGCGCCATCGCCCATCACTTCGATGTCGATATTTTCATGGACACCGTCCATTTTCATTACCCTGACATCGATGTCACCGGGATGGCCGTCCGCTTTGACAAAGCCATGCGCGCCCATGTCGGGAACCACGATCGTTTCGCCTTCGATATCGAACTGCATGCCATCGTTGGTACGCGTGACCGTGACTTCACGGCCGGACTCGCCGCTAATGGTCTTCGATTCGCCGACTGCGAGGTCGTCCAGATCGAGGTCATTGCTGACCCAGTGGACCTCCCTGTCATCGCCTGAACCATCATCTGAAACCATGACTTTGAGTTCTATTTTCTTCTCGACTTCCTGTGCCGAAACGACACCAAAAGCGAGCAACACCGCGATTGCGGTGAGTTTCATCAGTTTCATTGCGTGCTACCCCGTTATTTTATGTTGCAGTCTAGCATTGATGCGGTGTCAGCTGATTTGGTCGCAGCGATACATATCTTATTGATTACATTGAAGTCTTTGAAGGTTAACAACTTCCCCGGGCAATCCGGGTACGCGCTCACCGTCGGCGATAGCCGGAGTGCCGTTGACTAAAAGGTGGATAACGCCTGTCGACAGCAATGTCGGATTCTGGAAATCAGCAACCGGTGTGAAGTTTTCCAGGTCGAGGATGGCGATGTCCGCCTTGCGTCCCTCGGCGAGGTAGCCGCGGTCACACAACGAGAAGAAATCTGCGACGAGCCCGGAGCTGCGGTGCACGAATTGCTCCATCGGCATCAACTCGCCTTCAACGACCAGGTCGCGGTATGCCTTGGGATAGGAGGCGTACTTTCTAGGGTGACCATTCGAGCCGTCTGAACCTGTCATCACCCATGGTTGGATTGCGATGGCAGCCATGTCGTCGGGATTCATGTTGAATGAGGCAATTGACGGGTTCCCGCTGCGCACCACTTCAACCGCTGCATCGACGGGTTCCGAGCCCATCTGTTCTGCAATCTCGCCCAGGGTCATGCCACGCCATTCACTCTCGCCCGTGACCAGCAGAGAATCCTTGCCTCCACGGCGCCAAAGGTTTGCCTCCATCTCTTCACGAATACGATCCTGAAGATCCGGATTATCCAACCTGCCGAACATGGCCTCAGTGGAGTCCGCCCGTACCCAGTCCGGGATCAGTGCGCTCGCGAATCGTGTACCCGACGCTCGCCAGGGATACTGATCGGCAGTGACGTCGACGCCTCTTTCCCTTGCCGCCGCGACCAGCGCAATAATGTCGCCGCTTTGTCCCCATACATCCCGGCCCAGTGCTTTGAGGTGAGCTGCGTGTACGGGAATATTCGCCTCTTCGCCGATCTGAATCAGTTCCCTGATTGAGCCGAGAACACCGATGTTGTAAGAACTTTCGTCCCGCATATGCGAGTCGTAGACGCCGCCGTACTCCGCGGCGACTTTCGCCAGCTCGATGACTTCTTCGGTCTCGGCAAAATTGCCGGGCGTGTAAAACAGGCCGCTGGACAGCCCGAGGGCACCCGCCCGCATGTCTTCTGCGACGAGTTCGCGCATTTGCTCGAGTTCTTGATCTGTTGGTGCGCGGTTCTCAAGCCCCATGGCTTTTTCCCGTACGGTGCCGTGACCAACGAAGAAAGCGACGTTCGTGCCGATGCCCTGGGACTGCATTTTCGATACACCTTCGGCCCGCTCGGGAATGCCCCTGCCGTCGTTGCCGATAAATACCGTGGTTACGCCCTGCGTCAGGTAGTTGATGTTGGCGCTTGTCTCAACGTCGAAAACCTCGTCTTCGGCATGCGTGTGTGGATCGATGAATCCGGGCACAACAGCCAGTCCGCCGGCATCGATGATCTGCCCGGCATCCGCGTCAGCGGCAGCATCCATAGACACGATTCGGTCTCCGCTAATGCCGATGTTCGCGGTTCCCGGTGTTGCGAGGGAACCGTCGTAGACGGTGCCGTTGACAATCAGGATATCGTAGCGGGCAGCCTCTTCACCGGGGCCGCAAGCGGCGACCAGCAGCAGCGCGGATAAACAAAGCAGTTGTGCAACGTGTTTCATGGTTCTGTCCTCAGATTATCTGCAGCGATTGTTCCGCAGATCGCAGTCGATGGGCAAATCGCCAGTACATCAGGATATTGGAAAAAAAGACGCCTGCCACCAGGCCCCACCAAAGACCGGCGGCGCCATAGCCCAACGGGAAACAAAGCCAGATGCCGGAACCGAGGCCCACCGCCCAGTAGCCAGCCATTGAAATCCATAGTGGCGACTTCGTGTCGCGCAGGCCTCGAATGGCATTCGCGACGACTATAAGCACTCCGTCAAGCAGCAAAAACATGCCGGCAGAAACGGAAAAGCTAACCGACAAGCGCAGCACGGCTTCATTTTCGGGATCGCTGACGTCCAGAAAGATCCCGACAAGCGCCTCGGGAAATATCCACAACACCAGGGCGGCAGCAAAGGTGGTCAGTGCTGCGAGAACGAAAGAAATATTGGCAGATTGCCGGGAGGCGCCGGCCGAACGAAGTCCAATGCCATATGCCACACGCACCCTGACTGCCTCTCCAAGCGCTGCGGACGCACTAAGGGCCAGGTAGATCACGCTATAGACAATCTGTTGTGCGGCCAGCGTCGCCGCACCGATGATACCGACAACGACAGCAGCGACGGTAAACATGGCGCCATTAAGAAATTGCGTAGCCGAAATCGGAATGCCGAGCGCGAACATTTCCCGCAGCAAACTGCGATTAATGTGTCGCGGCACAATCAATGGACGGTGTTGACTGAGGTGCTTTGACTTCAGTACATGAACAACCAATGCGCCGAACATGATCCAGTTCACGATGGTCGTGCCGATGCCTGCCCCAACAACACCCATGGCCGGGAAACCGAACTTGCCGAAAACCAGCGTGTAGTTCAACGCAACATTCAACCCGAGTGCCGCGACCGTAATCCAGCCGACTGCCGCGGACCTGGAAAGCGCCGTAATGTAGTTGCGCAGAACAACAAACCACAACGCCGGAAACACCGACCAGGCAATTACCCTGGAGTAATCCGTAATCAGCTGAACGATTTCCGGATCCTGGTTGGCCCAGCCGAGTACCGGCCCGAGATACCATACGCAGAGCACGACCGGGATGCTGGTGATTGTCGCCGCGATCATGCCCTGTTCACTGGCCTCGACCACGCCCTTGTCGTCGCCAGCACCGAGGTTTTGAGCTGCAATGACGCCGACAATCGAGATGACGCCCATGCCGATCAGCAGCAGCACCCAGAACCAGTCGCCGGCGAGCCCGACAGCAGCCAGTTCATTGCTGCCCAGGCGGCCGACAATGATCATGTCGGTGATGACCATGCCCATCTCTGCGACAAATGCCGCAGTCAGCGGAAGACTGATGCCGAGGATGGTACGGGTCTCATCCTGCCAGCCCGGTTTTTCGGCTTGCCTTTGCAATGAAGCTGCTTCCTTTACCGTGATCGCTTTGCTGTTTTGATAGCCAGCAGGCAACTATCAACAAATACAAGCCTTGCGGCAAGCGATGGAGGTCATATGCCTCACCATGTAAAACGCCCCAATGCAGGAAGCTGGATCAACGATATCGAGGAGTCACGTCTGAATCGGGACGTTCTGTCTGCGGCTCAATAGATGGATCAATGTGATGATTTTCGATCGCGAAGAATCTGTCTCGCGGCATTATAGCCGGGCGCACCAGTGACACCACCACCAGGATGCGTTCCTGAGCCACACAGGTAGAGACCACCAATCGGCGTACGGTACTGCGACCAGCCGGGCAGGGGACGCATGAAGAAGAGCTGCCCCATATTGATGTCACCGTGGAAGATATTGCCTTCCGTGATGCCAAACGTCTGTTCCAGGTCGTAGGGTGTGTAGACTTTTCGCGCCACAATCGACGCCGGAACATTCGGCGCATAGCGGCCGATCGTCTCGACTACCTTGTCGCCGACGTTTTCCCGCTCGTCATCCCAGCTCGCATTCCCCGGTGAGTAGGGCAGGTATTGCACGAAGCAGGTCAATACATGCCGGCCCTCGGTTACCAGGCCCGGATCGACATTGGATGCCAGGACGCAGTCCACCCAGAGTTCATCCGGTATGTCGCCGCGGGCCGCCTGGTTGTAGATGTCTTCCGCTTCCTGCAGTGACGGGGCCAGTGTGAACAGGCTGCGTTCCGGCTTCGAGAACGACGCCGGCATGCCGGTGACCTGCGGTTCCTCGCTCAGGACAAGATTCACCTTTCCGCAGGGCCCGTCCATCTTGATGCCGGCAACCTCGCGACGAAAATCCGCGTCGAGATCGGACTCGCCCAGCAAACCGAGATAGGTGCGTTTGGGATCGGCATTTGAAACAACCAGCTTCGCGTCAATGACGGCTCCATCGGCCAGGGTAACGCCGCTCACCGATCCGCCATTCTGATTGATGGAAGAAACCTCACAGCCGGTGCGGATATCGACGCCCGAGTCCGCGCACGATGCCGCCATGGCCCCGGTTATCGCTCCCATGCCGCCGATGACATGGCCGGCGAAGCCCTGGCGCTCTTCCTCGCCGCCGCTCAGCAAATGAAACAGCAAACCCATCGCGGTGCCCGGTTGATAGGGTCCGCCATGCTTGCCGTACAGACTGTTGGACAGGATCAGCCGCTTCAACGCATCGGATTCGAAGTTGTGATCGAGAAAGTCACCCAGCGAGCCGGTCAGGAACTGCAAAAGTGCAGCGGTCTCCCTGCCACGGATCTTTCTGAATCGCTTGCCGATGCGAAGCAGTTCCAGAAACTTGCCGAATCCCTTCTTGTCCGGATCCGGCGGAGACTCGAGAAAGAATGGTTGCAGGTAGGCGGCAAGTCGCTGCAACTCATCCTCGATCTTGAAAAAACGTTCGATGTCCTTCGGCGCGAACTCCCGCATACCCTCGGCCATGCGCTTGCGGTCTGACCACCAGGAAACCACGCGTCCGTCCGGAAGCGCTGCCTGCACACCGGGGTTGCAGGCAACCATCTTGAGACCATAGTCGGCGAGTTTCAGGTCCCGAATGACCTCGGGACGCAGCATGCTCGCGATGTAGGATGCAGTGGAAACACGGCATCCTGGCGCCAGTTCGGGGTCGATCTCCTCGGTCACGGCACAACCGCCGACCACGCCTCGCCGCTCGAGAACGACTGTTTTCAGCCCTGCTTTTGCGAGGTAAGCAGCGGTTGTCAGGCCATTGTGGCCCGCACCGATGACGACTGCATCAAAGCTCACAGCGAGGCCGGATCACCATGGACGGCTTCACCGCCAAAGAGGGTAAGGAGTACTTTGGTTTCGGAAATATCGGCCGGCTCGATTTCAAACAGGTTCCGGTCGAGAACGATCAGGTCGGCGAGTTTGCCGACTTCGATCGAACCGGTTTTGTCCTCATGCTTGTTCACGAACGCCGCGTTGATTGTAAAGCCGACAATCGCCGATTCGAGGTCGATTCGCTCCTCTGGAAGGAATACCGGGTAGGCGTCGTCGACGGCACTCATCCTGGTGACTGCCGTTTCCATCTGCGGAAACGGATTGGCGGTAGACACCGACCAGTCGCTGCCGAAAGCGATCACTGCACCGGTGTCCTGCACGGTCTTGATCGGGTACATCCAGCGTGCGCGCTCTTCACCGATAAATGGAATGGTCAGTTCAGTGACGTACTCGTCGGCGTAGGCCCACAGTGGCTGGAAGTTCGCAACAACGTCGAGCTCGGCAAACCGGGGGATGTCTGCCGGATCCCACATCTGGATGTGCGAAATATGGTGTCGATTGCCGAGCTGGCCATTTTCGAGCAACGCTTCTTCGATGGCGTCGAGTGCGTAGCGGATAGCGGCATCGCCGATCGAATGGAAGTGGACCTGGAAGCCCGCAGCATCCAGCACCGTGACCGCTTGCTTCAGAGCCTCCGGTTCAACCATCGGAATGCCCTTTGAACCACTCGGAATCAGGTACGGCTCCAGCATGGCAGCTGTATAGTTTTCCATTACGCCGTCTTCCATGATCTTGACCGTGGTCGGTCGAACCAGGCCACCGGTGTTGTATTCCTCGCGGAGCGCAATCAGTTCATCGATCTGTTCGGTGCCTCGCTGACGATCCCACCACAACGATGCGACCACACGCAGATTCAGTTGTCCGGCGCGCTCCAGCGCTGCATAGGTTTCGAGTGCATCGCGGTCAACGATAGCGTCCTGGATAGAGGTGATGCCGTAGCTGTGCAACAGGTTCTGTGCGTAGATCAGGCCCTGCTGGCGAGTCTCCGCAGTTTCCGGCGGAATATGCCGGGTGACCAGTCGCATGGCACCCTCCTGCAGACTGCCAATCGGCTCGCCCGTTACAGGGTCTTTGTCGATGATGCCGTCAACCGGGTTTGCCGTGTCGCGCGTAATGCCGGCAATCTCCAGCGCGCGACTGTTCGCCCAGCCGGAATGGCCGTCCTGAGATGAAAGAAATACCGGGCGATCCGGCACCAGCTCGTCAATGACCGTGCGGCTTGGCGAGCCGCCGGGACCAAAAACGGACATCGACCAGCCGCCACCGGTAATCCACTCGACGTCCGGATTGGCCGCGGCATACTCGCCAATCACCGAGCGGTAGGCGGCAAGGTCGTTCAGGCCATTCAGGTTACAGGCGGATGCCTCGACACCGGCGCCAATCGGGTGGATGTGGCTGTCCTGAAATGCAGGCATCAGCATGCGACCTTCCAGGTCGATGACAGTCGTGTTGCTACCGATGTGCATGTCGGCATCGGCGGTGGAGCCAACGTAGTTGATTTTCCCGTCCGTAATTGCAACTGCCTCTGCCCAGGATCGATCGGCGTCGACAGTGTAGACACGCCCATTGACGAAAACGGTATCCGCCCCGGTCATTTCTGCTGGTGCTTCCGGTTTGCTGCAAGCCGACAGCACAAGTGCAACCGAAACGGCGAGTATCTTCAGGCGGGTCTGTTTATTCATTTGGGTAAGCTCCGGGGCCACAATTCTGATTTATCTGGCGAAGGTATAAGAAAATGGATAGGCAATCATAGCGAAGACAGGTCGCCGTGCACCGCACGGCCGCCGAAAAGCGTCAGCAGTACTTTCGTCTCTGAAATATCATCTGGATCGATATCGAACAGATTCTTGTCCAGCACGATCAAATCGGCGAGCTTGCCGGTTTCAATCGAGCCGGTCCGGTCTTCGTGTTTATTAAGGAATGCGGCATTGATCGTGAAGAAGCTAATAGCAGCGGCCAGGTCGATGCGTTCGTCCGGAATGAACAGCGGCACCGACGCATCGTCGATGCTCTTGTGCGTGACAGCCACTTCGATTTGTTCGAACGGGTTGGCGGTTGACACCGACCAGTCGCTGCCGAATGCGACCATGCCGCCGGACTCATGAACACTGCGGATCGGATACATCCAGCCCGTTCGCTCTTCACCGATAGCCGGAATGTTCAGTTCCCTGATGTAGTCGCTGTAGCCGATCCACAACGGCTGAAAATTCGCGATGACTTTGAGATCGCCAAATCTCGGCACGTCCTGTGGATGAATGACCTGCAGATGTGAAATATGGTGGCGATTGCCAAGTTGCCCGTTAACGATCAGCGCTTCCTCGATCGCATCCAGTGATTGTCGAACCGCGGCTGTGCCAATTGCATGGAAATGCACCTGGAAACCCTCGGCATCCAGCAGCGTTACGGCCTGTTTCAAAAACTCTGGTTCAACCATCGGGATGCCGCGGGTGCCGCCGGCGACCAGGTATGGCTCAAGCATCGCACCGGTGTAGTTTTCGAGAACACCGTCCTGCATGATCTTCACAGTCGTTGGCTGCAATAATCCGCCGTTATCGAACTCTTCGCGCAACGCGAGGAGATCAGCAATCTGACTTTCATCACGCGCGCGGTCCCACCAGAGCGAACCGACAACTCGCAAATTGAGCTCACCGTTGTTTTCCATCGCCTGGTATGCAGCGAGACTCTCGCGACTCACGCTGGCGTCTGTAATTGACGTGATGCCGTATCCATGAAGCATGTCCCGGGCATAACGCATACCGGCAATCCGTGCGGTCAGGCTGGCCGGTGGAATATGCTGCGAAACAAGACGCATGGCGCCCTCCTGCAAGCTGCCAATGAGCTCACCGGTTTCCGGGTCACGATCGATTCGTCCGTCAATCGGGTCCGGCGTGTTCCTGTCGATACCGGCGATTTCGAGCGCCTTCGTATTAGCCCAGCCGGTATGCCCGTCGGCAGAGCTCAGGAATACCGGCCGGTCGGGTACCAGTTCGTCAATGATGCTGCGATTTGGCGCGCCGCCTGGTCCGAACACGACCATCGACCAGCCGCCACCGAGGATCCATGGAACGTCAGGGTTTGCCGCAGCGTACTCGGCAATCGCGGAGCGATATTCGGCAACTCCCGGCAGGTAGTTGAGATTACAGGCAGCCGCTTCCATGCCGGCTGAAATCGGGTGGATATGGCTGTCCTGAAATGCCGGCATCAGCATGCGGCCATCCAGGTCGACAACGGTCGTGTTGCTGCCGACATGCATATCGGCACCGGCCGTGGAACCGACGTAGCTGATTTGACCGCCTGTAATCGCGACAGCCTCTGCCCAGGATCGGTCGGCATCGACAGTGTAGACACGCCCATTGACGAAGACGGTATCCGCCCCGGTTGTTTCTGCTGGCGCTGGCGACTCACTGCAGCCCGATAAGGCGAGAAGAAATGCGACAATGGCAGCTATGCGATGGCGTGGCATATTCATATTGTGGATATCCGGCCTGCTGATAATGTTGCGTGTGATTATCGCGTCCCCCAGGGCGTAGCAAAAGTGTTTTTCCAGCATCCGGAATGCTTCATACTTGCCGGACAACAGCAAATTCCGAAAGCCCTATAGCCATGCCATTTGCACAGGAACATACATCGTCTTACTACGCGGCAACCGTCAACGAGGTTACTGATTATCCGCGTCTGAAAGAAGATCTGCGCGTCGATGTCTGCATTATTGGTGGTGGCTTTACCGGTGTGTCGGCCGCCCTCGCGCTTGCGGAGCGAAGCTACAACGTTTGTGTGCTTGAAGCGAACCGTATTGGCTGGGGTGCATCCGGCAGGAATGGTGGTCAGATGATCGGCGGCGTCAGTGGCGAAAGCCAGCTGCTTAAAAAGGATCCTGGTCTTGCCGACTTGATGTGGGACATGGGCTGGCGCGGCCACGACATCATTCGGGAGCGGGTCGAGCATTACGATATCGACTGCGATCTCAAGCATGGCTACGTCGATGTGGCGATAAAGCCGCGCCACCTGCGCGAATTCGAAGCAGCGGAAGCGAAACTGACACGCAGAAATTACCCGTACGAGCATGGAATGATGTCGCGCCAGGAGACGAGTGATGCGCTGGGCACCGATGTCTATATCGGTGCGCTGAAGAACATGGGTAACGGTCACCTGCATCCGCTGAACCTGGTCATCGGCGAGGCGCAGGCGGCCGTGTCACTGGGCGCTGTCATTTATGAACAATCGGCTGCGTTGAAAATTGATCACGGTGATGCAGCGCGGGTTTCGACAGCCGAAGGTTCAGTCACCGCGGATTTTGTACTCATTGCCGGCAATGCTTACCAAATGGTGGAGAAATCCCTGCGCTCACGCTTTTTGCCAGTGCGGAGCTTCATCATTGCCACCGAACCGCTGTCGGATGAATTGCTGGACGTTATCAATCCACATGACCTGGCGGTATGTGACCCGAATTTTCTCCTCGAGTACTTTCGGCTAAGCGCGGACAAGCGATTGCTGTTTGGCAACCGTTTTCGCTATTTGGGTGAGGACGCGGCGGTCATCGCAGCCAACCACAGACCCAGGATGCTGAGAACCTACCCTCAATTGAAAGATGTCGGGATCGATTATGCATGGGGCGGAACGATTGCCATCCCCATCAACCGTGTTCCGCAGCTCGGGCGGATCGCGCCCAATGTGCTGTATTCGAATGCCTACTCAGGACATGGAGTGAACGTGACTCACCTTGCAGGGGAGGTTATTGCAGATGCCATTAGTGGCACCATGGAGCGGTTCGATGTGCTGTCCAGCATGCCGTCAGTGCGTATTCCCGGCGTGAGCATGTTTGGCGATACGATCGTCAACTTGGGCGTTCTCTGGTACGGATTGAAGGACAAGCTCTGAATGAACATCAGGTTGCCCAAACTCATTGCCACCTCGGTCGTCCGTGGCAGCAGGCAGGGTGAAAGCCACGGTGGCGTGTTTACTGTCGATTTCGAGACGCAGGAAGGCGCGCAGCATGTCGACTGGAATACTGATGAGATCGATTGGGAGGGCAGGGGCGCCGACCGGGGGCTGCGCGGCATAGCCTTCGATGGTGACGAGGTCTATATCGCCGCAAGTGACGAGCTGTTTGTTTATGACCGCAATTTCAACATCTTGCGATCGCACAAGAATCGTTACCTCAAACACTGTCACGAGATTGTTCGGCTGGACCGCCGCATTTTCCTGACTTCGACAGGATTCGACAGCCTGCTTTCGTTCAACCTGGACAGTCGCGATTTCGACTGGGGTTTCCAGTTTCAGAAGCCCTATGACCAGTGGTCCGGATTTGTCTTCGATCCACAGACCGAGTCCGGTCCGCGACCGGTTAACGACTTCCACATCAACATGGTGCACATGGACCAGACAGGCATCTATGCCAGTGGTCTTCGGACGCAGGCGATGTTGCACATTAACGACCGGATGGAAGTTTCCGAAGTCTGTAATCTGCCAGGCGGCACGCACAACGCCAGGCCCTGGAAAGAGGGTGTCATCTTCAATGATACGTCGAGTGATTGCGTTCGATACGTGAGCCGCGACGGTACCGAGAAGGCGTATAAGATTCATTCATATGACGAATCGAAAATAGAGTTTGCCGGTATCGATGATTCGAAAATTGCCCGACAGGCTTTCGGTCGTGGCCTTTGCCTGGTGGGAGATCGATTCATAGCTGCCGGGTCGTCACCGTCGACAATTACGCTTTACGATACCGAGACCAACCAGAAAGTCGGCTTCGTCAATCTGTCGATGGATATCCGGAATGCGATCCATGGGCTGGAGGTTTGGCCATACGAGGATTGAATTGGCGCCAACTCATTTTTGGTCGCCGTCATTAAAGATCAATCCGCACCAGCCAATGACACAATTCCGACCTCAGCAGGCGGGTTGGAACTTGAGTCTTTAAACAAAAAAAAACCGGAGACGAGCTCCGGTTTCTTTTGTTTTACCTTTTCAGGCTTTAATCACCCCAACGTTTCATGAACCTGATCCCCACCTCTCTGGGCCGGTTGGTGTATACGGTCTTGTGGTGTTCGCGCCCTTCAGCCAGCTGAGCGGCACCCCATTCAAACCATCCGTTATTCGTCGTGTAGATCGCACGCTCGTCGGTGATGTTGTTGAGGAATACGTCAAACTGCCAGTCTTCGCCAATGAATCCCATGCGCAGATCGCCGATGGTGTACGACGGATTCTGGAACTGTGGATTTGGCTCGTCCGCCTGAGATCGCGGTTCGAGCACGCTCACACTGTCGCCGGTGTATGACCATTGCGTCCGGATGAAGAACTCGTCACTGCCGAACAGTTCGACCGGCGTTGCATACTCGAGCCAGAATGATGCCTTGGAACTCGGTACGAGCGGCAGTCTCAAACCTTTGATCAGGTTGTCTGTGCCGTCACCGTTGAGGTCGTGCTGGGTATCCGTTTCGGCTTCCATCACCTCGTAGTTCATGCCCATCAACCAGTTGGAGTTGAACGAATAGTCCAGCTCAACATTGATGCCGTCGATATGTGCCTCACCGGCGTTGGCGATAATCGCCTGCCAGGGTTGTCCACAGACGCCATCAATGCTGACGCTCGGGTCCGGGACACCATTGACTTCACACTGCTCGCTGGCAGGGTCGACGAGGTTCAGCTGGTAATCGCTCCAGGTCATGTTGTAGGCGGTCACGTTGAAACGACCGCTGCCATTCGCGAATGTCGACTTATAGCCAATCTCGTAGTTGTCCATGATGTCCGACGAGTAGGTGTTCGGAAAGAACGGAGCACCACGGCTTCGATTGACGCCACCCTGGCGAAGGCCACGTGTGTAAAGGCCATAGATCATCGCGTCGTCGGTCATGGCGTAGCTAAGGCTGATCTTGGGGATCCACTGATCCTCAGAGCCTTCCCGACCCCGCGGCAAGCCACCATTCGCAAGGCGCTCCTGCCGTATAACCGGGTCAGCCGTATCCGGTTCTCCGTACGGCACTGCGCTGTTCGGGTTGACACCACCCGGATGGTTTACGAGGTAAAAGTTTGTATTTGAACGCTCGAAGTATCGGCCGCCAATCGTCAGGTCCCATTCATCATTGATATGCCAGCTGACCTCGCCGAAAATCGCGGTCTGTTCCCAGTCTGTATGACTTTGGGAGAACCAGCTGGACGTAGAGCCCTCGAACGTCGTTGGCGTGCCGTAGTAGTTGGACCAGTAGTACTCCCAATAGCGAGCTGCCATTGACTGCTGGAACGTGATCGTATTGCCATCACCGCCGAGAGTCGGTGTCGCGAATGGCGCGACCCAGGAGTCCTTGCTCTCTTCGTAGTAGCCACCGATGATCCAGTCGAGCGTATCGCCTGAACTTTGCAGGCGCACTTCGACCGTCAGCTTGTCGTCGTTTGAAGGGGCGTTTCTTGTGTCATAAGAGCTGAAGAAATCACCGTCGACCGATGGGCCCTGGCAATAACGCGGCCACCAAAGCACATAGCCCGTGTCTGGATTCGCCCAGTAATAGGGTGCGTCGGCCTGCGTGTAGTAGCTGTCGTGGCAGTACGCGGCGGCCCAGTATTTCGCGTAGGTTGTGATGTCGGTCAGGGCACCGATCTTCCGGTCATAGTAGGAAACCGCTGCGACCAACTGGGCAAATTCGAAATCGCCATCGACGCGGATCGAGCCCATGTCGAACGTCTCTTCGCGGGACTCGTTGTGGAAGCGAACGACCTGCAGGTCACCAACGAACGGATCGAAATAGTTATCGGCACCCGATTTTGTGGTCTGGTGGTGATAAGAGAACGTGGTCGCCCAGCTGTCGTTCATTTCCCAGAGGAGATGGACGCGGCCGCCATAAATATCGGCGTCATTCCAGTTCTTTTCGACGGACAATGAGTTGTCCAGTGTGCCCCACGGCAGTGGCGCCTTGTTGTTTGCCGGGTCGGAGCGGTCAGCGAGGCCGTACCAGTCAGCGGTGTGGCCGGGAACGTTGTCGATGAAGCCGCCATCGTGATCGTTGAAACCAACGACGCGCAGCGCAAGCTTGTCTTCAACCAGGGGAATGTTGAATACCAACGAGCCGCGATAACTTGCGTCGCTCTCGCCGCCACCACGTACCTCGCCATCGAAGATGGCTTCGAACGAATTCAGCACCGGCTGGTTGGTCAGCATGCGCATCGTGCCCGCCTGCGCGTCCGATCCGTACAGCGTGCCCTGCGGTCCGGACAACGCCTCGATACGTGACATATCGACTGCGCGGATATTCGGCTGCGCACCGGTTTGCGTGACTGAAATCTCGTCAAGGTAAACAGAGGAGGTCGACTGTCCGATGTAGCCAGCACCCGTGATCGCGCCGCGGAAAACCACTGTGCTTGATCCGGATCCGTAAGTGACCACGTTCACGGAAGGCACGAAACGTGCGTAGTCTTCCATGGCCTTGGCGCCCATGGCGGCAAGAGATTCCTGCGAGATGGCCTGAATCGTTGCCGGAATTTCCTGAACCGTTTCAGCGCGTTTCCGTGCTGTTACGACGATCTCTTCCAGTGCGCTCGAGTTGTCTTCCTGAGCGACTGCGTTGAAACCCGGATAGAGTGCCGCAGTGACGGCGGCGGCAACGGGTGTGATAGAAAATTTACCTGGTACTTGCATACTTTGATTCCCCCGACGGAATGTAAGTGTTTGTCGTCCGTAGAAATACGTATTCGACGATTATCTAAATCTATTGCAGTTTGGCCGGGACTACAAGCGTCAGGCAGGCGTACCAAGGGATTGTTACAATTTGTGGTAAAAATGACACACGTGATCGTCGCCATTGGTCAGGAACTGACTTGTTCTGCTCGTATCTGCGACGAACCCCTTACCTAAGAAACATTTGGGAAACGCCCGGTAATCAACGGTTTAGGATTATGTTCCGTCATTGCCCGCAGTTACTTGGGCTTTTTCAACGAGTTCTCGCGGTTGGTCGGCGCTTGATAGATGTTTAAGTAATGGTTCCAGAATATGAACCAAATCACCGATGTAGGGCTCATAGTTGCGCCACAGGTTGACCGAGCTCGAGTAAATAGGCCGTCGAACCTGCTCCGAGCTTGCAGTTTTCACGGCCCGCTCTGTTTCGTGGAATCGCAGGCAGGCGTCTTCGAACGGCAGGCCACAGAAATCCAGAATCCGCCGAACCTGGCTGTCGAGATCGGCGACCACCTGCTCGTACTGCACATCGAGTACAAAGCCAGGCAACGTCTCGTGCCAGTGATCCATCAGGCGCTGGTATTGCAGGTAATACTCCGCCAGTTCGGTCATGTCGTACGTAAAAGGCTGCCCGCTGGCGAAGAGTTGTTTGAATGATCCGAAACAACTGTCCAATGGATGGCGGCGCGCGTTGATAATCTTCGTGTTTGGCAAAGCAAGTTTGAGAATGCCTGCATAAATAAAGTTGTTCGGATTTTTGTCTACGAAGTACGGCGCGCCACTCCGGAAAATTTCAGTTCGCCGCAAGTACTCCGCACCAATCGCGCGCCAGTCGTCGATCCCGATATCGGCCAGGGCCTCGGGGAAACGCGAACGTTGTTTAGTCTGTCTTCGTACTGACTGAACCGCGCGCGACAAGTCGCCAAGTTCGTGAGTGCCATCAACCAGGCTGTGACTGGCGAGTATTTGTTCAATCAGCGTGGAGCCGGAGCGCGGCAGACCGACAACCAGAATCGGCGTAGTCCCGGCTTGCTCGACGCCCTTGTTCCTGGCAATGAAATCGGCACTGAACAGCTCGATCAGCCGGTCGTGGGTTCCTTCTGTTTCGACCGGATCGTAGGATTCGAGCGGACGACGTGCTTCGTTGCACTTCTCGAAGTTGGTGAACGCCTGGGCGTAATCCTTGCGCGCCTCGAATTCCAGACCGAGCGCGTTGTGCAACTGAGCCCGGCTTTCCGCGGGCAAGCCGCCCCTTCCAAGCAATGCCTGCATGGCCGCAACTTCCGAGTCCTCGAATCGAAAGGTCTTGAGATTGGCAAGACTCCAGTACGCTTCCGCATGGTCGGGTTTGACTTCGATGGCTCGGCGGTAACTGGCAATCGCCTCGTCCTGACGTCCTATGGTCTTCTGGTGGTGCGCCATGCCACAAATTGCGCCAGCTTTATCGGGCGCCATTGCCAGCGCCGCCTCATAGGCTTCAATAGCTTCCTCATGTTGGCCGGTCATGCCGATGGCACTTGCAAAGACCATGTGCGATTCGGCGTTGTCCGGCGCCAGTCGCATGACCTGCCTGGCGCTTGCCAGGGAATCGTCCAGCTTGTCCTGCTCTCTTTGCACGTTGACGAGATCCACCCAGGCACGGGTATAGTCGGGTGCATTCGAGAGCACGTGTTTCAGGAATACTTCAGCATCCCGGAACCGCTTGTTTTTCGCTGCAATACCGGCAAGCAGCCTGCCTGCCTCGATGTGCTTCGGGTCCTTTTTGAGGATGTCCCGGTAGATCATCTCCGCCGCTTGCGGATCCCCGGATTTTTCCCGCTCGCGGGCTTTTTTCACCTCCTTTTCATAAGGCATGCGCCCGGGGGTGGCGGCATTCACCGATTCACTGGCGATGCCACGTTCGAGCCGCTTTGCGTAATCGATTTTTTCGTGGGTGACCGTTCGAGTCGGATCGAGGCGCATTGCCGTCTCAAAGGCTGTCCGGGCAGTGGCGATTTTTCCCTGCACGAGCAGCAAGTCCCCGAGCGTCTCATGGGCCAACGGGAAATCGGGAAACAGCTGAATGGCCTCCTCGATATGTTTTTCCGCTACGCTGAAGTTCCGCAAAGCGATGTTCGCCCTGGCCGACAGACAGAGAAAATTTGCGTCGCCCGGAAACAGTTTCAGACTCTGGTCGCTAAGTTCAGCAGCTGCCTGCACGTTGCCCGAGCGAAGCTCTCTGAGCGCTGCGTCGAATTGTGATTTTTGATCCACGACGGAAGTTCACCACAGGCGCGCCGTTAGTGCCAGACTAACCTTGTACCCGCTTTGTGAAGGCATTACCTTTGCAGTCCCTGTCGATCTGGCGGAAGTTTGTTGAAGACCTTTAAAGACGCTGTGCATAACAAGGATTTCGCGATTTCAGCGGAAATCTTCCTGCGCCCGGAAACCGATGCGGAGTCCCTGCGTATCCAGACGGACATATTGAAGGATTCGGTTGACGGAATCCTCCTGACCGACAATCAATTCGGCCAGTTGCACCTCTCGACGATCGCCGCGGCCAGCATCTTGCTGAACAATGACGTTGATCCCATTGTTCAGCTGACAAGCCGCAATCGAAACCGAATCGCGTTATTGAGCGACTTGCTGGGCGCGGGCGCGCTCGGCGTAACCAGTTTGTTGCTCGTCGCCGGCGAGCGCGCACCGGAGAAACTCAAGCCACGGCCGAAGCCCGTCCTCGATCTGAGCGCCATTGACCTGATTCGCACAGCCGGCACGTTGAAAACGGACGAGAAGCTCAACAGGAATCCCGACTTCCTGATAGGTGGCGTGGTGACGCCCGTATTGCCGAGACCGAACTGGAAGGCCAAGCATTTCAGAGACAAGGTGGATGCCGGCGCACAATTTATGCAGACCCATATCTGCATGGATGTTGCTCTCCTGGGCCGTTATCTCAGACACCTTGTTGCGAACAAACTGATCCGGCGAACCAGTGTCATTGGTTCCGTCGCGGTTCTTGGCGGGGCGGAGGATGCAGTGTGGCTCCGTGATAACCGGCCCAACGTGATGCTGCCTGACGGGATTGTCGAGCGCCTCGAAAGCGCTGCCGATCCGCGGGCAGAAGGTATCCGGATTTGCGCCGAGACGATCCGCGAAATGAGAGAAATACCGGGCCTGGTCGGCGTGAATATTATGGCGGCCCGCGACCTGGCCGCCATTCCGGAAACTTTGCGCGCGGCCGGCTTGTATGACTGATGATCTCCGGAAAAACTTGGACGACATCGTTGCGTTGATCGACGACGAACGAGTGGATGAGGCCGAGTCAGCTTGCCGTGATGAACTTCAGGCCCGACCGGATGACGTTAATCTGGTTGGCATGTTAGGCGCGATTCTGATGAGGAAGGGGGAGTTCGACGCGGCCGAAGGGTACCTGCGTCGCGCGATTGAGATCGAACCTGGATTTGCGAGGCCCCATCAGGATCTTGGTGCGCTGCACCTCGCGCGCGATGAAGCTGGAGCAGCCATTCCACATTTCAGGAAAGCGATGGCATTCAATCCGCGGGATCCGGCGGTGATTCGTGGCCTGGTCGCGGCTCTGGCGCGCGCTGGCCGTGAAGACGAGGCAGATGAAGTGCGCCTCGAATTCATGCAGGAGTTGCCCACAGATCAACTTCTCATCGAGGCGGAGGCACTTTGCAGGAAAGGAGAGAGCATCGAGGCCGAGCAGATTTGCGATGTTGTTCTCAGGCGGGAACCCGAGAGTGTTGGCGCATTGCGCGTACTGGCGATGGCGGCAACTGCAGACAAGCGTTACGTCATTGCGGAAGCTTACCTGAAGCGCATTGCCAGGCTGGCGCCGCAAGATGCGGTTGCCCAGATCGATCTTGGCAAATTCCTGCACGAGCGGGGCCGCTACCTTGAGGCCATTGGACAACTGCAAACGGCTGCGCATTTGTCGCCGGACAACCCGGAAATTCAGCTGCTGCTGGGCAATTTACTCGGCACTGTCGGCCAAACCGAAGAGGCACTGCAGGCCTACGAGAAATGTCTCCAGCACAATCCCGATGAGCCTGCCGCGCTGACTGGCTGCGGCCACGTGCTGCGGATTCTGGGAAGACAGGATGAAGCGCAGTCTTGTTACAAGCGTTGTGTCGAGGTTTGCCCGGAATTTGGCACCGCCTGGTGGCACCTGGCGAGCCTGCATCGCTTCTCGGCCAGTGACGATGAGGTGGCAACGATGCGTGCCGAGCTGGACAGTGACGAGCTGTCACCGGAATCGGCGGTGGGCTTTCATTTTGCGCTGGGCAGGGCCTGTGAGAAGCGCAACGACTTCGAAGCGGCGTGGAAGCACTATTCCCTGGGCAATGCCGGCAAACGTGCGCTTATCAAATTCGATCCGGTGAGAGCAGAGCTCGAACAGACCTGGATCAAAGAGACATTCACGACAGAGTTCCTTTCCAGCAGGTCTGCGCAGACGGCCACCGAGGTGACGCCCGTGTTTGTGCTTGGCATGCCTCGCTCAGGTTCGACGCTCGTTGAGCAAATACTCGCAAGCCACAGCCAGATCGAAGGTACCGGAGAGCTTCCATACATTATTACCATGGTGAACAGCATGGTCGCCGAAAAGGCCGGGAGTCTTCATTACACAGAGCTGGTCGGCAAGCAGGATAACGACGCGCTGACTCGCCTTGGCAGCAGCTACCTCAATAGTGCCCGGGCGCATTGCAAGGAGGGCACGCCGTTCTTCACGGACAAGATGCCGGCCAATTTTTCTCACGTCGGCTTTATTCGCCTGATTCTGCCGCATGCAAAAATCATTGATGCGCGGCGCGACCCGATGGCGACCTGCGTGGCCAACTATCGGCAACTGTTCGCGCAAGGAAAGAACCAGACCTACGATCTGCTCGAGCTGGCCGAGTTTTACCTGCAGTACGTCAGCATGATGGAGCACTGGGATGCCGTATTGCCCGGCGCAGTGCTGCGAGTTCAATACGAAGATGTCGTCGCTGACCTCGACACCCAGGTTCGGCGGATGCTCGAGTTTTGCGGCCTTCCTTTCGAAGAGGCCTGCGTCAACTATTACAAGAGCGCCCGCCCGGTAAACACCGCAAGCTCCGAACAGGTTCGGGAACCGATCTACGACTCAGCCGTCGAGTTTTGGAAGCACTACGAGTCACAGCTCGGCGAACTCAGGGAAGTCCTCGCCCCCATCCTCTAGCCACGCGCCGGGGTGGTCGGTTTTACGCTGCGGAAAGCGCAGCGATCTGGTCGGGGGGCACGTAGTCGAAGATGAAGGTGATGCGGTCCTCGGTACCCTTGTTCATAACCGAGTGATTCAACTGGTTGTTGATTTCGTAGGCCTCGCCGACTTTGAACTGGTAAGGGCGGCCGTCAATCATGAAGCGCACGCGCGGATTGGTCGTGATGGGTATGTGGATACGATGGCCGACATGGAAAGACGGATGTTTATCCACGTGCGGGTTGATGAGTCCGCCGGCCAGGAGCTTGGCGGCCATGGCGCGAATGACCGTGCCGCCCGGCGGATAAAACTTCCGGATGATCTCGTTCATGATCGGCAGGGCCACATCGGAAATTCGTTTCCAGCCAGGCTCCTGGCTGACGACGAGATCCGGCCATTTGTCGAGGTCGACGAACAGTACGACGATTGATTCCGTGGCGTGGTGAACTTCGAATTCTTCCTGCCGATACTTATCCTCTTTCCACGCAATCTCCTCCTGCGCGAGGATCTTCTCGCGGAGTTCCGTGGTGTCGATCGGGCCAAGGTTTCGTAGCGGTGTGTCAATGTTCATAAGCGAAATTATAGATTACTGTTTAGCTCGAATATCTTCAGAAAGCGACAAAATATATTTTCTTATCGCCTCCGATTCCTCGATTTCAATGTCCACGGCGGGCATGCCGTTTGCGGCCCTTGCGCCACCCACCACGATGCCATGCCAGGTGGCATGAGTCTCTTCGTTAGCATACCGAAGATCCGGTACCGAACCGCCAAACCGCGATACGCCATCCGCGCCGTGGCAGCCGTAGCAGGACTTCCCGTAGATTGCCTGACCCTTGGCGATTTCCTCTGCGGTTGCTTCGAGAGCAGGCTGGTCGGGTAGCGGCGGGTAGCCAGCGCCGGGATCCGGCATGTCTGCCTTGCCGCCGAGCGAGAACGCCATCATCCTGACCGGCCCCTTGACCTCCCTTGCAGCGTGCATGGCCGGGTAGCGGTATTGCAAACCCCCCGCGACGCCGATGGGAATCAGCACATACTGTTGACCATCGATCGAATAACTGGCGGGTGCCGCATTGATCGCCGAGCCCGTCTGTACCGACCAGAGCTCCGTTCCCGTGTCGGCTGCATAGGCAACGAACTCCCCTTGTGCGTTGCCCTGGAAGACGAGGTTGCCCCCGGTTGCCATCAGTCCGCCGTTATACGGCAGGTCATGGTCGACAGACCAGCGAATGCTCTGCGTTGCCGGATCGAACGCGACAAGCTTGCCCGGGGCGTGTCGTTTTCCGTCGACCTCGGTGAGCATGACGACATCTTCGCTGTTGCCCGCGTTGTCGATTTCTGTTGGCAGATCGACGACCGGAATGTAGGAGAGTCCCAGTGCCGGATGAAACGCCATCGGGTTCCATGTGTGGGCGCCCCAGAAATTCGGCCAGAAAAGCACCTTCTCGCCGTCCCCTGCGTTCCAGTATTCGCCGGAAGGGTCATAGACCGGCCGGCCTGTTTCCATATTGATGTGCGTGGCCCAGTTGACCTTCGCGTATTTGCCGGCGGTCAGGAGCTCGCCGGTGTGCCGGTCGAGCGCATAGTGGAAACCGTTCTTGGGTGCGATCAGAACCGTCTCGCGGTCTTTGTCGCCAATACGAAGGTCGGCGAGAATGATGTTCATCGTGGCGTTGAAGTCCCAGCTGTCTTTATCCACGGTCTGGTAATGCCAGTTGTACTCGCCGGTTTCAGCATTGACAGCAACGATCGAAGACAGGAAGAGATTGTCGCCGCCATCCGGGCTGCGGCTGGCGTAGTCATAACGCGCGGAACCAGCGGTGCCGAAAAACAGCTGGTTGGATACCGGGTCGTAGGTCATTTCGTTCCAGCTGTGGCCACCGCCGCCAACAGTTGCCAGCGTGTCGCCAGACCATGTTTTCGCCGCCATCTTCAGCGCGGGCGTATCGTTTTCCTCGGGGATGTGGCTCGGGACAATATAAAAGCGCCAGAGCAAGCTACCCGTCTTTGCGTCGTAGGCCGAGACGTAACCGCGGCCGTTTTCTTCCGATTCGGATCCGGCGTTGCCGACGAAAACCTTGCCGCCGCCAACATAAGGCGAATCCGAGATGGAGAAACCGTTGGCGACTTCGCAGGTTTGTTTCTCCCATTGCTGCCGCCCGGTTTCTGCATCTATGGAGATCAGGCGGCAGTCCGCGGTGGTGGCATAGACGCTGCCATCCCACACGGCCACACCACGGTTTGCGCGAGAGATCCAGGACAGCCAGGGCATCTCCGTGAAGTGCTTCTTGACGTCGGATTCGTAGGTCCAGAGCAACTTGCCCGTTGCGGCATCAATGGCGACCACTTTCGAGTAGGCACCGCCAATATAGATGACGCCGTCAACCACAATGGGCGTCGTCGGCGTGCCGTCGGGAATCGGCAGTTCCATTGACCATGCCAGTGAAAGCCTGTCGACATTTCCGGCATTAACCTGTGACAGAGGCGAGAAATGTTCACCACGAAAGCTCCCGCCCTTAAGGAACCAGTTTTCGCCACCGGCTGATTCGGCCAGCACGCGCTCATTGGTTACCTTGCCGGCAGCGTGGGCGCCCGCAGTGGCGAAGCACGCAATCAGAATAATGCTCAGGACGCGAAGCGGCATAATTTTCCCCTTTTGATTTTGAGGGCTATTGTAGCGCCTGATGTCATGTGATCGAATGATTTGACGCATTTTTGTGCCACGCTTTGTCAAACCGTGGCGGACCAGGCAGGAATCCTGCCCGGACACGGCCTTGTAGACTGTTATTCACTGGAGCGCTCTTGTTTAGTCGAACTATATTCTTGTTGGTTGGGTGTTTCCTGTTCATCAACGCGCCTGCCCAGGAATCGGTGCCGGTCTCTGTGGACGAGATCATCGTCAATCACGTTGACGAAGAAGCAGCGAGAGCCGTCTTGTTGCTGGAGAAATCAGTCAACATCAACAGCGGCTCAATGAATTTCGAAGGCGTCCGGGCGGTTGGCCGGTTGTTAGCGCCTGAATTCGAGGAGCTGGGGTTCAGAACGGAGTGGGTTGACGGTGCGCCCTTCGGCAGGGCGGGTCACCTGGTTGCTCATCGTGACGGCAGTGGCCCGCGAATTCTCCTGATAGGTCATCTCGACACAGTGTTTCCCGTTGACAGTCCCTTTCAGGAATTCGAAATTGTCGACGAACATTTTGCGCGAGGTCCCGGCACCACCGACATGAAGGGGGGTAACGTCATCATGATCCAGGCACTGCGCGCTTTGCGTGCCGCAGGCGTGCTGGACGACATCTCGGTCAGGGTGGTTCTGACGGGAGATGAAGAACTTTCAGGGAACCCCAAAAGCCTGAGAAGTGCCGCGCTGGTCGAAGGCGGCAAGTGGGCCGATTACGCAATCGGCTTTGAAGACGGTGACGGCAATCCGGAAACCGGCGTCATAGCCAGGCGCGGATCGTCGGGCTGGACGTTGTCGGTTAGCGGCAAAAGGGCGCATTCATCGCAGGTATTCCAGCCCGAATACGGTGATGGCGCCATTTACGAGGCGGCGAGGATCCTGCACACATTTCGTACCGAATTGTCGACCATGGAAAACCTGACCTTTAACCCGGGACTGATCCTGGGGGGTACCGACGTTGAATATGATGTGGCAGCTAATCGCGGCACCGCGTTCGGCAAAGACAATGTGATTTCCGCAACGGTAACCGTGACCGGAGATATTCGGGCGGTGTCGTTGCAGCAATGGGAAGACGCCAAGCAGAAGATGCGCGAGATTGTTTCCGATCATCTTCCAATGACTGATGCGACGATTGAATTTGACCAGGGCTACCCGCCAATGGCGCCATCTGAAGGCAACTATGCCTTGCTCGATATTTTCAGCACAGTGAGCCAGGAGCTTGGTTTTGGTGAGGTTCGGGCGGTCAATCCACGCAACGCAGGCGCTGCGGATATTTCCTTTGTTGCCAACGACGTTGAGATGGCAATGGACGGGGTGGGACTGATGGGTTCCGGCGGACACACGCTCGATGAAGTCGCTGACCTGCGCACCATGGGTCAGCAGACGAAACGAGTCGCGGTCCTGTTACATCGCCTGGCAGAGCTTCAGTAGCAGCAGCCCGGGCCCGCTGCCCGAATCACCATTACAGCGGGTCCCTGTAGGTGTCGACAGGCGGAAGTTCTGCGCCGGTCAGGCCTGCGGGCTTGCTTTCACCAACCACCGGCATTTCCAGCGAGCCGATTCCCTCGATCGTTCCGGTAACCACTTCGCCCGGTTGCAGGAATCGCTGTGCTCCGCGAACTGCAGTGCCCATTCCGGTACCGCCCGAGGTGCCATTGTTGATGACGTCGCCAGGGTAGAGCGTAATGATTGATGAACCGTATTCGATCAGCTCCCACAGGGAGTGAATCATGTCGCCGGCGGTCGCTTCCTGCATCTGCTCGTCGCCGACACTCAAGGACTGACGCAGAATCTCCATCGGGTTACCGTAGAACTCTTTCGGCACGATCCACGGGCCCTGTGGCGCAAACGTGTCGTGGCCCTTGCCAACAAACCAGTCGCTGGTGAATCGTGCGCCGCCTGGTGGCCTGCCGCCACGATCCGAGATATCCATTGTCACCATGTAGCCAAAGACGTGCGCTTCGGCGTCGTTGGCGCTGACGTACTTGGCAGTCCTGCCGATTACGGCGCCCAGCTCAACTTCCCAGTCTGTTCTGTTGCGGCCGTAGGGGATCACAATGGGTGAACCATTGCCGACGACAGCGCCGCGGCTTGGCTTGAGAAACAGGTATGGAACACCGCGCTCCTCGCGGCGCAGCCTCGCGGCCTCACGTCGCTCTTCGGGCGTGCCGGATTCATCGACGTGACTGTAGAAATTAACGGCAGCGTTGAGAATCTTGCCGGGATACATGATTGGCGGCAGCGTGCGAACGTCATCGACGTTATGCACATAGGGAGGACGGTTCGCACCGAGCATGTCGACATGTTCGTTGACGATTTCATAGAGTCGTCTTTTCAGACCATAGTCGTAGCGCTCGATCAATTCGATCATGTTCGCGGGCATCGGTACGGCCGGAAACATCTCGCTTTTCTCAAGAGCTGCATTTGCGGCATCCAGTTCGATGAGCATGCTGTCGCGCAAAACGATGCCTACCCAGGGCGCACCATCGATCTCGAATGTGCCGACCTTGAACGGTTCAGCAATCTCCTGTGCAAAACCCGTTGCGGAAAAAAGGAAAGAGCAGATAACGACTAGTAATGCTCTGTGCATGACATCCCCCGGTCTTGTTGTTGATTTGATGCGGCCATTCGGCGGCAGTTGGGGCATTATATCGGCATTCGACGCGGTCCCGGTGATGCAAATGCGATTGATGCGGATTTTTCTTTTACTCGTGTGGGTGAGTTCAGCGAGCGCTGTCGAATTGCCGGACTGGAGCGGTGTCTGGCAGCGTGTGGAAGGGAACGGTGGCATGTTCGATGTCTCGACCACCGAACCACCAGACGGTTTCGCCGGTACGCCAGGGGTCAGGCAGCATCCGCCGCTGACCGACGCATGGGAAAGGAAATACGCGGCCAACCTGGAGCTCGTGGCGGCAGGGCGATTGCCGGACCCGATATCGCGTTGCGGAACGCCGGCTGGCTATCCACGTTTGCTCGCCCTGCCGGACGTCTATGAGTTCATCGTGCGGCCGGAGCAAACCTGGATCATTACCGAGAATGGCCCGAATATCATGCGTATCTACACCGACGGCCGGCAGCACCCGCCGGCTGGAGAAAGGTGGCCAACTTTTACCGGTGATTCGGTGGGTCACTGGGCGGATGGCGCGCTCGTGTTCACAACGGTCAGTATGGTCGGCGAGGCGCAGACCGTGCTGGATCGAAGTGGCATGACGTTGAGTGACCAGGCGCGCGTTACGACGCGGATGTACCTGACCGACGACGGCTTGTTGCGGGCGGAACTCGAAATAGAAGATTCGCTGGCGCTCACAAAGCCGTGGCGCGTTGTACGGCATTTCAGGCGCTTGCCGGAGGGTACCAAGGCATACGATTACGCCTGTGCCGAGAACAACAGGAACCCGATTACAAACTCCGGACAGACGTTGACCCTGGATACCGACGGCAAGGTCATCGACAAGGTGATTGAGAATGACTAGATTTGTTTACGCCATAGCCCTGCTGGTTTCCGCTTTTGCGGTTGACGCGCATCACTCGAGCGCGATGTTCGACAAGGAAGAAGTGGTCGAGGTTACTGCGACCGTCCGGGAGTTCCAGTGGACCAATCCGCACGTCTGGATTGAGATCATCATTGAGAACGAGGACGGCGTGGCGGAAGACTGGAGCATCGAAGGCCTGGGCCCGAACGGCCTTTTCCGCAACGGCTGGCGACCCAATTCGTTCAAGGCGGGAGACAAGATAATTATTCGCTTCAACCCGATGTTGGACGGCTCGAAGGCGGGCGGTTTTATTGGTGCGAAATTTCAGGACGGACATACGCTTGGCAACTGGAAATAAGATGACAAGAACCTTCTTCAGTGCATTGATCTTGCTGGCTTCGACCGGGCTGGTCTGGGCAGAGGAGGGAGTAAGCCTGCTGCGCCCTGCACAGGTTTTTGACGGCGAAAAAATGCACGTCGGCTGGGTAGTGGCTGTCGAAGACCGGCACATTATTTATGCTGGCGAATCCGGAGGTTTCGACGAGAGCAATGCTGGCGAGGTCGTCGAATTGCCGGACATGACATTGTTGCCGGGTCTGATTGAGGGCCATTCGCATATCCTGCTGCATCCGTACAACGAAACGAGCTGGAATGACCAGGTTTTGAAGGAGTCCGAGGCGGAGCGGTCGATTCGCGCCGCAGGGCATCTGCGCAAGACGCTGGAAGCGGGCGTCACGACGATGCGCGACCTTGGTTCGGAAGGCGCGGGCTACGCGGATGTTGGCATTCGTGACGCGCTGAAAAAAGGGATCATCCAGGGACCCCGGCTCATTGTCTCGGGAAAGGCTATCGTTGCGACCGGCAGCTACGGGCCTAAAGGATTTCACGAGGGTGTCGACGTGCCACTCGGGGCGGAGACGGCCGATGGTTACGATGATCTCGTTCGTGTCGTCCGGAGCCAGATCGGGAGAGACATCGATTTCGTCAAGGTCTATGCGGACTATCGTTGGGGTCCTGACGGCACGGCATCCGCTACGTTCACGCAGTCCGAACTGGAGACCATTGTTGAAGTCGCCGAAAGTAGCGGCCGGTACGTCGTTGCACACGCGTCCACCGCCGAGGCTATGAAGCGAGCCATCCTGGCGGGTGTCGAAACGATCGAGCACGGCGATGGCGCGACCGCTGAAACCTACAAGTTGATGAAGGATCACAAGGTGGCGCTGTGTCCAACGTTGGCAGCGGGCGATGCAATCGCGCAGTACGGTGGCTGGAAAAAGGGCGTCGATCCGGATCCGCCTCGAATCGCAAGCAAAAAGAAAAGCTTTCGTGAGGCGTTGAACGCCGGCGTTACGATTTGTTTCGGTGGCGATGTCGGCGTCTATCCGCACGGCGACAATGTGCGTGAGCTGGAAATGATGGTTGACTACGGCATGGAAGCAGAAGACGTCGTACGGACAGCGACCTCGGTCAATGCAGATCTGTTTCACCTCGACGATGAGGTCGGCAGAATCAGGAAGGGGTTACTGGCCGATATCATTGCGGTAGCGGGGGATCCGACAGAGGACATCACGGCCTTGCGCGATGTACGCCTGATCCTGAGTGATGGAAGATTCATCAAACAACCAGCGGACCAGACAAATAATGAGTGAACCCTGGGGACCACACGATCTCGGCGGCCAGGACGGTGGACCGATCGATCTCGCTGAACACGATACGGCTTACTGGGAGTGGCAGATCGACGCCATGGTGCGCCTGGCGCTGAAGAAGGGCCTTATAAGCGACTTCGCGGAACTTCGTGATGGAATCGAGCAACTGACGCCGGATGATTACGCTCGCTGCACCTACTATGAGCGCTGGGCCAAATCGCTGGCATACGCGTTAGTGTCTCGAGGCGTCATTGATGAAAAGCGGTTGAACGAGAAAATCGCTGCGGTCAAAGCACGGCAGGACGCGGAGGGGGCCGCATGAACGAACCTGTTTTTCATGTCGGGCAGCGCGTGCGCATTGCCGACCGAACGCCGCCCGTCCATCATCGGGTGCCATCCTATGCGAAAGGCCAGGTTGGTGTCATTGAGCGTGTGTGCGGGTTGCATGGCGAACCGGAGAAATTCATTCGCGGTGACGGCAAGCCGCCGCAGCGCATCTATCGCGTACGTATTCCGCAACCCGAGCTGTGGACAAGCTACGAAGGAACGGAGGGCGACAAGCTCGAAATAGAAATATTCGAACACTGGCTGGAGGCGGCAGAATGACTGACCATGACCACGATCATTCGAGAACTTTTCAGCCCGATCACGCCGAGCCAACGTCAGACGGTGCCCGTATCGGCCTGGCTTTACGCGAATTACTGATCGAAGCCGGACACTACACGGCCGGCGAAGAGCAGTCTGTCATCGAGGCGATGCAGGGAGCGTCGCCGGAGAATGGCGGTCGTATCGTGGCAAAGGCCTGGAACGATGCGGAGTACAAGGAGCGTTTGCTGGCGAACGGTGCCGAAGCAATCAAGGAGCTCGGTTACGAGCTCGAGCCTTACGAGTTCACCGTAATGGAGAACACCGCAGACACGCACAATGTGATTGTGTGCACCTTGTGCTCCTGCTACCCGCGCGCGCTGCTTGGCATGTCGCCAGCCTGGTACAAGTCCTCGAGTTATCGGGCGCGCGTGGTTCGCGAGCCTCGCTCCGTGCTTGCCGAGTTCGGTGTGGAGCTGAGCGACGACGTCTCTGTCCGCGTGCACGACTCGACTGCGGAATTGCGCTACATGGTTTTGCCGCAACGCCCCGCAGGTACCGATGACTGGTCGGAAGCGCAGCTGGCAAAACTGGTCACACGGAACTCGTTGGTGGGTACAGAGCGAGACTTGAAAATCGCCTGAGGTATTTTCGGAGGCAAGAAAGAATGAAAACACTGCTGATCGCCATCGCCATATCAATGATTGCCGTCAAATCACCTGTGTCACTCGCACAGGAATCGCAGCCGTCCCGGGAATGGACGGACGAGCAGATTGCGGCCGCCGTCAACAAAGTAAGGGCTGGCCGCGACCTGACGCCGGCAAGCTGGCCGGGTGGCGCGAAAGTCGCCGTGATGCTGTCCTTCGATGTGGACAATGAAACCATCTGGTTGCGAAACGATGACACGAGCATTGGCGGCCTGTCGCAGGGAGAGTATGGATCGCGGGTAGCGCTGGGCCGGATACTGGCATTGCTGGACGAGTATGATATCCCCGCAAGTTTCTTCGGGCCGGCCGTCAGTTTTTCACTGGCACCGCAGATGATTGACATGATCCAGGCATCGGGCCGCAATGAGATCGGCATCCACGGCTGGATTCACGAGACCAACGCAGTTTTGCCCCGGGAAGAGGAAGAGCGCCTGCTGCAGAAGGCGGTTGAGCGAATGACGGCGTTAGTGGGCAAGCGACCAGTCGGCTACCGGGCACCTTCCTGGAATTTTTCGGATAACACACTCGACCTGCTGCTGGAGATGGGCTTCCTGTATGACTCCTCGTTAATGGCCGACGATCGTCCCTACGAGATTGTCGCGAATGGCGCGCCAACCGGTTTCGTTGAGCTCCCGGTGCAATGGATACTTGACGACGCGCCATTGATGAACCCGCTGGGTCCGCGCTACGAGAGTCCGCGCGATGTGCTGCAGGTTTACAAGGACGAATTCGACGTAGCGTACGAAGAGGGCACAACATTCCTGCTGACGATGCATCCCCATTACATCGGTCATCGGTCACGCATCGTCGTGCTACGGGAGCTTATCGAACACATCAAGGCAAAGCCGGATGTCTGGTTCGGTACGCACGAGGCTGCAGTACGCTGGGTGCGCAAGCAGGCGGATATGGACTAATCGAAGGTCAGGCAACCCCGGCTTCGAGCAATTCAATCGTCCCCGCGTCAGCATCGATCTTCACTTCGATGCCCAGTGGAATCGTGAACTGCTCATCGATATGGCCAATCATCGCGCCGCTGAATGCCGGGATGCCGAGTGGCTTGATGTGTTCCGCAACCATCTGCTCCATTGTCAAAGATCCGTAGCCGCCACCAGGTCCACACTCTGTGCAGCGACCGAAGACAAATCCCTCGATCTTGCTTAGCACGCCGGACAGTGCCAGCTCCGTCATCATGCGGTCCACGCGGTAAACGGCTTCATCGACGTCCTCGATGAACAGAATGCTGCCGTCGAAGTCTGGCAGGTAGCCGGAGCCGGTCACTGCGGTCAACAAAGAAAGATTGCCGCCGAATATGGGGCCGCTGGCTTTCCCTCCGCCGATGGTCTGGACCAGGTTTTCAGTCTGCACCAGCGTATTTTCGGTAATGAATGTCGGGTTGCTAAGCTTGTAGTGCTCTCCATTCATAACGACCCGGCGAAAATGTTCCGCCGAAAAGAGATTCAGTGGACTTGGCCCGTGAAAAGTGACGAGACCTGTTTTGACGTGCACCGCCGTGATCAGAGCCGTCGCGTCGCTGTAACCAAGCAGCACTTTCGGGTTCTCCCGAATCATGTCGTAGTCGAGCAGCGGTAACAGGCGTGGTGCACCCCATCCACCACGCGCAAAAATCATTTTGATCTCCGGATCTTTGAAAAACGCGTTGATGTCGCTCGCACGCGCTTCATCTTCGCCAGCGAAATAGCCGTGCTGATCGAAGTAGTGATCGCCCAGCGTGACTTCCAGACCAAGCGATTCGAGGGCGTCCACCCAGATCCTTGTGTTCTCGGTTCCGAAAGCAGCGGTTGCGGGGCTCACGAGGCCAACCCGATCGCCCGGCCGGACTCGCGGCGGCTTGATCAGGGCTTCTTTTGCGTTAGCAGGCGAGGTGGCGGTTGCGATACCTGCAGCCCCGACGGCGGATAAAAATTCGCGGCGATTGATCATTTCATTTTCATTGTTGGTTTGCTCTCACCAAGTATGGCAGTGTGAGGGGACGATGAACAAATTTGAACAATTACTGAAACTCGACAGGCCGATCATCATCGATGGCGGTCTCGCGACACAGCTCGAATCGATGGGCTTTAAAATTGATGGTGCACTTTGGTCAGCGACGCTGCTTGAGAGCAATCCACGAGCCATTATTGACGCGCATCGAGCCTATCTCGATGCCGGGGCCGAAATCATCATCAGTGCGAGTTACCAGGCAAGTCGCAGAGGATTCGTGGCGCGTGGTCACAGCCCAGAGGAAGCGGACAAACTGATTGCCAGCGCCGTTGATCTCGCATTGACGGCGCGGGAGGAATATATGGCTGACAATCCGCGTGCACGCGAGCCCCTGGTTGCCGCAAGCGTAGGTCCCTACGGAGCTACTATGCATGATGGCTCGGAATATACGGGCAAATACCAGGCATCGGTGCAGGAGCTTGGCGAGTTTCATGCCCAGCGGCTCGCATTACTGGATCGATGTGGCGCCGATCTCCTGGCAGTGGAAACTATCCCCAATTTCAACGAGGCGAGGTTGCTTTGCGACTTGCTGGAAGAGGTTAAATCCTCTGCCTGGATATCGTTCGCCTGCCGCAATGAAAAGAGTTTGAGCGATGGTTCGCGTCTCTGGGCCGCTGCCGGTTTGTTTGCAGATCATTCGCGAGTCCTGGCCGTCGGCGTTAATTGCACGCCGCCAGAATTCATCACGCCGTTAATAGCCGAACTGAGGTCTGCTGCACCAGACAAGGCCATCGTCGTCTATCCTAATTCGGGCGAGACCTATCATTCGAAAGACAACAGCTGGTCCGGTACCGCGTGCAATCTGGACAAGGAGTTTAACGTCACAGACTGGTATGAAGCCGGGGCGAAGTTAATTGGTGGTTGTTGTCGAACGGGTCCGACGGATATCGCCGCTATTCTCGCCCGAGTGGGCAGCGGTTAGTTTGAGTCAGCTATACGGAAGCCAGGACATACAGGGAGTCGTCGTCCTCCATTTCCGTGTAGACGACGATATCCAGCAGGTTGAACACGTCGCCAAAGATTGATCGAAGACCAAAGCCCGCTCGTTGATTATCGCGAAAGTCTCAAAACCGCCGGCCACAAACCCTGCAGCCTGCAAACGCTGCCCTCGCAGGGGTTAACCCCATCGAATTAACTGATTACGGAAAAGGTTCGATACATCCACGAGACAAAGTAAACTATAAATGCCACCGAAAAAACTTCATGGTACCGCTCGTTCGCTGTCTTGATGCCTATCACACAGGCGATTATTTGACTGGTATTGTAGACCAGGTATTCGGTAGTCAGGCTGGAGAAATGCTCGGCGCCCTTCGAATAAGTATCAACAAAATCCCAAAGCCAGATTATGATGAGCAGGCCGAAAATCCAACGACGATTTGAGAAGAAATAGTCCTTATAGTTAGTGATCTCTCGCGTATCGGAAGGCTGAATCACAAGGCTGACGAAAAAGAGCAGTGTCGCGTAGATAATCACGACAATATAAAGCCCGAGACTCCACTCAACGGTGCCCAGACGAAATTCCCACCACCAGAACATCCCGATAAGTACGAAAACGTATAACGTCCAGACAAGGTGAACCCAATAAGGACGAGGGCCGTCATTGGTCGTCACCATTCGACCCACTCCCCTTAGAATCTGCGTGAGAGCAAGACCGACGATAATTGAGACCAAGACAGCGACATACTCAAATTGCGACACAACATGTCTCCGGATTCTGCGTGCCCGAAGCGTACTGAAGATTCGCTAACATGTCTGCTTCGGGTCAATAGCAGACAGTTCAGCTAATCCCTGGCGAGTGGCCACTTTCGGCCAGAAGC
>JAHEFF010000035.1:0-12807 GCA_024640315.1 Woeseiaceae bacterium
AGGAAATCGTGAAGCAAGTGATGGAAAAACTGCTGGCAGTAGAAGCCGCCGGCAGCTAGGTAATCGGTGACCGCCCGAATACCGTTTTCTGAGAACGGCGGGCAGAAAAGAAGTTGCAGCCCACATTTAGTCACGAATTTTTTAACGTGCCCGCTATTCCAGATTTCCTGTTTGGATGGCAATAGGTAGTTATCGAAATAGTTATTCCGAGCCCCGCCCCTAACTCATGCGTGGGATAGTTGAAATCTCACAGCTTGGAGGACAGTGTCATGACCAACATCACGAGACGTCAGGTTGCCGCGGGCTTATTTCTGATCGCCATCTCGGCAACCACGCAAGCCGCCCAGGGCGCAAGGCAGCACCGTCCCGGGTCGGCACAGCAGCCACGACAACACCAGCCGAGA
Organism: Woeseiaceae bacterium; assembly: GCA_024640315.1. Lineage (GTDB taxonomy): Bacteria > Pseudomonadota > Gammaproteobacteria > Steroidobacterales > Woeseiaceae > SZUA-117. Next base: position 405 of record JAHEFF010000035.1, read on the forward strand.
CCGATGCCACCGAAAAAGGGCGTGCAGGGAGACATGGCCCACGACCGCCTGATGATGCAGGATCGGGACCGCCTGCAGGACCGAGACATCTACGGTGGAAACCTGATGAGCGCCGAAGAGCGGGACCGTTACCGCGACCGGCTGCAGAAGGCGGAAAATGATCAAGACTGGGCGCGAATTCGCGCGGAGCATGAAAAAGAAATGCAGGCTCGCTCCCGCATGCAGGGTGTGAACCTCGATCCGCCGGTCTACGGGCAGCACATGATGACGACGGAGGAGCGGTCGCGCTACACCAAGCGACTGCAGGATGCCAAGGGCGAGACAGAGCGCGAGATGATTCGCAACGAACATCGCGAATTCATTCAAAAGCGGGCACGTGATCTCGGCATGAGCGCGCCGCCGGTCGAAGGCCAGTAAAACGAACAAAGGCGAACAAAGGGGTCGAACCGAATTTTTGGTTAATCGGTTCGACCCCTTTTTATTTGCCGGTCGAAGGCCAGTAAAACGAACAAAGGCGAACAAAGGGGTCGAACCGAATTTTTGGTTAATCGGTTCGACCCCTTTTTATTTGCTCTAATCAGGCCATCCGGGTGGGTCAATTTTCAGTACAAATCAACAGCCGGCGCCAATACTGGCAGTAAAATCACCCAGCTCGAGGTGGCTGCGCCCGTCGAAGTCCGCGTAAAGCTTGCCGGACTGATCCGACGGGCCGCTTCTATCAGAATGATACATCCCACTGGAAGCGAATTCGGTTCGTGCTCTCGTCGATGGCCTGGAATCGATCATCCAGGGTCAGATAGGAGTAATCAACAGTGAGTTTGTTGTTGTGGCCCGCGAAGAACCAGTTGGCCGCGAGCGTATATTCCTTACGCTTGTTGTCAATCGTTCGATCGACTTCGTTCGGCTCCTCAACAAACGCGTAGCGTAACGCCAGTTCCAGGGGCGCGGGCACCGCTGCGATCAGGTTGTTGAAAAAATACCCGGATTGCAGATAAGCACCTGTCAGATCATTTTTGCTTCCAACCACACGATCGGTGACGAATTTGCGGTGATACTCCTGCTGTATCGAGAAGCCGCGGTATTTGAACGCGAATTCCTGAACGCCCTGTTCGACCTTGAATTGGTCTCCTTCCGCGACGAGAGGTGAGGTGAATCCATCCAGGTTGCCGCAGGCGGATGATGACCAGCGTGTGCACGGGCCTATAGTGCTCATGCCGCCGAAAGACAGGCTGCCGGTTGGCTTGTCCGTGTATTCAACATCCGTTTGCCGAAAGCCAAGGTCGCGGCCCATGAAATTCCACTGCAAGCGCCCTGAATACATCATGTTTTCATCGACGTTTCTTACGCCACGACCCTCGCCGTTAAATATACCGGCGAAGTATCGAAGATCTCCTGGCGTGCCCTTGAAGAGGTGGCCGCGCAATTGGACGCCGACCTGGCGGTCGATGGTAAAAACGCGATTGACAATCGATCGCTCGACAAACTGTTGCCGGCCAGACGAATCGACCCGTTCGCGGTTCATATCGATCTTCCACTGGCCAACGCGCAAACCACCCCAGTCCCATTTCGCCAGATCGATTCGCCAGTCAATGACGCGTGCGCTCGACGATGCCGCACTCGAATCCGGGTCCCGGCTCGGCTGCAGGTCAACTTCGAAGTAGTACTTCAACCACGGTTGATAGCCATGGCCGCCAATTTTCATTCGTAATCGACGTGCTTCAAAATTCGAGGTACCGGTGGCCTCGAAGTCGTCCACCTGACGCGGGTCACCGAAAAAGGGGTTTGTATAGCGCAATTGAGCGCGCCACTGAAGGTTGGTCTGCCAGTTGCCGTCGCGGGTTTCCAGTCGGAAACCGCTACTTCCGTAGCTGGACTTGACGGGAAAATCCTCATCGATTTTCGCTGCTACCGCATCAGCGACTGCCATTTTGATATACGGGTCGGTTTCGGCAGCCATGTCGGCATCGCCTACGTCGAAAGTTTCGCCGGCTGCTTTTTCCGCTGTGGCCACTTCTTCGGTTTGCGGCGCCGCCAAAATGTCTTCTGTGGTCAATGTCTCTTTTTCCAGCAGCCCTTCATACTGCTCCTGGGTAATGACACCGTTCTCGAGCAAAATCTCGAGCAGCGCCTTTTCTGCTGAATGTGCGCTACTCAGTGCAGCGAACAATAGTGCGATGACCAGCAGGATTTTTACGCGGATTTGCGATTTGTAAAGATTCTTCAATCTTATCTCCGAATATCTCAGGAACATTAGGTCGAGACGGAAGTAGCCGCAGTCGGCTATTTACGATGGGAGCGAATTCTCCTACTCATTTGTTACAGAATTGTGACATTACGAAATGCCAACTCGCGCGGTTTCCTTTCTCTGTCCTTCAGCTAGCAAGCTCTCCAAAGGGGTCGAACCGATTTAATGGTTAATCGGTTCGACCCCTTTTTACAATCCCCGCCCCTGTATTCCGTGAATTTTCTGTTGCAACTCAATCATTGGTGACTGATTGAGACGGAGCAGTCCCTCACCGGACCGGTCGAGATCCGCAATCAACAGAATCACGACTGAGAACGACAGGGTAAGTACGATTACCATGGCTCGACTGCGTCCCTCTGCCAGCCCGAATTGATAACCCATGGCTGTCGTAGCCAATGTCGTCATGAAATACAGTGTCAACCAGACGATGCCGGGAATTTGATACGTCATCCCCAGGGTGACGCGTTTGCCGTGAAAATCTATGACGTCATTCAGGGACTGTATGTAGAGTCGCACCAACGCCGAGTCACGGTCCTCGATCAACAGGTCAGTTACCTGAGACCAGAGCTGATCGTGAATCGCTTCCGAGCGCGCAATTGCCTGTGGCAGTCTGTCCACGTACATCGCATCTTCGGCACGAATGTCGACATACTCCGTGAGCAGCGTTTTTGACCCGCTACGCTCTGGCTCAGGTAAAAAGTCCGCGCGCAGAATGGTCGTGCCAATGGCGCTTACCTCTTCCAGCAACAATTCTTTGCGGGCATCGAAGCGCGAGGCTGTCATGTTAAAAGTAAAAGCCAGGAGAAAAGCGAGCAAGGCAAAGTTCGAACCAACGATGGTTCCCGCGGGACGCTCCGTTTCGTCCGCTTCTCTTCCAAGGACTCTTCTCCCAAGCCAATGTCCGACCGCGACAGACAGCAACACCAGGATGATCGTAATCGGGAAAAAGAGCCAGAGCGGCGTCTTCTGAAAAAACAGGTCGATCATAACGGCCATAACAGAGTCCTTTCGCCGAAAACCGGTTTCAACGTGAGCCCCGATTCTACAGACTGGTTGCGAGCAATACTAAAGGGGTCGAACCGATTTAATGGTTAATCGGTTCGACCCCTTTCTTTTCTTTCTTTTTCTTGCTCTCAGCTGCCGGCGAGTGTATCCGTCAGCGTGTTATCCAGTATGTAGATGCCCACTGTGATCATCAGTAGTGGAGCCAACCACCTTGCCACCGACGGCACCCAATTCAGCCGGGCAATGTTCGAATGCAGCAAATGACCCAGCGCGTACCAGGCTGTTGCCATGACCAGGTAGGCTCCTACGATCACGTAGTCCAGCCGGGCCTCGGTGTCGCCAAGCAATGGCGAAACGATGAGAATGGTATCCACGCTGTTTGAGAACAGGACCGTTCCCACGCTTATAGCGCCAGGACCGGTTGCCAGTTCTTTACCGGTGACGGCCGGGCGCTGACGAAAGCTTGCCACCAACATCTTCGCGCCAAAAAGGATCGGCACCAACCCGAGGTAGCCGATGTATTGCACGGGCAACATGCCCGACGAAAAACCAAGCACCAGCGAAACCCCCAACACCGCAAAGGTCGCAAGCGCATATCCCGCGAACAACTGCCCACGAGATTTTTCGCTGACAGCCATCCAACTAATCAGCAACATGAGATTGTCTACATTGGTTGCGGCGAACCCGCCCGCAATCAGGACAGAAATGGTTAGCGATTCGACGGGTCTGCTCCCAATGCGGTGTTCCAGCAACCACGGACAAAGCAGCGTGACTGTTTTGTCCAGTCCCTAAACGTCGGGCCTGCCAGGCGGGCTGGCACTGATACACCGCCAAAGACCAACACAAGCATACGTAAAGCCCCTTCGAATCTACAAATGGCCTGTGGAAACGGCCATGACCGGATGGTAAACGATTCGACAAATTCTGGGTACAATGCCCGACAATGACCGAGGTGGGGCAGCAAGAATGACCATAACAGCCGACCAGGCGCCGGATAACCGGGTCGACACACAACTCGTGCACGCCCATGGCCTGGCTGCACTGGTTACGCTGTTGATCGCGGTCGTTTTCGGCATTGTCGTTGCCCTCCAGTTCATCTTTCCTGACATCACGGGAAGCTGGTTACCGCTTGGCTGGGGTCGCCTGCGTTACGCACATACACAGGGCATCATGCTCGGCTGGCTTGGCAACGCATTTATTGCGTTCATGTATCACGCGGTACCCATCCTGACAGGTTTCCCGGTCACGAGCCGCAAACTCGGGCTGTGGATTTTCGGTCTCTGGAACTTTGCCGTCATGGCACCAGGCTGGATACTCGTACTGAGCGGCGTAAGCCAGCCTCTCGAGTGGGCAGAGTTTCCGTTAATCATTGATGCTTTCATCGTTTTGGCGCTCCTGCTCGCAGCCATACAGTTTCTGCCGCCGTTCTTTAAACGCAGTCTCGAAAAACTCTATGTGTCGAGCTGGTACATCATTGGCGCACTGGTCTTTACCCTGCTCGCCTTCCCGATGGGCAACATCGTTCCCGAGTTCGTCCCTGGCGCCGCTGGTGCCGCGATCAGTGGGTTGTGGATTCATGATGCGGTGGGTCTCTTTGTCACCCCACTCGCCCTCGCCATTCTGTACTTCGTGATTCCGTCATCCACCGGCCGGCCAATCTTCAGTCACTACCTGTCCATGCTGGGCTTCTGGGGTCTTTTCTTCTGGTACCCGCTGAACGGCACCCATCACTACGTCTTCTCCGTCATTCCGATGGAGGCACAATTCGCCGCCATTGCGGCATCGGCTCTGCTCGGCGTCGTGGTGGTCATCGTGGTCACCAACCTCATGCTTTCGCAACGCGGCGCCGGCGTTATCCCAAAAGATGTCGGGCTGCGATTTGTGTCGATGTCTGTCATCTTTTATTTGCTGGTCAGCCTGCAGGGTGCATCCCAGGCACAGATGGCATTGAACAAGGCGGTCCATTTCACAGACTGGGTCGTCGCCCACTCTCATCTCGCCATGTTGGGCTTTGCGACGTTTGCTGCGATCGGCGGAATCATCCATGCGTGGCAACGAATTCCATGGGCGCCCTATAACGCACGCGCACTTGAATGGTCTTACTGGCTGCTCACAGTGGGCATTTCGGCCATGTTCATCGACCTGACGATCGCCGGCATCATTCAGGCACAACTATGGCTTGGCGGTGCACCCTGGCTCGAGTCGCTGCAGGCCTCAGAGCCCTATTGGGTGATTCGTGTCCTGACGGCGGTCCCGATTGCAGGCGGTTTCATCATGTTGCTGGTGGGCATCACCACGGGACCACGTGGCGCCGGCGCAATGGCTGTCGAGCAGAAGCTCATTGAACAACCCGTCGAGGAAATCACGCCTGAACGTGTCCGCGTTTCAGAGGCGGTCAGAGAAAGGGATATTCGCCCCGCTGGTCGTGGGCTTGTCATGGCGTATATCGTCGCGTTCGTTGCCGGTATCGGATTTTTCATCCTGTCCGTTTCGCTACTCGGCGTCTGGCCTGGCCGTGTACTCGCCGAGCAAACCGTGGCAATGGCTCCTCCTTATCCGCTCACACCGACGGTATCGGAAGAGCGCGGCCGGGCCATCTATGCTCGTGAGGGCTGTGCCTATTGCCACAGTCAGCAAATCCGCTATACCGAAGCCGACATGGCCCGCTTTGGCGCGCCGACACTGGCCTGGGAAACGCGCTTCGATTATCCACACCTCATGGGAACAAGGCGCATCGGGCCGGACCTGTCCAGGGCAAGCGGCACCCGGACCGACAACTGGCATTTCGTGCATCTGTTTGCACCGCGCGCTGTGGTGCCGCAGTCAATCATGCCGTCTTACGCCTCCCTGTTCGACGGTTCGCCAGACAAACCCACCCAGGAAGCGCGCGACCTCGTCGCTTACATCGAGTCCTTGGGCCGCGCCCGGGAGCTCGCCTGGCCGGACGGCGATGAAGCCGCACGTGCAGCCGCCGGCGATGACAAATGGGCGTTGATGTCGCTCAATGCGCCGCTATTGAACGCCCACCCGGGCCGGACCAGGCCACGAGGAGACGCGCCCACGCTCGCGAATCCTGCGTCGGCGGAAAAAGGCCTGCAGCTCTGGAACGACAATTGCACTGGCTGCCATGGGCCTGGAGGCCGTGGCGACGGGCCTGCAGCCACCTGGCTCAAGCCAGCACCAAGCAACCTGACCATGCGTGAGTTCACGGCTGATTACCTTGCAGATGTTTTGTGGAATGGCGTGCACAACACCGCAATGCCGGCCTGGCGCGATCATTCACCTGAAAACCTGGCTGCTCTCGTTGACTTCGTGCGCGGACTTGCCTCTGTGCCTCAGGAACCAGCGGCGTCGGTCGCAGACCTCACCCTGGGTGCCAGCGTCTATTCAGGCCACTGCGCCGAATGCCACGGCGACAGCGGTGCGGGCGACGGCTTTGCTGCTGGCGAACTGCCGATAGCACCGACTGATTTTCGGGGCGAGCGCCCGAGTCTTGGTGAGAGTGTAAGGGTCCTCCGCAGTGGTGTGAACGGCACCTCGATGGCACCATGGACAGACCGGCTGAATGACGACGAGATCCTCGCCGTCGCACACTATATTCGCCAGTTCTTTGATGGCCAGCGTGAATCCCAGGAGAACGATCGGTGATCAGCAACATTATCGTTATATCGTCGATAGTATTGGCACTTGTGTTCACAATCGTCTGGATCGCTCGGCCGAATTTGCGTCGCAGAATCGAAGCGCCGAAGTATGATTTTCTGCGGCAGGTGCAGCGGTATAATCGACAGGTTGGCGATAAACGTGACGATAAGAACGGGGTACGCCAGTGAGACTTGATAACGGAAATATCCGCCTGCCGGTGGCTGCTGTCATCACTGCAGGGGCAATCGTTGCCGGCGGCCTCTGGATGGCCGAACGTTCTGCATCGAACAATCTCGGGCCCGAGCCTGCAGCGGCAACCGCCGAGTACGGTCGTTACCTGTTGCGGCAAACCGCCGAATATCTCGGCCCGAATCATGAAAATCCCGAGATGCGCTATTCGGGTACGCATCTGGCCTGTGCATCGTGTCATCTCGATATTGGCGAAAAGCCCGGCACGCTTTCTTTGCTGCAGACGTCGACTCGTTATCCCCGCGATTCCGGGCGTGACGGTGGCATTCGGGATCTCAGGGATCGTATAAATGGCTGCATGCAACGCAGCATGAATGGCCAGCCACTGCCACGCGACAGTGTGGAAATGATCGCGATGGAAAAATACATCCTCCGACTCGGGGATCAGTACGCTCTGATGAGTGACGCTCGCAAAACGCCGATTGAACCACCAGCCTTCGCTGAACCGGACCGGAAAGCGAACGTCGATGCCGGCCGCCTGGTTTACGAGCAGCGGTGCTACGTCTGTCATGGGGAGAATGGTGAGGGACTGCAAGCGACGGCGAACCCGAGTGACGGTTACGTGTTTCCGCCACTGTGGGGGCCGGACAGCTTCAACAACGGCGCCGGCATGACCCGGGTTCTGACAGCCGCCCGATTTATCAAAGCACGCATGCCATTTGGTCAGCCGGATCTCACGGACGACCAGGCCTACGACGTCGCTGCGTTCATTAATTCAAATCCTCGGCCCATCAAGGCAGACCTGGAAAAAGATTTTCCGGACCTGACCAGGAAACCCGTCGACAGCCCCTACCCGCCATACGCGGACGATTTCCCGCACGAGCAACACAGGCTCGGTCCGTTCAGGCCAATCCGTGAGTACTACGAGCAGCTGAAAGAAGCGCCATAAAAAAAAGGGGTCAGATTTAATGACTCTGACCCCTCGTTCGCTATTTAGTCGATCAGCGATGCATGCCTCAGTCCTGGTTTGAAAGCTCCGTGCCATTGATCGGAATCATCAGGTGCGCGCCGGGCGTGCCTTCCCTCATCATCCACGGAAGCCCCTCACCTTCGAGCGACGGATCACGCTGGCTCGCGACAGACATCCCGAGATCGGTCGACATGGCATTCGGCAGACGCATTACCCACAGAAGCTTGAGACGATCTTCTTCCTCGTAGAGTCGATACGCCAGGGAACCAAACGGTGCCGGCGTCAATGTGCCGTCGGCCCGGGCTTCATTGATAGCTGCCGAGATTTCTTCAACGGTTTTGCCTTCCGCCGACAGCCTGGCTCGCATATCGGATTCTGCACCGAGATTCTTGTGATAGCAGCGCGTGAAACCGGAGTTCTCGTCACGCACCTGGCATTCCATCATGTTGGTGCCAGCGCGCAATACCTCCCGATTGCCATTATCGTCATAGCGAATTACTCCTGCGCCATCCCTGAGGTCCGCCGGCAACGGCAGGGTCGCCTGTACAACAGGATCGGTAATTGCCTTCGTATCCAGTGGCTCGACATCGTCACCCTGGTTGGAAAGGTTCGTGCCATTGATCGGAATCATCAGGTGAGCGCTCGGCGTGCCTTCACGCATCATCCAGGGTCGGCCCATACCTGCCAGTGACGGATCGCGCTGGCTTTCGATCGACATACCGAGGTCTTCGGCTTTCGCGTTCGGCAGCAGCACGACCCAAAGCAGCCTGATGCGATCGTCTTCTTCATAGAGCCTGTAGAGAATGGAACCCATTGGTGTCGGCTCGATTGTTCCGGCATCTTCAGCCGAAGCGACGGCCGCCTGAAGCTCTTCGCCCTCAAGCCCGTCGGCCTCCAAAGCCGCAGCGAAATCGCGTCGAGCCGCGGTCGATACAGGGAAACACAAGGTAAAACCTCGTTCGTCCCGCGGCTTGCATTCGACGTGATTGGTACCCTGTCGCAGGATCTCGCGAACGCCATCTTCGTTGTAGTCATACACAGTAGCGCCGGCCTTCAGATCATCCGGCAACGGTGTTACCGCCTGCTCGATTTTCTCTGCAACGGTTTGTGCGCCGACTGTCGCAAAAGCAAAGATGCCCATGACTGCAATTGCAGGCGAGAATACTCTTTTCATTTTTCTTATCTCCTGTCTGGACTAGCCAGCATACAAAAGGCTGTAGCCATATTCCTGAGCGCGGGTCGTCGCAAAGACACCTGCGGCAACGAAGCGACTGTTTGGCACGGCGGCCTCGACTAACTCCTGGTAGATATCCTCGCGATCGCCACCGGTCTCACCGGCGACATATCCTGCATACCAACGTGTCGCCGCATTGCAGAGCGCAAACCGGACATCGCGGCCAACCATCTTGTCGATGGTATCGCCACCATTATCGAGGTCCATGCGGTCACTGAGGTTTGCCGGGTTCGCGGTAAAAGCCCCACCGGTCGCCGGGTCCTTCAGGCCCATGGCACCGGAAAAAATCTCGCCGTATTTTTTCCAAACAGCATCGTCGAATCCCAGCGCCGTCGCGTAGTGCCGCCAGCAAATGACCAGTGCATAGTCAGCATCGCTGCCATCGTCCACACTGGCGTGCGAACTCAGAATGTTGTTCGAATAGTGCAAAGCTTCCATACCACCAAGACCATACGACGTATCTATCCAGACGCGATGCTGGCCGGACAATTCATTCAGCCACGCATCGCTCTCATGCCGTGCAGGCTCGAATTCCTTACTGTCCTGCGCACAGGCCGTGCCGGCAGCAACGCCTGCAACGGCAACCCCCATGCCCGTCAGCAGCGACCGGCGCGCCTTAAATTCAGATTTACTTTTGTCCATTGCTCAATTCCCGCACCTGCCGGTGCCTCGTACCCAATCGAGGGGCCATTAAACGCTACCCCGACACCACGGTCAATCCGGACCGGGCCTGCTATTTTTCATAATAAAATCAATAAGCTGCTGCATAACAATCACGCCTCGGATCGGCGGCGGCAATGCGGCTTCCGGTCGCCGGGTCCAACATAACCGCTGTCGCGCAACCCGAAATCCTGAATGGCGGTACCACATTAACTTCGTGCCCCCTATTGCGCATATCGTCGATAACACCAGCGTCTATATTCGCTTCCATGTTGATGCGGTTAAATCCCGAGTCATGCGGCCAGAACGACGCGTAGAAATGCAACGTCTGTACGCGCGGCCATTCAATGGCGGTGTGGAGGTTGGGATACCAGTCGGACTGAAACTCCACGACGTTCAACAGTGTTTGCAGTATCGTTTGCTCCTGATTGTCTCCACCCGGCGTACCGATCGCGAGCAGCGGCTCGCCATCCTTAAACACGATGCTGGGCGTGAGCGTGTAGCGCGGACGCGACCAGGGCCGGAGCTGCGCCGCTTTGCGTTTATCCAGCCAGAATTGTTCGCCGCGAACGCTCATGCCAATGCCGGTCGCTCCAAGTATCACTGCCCCGCCTATCCAGCCACCACTGGGCGTACTGTCAAAAACATTGCCTTCCTCATCGATGATTGCAATGTGTGAAGTGTCTTTCAGCGAGGCCGGATCATCTGCATAGTCACGCGAAAGCGACGCAACGGGTTCAGCTTCGCCCGCAATCCAGTATGGCCATTCGGTCACGGAGCTGTCATAAGGCAGCGGGTTACCGGCGGCGAATTCCGTTGCAGTACGCGTCATATCGATTTTTGCCGCACGTTCTTTCGCATAAGCTTTTGACAGCAGGCCTTCGGCGGGAACGTCGACGAAATCCTGGTCCGCGTAGTACGAATCCCTGTCCGCATATGCCAACTTGAGTGATTCAACAACGACATGAATATAATCTGCGCTGTTATGCCCCATGGCCTGCAGATCGAAGTTCTCGAGAATGTTCAGGGCCTGCAGCAGTGTCGGTCCCTGGCTGTTGAAAGGCTGCTTGTAAACCTCATACCCTCGGTATGAGGTCGACACCGGCTCTTCGACGCGGGCAAAAAATTCCGCAAAGTCTGCCAGTTCGTATGGCGCGCCGTTGTCCTGCAAATACTTGACCATTTCTGCCGCGATATCACCTTTATAGAAACGATCCCGCGCAGCGATGATGCCGGTAACACGATCTCTGCCGACTACAGCTCGCTCGGCCGCCACCATCCGCCTGAAGGTTCTCGCCATGTTCGGAAAACGAATCGTCTCGCCCGGCTGGTAGAATGAGCCATCGGCTTTCAGCCACATCAAGCGGTTGTAAGGCCACTGGTTGATAAAGTCGATGTCTCTTTCAATAGCATTAGCGGTTCGCGGCCGCAGCGCAAATCCTTCCTCGGCATATTCGATGGCACGTTTAGCGACCTGCTCGAAACTCATCGTGCCCCAACGTTCCAATACCGTCAGCGCACCGTGAAGTGCGCCGGGTACCACGGACGGGTCGAGGCCCTGACCTTGCAAAGTTCGTGATTCACGAAGGTAGTCGTCAATACTCGCAGCCGCGGGCGCCCAACCCTGCCCCGTCACCGAGGTGACTTTGCCATCCACTGTCGGGTAGACCAGGATCAACGCCTCGCCACCAATGCCGTAAAGGTCCTGCTCGACTACGCCACCGACCAGCAACGCCGCGACCCCCGCGTCAAACGCATTGCCACCCTGCTGCAGAATCTCGATCGCCGCCGCCGTCGTTAACGGATGACCGGCAGAGACGCCGGCGTTTCGACCAATGACCGGCGGCCGCAAAGGACCTTGCGGAAACGTGACTACAGCAGAAGGCACCGCCGCCGGGGCCGGCGTTTGCGACGTCGTTGCACATGACGTTAAAACGACGGTGAGCGCTGCGGCAAACAAAAACAGGCCGATACGATTCGCGTTCATAAACATTGCCTAGTCCTGTCGTTGAAATGTAGCGACGCCACCAACGACCGTCATGTTGACGCCGATGTGAAGCAAATCTTCAGCGGCGACCTGGCGAGGGTCTTCGGCAAGCACGGTAAAATCTGCGTAACGGCCGACAGTCAATGCCCCGAGCTTGTCCTCCTGGAACGCGGCATAAGCGTTACCGGCGCTCATCGCCTGCAACGCCGTATCCACATCCACCGCCTGATCCGGGAACCAGCCACCTGCCGGTGCGCCGTCGAAGCCGGTCCGGGTCACGAGGCCATTCAGGGTGGTCCGCGGATCGCCCGAATCCGAGGCCGGGAAATCGGTGCTTGCGGCGAGCCGCGCGCCGGACTTGAGCAGATCACCAATTGGCATTATCCAGGGCGCGCGCTCGGCCCCCACCCGTTCCACACCCCAGCGCTGATACTCGCCTATAAATACGGGTTGCATCGATGCGATAACGCC
>JAHEFF010000035.1:12907-35349 GCA_024640315.1 Woeseiaceae bacterium
GCATCCAGATCTGCTGCGGTAGGGTACTCCGGCACATCGAAGAAGCCCTCATCCCAGCCGCGACCAACGATCCACTCTCCCGCAGGCGCCTGTGATGCGGCATCCCCGACCGCGGCGATGATTTCGTTCTTTTTCATCGCCTGGACACTCAGGTTTGCCAGCAATTGACCCAGTCCCGAGATATGCACGTGGCCATCTATCCAGCCTGGCACACCGACTCCCGGGATTTCTATTGTTTTGGTATCGGACCCCGCAATGGATTCAATATCTGTCCGGCTGCCCACTGCAACGATCACGCCGTCGCTTACCGCGATTGCTTCAGCCACACGCCCGGCATCATCCTGGGTGATGAACTGTCCGAGGAAAATAGTATCCGGGCCGTCCGCCTCCGGAGCGGGACTTTCGCAAGCGGCGAAAGTCAGGAATAAAGGAACAATTGCGGCCCGGAACCGCCTTTGGATATGTGTCATTCAGCCAGTCTCCCCCGAGTGAGCCCTCAATGTATCGCGACGGGATATTTCAATCCAGTCAACCGCGCTGGCCAATTCTTCGCACCCTATGACCTAAGCCTCCGTTTTCATGGGATTTTCCGATCCGTTTGTCTGCCGGAATTGGTATCATCCCTAACCAGTTCAGGGGAGATCGGGCCATGGAAATGCCGGGCCGGGGAATTGATGTCAGTCAAATCAGAAAAGGATGCACTGCAGACGCCGACGGAGAATGTTCTTGAGCGTCTTTGCTGAACTCAAACGCCGTAACGTTTTTCGTGTCGGGATTGCTTACGCCATCACGACATGGGTGCTGTTGCAGATCATCGATGTGGTCGCGCCAATCCTGGAACTCCCTGCGTGGGCCCCAAAACTGGTTTTCGTCATCCTCGCGACCGGCTTCTTTCCCGCCCTGATTTTCGCCTGGGCCTTCGAACTGACACCGGAAGGCATCAAACGCGAGAAAGAAGTGGACCGGTCGGAGTCGATCACGGATGTGACCGGACGCAAGCTGAACCGGATGATTATCGGCGCGCTTTCCATTGCGGTCGTCTTGCTGCTCGTCGACCGATCAATGGGGCCAGGCCAAAATGACCCTCAGGTGGAAGTCACGGCCACGGGTGGCAAATCCATCGCGGTATTACCGTTCATCAACATGAGTTCGGATGCGGAGCAGGACTATTTCTCTGACGGCATCACGGAAGAGATCCTGAACTCGCTCGCAGCCGTGAAAGAATTGAAGGTCGCCGGACGCACGTCGTCGTTTGCGTTCAAGGGCCAGAACGATGACCTGCGAAAGATCGGTGACACGCTGGGCGTAGACCATATTCTCGAAGGCTCTGTTCGCAAAGCCGGCGCGACCGTACGGATTACTGCGCAGCTGATCCAGGTCGATGACGGTTTTCATATCTGGTCGGATACCTACGACCGCGAGCTGGTTGACGTCTTCGCCATACAGGAAGAAATCGCCACTGAGATTCTCAAACAACTTCGCGCCACGCTGCTCGATGAAGAGGTCGAGGCGTTTGAAGCTCAGCGGACCGATCCGGAAGTCTACGATCTCTACTTGCTGGCGCGACAGAGGATGTATAACCGCACGCGGCCGACGATCGAAAGCGCGGTCGATCTTCTTGACCAGGCGATTGCCAAAGATCCGAACTACGCACCCGCACTGGCGCAGCGCGGCATCGCGGCAATATTCCTTTCCGACAGCTCTTACGGGACGATGCCGAACGACGAGGCAAACCGGCAAGCTAAAGCATTCATCGATCGTGCGCTCGAAATCGATCCACAACTGGCCGAAGCCTGGGCCGGACTCGGTCTTTATTACAATCAACAACCCACGGGTCACAACGATGCCATCGAAGCATTAACCAGGGCCCTGGAGATTAACCCCAACCTCATCGACGCGAGCAACTGGCTTTACATTGCCTTCGGCAATATCGGCGCGGAGGCGAATGGACTGGCGTTGATTGAGGACATGACGGAAAGAGACCCTCTGTACAAGCCGGCCTTCGGCAACGGGGTGCAGCAGTTCAACAACTTCGGGCAACCTGAAAAAGCGCAGGCGCTGATCGATCGCTTTCGCACGTTCGACCCGAACGCATCCATCGTATTGAGGTCGGATGCACTGCATCGTTTTTACCGGGGCGACGCGGCGAGCGGGTTCCCGTTGGCAAAGAGGGGCTACGAACTCGCGCAGACAGATAACGTTTCTGTGTTCGTCTGGTCGGTTGCCCTTTTGCAGACAGGCCAGATTGCGGAGCTGGCGGAACAGGGGCAGGACGGCTTCCGGATCGATGCCCTGGATGCGATCGGCAAGCGTGACGAGGCATTTACGCTCGCCTATGAGCAGGCTGAAGAAGGCAACCTCGACAGCCTGTTTGCACTGATGAATCGCGCGGGTCGCAACAAAGACGTAACAGATTACGTCGAAGAACGCTGGCCAACTTTGAGCGCATTCGCCGCCGATTTTCCAATGGGTGGTTCAGGTCACGGGGTCATGGCTGAATTGGCACTGGCTTATGCACGCGGGGGAAACACAGCCAAATTTGATGAGGCACTATCCTTTGTCGAGCTTGCCATGCAAAAGCTGACTGACCAGGGCGTCAACCAGTTTGTG
Source organism: Woeseiaceae bacterium (assembly GCA_024640315.1). GTDB lineage: Bacteria > Pseudomonadota > Gammaproteobacteria > Steroidobacterales > Woeseiaceae > SZUA-117. The sequence continues at coordinate 15,518 of JAHEFF010000035.1, forward strand.
TTCATGCTCGAAAACGCCAAGTATTATGCGCTGGCAGGTGATCACGACAAAGCGATTGAATGGCTTGCGAAGTCTGTTGACCGGGGCATGCAGGGATCGGCGCCTTTGGCAGTCAGCGTCCCGGTTTTGTCACTCCTGGAAGACGACACCCGCTTCCTGGAAATCGAGGCCCTGATGATCAATAACATCAACGAAGACCGGGCTGCGCTCGGACTCGAGCCAATCGATCCATACCTGGAGTTTTGGCAATAAGCCTATCTCGCTTGACGAGACCTGGCGGGAGGAATCGAAATGAACGTTGAACTGAGCGCACTGTGGCTGCCAATGCTTTTATCGACCGTCGCCGTATTCATTATCAGCAGCCTGATCTGGGCTGTTATCCAGTATCACAATTCCGACTGGAAAAGACTCCCGGACGAAGAGTCTGCCCGAACTGTTTTAAAGGGCGCATCTAGTGGTCAATATGCGATTCCTTACGCGGCGGACAATGCTGCCAAAGCAGACGAAGCGTGGCAAGCAAGATATAAAGAAGGTCCGGTTGCAATGATAACGGTCGTGCCGCACGGGGAGCTTGCCATGGGTAAACAACTGGTTCAGTGGTTTGCCTGGTGCCTCCTGATCTCGATATTCGTCGGCTACATCGCGGGCACGACACTACCTGCAGGCAGCGAATACCTGAAGGTATTCCAGGTCACATCAACGACTGCGATTCTCGCCTTCGGTGGCGGTGCCGGCATGAACATGATCTGGTTTGGCGCCACGGTTAGCAAAACCGTAAAAGACCTGCTGGACGCGCTTATTTACGGTCTGGTTACCGGCGGCATATTCGGCTCACTTTGGCCGTAAGCTACTTCCTGAAGTCGATATCCATTTCTGCCGCTAGATAAAAGATCGTCGCATATGCGGCTGTCAGGTAGCGCATGTCCTCCGGAACAATCTTGTCGAAAGTGTCGTTCGGCGTGTGGTGGAAATCGAAGTAGTCGTTCGAATTCTGGTCAAAATTCAGCGCTGGCATTCCGGCCCTGCCGAGCACGCTCATGTCAGATGCACCAGTCGCGTCGTTGGCATCGCTCCAGGCAACACCGAGTGGTGCGATCAATTTATACATTTCACGCACGACGGGAACTGCCGCTTCGCCGACGCCGGATGTCAACGTATGAATCCTGCCTCCACCGCTATCGACTTCCGCGCCGAGCAAGTGCGCATCGATCTCGTTCTCGTACCGTTCAGCATACTGGCGGACACCGACAAGACCGATTTCCTCGCCCCCGAAAAGCAGCACCCGAATGCTGCGTCTTGGCCGTTGGTCCATCTGCCCAATCATCGCGGCAGCAGCCATCATCGAACCGACACCGGCTCCGTCGTCGATCGCGCCTGTGCCCTCGTCCCATGAATCGAGATGAGCGCCGAGTACGAGGTATTCATCAGATCCTTCGCGACCTGTTATTTCTCCAATTACATTCGCGCCGGTGATCGGCCCGGTTATCCGGGATGTCATATTGAGCTTCATGGTTACCGGCTTGCCGCGTCTCAACATGTTGTCAATGAGAATCGCATCCGGCGCAGATAACGCGGCTGCCGGAATCATGCGAACGCCATCGACGTATCCATAACCGCTACCCGTATGACCAATGCGATTGCTGTCGGTACCGACGGAACGAATCACAATCGCCTCGGCGCCACGTTTTGCTGCTTCAACATGGCCCTGCCCGCGAGCCCGGGTACCCTGCCCGTAACCGCCCATCGGTGAGCCGCCTTCCGGCGGGACGTAGTCGGCCATGCTGTAGGAAATGTAGGCGATCTTTCCGTTGAGCGAATCTCCTTCAGGAATCGCAAGGAGTTCGTCAAAGGTCGCAAATTCGACTACCTCCGCAACGAGGTCCCCTTCAGTGCCAACGCTGTAGCCGAGGGCCGTCAATACCAGATTGTGTGGATAGGGCGAGGTGATTTCGGCCTTCGCTTCACCCCGAACCCAACCGTGTTCGACGGTCACCTCTTCGGTCCAGACCCGATCGAAACCGAGTTCCTCAAATTTTGCGACCGCCCAGGCAATCGCGCGCTTGTCGCCTTCCGTGCCGATGCGGCGCGGCCCAACCTCGGTGGTCAAGGACTCGACGATGTTGACAGGGAGGTTGTCCAGCAGCGCTCGTTCACGTATGAGAACAGCTTCTGCAGCAAGCTCAGCAGGAATAATTGAGTGGTCGACCTGGAGGTGCTCGACGGAATCATGTCCGTGTGCGCCTGACGTGAGAAGCAAGCTGACAAGGGCAAGCGCGGCTGGGTATTTCATCAAAAGGTCTCCTGTGACCTGTCGCAAACAATGGCGTATTGTATGTCTACTATTCGCAATTTATTCAACCCATTCAGGAAAATGTCATGAACAGCGGAACCTGTCTCTGCGGGGACATTACGTGGGCAGTCGACGGTGACTTCTCGATGTTGGTCAACTGCCACTGCTCGATTTGTCGCAAAGTCCATGGTTCGGCCTACGCTACGTTTGCGGCTGCGCCAATCGATACCTTCCGCTGGACCGCCGGCGAGGAAAAGATTCGAATGTACAAATCATCGGAACAAGGCAAACGTCCGTTCTGTCCGCGATGCGGATCGAGCGTTGCCGCCATCATGGGCGACATTGCGTTTATGCCAGCCGGAAACCTGGATGGCCACATCGGAAGACCTGTGGACAGTCACATCTTCGTCGGCAGCAAAGCTGACTGGTTTGAAATCACAGACAATGCACAACAAATCGAGGCTTATCCGCCAGACTACGACGTGCCACCCACCGAGAGAGCGAAACGACCACCCGGAACGGACGGCATGGTCGGCGGCAGTTGCGACTGCGGTAAAGTCTCTTACGAATACGCGCCCCCGGCACAAAAAATGGGAATCTGTCATTGCTCGCGCTGCCGCAAAGCCCGGAGCGCTGCATTTTCCACGCAGGTATTTGTACCCATCGACAGTTTTCGCTGGATAAGTGGAGAAGACAATGTGGATCACTACAGGGTGCCGGATTCCCGGTACTTTGTGAGCTCGTTTTGCAGTGACTGCGGCTCGCCTGCTGCAAAGAAATTCGAGGACTTCAGCATGGTCATGTTGCCGGCCGGTTCGCTTGACCAGGATCCGGGTATCAGGCCCCAGGCGCACATCTACGTGGCGTCGAAAGCGCCCTGGTTCGACATTACCGACGACCTGCCGCAATTCAACGAAATGCCGCCGCAATGACCAACTCCGCACCGAAAATCGGCATTGCACTGGGTAGCGGCGCATCCCGCGGCTGGTCGCACATTGGCGTATTGAAGGCGCTGTCAAAAGAAGGCATCAAGCCGGACGTGGTCTGCGGCACTTCAGTCGGCGCCATGATCGGAGCCGCATGGCTTGCCGGCAACCTGCAGCGTCTCGAAGAATGGGTGTTGGACGCAACGCAGCTCGACGTTTTCAAATTCTTCGAAATTCGCATGACAAAGTCAGGGTTCGTGGACGAGGACCGATTCGAGCAATTCATTCACGACTATGTTGTCGACCGTGCCACCAATATCGAGGATCTGCCCACGCGTTTCGCCTGTGTTTCAACCGACGTCAAAACCGGGCGTGAATTCTGGTTCACAGAGGGCAACCTGCTCCAGGCTATCTGTGCATCAATGTCGCTGCCCGGGCTTTTCGCTACCGTCAATTGCGCGGACAAATGGCTGGTTGATGGTGGGCTCGTCAATCCGGTTCCCGTTTCTGTCTGTCGTGAACTTGGCGCTGAGTTCGTGATCGCCGTCAACCTGAACTCGGACATCCTGGGAAAACACGAGCGTAACCGCGCGAGCGAGAAACCGGACGACGACGACGGAGTCCTCGGGCGGTTCAGGAAGTCGGCCAGGGAGTATTCGGAGGCTGTTTTCCCGACCAACCGTAACGGTGCGCCCGGAATGTTTGACGTTATCTCAAATTCGATCAACATCTTTCAGGACCGGATCACCCGCAGCCGACTCGCCGGCGACCCGGCCGATGTATTGATTTCGCCAAAACTGGCGCATATCGGATTGCTCGATTTTCATCGCGCGGCCGAAGCGATCAAAGAAGGAGAAGAACGGACAATGCGTGTGATCGAAGACATCAGGCGAGCCACAGCAGGATCTCGCTGACTGCAAGTCCGACAAACGAGCCGATCATCGAACCGATCAAAGCCATGATGATCGCCACCGGAACGAGATCCCTGCCGTAGGCCGCACCAACCACCGCTGCCGATGGCGCGCTACCAATGTTGGCAATCGATGCAATACCGGCCAGGTAGAGATTCATCTTCAGCAACCGGGCAACTAACAAAAGCAACAACGCGTGAACTGCCAGGATCATGAATCCGGACAGTATGTACATTGGCGCCTCCGTGATTGCGCCCAGACTGACCTCTGCGCCGATCAACGCAACGATTACATACAGCATGATGCCGGAGATTTCATCGCTACCGCCCACCCGGCCAAGCCAGGTCGGCGCCGCAAGCATGCCAAACACTGACGAGATGATGATCGCCCAGATCATCGGGTTGAGAATGCCGCTGCTGGAAAGAAAGATTCCCGAGTGATTACTGACCGACGCAACCACCAGCGACAGGCCAAGCATCAGCAGCAACGTCGGCATCTCGACCTTCGTCGCATTTTCGACATCCTTTAGCTTGCCCAGCACTTCGTTAAGCCATTTGTCTTCAGATCGCAGGAACGAGTCGAATTTCTTCTTAAATGGTTTGAGCGCAATAATGATAACGAGCCATACCGAATAACAAAGGGCCCCCATGAGTAACGTATAGGTCATCGCCGCGTCGGTCACACCCAGTGCCTCTTTGACTGCGACGAAGTTCTGCGTGCCACCCGTCCAGCCAGCTGACATCGTTGCAAAAGTCAGCGGCGTCTCATCGCCGAGGAACGGGTTCATCAACTGATGCACGAGAACAAAGGCGAACATGATCGACAGGGTTGACGCGAGGCACAGCGTGATTAATCGGACGCCGAGTTTCCGAATCACCACAAGATTGAAGCGCAGTGACATCAGGAAAAGCATCGCGGGAATAAGGTTGTCCCTGACTGTTGCCCTGGCTGCGCGGACCTCGTCTGTCATCTCCCACATACCAGCCGTGTAGAGCGCCATCGATGCGAACATGATCAGCACGATGCTTGGAAACCATTTGAACAGGCGCCATTTGAAGCGCCTCTCAACCCAGACCAGCACGCCGCACAGCCCGAACATCATTGCGATAAAATCGAAACCGCCGGTTATCAAGCTGCGCTCACTCCGGGAATGCCAGAAGGCACTATAAACAAAACGGGGCCCGAAGGCCCCGTCAGGTTCATGTGCGGGATCGACCCGCTCCTGCTGTCTCTTTTAATACGCAGGTCCACCCTTGTATTCGAAACCTGCCTTGCCACCCTGCTCCTTCACTGTTTCGTATAGCTTCTGGTCGAGGGAGTCTGCAAGGCCACCAGCCTCTTCAACCTTTTTCGCCAGGAATTCGTCACGATCATCGGCAAGCGCGCGAATACGTTGCCGGATATCGGCCCGCTCGCCGGCAAGCTCACTGATATACGCCGCCCGCTCTTCCGGCGCCATTGGCTTCAGTGCTGCCGGCAGTGCTTCCGGTTCGAGCTCATCGAGCTCCACTTCGCCACTGGCCACCGCCGAAACCAACTCGTTGGAGCCAAGCAGGTTTCCACGGCCACCCGCTGCGGCATTGAAAACACCGCGGCGCGCCTGTGACGAAACCGAAGCCGTCACAACGATTTCCTCGGCAGCCGCTACTTTGTCCTGCATCCGCTTTTTATCTTCGTAGGAGCCGTAGTAAAGACGGGTATCGTCAAGTTTCGCCGAAAGCTCGGCAATCTCCGTATCGTAAGGCGTTGTATATGCTACGGCGCTTCCGCTTTGCTCGACCTGGAAGAAGTTGCCGTGGCCAAGACTTGCAATCATGGTCCACGGATCGACGGTCGTCGGCAGGTTGCCGCACTGGATCGTGTTAATAACAATGCCCTTCTCGTTTGCAGCCGCGATAATCGCCGGGTATTTCACCTCGTTGTAGTCCATGTGCGGTGGCGCATCACCGACGAGAAAAACCACCTGGTACGCCTGATCATGATCGTTCCACGACATGTTGTGCACGGCGTCAAACAACGCCTTATTGACGCTTTCGGGCGTATCACCACCGCCGCCGGCCTGGAAATCCATCAGGTTCGCATATACCGAGTCCAGGTCCTCACTCAAATCGACAACCTTGGTTACATAGGCATCTCCGTGGTCTCGATAGCCAACCAGCCCTATGCGAATTTTCGGTGTCGGCTGGGCCGAAGCCATAGTCGTTGCAATTGACCAGATCTTCTCCTTCGCCGTCTCGATCAGCCCGGACATGCTGCCGGTCGTATCCAGTACGAATACGACATCCACGACCGGTTGTTGATTGCTCGAAACCTGATCCCCGACTCCCGGATCAATGGTAATGGTATTGGCCTGTATGGACGGGTAGTACACAACTGCGCCGAGCGTTAATGCAAACAGGGCAAGTCCCAGTATTTTCGTCTTCATGATTGAATCCCTCTTGTGAATGGTCGCCATCCTTACTGGCTTAAAAGTTGCCTGAGCGCGTCATCGGCTTGTCGCCGAGCGCGCTCAAACGTCTCGTTATCTGCGTGATGACCGGGCTTGCCTTTCCTCCCAATGGCAGCGGGTATCGCAATGAACACCGCCTGCACCAGGAAGAAGGACCAGGTCGCCAGGAACACGCTTCCGGTGCGGCTCACCGCCCATACGAATGCCGACACGCTCAATGCCGACAAACCCAGGTCCATCAGCGCCGGCAATATCCCGGAGTAAAAGAAGAGAGAACGCACCAACCATATCGCGCCTGCATGAACCAGCACGTAAAACGGCAACGGCGGGCAGACCCACCAGGTGACAACGGCCAATGCGCTCCAGAGGGACAGCGTCGTGATTCGGCCTGTGCGCTCAGCGCTCGAACGCAACAGGTACAGAATGTAGGCGAGTGACAATGCGGGGATCATTAATCGAACCACGCTGCTCAGCCCAACAAATGGCGTCAGCGTTGCGATCACTGTGCTGGCAACAAACGCGAGAACCGCGGCCACAGCAACGCCGTGATAGAAATTTGGCCGGTTCATGATTCGCTCCTCCGCGCCTGCTCCCGAAGAAACGCGATTTCGACTTCGTCGTCGCTGACGGTCATTTCCCTGGCCACCCAGGCTGTGCCGTCATAATCGTCACCACCTTCCCGCGAGACAGGACGATGCTCGAACAGCTCAGCCTTTTGCCGCAGACCATGAAGCGTATTTCGGTTCTCCTCAATCAGCTTCCGTTGGTCGTCGAGATAGCTGGCGTTTGCCATGAACCTGGAGCTCAGTCGTTTGAGAATTCGTTCTGCCTGCAGCTTTCTCCGAATCAATCCCTTCGAGAGATCGTCCTTGGCCGACTCAAAACAGAGATCCAGTTGTTCATCCAGTTCATCGACCGACGACTGAATTTCATCTTGCCGTGCGGTAAGAACATCCTGTTCGTAAGCGCAATGGGTGATTCGCAGCTCGGCTGCGGCGAGCTCGTCCTCCATATCGCGAACGGCCTGCCTCAGGAGCTGCTCTGGCTCTTCGATCTGATCGAGGACAGCGTGAAAGTCTGCCTTGAAAAGCCGCGCGACGCGGTTGATTAGTGCCATGGTGTTGCCTCCACAATCCAGATATCGTGGAAGCATGGTAGGCAGACGGCGGCCTGCCTATAAGACATGAAAAAGTAAAACCTGCGGGCGCAGGTTTACATTGTGTTTACACCCGGCGTGGGCCCGTCATTCGCCAGGATGGTAGGTCCGCTCGGCCCGGGCCTCGACGTCTTCCCGGTAAAACGCAACATCTTTGAACTCGACGTCTGCGTAACGCTGGGCCTGGTCGTCAAAGTGTGGTGAATCCGGATCACCACTTTGCCCGCCGGCCAGCATGCTCTTGGCCTTGACCTTGTCGCCAAACTCGACAACCGCGACAAAACTGTTGCCTGACGTACCGTAGAGCCTTTTTGTGCCCGGATAACGTCGGGCACCGAATGATGCTAATGCGCCCCAGTTAGCGGAAGCCATACCGATGGGCAATGACGGTTCGTCGTCATTGAACGGCTGCTTGATATCACCATTGAGACGCTGGTAGCGATTGACCTCACCCCACGGCGTATTCCATTGACCATAGTCCTGTTTCAGCATCGCCACGGTCTCATAGAAGATTTTGAGCCTTTCTTCATGAGGCGAGCCCGTAGCAAAATAATTGATGCGGTCCATGAAGGGAGCATTGTCCAGTTCTGCCGGCACCGCGCCGTTCTTCCAGTAGTTGTCGCCGTAGAAATGCGCCAGCGTCATCGCGACCGAATCCGCGGCGACCCGAAAATCCCAATCCCGCAAAGCCTGAATTTCCTCGTTATAGGCGACGTCGCCGATATCGTCATAGGCCTCGATCAGGCCGGGAATGAGTTTTTCAAAACCGGGTAGATACGGATCGTAGGCAATTTCGATCAGGCCATCGAGCGTCAGGTCAGATATGCCCTGTAATACACGCACTGCGTGCAGCCCGCGGAAATTCTCCGGGTCGGGCGCCATGTAAACCGGATAGTCTTCCCGCTTCGGGCTGAATTCAGCCGCCGACGTAAATGGTGTGGAGTTTGTGTTCTGGATCCAGCCGTTGCCCGGATTCACCACCGTCACAACCTCTTCAACCGTATGCAGGCCCTGCCAGTCCGTATCAGGGATGCTGCCATCTACCGGTTGCGAGTAGTCGAAAGACGGATCACGCCTGGGTACAAAGTTGCCATGGTAATAGGCAATGTTGCCGCTCGAATCAGCGTACACCGTGTTGTTTGAGGAATTCGTCCGGATGTCCATCATTTCCCAAAACTCTTGATGATTGGAGAGCTTGGTGCGAGTGAACGACTGGCGTAGCGCATTCACCGGATCCCAGTTCAGCTTCGTCGCCGTCCATTTGCCGTCTTCAAGATGCGTTATAGGTCCGTGATGGGTGTGATACATCGGAAATGTTCGTTCCGCCATGCCCTCCCCATCCTTGTATTTCAAGGTGACTTCAGAAATCTCCACCGGCCGAACTTCATCGCCGTAGCGATAAGACAGGACACCATTGTCATCGAATACGTCTTCGACAAAGTCATCCATGAAATCGACATCCGTAGACGTATGCATCCAACCGGTATTCTCGTTGAAACCCTGGTATACAAAAAACTGACCCCAGGTTACTGCGCCATAGGCATTAAGCCCTTCTTCGCTCACAACGTGAATCTCGCCACGGAAGAAGAACGAGGTGTGCGGGTTAATCAGCAGCATCGCGTCGCCGGACGCCGTGTGCTCACCGGAAATAGCAAAACCGTTCGATCCGCTCGGTTCCCTGACCTGGCGATTTGCCGCCAGGTCGCTTCGCAAACTTTCTGCCGGGTTTTCGCCCCCGTAAAACGCCTCAACCCCCTCAACGTCCACTGACTCGATGTCACCGCCGATGGAACCCTCACTGAAGAACATCGGAAACCACGGTTCGAAGTGCGTCAGTAAACGCGGCTTGGTGTCCGGATGGGTATGGAGATACCAGTTGATGCCATCGGCATAGGCGTCGCAAAGATCCTTTAACCATTGCGGCGCCGATTCATAGGCTGCCTTTGCCTCATCCACGGTCATATAAAGTCGCGCTCGGAGGTCGCTGAAAATTGCGTCCTTCCCGTCAACTTCCGCCAGTCGGCCGGTGGCCCAGATGTAGTTCTGCTCTACCCGGTTGAAATCATCCTCGCTCTGGGCAAACAGCATGCCGAACACCGCGTCAGCGTCGGTCCCGGCATAGATATGCGGCACGCCGAAATCGTCCCGAATGATCGTGACGTTTTGCGCACGCGCCTCGAGGCGTGCGATTTCCGGATCAACCGCCTCGGCCGGGTCAACCGGATCCTGCGAGCAGGCGCTGAACATCAGGGCGACAAACAGGAACTGCAACAACACTAACTTTCTGACTAACATGGAACCCCCGCTGAGTAGTGTGACCGTTTCATTGATATCGGCGTGCATGACCTTTTACAGCAAGCCAAACTCCGGGAAAAGAGGCTCGTGCGTCGCATAAATGACTGTTTTTACAAAAACGTTACATTCCCGCACACACAAGGGCGGCGAGTATTGCTAGCCTGACCATGCTATGAGCAAGAAGATTCAAATTCTGGTGGTGGAAGATGAACAGGCGATCCGCGAAGGGCTGATCGATGTCCTTGTCTTCCACCAATACGGGGTGGATAGCGCCGCCACGGGACCGGAGGGACTGGAGAAAGCGCTGACTGGCAAATTCGACCTGATTTTGCTGGATATCATGTTGCCGGGCATGGATGGTTACGAGATCTGCGACCGTATTCGAACCGCAGACCGCGATCAGCCCGTCATAATGCTGACGGCCAAGACATCAGACGAGGAAATCATCCAGGGCCTCAAACTGGGTGCCGATGACTATGTCGGCAAGCCATTTTCGATCCAGCAACTCATTTTGCGAATTGAGGCCGTTCTCCGGCGCTCGCAAGCGGGCCTCGAACTGGCCCGGTCGATTGCTCTCGACGGCATCGAGCTTGACACCGAGAACCTGACAGGAACCCGCAGCAGCGGTGAGGTTGCATTCACAAAGCGCGAAATGGAGGTGCTCTCGTATCTCGCGCAGCACACCGATCGGCCCATTTCGAGAGAAGAATTGTTAGTAAAAGTATGGGGTTATGCAAAGAACCTCGACATTGAGACAAGAACGGTCGACATCCATATCGCCAAGATCCGGCGCAAGATCGAAACCGATCCGAAGGAGCCGAAGAATCTCGTCACGGTACGGGGCGCCGGCTACCGCCTGGTGACCAGGGCCTAGGGCGTGTTACCGGCCACCTTCATCAAGGGCTACGACCAGCGGCGGTTGCGAGCTCTGCTCACCCTCCTCTTCGTGGCGCTGGCAATACCAACGACTGCGGTCATTTGGCAGGCCTACGATCAGCTCAAGTGGGAAGCCTGGTACCAGTACCGAAACCAGGCCGAGGAACTCACCGGTCGGGTCGATCTTGCCATCAGCCAGCGGGTAACCACTGCGGAAGCGCGCAGCTTCAGTGACTTTTCATTTCTGAACGTCACCGCAGGCGCCAATGTGGTGCAGCGCTCACCCCTTTCTGTGGTGCCGGTGCACGAGGAATTGCCCGGTGTCATTGGTTACTTCCAGATAGACCCTCACGGCAGCTTTTCGACCCCACTGCTTCCGGGCGATGAACTCAACCCGGCAGATCTCGGCCTGGACCGCGAGGACTACGGCCATCGCGTGCTGCTCGCCGGCAGTATTCGCCAGATCCTTGCAGAAAACAGGCTGGTCACCGACCGCGCGATTAGCGGCGGCCGGATCCGCCAGGTGAATGAAGTCGAAGAGATGGTTGTCACTACCTCGCGCACAACGCCGGAAACTGACGATGAGGGCTCGTTCGAAGAAGCAGCGGAGCTCGTGCGCGGACTCAGCCTGCAGTCAGAACCTGCGGACGCGGACGACTTTTCCTACGACCAACAGGGCTTTGACCTCCTCAATTCGCCGCAAAAACTGTCGGCCGGCCAGCGCACGCGGGGACTGGCCGACTCGCCGGCCAGCCTGGCGCCGGAGCCGCGCGACAATAGCCTCGGCAGAATCCAGGACCTGCGGCTGGATGACAACCTGCAGAAAAAAAGCGAAGACCTGAAACGGGACCAGGCGGACCTGGCCATTGAAAAAAAAGAGGCCGAGGCGCCCGGAGAGTCCCGTGCCCGGCGCGTCGAACAGGCAGCTGCCGCTCCCTCGCCCGCCGTCAGGCCAGGGATGTCGAGTGACGAATCGACAACCATTACGACGTTTGAGAGCGAGATCGATCCCTACCAGTTCAGTCTGCTCGACAGTGGACACCTGGTCCTGTTTCGAAACGTCTGGCGTGACGGCAGCCGCTATATCCAGGGTTTGCTGATTGACCAGGCCGTATTCACAAAAGACCTAATCGAAACGGCCTTCCAGGCAACGACGCTTGCTGAAATGTCTAACCTGGTCATCGGTTACAACGATGACGTCATAAACCTGATCCGCGGCGGCAGTTACGCTGCCAGGCTTGCCAGCGCAAGCGAGCTTGATGGTTCCCTGCTCTATCGCCGCCGACTCTCTGCCCCTTTTGACCGCGTGGAGCTTATTTACGCGGTCAACCAGATGCCACCAGGGCCGGGCGCATCCGTGCTCGGCTGGACAACGATTGTCATCGCCATTGTTTTTCTCGGTGGGTTTTTCGCGCTCTACAGGCTTGGCCTGAGTCAGATCAAGCTGGCGCGCCAGCAGCAGGACTTCGTCTCTGCGGTCAGCCACGAGCTGAAGACGCCGCTGACGTCAATCCGCATGTATGGCGAAATGCTGAAGGAAGGCTGGGCAGACGAAAAGAAACAGAAGCAATACTACGAATACATACACGACGAGTCAGAAAGACTGACACGACTGATCTCCAACGTCCTGCAATTGGCCAGGATCACCCGGAATGAGCCGCAATTTGACCTGGCGCCCGTTTCCGTTGCCGAGCTGATGGGCCAGGTTGGTGCAAAAATTTCAAATCAGGTTGAGCGTGCCGGGTTTGAACTGGTGTTAAAGCAAGACGAGTCGACAGAAAGAGCGATCATCAAAGTCGACAATGATTGCTTCGCACAAATCATCATCAACCTGGTCGATAACGCCATCAAATTCTCGAAAGACGCGGTCGCAAAGAAAATCGAGATTGCGACCACTCTGTCGAATGATGCTCGGGTCACTTTCAGCGTGCGTGATTTCGGCCCCGGCATTCCAAAGAGCCAGTTGAAGAAGATCTTTCAGCTCTTCTACAGAACGGAATCCGAGCTGACGCGGGAAACCGTCGGTACGGGCATCGGCCTGGCGATCGTTCATCAACTGACCACCGCCATGAACGGTTCAGTCGATGTGATTAACCTGGAACCCGGAGTGGAATTCCGGGTGTCTTTCCCGACCTAGGGAGCACCCACCCCGTCGAAATTACATCGACTCAGCCGCCGAAAATCTCAACCTCGTTTGATGACCACGTTTCCACCAGCCTGGCCAAAGTCCGCATTGATACGTATTCAGGCAGCCGGTTAGCTCAATTATGGTTACAGCACTTGGGCTGATCTTTGACACTTTATGAGTCAGAGTCTTTGCGATCGCTATAAATTCGACGATGTCAAGATCGCCGAACGACTGGACCTGACCGGTCTCTCAGGCGAGCACAACTATGCGTTGGCAACCCAGTTGCTCACAAACGTACTGCAGCCCAATGTCGACGCGATCGTGGACGAATTCTATCGCTCCGTGACCCAGAACACGGAATTCAACGAAATCGTGCACCGCCACTCACAGCTCAGCAAACTGAAACTGGCTCAACGAAAGTACCTGCTAAGCCTGGGCAGGAATTACGGTTCGAGGCAATACTTCGAGGATCGCTTAAAGGTTGGGGCCGTGCACCAACGGGTTGGCGTGCCTCTCAGCCTATATCATTCCTGCTATTGCCTGATCCAGAACCTGCTGATTGATCGAGTACCGGCCGAATTGACAGCCAGCGCTGATACGCACACTTCCATGATCCAGTTCATCCTCAGGATTACTTCGCTCGACATGTCACTTGCGATCGAAGCGTATTGCTCTGACAGGATCGCCAGCCTGGAGCACTCTCTCGATTCCGCCCGTGGCGAGGAAGAGGAGCTTCGAAAGTCGTTGCGCACAGACTCACTAACACAGCTCTACAGTCGCAATTTCGTGTTGAGTGAGCTCAAGCGTATCGTCAGTAAGAACAAAGGAAAACAACAGCCCTTGTGCGTAGCGATGACAGACCTGGATCATTTCAAGAAAATCAATGACCGGTATGGACACTTGATAGGTGATCAAATCCTGCGGACCGTTGCCATTCGCATGACCAATGCTGCCCGGAACCTGGACACGCTCGGACGATATGGCGGTGAAGAATTCATGTTGATTCTGGAAGAAACCGACCTTGAGGGTGCAACTTCTGTCTGCGAGCGAATTCGTCAGCGAATCGTGAACAACCCGGTGCACGATGCGGCATTTTCAGTTTCCGTATCGATGAGCTTCGGCATCGCAGAATTGCGTATCGACGATGACACCAAATCGCTTGTGGCGCGTGCGGATGAAGCTTTGTACGCGGCGAAAAAGGCCGGGCGCAACTGTGTTCGATCAGAATCCGATATCGATGCTCTGCGTCACTCCGTGACTATCTAAGCGATCGGCATTGCTCTCAGGCGGGAACTCGCGAACAAATTGCGGATCCGCCAGGGCCGGCGACAAAAGCATGTAAGAAGTAAGGGACATGGCCCGAAAACCATGCCGCGCCTTTGATCTGAGTATTCGAAGCATGGCTATGATGTTGGGGCGCCTGCGCCATATTCAAGGATTTTCCCGAATTCCTCCGGCAAAACCGGTCTAAAATCTCCGTCTGCGGCCACAAACATCCTTTTCGGAGACATGAATGACGCATCCATTACGGGGCCGGCTCGTTGCATTTCTGTCGCTGGCGCTGGTTGGCCTGCCAGTGATCTGTGCCGCCAACGATGAGAACTTCAGGGCGATAGAAGCCTATGTCGGCCACTATCAGGAGATGGCCGCATTTGACGGCGTGGTTCTGATCGCCAGGGGAGAAAAAATCCTGTGGCAAAAGGCTTTTGGCGCGTCCGATTATCGCCACGGTTTGCCTATGACGACAGGCGCAGTGTTCCGCATCGCGTCCCTCTCCAAGCAGGTTACCCAGGCCGCGATCGGCCGCCTGATCGACCAGGAGAAATTGTCGCTGGATTCCACGCTCGCAGAGTTCCTGCCGCAATTTCCGCATGGAAGTCGAATGACGGTGAAACAACTTCTCGAACATTCTGCGGGCATCGCTCACACCAATCGGCTCGACTGGATGGACATGCGAAGCGCCATGACACTCGACGAAATCGTCGCGGGGCTCGCGGAGGAAGGCTTGCTGTTTCAACCGGGCACAGATCAACGGTATTCGAATGGCGGCTACGCGATACTGGCAAAGATCATCGAAGTCGCTTCCGGAACCTCATTCGATGAATTTATCACCACCGAATTCACTGAGAATGGATATCCTTCTCTCGGGCACGAATCCGCGTTCGCAGTCGTTCCCGGCATGGCCAGTCGCTACGCTCCGGGACCGAAATATGGCCAACGAGTGGATGCGGAGCTCTATGTCACGGCGAATCGAATTGGCGGCGGCTCAATTTACGCCAATGCCGGCGACGTGTTCCGCTTCTTTCGTGCGTGTTACCACGGTGACCTGCTGAGTGCAGACACATCGCAGGAGTTATTCAGACCGCCGGACGATGGCGACACAATGATTACGGGCAGGTCTCCCGGCGCGCTCGCCCAGATCTATATGGATTTCGCAGAGGACCTGACTATCGTCACCTTGTCATCCAATTCCGCATGGCCGGGCAGCTTCAATCCCGACATCGTATCTCTTTACCGTGGAGAGGATGTTTCGTTGACAGGCTTCACGCTCGACACTACGCCGATGTCGGACATCGATGCCAGCGCGGTTGTCGGTGACTTCATTGCGCAACGCTTTGGCTGGGAAATCTCCATCGTGCAAGACGACGGACAACTCGTATTCGTGCAGGACCAGCTTCGAACCGCATTCGCCCGGACAACGGACGGTGAATTTCACCTTCCCATCTACGACTGGCTTTGCCGCTACGGTGATTACGGCATGGACTTCGAATGCCGCCAGCGCAATCCGGACGCCGAGATACGCTTCCGTTTCACAAGGCGATAGGTCGGCTCGCGATTGCCACGGTAATCGTTTCGCGTTCAATTGAACACGGAATCGCGATCTGCGCGTGATACCTCGAAGCGTTTTCAGTGCATGAGCTCCTGCAGGACGTGTCCCAGGAGTTTCGACTGGAGGCCGAAAACAAGAACATCAAGCTGGGAATTGACCTTGATACCGACAACGTACTGACCGTTGGAGATATCGGCCTGATTCAACGGGTCCTTGAAAATCTCGTGCGTAATGCCATTCGGTTCACGCCGGTTGGCGGGAACATCGTTCTGAGCGTGGCAAAACGGCCGACATCAGTGACAGTCGCCGTCACTGATACGGGATGTGGCATCTCTGACGAAGAAATTCCCTTGATTTTTAATCGCTACTACCAGGCAAAAGACGAAGCCAATGCATATTCCGGGTCATCGGGCCTGGGTCTTGCGATCGTCAAAAGAATTCTCGACCTTCATGACAGCCAGATAACCGTGACCAGTCGGGTCGACAGCGGGACAACTTTTGAATTCGAACTGCCGCTCTTCCAGCAGGCCGCATAAACCTCAAAGACTCTTGAAGATCCTGGAATTGCCCGGACCGCTGATCGGCAGGGACTCGTCTGTCCCGGAAATTGGCCGTGTTGGCAATAAGGCCTGCACCAGCGCAACATTCATCCATGATGCCGGTGCAGCTACCGCTGCGGCGGATGCGCCTGCACCTGCAGAAACTCGCGTCTGTTCGTCATCGGTGTCTCCGGCTATTTTGCATCAATCGCCTTCAACAGATCCGTATTGGCGGGGATAGGGTTGAATACATCCCACTCCAGGTAATACCCCTCCGGATCATAAGCAACAAAGGCGCGATATTCGTCCTCTTCCTCAATCTTTTCGGATCGCATCTCGATTGAATCGTTCTTACTCAGGTACTCGTACCAACCGTCAATATCGGCGGTGAAGAATGACATCGTAACGGCCTTTTGCTCCGTATAGTTATGCATGCCGAGCTGCTCGTCGACGAGACCGAAATAACCGGTCGGACCCACGGGATAAATTTTCGCCCAACCCTGATCAGCGATCAGGTCAAAACCCAGCACGTCTTCATAGAAGCGCTGAATGCCTTGCATGTCCTTGTAATAGAACCAGACAACCGTCGCCTTGAATCCCAGACCTTCCGGTACGTTTGAATCCGAATGTGCCATCAGAGTTTTGGTCGCGTTCAGTAAGGGCACAAAGCGCTCGTTTTCCTCGTGTGGATTGAAGCGTTCGAATTCGAGCAGGTAACCCTCGGGATCGACCGCCACGAAGCCATCGTGTGCGCTACCTTCACGCGGTGTGTAATCCTTTGAGCGCATTTCGATGTCCTGCGTCTGCAGATAATCCCACCATTGGTCCAGTTGATCGGTCACCAACGCGATCGCGGTGGTTTTGGGTTCAGCAGCTGAATGCATTCCCTTCGTGTGATCAACCAGCGTGACAAACGACTTGGGCGCCACCTGCATAATCTTTGCGAAGCCATAGTCAGCCGCAACGCGAAAGCCCAGCGTTTCCTTATAAAAGGTGGTCGCCGCCTCGACGTCCTCATAATAGAAGAAGACATTGCTTGCGGTGGTACCGAAGCCCTGCATCGGATCCTCCGCCAACACGGGGCCGGTTGAAACAATAAAACCCGTTATAAATAATATAGTTACAGCATTTTTATAATTCATTTTCTAGTTCCCGGTAAAGCCTGAGTTCCTTGTCGAAAGCCCATCGATTATATTGGCTCGCGACACCAACCACATCCTGCGGTAGCCCCCGATGAAAAGATCAGCCCTTTTGCTCACCCTTCTTCTTGGTAACGTCACTTTCGCTCAGCAAGAGGAAAATTACGACTATTTCGCAGCTAACCGGCAATTAATCCGCAACGGCGTGCAGGCCGTATTAATGTGCAACGGCCTTTACACATCGAACCGGCCGCTCCGGCAGGTATTTCGTCACGAACTCGCCTACCTGACTCCGGATCGGTTCGGTGGGCCTGTGGGCACGCCCGACGGTGGTGAGTATGAGACGAATGCTGAGTTGCAAGCGGTTGCCATCGGCGGCCCAACAACCGGACCCACCGTACGCGCCGCGTTCAGAGAAGGTATTGGCTGTGTTGTCATGGCGCCGGATCAGAGCTTCGATGACATTGATTCATTGCCGAAGCTCGAACTGCCCTACCCTGATTTTGACCCGGCTCTGACGGCATGGCCCAACGGGGACCTGGTGCCGGAAAAACCGCTACCTGACTACGTCGACGAAGATGCCCTGCTGGCTGCATCCGACTGGGCGTTTGTGCGCGAATCGCCCGAACAGACGACCCTGAGCCTGATTGTGGTGCACAACGGCGACATTATTCATGAGCGCTATGACAACGGTGCTGACATGACCACTCGCACGCGAACCTGGTCGACGGCGAAAAGCATTGCAGTCACATTGATCGGTATGCTGGTCGACGAGGGTAGGATGGATCTCGACAAACCATTGGGTTTCGAGTGGTTACCAGAGGCCGATAATCCTGAAGCCGACCCGCGCAACGATATTACGTTGCGACATGTGCTCAATATGTCCAGCGGCCTCTACACCGTGGACAGCCGCGGAATGGAATATGCAACAGGATCCGGCCTCGCCTACTGGGCCGGTGCCAGCTCGGTCAACGGCATGCGCAATCGCGGCCTTATCCGCAAACCAGGCAGTTTCTGGGATTACGAAAACTATGACACCCTGCTCGCCGTCTATGCCATGAAGCAGGCACTCGGCGACGACAAGACGTACCAGGAATTTCCGAGGAAGGCCTTGCTCGACAAGCTCGGCATGAGAAACACGCTGGTCAGTTCCGACCGTTTCCACGATTTCATCCTGAGTTCGCAGGTGTATACCAACGCAAGAGACCTCGCCCGGTTCGGCATTCTGTATGCCCGGAACGGCATGTGGGACGGGGAGCGCCTGCTTTCCGAGGAGTGGATAGAATTTGTCAGGACACCGGCTCCGGCCACGGCGGAAAGAGGCAACTTTTATGGTGGTCAGTGGTGGCTGGTGCCGGACGATCGAACCGATGTTCCCAAAGACGCATACTCAACCGCCGGCAACCGCGGCCAATACGTCATCGTTGTGCCCTCGCATGACCTCGTCATTGTTCGTCGCGGGCTCGACTGGGGCCGGCAGGGCTTCGATAACTGGGACCTGACCCGGGAGGTGCTGAAAGCGTTTGACGGTGGTAAAGCCGCCGCACGCTAGCGCAGCATGCACCCTCTCCTTTCTCGTTTTCGAGGCATTCGCAAGTGGCTGCCCGAAGTGCTGGTCGTCGTCATCGTAGTCGGTGGGGTTCACCTCTACCGAACACAGGACATGCTCAATGCGGACTACGAAGCGGCGCCGTCGTTGAGGCTTATGACCCTGGACGGAGCCACAGGCGGGATCGACGCGACCTCAGGCCGGCCGACGCTGGTGTACTTCTTCGCTCCCTGGTGTCACTTTTGTGCTGCAAGCGCACACAACATTCGCAACCTTCGACGAATCAGGGGGGAAGCCGACCTGTCCATACTGCTCGTTGCACTTGACTGGCAGACAGTGGATGAAGTCCGGGAGTACGCCGACCGGCACGAACTCGATTTGCCCGTTCTGCTCGGCACACGAGACACCTCCCGCGATTGGGGTATCTCGGTATTTCCAACCTATTACATACTGGACAGTGCACAGCGGGTGGCGCACAGGGACTACGGCTACAGCACACTGGCCGGGCTCTGGGTGAGAAGCGTTTTCGCCGACTCGAAAAAGGAACGTGGGCATTCGCCTGATGAGAGCACTTAAATATCTGACCGTCGCGCTGGCCGGGTTCGTCGTCCTGGCCGTAAGCGCCTGGCTGCTCCGCGACACGCTCATTCGGCGAATCTCAAACCCGATGCTGGGCGAGTACAATTTGTCCGTTACCTACGTATCGCTGGACGCGCTGGCGACCGCTGATGCCACCATCAGTCG
>JAHEFF010000076.1 GCA_024640315.1 Woeseiaceae bacterium
GGAGGATTTTTACCGCGGCAGGACTGCAGAGCTGATTGTCGAGCAAATGGAACGGAGCAACGGCCTGATCACGCTGGAGGATCTCGAATCCTATACGGCAGAATGGCGTGAGCCACTACGAGCTGACTGGCGTCAGTATGAGATTATCTCTGCTCCCCCGCCCAGTTCTGGCGGATTTGCAGTCATCCAGTTACTAAAAATGAAGGACAACCTGGACCATTTTTTTGCCGGTGTTCCTCATAACTCACCGCAATATATTCACCTCGTCGCCGAGATGGAAAAACGCGTGTTCGCGGACCGCGCAGAATACATGGGTGATCCCGACTTTGCCGCTATTAACACGGATGCTCTACTCGCCGACAGCTATATCGCGCGCCGGGCGCAGGAAGTCGACCCCGAAAACATTTCGAGAATCGAGGGAGTGCAGCCAGGGCTTGAATCCCCTGACACAACGCATTACTCGATCATCGACCAGTGGGGAAACGCTGTATCAAATACATACACAATCAATTGGGAATACGGTAGCGGCGTGGTCGTCGAGGGCGCCGGCTTCCTGCTTAACAATGAAATGGATGACTTCAGCGCCAAGGCAGGTGTGCCTAATATTTACGGCGTTGTCGGCAGTACCGCAAACGAAATTCAACCTGGCAAACGACCCTTGTCATCTATGTCGCCGACAATTCTGCTCGAAGACGGCGTCGTGCGAATGGTCCTGGGAACACCCGGCGGTTCGACAATCTTCACATCTGTTTTTCAGACGATTATCAACATCATCGACTTCGGCCAATCACCCGCGGACGCTGTAGGCGCCACCCGATTTCATCATCAATTGCTCCCCGCCGACCTGATTACGATGAGCGTCGCAAGACCTTTGCCTGATGAGACCATTACTGCGCTCGGCGATCGCGGCTATCGCGTCGAACCGCACAGTTTTGAATTTGGTGACGTTCAGGTCATCTGGGATGACGGCAGTTCGCTTCAGCCGGCCGCCGACCCTCGCGATCGCGGCGTTGGCCGTGTGATTACCTTTGAAACGCAAGTCTCGCCCGAAAGAGACCGTTGAACTATCATACGCGCGTGAACACTCGCGCAAACCATGCGATTTGCATCATCCTGCTGATTGCAGGACCTTCCCTTTCCGCCACAACAACGCCAACATTTGATCTGCGTAGTCGCGCCCGCGCCCAGTAAAAAACTCTCAATAAAATCAATATCCTGCAACCCTCTTGAAGCAGAAAAAAGATTTTGGTAAAAAATGCAGCCGCCTGAACCGGGCATGGAAATTTAAATGATTAAGATTGATGGTCTGACCAAACATTACGGCCGCCACACGGTGGTCGACAACCTGAGCTTCCATTGCGAACCAGGCGAGGTGCTGGGTTTTCTAGGCCCGAACGGCGCCGGAAAGTCGACGACGATGAAAATGCTCACAGGGTTCGTTGCGCCAAGTGCCGGCAGCGCCAGTGTGTGTGGTCACGATATCGCTACGGACGGTCTGGCGGCCCGGAAAAGACTTGGTTATTTGCCCGAAGGCGCACCCTGCTACGCGGAAATGACACCCGGCAGCTTCCTCGACTTTATTGCTGACGTTCGTGGGCTTGAGGGCAACGAGCGCAAGGCCCGCCTGGACGAGGTCGTTGAAATGTTGCACCTGGGTCCGGTCCTGCATCAGTCCATCGACACGTTGTCAAAAGGATTCAAACGCCGGGTCGGCCTGGCCCAGGCAATCTTGCACGATCCGGATGTGCTGATTCTTGACGAACCCACCGATGGCCTCGATCCGAACCAGAAGCATGAAGTTCGCGAACTGATTCATTCGATGTCAGCGGAAAAACTCATCGTCATATCGACACACATTCTTGAAGAAGTCGAAGCCGTGTGCACTCGTGCCATTATCATTGCGAATGGCAGAATCCTTGCCGACGACACGCCGCACAATCTCGCCATGCAGTCCCGCTATCACAACGCAGTGCGGCTGAGCCTGGGTGGCGATGACAATTTCGATGAAGTAGAAGCGGCGCTCGCAAAACTGGACTCCGTGGATACCACCGAATCCGATCGCGAACACGGCACGATCACGGCTGTCGCGAAATCCGGCAGCGACGGTGCTTCGAACTGGCACAAAATCACCGACCTGGTGAACAACAGCAACTGGAACATATCCGGACTGCAGCTGGAAGCCGGACGACTTGACGAAGTATTCCGGCAAATCACGCGAGGTGAGAAGGTATGAGAATCACGGGCGCATTGTTTCGACGTGAGCTGAAGAGTTACTTCGCTACGCCGGTTGCTTACGTTTTTATTGTTATTTTCCTTGTGCTGATGGGCACGTTTACCTTTTATCTGGGCGGCTTCTACGAACAGGGCCAGGCGGATTTGCGGTCATTCTTCAATTTCCATCCATGGCTATACCTGTTTCTTGTTCCGGCGATTTCGATGCGGCTTTGGGCGGAGGAAAGAAAATCCGGCAGCGTCGAATTGCTGATGACGCTGCCGATCACACCGTGGGAGGCGGTCCTGGGCAAGTTCCTGGCGGCATGGGCCTTTACAGGTATCGCATTGGCCCTCACCTTTCCGATCTGGATTACCGTCAATTACCTGGGTGACCCTGACAACGGCACTATTCTGGCGGCCTACGTCGGCAGCCTGCTGATGGCAGGTGGTTTCCTGGCCATCGGGTCGTGCCTTTCGGCGTTCACTCGCAACCAGGTCATCGCATTTGTAATCAGCATTGTCGTGTGTTTCGGTTTTCTGCTGTCGGGTTTTCCGATGGTGCTGGATATGTTCAGCGGTTGGGCGCCGCAGGTAATCGTTGACGCGATCGCGTCGCTGAGTTTTCTCACGCACTTCTCAAATATCTCACGCGGCGTTATCGATTTCCGCGACCTCATTTACTTCGCATTGCTGATCGGCACGTTTCTTTATGCGAACACGATTGTCCTGCAATGGAAACAGGCTGACTGAGTGAATCGACTATGAGTACGAAGACACAACAACGATTGAGCGCAACCAGCCTGACGTTAATAGGCGTGGCGTTCGTCATCGCCGTTTCAATCTCAAACCAGTTGTTCAAAGGCTGGCGTATAGACCTGACCGAAAATGGTCTTTATACACTTTCGGACGGCACGCGAAATCTCCTCGCCAATATCGAGGAACCGGTCAACCTCTACTACTACTTTTCCGACCAGGCAACCGAGAGCATGCCCGGCCTGCGCAGCTATGCCGAGCGGGTACGCGAAATGCTCGAAGAGTTTGAAAGCGAGGCGCGCGGAAATATTCGGCTGCAGGTGATCGATCCACTGCCCTTCTCCGAGGAGGAGGACCGCGCAGCCCAATTTGGCTTGCAGGGCGTCCAGCTCGGCACCCTACCGGATCCGGTCTATATGGGCCTGGCCGGCACCGACAGTGTCGATAACGAGGAAGTGATTCCGTTCTTTCAGCCGGACAAGGAAGCGTTTCTCGAATACGACATAGCCAAGCTCGTCAACACCCTTGCCAATCCGGATCGCAGCGTGATCGGTCTTGTTTCCGGAATTGACATGGCCGGCAGTTTCAACCCGCAGACTCAGCAAATGCAGCAGCCGTGGGTGGTTTACCAGCAGGCCGGGCAGCTGTTCGAAATGCGTAACCTGGGAACGACATTCGATGAGATCGCCGACGATGTGAGCTTGCTGTGGATCGTGCAGCCGAAGAGCCTGTCCAACGACACACTCTATGCTATCGACCAGTTCATTTTGGGCGGCGGCAAGGCACTGATCTTCGTCGACCCGGTAGCGGACGTAGATCCGATGTCAATGGAAGGCATGCCGCAGGGTATGCCGCCAATGGGTCAGGGATCCAACTTGCAGGCACTTTTCGATGCATGGGGGATCGAGTTCTCCGCCGAAGAAGTCGTTGCAGACGCTCAGCTTGCGTTGCAGATTTCCGGCATGGATCGACGCCCGGTTCGGCATTACGGCTACCTGGGCGTTGACGCCGCTCACATGAGTGCTGACGACATCATCACAGCGGACCTGAACGTTGTGCACCTCGCCGTCGCCGGCTTCCTGCAGGCCACGGACGACAGCCCGGCGACAATCGAACCGTTGCTGACTTCGAGCTCCGCCTCACAGGTCATGGCCGCCACGCGTTTCAGCTATCTGCCCGATCCCGGCTCACTGCAAACGGGTTTCGTAGCGGGCGGGGAGGAAAAGATTCTTGCGGCGCGGGTGAGTGGCTCGCTCCCAAGCGCATTTCCGAATGGGCCACCCGCTGCAAGCGTCAGTTCTGCAGATGGCGATGATCCTGCTGCTGCCGGTGATGCCTCGCACCTCAGTCGATCAACCGGTTCAGCCAATCTGATTGTTGTCGGCGATGTGGACATGCTTGCCGATCACCTGTGGGTGCAGGTGCAGAGCTTCTTCGGACAACAGATAGCCAACACCTTCGCGAGCAACGGCGCTTTTGTTGTCAACGCGCTGGAAAATCTTTCCGGTAGCTCAGACCTCATTGGCGTCAGAAGCCGCGCAAGCTTTACACGACCTTTTACTCGGGTCGAGGCAATCCGCGTAGATGCCGAAGCAAGATTCCGCGAAACAGAGGAACAGCTTCAACGAGAGCTCGATGAAACCGAACGACGCCTGGGAGAACTTCAGTCCGCTCGCGAGGACAGCGGCAATATTCTTCTGACCGCCGAACAACAGAATGAAATTGACCGCTTTGTCGATCAGCGAGCCTCGATCCGCACAGAGCTTCGGGCGGTGCAACGCGGCCTCGATGAGGATATTGAGCGCCTCGGGACAGTACTGAAGATAATCAACATCGGCCTCGTTCCCGCGCTTCTTACAATTTTTGTGTTAATTGCATTGTGGCGGCGCAACAGGAGCGAACGGGCATGAGCAGTTCCACGCTACGACTACTGGGCATCATTGTTGCGGTTCTCGTTGTCACGCTGGTCCTGATCGAATCCGGCGATGAGGGAGATACGAGAGAAAGCGGCCAGTTGCTTATGCCGGATTTTCGAGATTCCGCTAATAACATTGACCGCGTGACCATCACACGCGCAAATGACGACGCTGTGGTAATCGTAAAAGACGGAAAATCCTGGCGTGTCGAAGGACGCGCTGGTTACCCGGCCAATATCGACAGCGTTCGCGCAATCCTCCTCGCAATGGCCGATGCGAAAGTCCTGGAAGCGAAAACGGATAACCCGGATTTACATGGAAGGCTGGGCGTTGACGCGCCGAATGCAGAAGGCAGCAAGGGAACCCTGGTTACGACCACTGCCGGAGAAATCAGTCACGGGATCATTTTCGGCAATACCGCGCAAGGCAACTATCGATATGCGCGCATCGCAAGCGAAGACCAGAGCTGGCTCATCGATCAGAACCCCGAGATTCCCGCGACAGCGGGCGACTGGCTGATAGCGGATATCATCGACATCGATGCATCAAGGATCAAATCAGCAACCATCACACACGCTGATGGCGAGACCATCAGAATCGATAAATTTTCGGAGTCCGATACAGACTTTCAGGTTGCCGATATTCCGGACGGCCGGGAATTGAGTTATTCGACCGTGGCTAACGGGATTGGTGGCGCCTTGAATGATCTTGACCTCGATGATGTCAGGCTATCGGTATCGGCGGACGATTCGGTAACGACTATGTTCGAAACGTTTGACGGCCTGACCATCGTCGCCCGTTCGATCAGATCAGGGGACGAGAACTGGATCACTTTGGATGTGTCAGCGGCAGACGAAGGCAACGTTGAAGCAGTCGAAATCAGCAGCAGGGTCGACGGCTGGCAATACAAGGTTGCAGACTACAAGGCAAATCTGCTGACACGCCGCTGGGAAGACATCCTGAAAGCAGAAACGGAAGAACCATAAGAAAAGCCCTGCGAGAGCAGGGCTTCATTGCTTCACGCTGAAAATCAGCTGGCGTGCCGTCGATTGACTCTCTGTCTATGCCGGTCCTGATGACGATCAACCCGGTTACCCCGATTATCGAGGCGGCGATCGATTCGGGCACCTTTATGATCTAAACGTCGATCTACACGATCACCGCGATGGTCCAATCGACGATCGATCCGGTCACCCTTGTTGTCCAGGCGATCTGACATCCGGTGACGACCGGCGGCAGCGGCACGATCAGAAGCCCGATCAAGGCGGCCATCGATGCGGTCACCACGATTGTCCAGGCGGTCATCGATTCGATCACCCTTTCGGTCGAGGCGCTCCTCAATTCGGTCGCCTCGATTGTCCAGACGATCGCCTGCCTGGTTGCCTTCGTCTGCCCAGACCGCGCCGCTGAACAATGCGATACCGGCAACAAACATCGACACTTTCATGAAATCCAAAAACTTCCCTGTATTCATCTCATTTCTCCATTAGCCCAGTCAAAATGTTTCTGTCTGCCTGTTTAACGGCGCAGCGCCCCGTGGGTTGACAGCCGGCTCGTTATTCTCAGGGTTATGTTCAATTGGCCTGTCGCCAGGGATTCTGGCAAGCTGCGCACTGATATTCGGAAAGGATTGCTCATGCCTGTGCAAGCCGTTATTCCAGGCGAAGTTGACGCACTGTTTCGCAAGCACCGCGTCCGCGTCATGCTGGCCATCATCTTCGGCTACGGATTTATATATACCTGCCGGCTCGGACTTTCAATCGTCAAGAAGCCACTGATCGACGGTGGCATATTCAGCGTTGAGGAACTCGGCATGATCGGCGGGGCCCTTTTCTACGGTTACGCATTCGGCAAATTCTTCAATGGATTCCTGTCCGACCATTTCCGACCCAGAATATTTTTCTCGGCAGCGATATTCATTTCGGCCATCATCAACCTGTTTATGGGCATGTCGACCCTCGTCTGGGTCTCGATCGTTTTGTGGGCATTGAATGGCTGGTTCCAGGGCATGGCGGCGCCCTCCGCGGTCATATCCATCACAAATTGGTTCAGCATCCACGAACGGGGCCGCCGTTATGGCCTCTGGAACGCCTCTCATTCGATCGGCGAGGGCATGACGTTCTACATCGTTGCCGCAGTGGTTGCCGCAGCCGGCTGGAGATACGGCTTCATTCTCCCGGGATTAATCTGTATCGCAGTATCTGCGTGGGTCTACACATTCTTGCGGGACGCACCAAGCTCGATGGGCCTTCCCACCATTCACGAATGGGCTAACGAAAAATCCGAAGTAGCCAAAAACAAAACAACCTGGCAAACCCAGAAAGTCGTATTCGGAATCGGTGCAATATGGATTGTCGCGATTTCCAGCGGCCTGATGTACGTAACTCGCTACGCGATTAACAGTTGGGGCGTATTGTATTTGCAGGAAGCCCGCGGTTATTCGTTGCTAGATGCCGGCACATTCCTCGCAATTAACACGGTGGCCGGATTCTTCGGCTCGATCGCCTACGGCTATATTTCTGACAGGGCTTTCGATGCCCGCAGACCGCCCGCAAACCTGTTGTTCGCCATCATTGAGGTGCTTGCGTTGTTGGCAATCTTCTATGGTCCGACCAACAGTTATTTCCTGGCCGTTGCGTTTGCCGTTTATGGCGCAACCCTGAGCGGACTGATGGCTTCACTCGGTGGACTGTTTGCAGTCGATATTGCGCCGCGCGGTGCGACGGGTGCTGTGATGGGATTTGTCGGCGCGTTCAGCTATCTGGCAGCGGCGACGCAGGAGAACATAACCGCTACGCTCATTGGTGGAGGCATGGATGTTACCGGCAGTGTCCGGATCTACGACTTCGACCTGGCGATCATGTTCTGGATCGGCTCATCGGTACTATCGATGGTGCTGGCCGCCACCCTGTGGAATGCGAAGATTCGTGATTGACCATCTCGATTGACGAAGGGCGGCAGCACCACCCGGCGCCGCCGCCAACTCACAATCTCGATTAAACTTCGACGACCTTCGCGTCCGGCGCATTGCGGCCGACGCTTTCGATACCGTTGTCACGACCCGACTCGGACTCATAGCTCTGACTTGTACCGATGACCTGATGATTGGCCGCTTTCAGGTTGAACCGATACTTGCCGGAATCGGTGGTGATCTTCTCAAAACGTGCAAGATCTCCAGCGTTCTTTCGTACAGACTCGATACCATTGGCGCATCCGGCCTGCTCGTTATAGCCCTCGCTTGTAAGAATGATCTCGCCATTTCCAGCTTTCAGTCTGAAGCGATGCTCGCCTGCTTTATCTTTATATACTTCAAATTTTCCTGCCATTGTCTTCTCCAGGTTGATGAATTGAAATTCAGTCTTTGAGGATGAACGTAACCACCAGCGTTACACGGTATTCCGAGACTTCCGCGTCCGCTATAACGACCTTTTGCTCCTTGACCCAGGCGCTTTCGACGTTGTCGACGGTCTTCGAAAACCGTTTGATTCCCGATTGAATTGCATCTTCAAAGCTCTTTCTCGAAGACGCTGTAATTTCAGAATTTTTTGCAACACTCATGCCGTTCTCCTGTATATCACGCAACCAACCTGCCAGGGCCGTATAGCCCTGCCGTGGTCGAATCACGCAAATTAGTTGATGGATACTATTTTTGTGGGCACGGTCGAATGGCAAGAATTGACTTGCCGCATCGATACGCTGCGGAGGAATTTATCGCTGATCGAGTCGCGCTTCAAGCTCTTCGATTTTTTCCTGCTGTTGCTGAACGACTTTTGTCAGCACGGCGACGATATCCATTGCACTCAAACCGTCCCTGTCCCTTGTTGCGACAAGGTCTGGTACGTCTTCAGCAATGAAGCCAACGTAACTTTCCGCTTGGTCATTTTTGTAATTGAACCGGACCGGTTCGAGTGCGGTCAATGTTTCCAGCGCATCGCTTGCAGACAGATCGGCGATATTTTCCTTGCGCTCCCGCGAGGAGCTGTTGGTCCATACGCCACCGGCCGTCACGTGTGCGCCACTGGCCAGCTCAATCGGATTTGACGGTCGTGTTACGCCAAAACCTACATTACCGTCACGATTAATCGTAATACGGTCGATCGATCCGGCACCGATAGTCAGGGTGCTGGCCCGGTTATGCATGATGTAGCCAGTTTCACCGCCTGCCTGCGTAATCATCAGTCCGGCAACACTGCTGTTTTGTTCGTGAATCTGGATATTGCCGTTCACCTCGAGACGCTGCTTCGGTTCAGTCGTGCCAATGCCAATGTTATTGCCATCGTCATACACCTGCGAGTTACCACCAACGGTTGGCGCCGTGAATTTCATCAGGAAATCGGGCGAGCCCTCAACGGTCGCTGCGCCGGGAGGTCCGGGAGGTCCCTGCGGCCCCGGAGGGCCCGCTGTGACGGTGTTGACCACCACAGGTGCAGGTAAGGCGTCGGTCACGGCCGGCTTGTCGCCGGGTACTTCGGGTGACTCCCCGGCGACCTTTACCGGCAGTGCGGCGGTCCCCGTTTTTTCAATCGGTGACGTCGGTTCTGCATTATCAACTCCAATGATCTCTTCTACGGGATCTTTTTCCGCCGCTTCAACAACCGCCTCATCAGCGGTTCCTTCTGCCGAGGAAACCGCTTCATTCACGATCGGGCCCGGAGCGTTATCTGCAGCTACTGCCAAGACTTCGGTCGCTGGTGCTATATTTTCAGCAGCAGCCTCCTCCGCAACATTTGCGACGGCCTCTTCGATCTGCGTCTCGGTGTCAGTCACGTTTTCAATGACTTCGTCTACCTGCGCCACCTCCTCAACGACTTCTTTTGCCGCTTCATTGGCGGCGGCGACCTCGCCTAATTCGGGCGCCTCGTCCAGAATTTTGCTCCAGTCAGCGCTGATGAACCCGGTTGCGCCGCCTGAAATTTCAACTTCGTGCCAGCCTGGTGTC
>JAHEFF010000036.1 GCA_024640315.1 Woeseiaceae bacterium
CGGTCGCCCAATTTGAACCTGGCAGCGCCGGGCCCGAGTTTTTCGACCCTCCCGACCACCTCGTGGCCGGGTATCACCGGCATTACGGGGGGTGGCGTCCTGCCTTCGATTTCGTCCAGTTCGGTATGGCATACACCGCAGGTCGACACGCGAAGAAGTATCTCGTCATCCCGTGGACTGGGGATTGGCACATCGACGAGCTCAAGTGGCTCGGGGTTCTCCTCGAGGG
Source organism: Woeseiaceae bacterium (assembly GCA_024640315.1). Taxonomy (GTDB): domain Bacteria; phylum Pseudomonadota; class Gammaproteobacteria; order Steroidobacterales; family Woeseiaceae; genus SZUA-117. The sequence continues at coordinate 230 of JAHEFF010000036.1, forward strand.
ACGAGATTGCCGCAAGCGACATGGCTCGCATTGACTATCTCCGATCAAAGCACTTGCAAAGCACAACTATGCCGGCATTCTATGCCACTCGCGATTGGTAGATGGCGCAATGAAACTGGAAACCTGCACCCGCATTCTCCTCCTTCTTGTTGCACTGAGTATTCCTGGCTGTGCGTCCACAGGCTCAGACCTCAATAGCGACATGATCAGGAATACATTCGGCAGTTATGGCGTGGAGGTACTGAGTCACAGCGATGGCGGCCGGGTTTCGAGTCTTTACAGCAACGAAAATGGTCACAAAGTCAGCAGAACGTATGCGGTTGTCGAATACTCGGGAGAAACCAGGCAGGCCTATGCGCGCGAACACGGCCTCATCGTTGCCGGCGGATCCATCGGCGCCACCTTCAGAGATGCCGGTTGGTCAATCCGGAAACAGCACCTGTTTATAGGCGAACTCGACGTACCTGAAGCGTACGCCACGATCGGGAACAGCATGCAAATCGGGCTGCCGCGCACGCTGGCAACACACCAGTATCTGTTCATCATCGAAAAAAATGAGCGCTCATTTAACTACGCGACCATTACGGAGATCCACCATCCGGATTATCTGAGCGCTGCCGATCTCCGCAATCTCTACGGTGAAATACTGTTTGACGACTCAAATCGTGACAGCATTCACGATTTCATCGGCCCGCCAATCGAGAAATGAGTTGCAGGTCCGGATTGCGCCGTTTTGTTCCGTGTAGACTTTTAAATCGTTAGATTAGAAAGACTTAAAGGGAACAGAGCCATGCAGCAGATACACAGACTTACCATCATTCTGATTCTGCTTTTGTCCGTTAGCGCGACACCTGCCCAGGAGGCAACGGCAAACGATCATGCCGCTGCTTGGGCCACGGTCGAGAATATTTGGTCAGCGGAAGAACGCGGCGACGACGACTGGGCCGATGAAATGCTGTCCGCTGACTTCATGGGTTGGCCGAACGCCTCACCAGCTCCCCGAAGCAAGAGTTCGACCAGGATGTGGGCACGATTCAACGCCGAGCAAACCAAGGGCCTGACGCACGAACTCTACCCACTTTCCATCGTCGTACATGGCGACACCGCGGTTTTGCATTATCTTTACACCATGGCGGTGCAGACGAAGGACAAGAAGACAGTCGTCAGCAATGGCAGGTTCACCGATATCCTGGTCCGTGACGGCACCGACTGGAAGTTCCTCTCCTGGCATGGTGGCGACGACGAATAGCCGACAGGCCGTCATTCCTTTGCCTGAATATCCTCCTGAGGTCGGCTGCTAGCGCGGCTTCTCATCGGCAGCCGAATCAGGAAGTGCCGATGCCGGTTTGTTGTAAGGGTCGTAACCTTCTGTCACTGATGAAACAGGCGACAATTCGTGCCTGACAACCAGGGACGGGCGAGCGGCCGGAGGAGGGAATGACTCTCCGGCACTGTGGTTCGATACGGCCGCTGATTCCAGCTTTTCCTGCATGTGCTTTTTCATCATTCCCCCGGCATTTTTGTTGCGCTCCTGTAAACAAAGACGATTTGGCCGCCCGAAAGGTTCCATCAATTATTGGAAAGTACGCTAAGCCATTGAATTATCAGTTTTTTGCAATCTCTTAAAGGGATTAAGCGCCCATTCAGGTTGCCTCCGTTAATCTTAGCCTCAACATGCACCGGTCCGCGAACATGCGTACCGAACAGCCGGGAGGCCATCATGAACGGCCAATTGATCGCAGAAAATCCGACACCAAACGTGTTCTTTCTGAACCTGCTCGCAGCAGTTGCACTGACGCTTGCCGCGAGCCAGGCATTTGCCCAGGTTCCCGTCGACGAAAATGGCGAGCCACTGCCGGTCTATGCAGCCGATGAGTTCGATGACAGCGGATCCGGTGAAAAGCCCCTGAACACAGATGAGTTGCTGTCCAATGTCGAACTCGAGGAACTGGTCGGTCCGGTGGCACTTTATCCGGACGACCTTCTCGCAATCGTCTTGCCCGCATCAACCTATCCGCTGGAAATCGTTCAGGCGGCCCGCTTCCTTGAAGCACTGGAAGACGACAGTAAACTTGAGCCGGACGAGGAATGGGACGAGTCGATTGTCGCGTTGCTCAACTATCCGGATGTCGTTCGCATGCTGGACGAAGATATCGACTGGACCTGGCGACTGGGTGAAGCCGTTATCAGCCAGCAGAATGATGTAATTGCTGCTGTGGAATCGTTTCGTGACCGCGCTTATGCCGCTGGCAACCTGAAATCGGACGAACATCAAAAGGTCTCGTACGATGAGGGCATCATAGAAATCGTGCCAGTCAGCGAGGAGATTATTTACGTCCCCTACTACGAGCCGACGGAAGTCATTGTTCAGCAGTCCCGCCCGGTCTACTACTATTATCCGGATCCTTACCCGATCTACTACTACCCGTACCCGACAGGGTACCGTTTCCGGTCCGGCTTCTTCTGGGGTGTGACGACTGCTTACACCATTGGCTGGTCGAATCATTACCTGCACGTCTATCACCCGAGCTACTGGGGTCATCCGTACTACGGCCGGTATTACTACGGACACTACTACAGGCGCCCGAGCATCACCGTTTACAACAACTGGTATGTGAACAACCGACAGACCAACGCCCGCTACCGTTATCGCGACGGTGACTACTGGCGTCCGCGCTCGCGCGCCGGCTCACGCCAGGACGAACCGCGAGTCCGTAACTACCACTACTCGCCCAATGGTTCGCACAACAGTCGGGACGCTGAGGTGCGCAGGCAAGACCGTCTGCGGGTTCGCGAGGATGGTCGTATGGATCTGAATCTGCGTCAACGCGATAGCCGACGGGCGACGACCAATCGGGGCGCCACTATTGACGACAGTCAGCGCAGCACAACTGCAAATCGGCAGAGATCGTCGACCGGCAGGGCAGCGCCGAATCGAGGCGATCGAACCAGCAACGGTAATCGTTCCACGACGACTTCCGTTAACTCAAACCGATCGGCCACCAGCACTGCGCGCGTCAGCCAGCGGCAGAGTCGCCAGACCGACAGTCGCCCGGAAATCAGTTTTCGCGACCGGGGTAGCGACACCGCTCGAGTCAATGCCAGGACCAGTAGTCGTTCATCTGCCAGCGACTCAGGCAATCGGCGGCCGGCAGCGACAGCGGGCACGCGCGGGAGAACCAGCGTACAGCCACAGATCCAGGCAAGGTTGCAGCGGCCGACCCAGGCTGCAAACACCCGTACGAACGCCAACCGGGTGTCCAGTGGCACCGGGACCTCGCGATCAACAGCAGGTCAGGTGGCGGCGCCGTCTCGCGCAAGCCAACCCGCTGTCCGGGAAAGCAGCCCGACGCGACGCGCTTCTGCTCCGCGACCGCGGCAGAGTGCGCAAACGCCCCGCGCAGCGGCTCCTCGACAGTCTGCACCGGCGGCCCGGCAGCGTGCCCCGGCGGCACGAACCGAGGCCCAGCCCGCCAGGCGCAGCGAGTCAGGCTCGACCGGAAACAGGTCGCAGACAAAACCAAGGCAGCGCAACCGCAACTAGGAATATCAGTACGTCAGGGCCTCTGGTTGTGCAGAGGCAAAGGAGCTCCCTGCTCCGTCAAGGGCCGGGCGAATCTTTCGACTCTTTCGATTCGCCCGGTTCTTTCTTTTCGTCGGGGTCGAATTTCCCTGAAGAAAGTTCCCACGCAACATAGAAAACACAGCCCCCTACGATCAGGGCCATTACAACAAGGATGATAGCCAGTAAGTTCATCGGCCAATCATAGCCTGAATGAACCGCCAGGTTGCGACAGTCAGTCCTTCGCTTGCTTCGGCAATCGCCCGGCCTTGCGCAACGCCTCCCGCAAGACGAATTCGATCTGCGCATTCAAACTGCGCAGATCGTCCTCGGCCCAGCGATGCATCGCCGTAAGCGTCTTCTCATCAATACGTAATGCAAATGCCTTGCGTGAGCTCATAAGATGCTCATCCTGGAATCGCCATCAGGAATACAGCGACCCGGTATTCAGCACCGGCTGAGTACCTTCCTCGCTGCACAATACGGTCAGGAGATTACCCACCATAGCCGCCTTGCGCTCTTCGTCGAGGTCTACCACTTCCTCCGCCTTGAGCTGCTCCAGGGCCATACGCACCATGCCTACCGCTCCCGCAACAATTTGCGTGCGCGCCGCAATGACTGCGGAAGCCTGTTGCCGCCTGAGCATCGCATTGGCAATCTCTGGCGCGTAGGCGAGATGGCTGATGCGTGCTTCGATGACATTGACGCCCGCCTCTTCCAGGCGATCCTGAATCTCTTCGCGCAGCGCCTGCGCAATCTCCGCGGGGTTGCTGCGAAGTGCAAGTCCGTCACCTTCATGCGGCTCGTAAGGGTAAGTGGTTGTGAGGTTCCGCAAAGCGGACTCGCTTTGAATCGTCACAAACTCTTCGTAGTCATCAACCTCGAAGATAGCCTCGGCTGTATCGATAACCCGCCAGACGACCACAGCCGCAATCTCAATCGGGCTGCCGCGGGAATCGTTAACTTTCAGCTTGCTGCTCTCGAAGTTTCGGATCCGGACCGAGACCGCCTTCTTGGTATAGAACGGGTTCGCCCACCGAAGGCCCGGTTGCCGGGCCGTACCAACGTACGCGCCAAACAACTGCAAGACCCTGGCCTCGTTCGGATGGACCATGAAAAAACCAAACCACAGGATCAGGACGACGGTCGTCAAAATCGATGCTGCGATGATGCCCGCCACGGAAAGGGCCTGAATTTCCTGTACGAACCAGTAAATGGAGCCCGCCTCGGCGATGAACAGGACAACGATCATCAGGTAGCCGGACGGTATTGTTCTTTCGTTCTCGCGGATCATGGCACCCCTCCACTGTATCAATTAGATATCATTGTGATATCACTCTTGATCCAGGTCAAGCGACAGCGCACGTCGTTGAGTGGCGGGCCTGTCCTACGGGGGTGTCCTGATGTTATGTCAACTGGCTTGCCGTCAGGGGCAATCGGGCTCGGCCTCCAAAACCTCAATTTCCTCGTCAGTCGGGGTCATGCCCGAATCACCGCCGGAGTCGAATACGACCTGCCAGTCTCCGTCAGCGTTTCGTCGCCAGGTAGAAATGAAATGGCCCCAGGATTCAGTCTCCGTGCCGTCCTCGCCGACTCGCCTCGATCGATAGGGGCCACGGCTGATGGCCAGGTTGCCGTCACTGGTGACCTCTACAAATGCGGGGCGCCAGCGCATTGCGGGGCCGTCCGGAGACAAGACAGGGCCCCACGCCTTACCGATCTCGTCCCTTCCCCGCGCTACCCGTCCGGTTATAAAACGTGCGTCCGGGTCAACAAAGCTAAGGAACTTGTCCTTATCCCTGGCCTCGGCGGCCCTGCTGAACCCGGTCTCGGCGCAAACCACCTCCTGGCGCACATCGTCCCCGATGGTTCCAACCACCGCGAGTATCGCAAGCATCTTAATAATCATCTTGAACCCCTTATCTGATCGCACCGTCGAGCTGTATTGTTGCCGAGGAAGAGCCACAACTTCAAATAACTTATAATTCGCCCCGATGACCTCCTTTATCTCAGAACTACGACGACGAAACGTGCTGCGCGTTGCAGCGGCCTATGCACTGGTGGCGTGGATTATTATCGAAGCAGGCTCAGTACTGCTGCCGACCTTTGGCGCAAGCGATGCAGTATTTCAGACCTATGTTCTCATCGTCCTGATCGGATTCATTGTTTCACTTGTTTTCGCGTGGATATTCGAAATCACCCCGGACGGAGTGAAACTGGATAAGGACGTCGACAGGGAAAGCGTATCGGCAAACAGTCCGCGTGGCCTGACCAATTACGTCATCATTGGCTTGCTCATCATCGCATTGGCGGTCTCGGTCACGTTTAACGTGACTGACATACGCGGCGTGACGGCACAGTCAGCCGCCGACATTATGATGAGCCGCCAGTCTATTGCAGTGCTGCCGTTTTCCAGTCGAAGTACCAATCCGGAAAACACCCTCTTCGCTGACGGCGTGCATGACGACCTGCTGACCAAGCTTGCCAACATTGGCTCCTTAAAAGTGATCTCGCGCACCTCCGTCATGGAGTATCGGGGCACGACCAAGAATCTCCGCCAGATCGGCCAGGAACTCGGCGTTGATACGCTGCTGGAAGGCACCGTTCAAACGGTCGGCAGCAACACACGAATCAATGTGCAGCTGATTGATGCGGAAACTGATGAGCATCTGTGGGCCCGAATTTATGATCGGCAACTGACGACCGACAATCTGTTTGTCGTTCAGAGTGAAGTGTCAGGAGAGATTGCCGCCGCACTGCATACGACCCTGATGCCCGACAAGCAGCTGATGTTTGCCGAGGTCCCGACCGAAAACCTGCGTGCGTATAGCCTTTATAAGTCGGCTCGCGACAATCTGTACCAACGTCAAATTGAGCCAACCCAGGAAGCGCGCGCGCAACTGGAAGAAGCGATCGAACTTGATCCTGACTATGCGGAAGCCTATGTCGCCCTCGCCGAAAGCATGATTTTCCTGGCGATAAATCATCAGGCAATCCCGTACGACCAGGCATTCGCCGCGGCAGAGCAGCACATCAACAAAGCGCTTGAGCTCAATCCGGATCTTTCAGATGCTTATGCAGCGCTTGGTCTCCTCAAGACGTCGATCTGGATTCAGACTCGCGTTGGCACGGAGAACATCGAGGCTGAAACCGCATTCGAGCAGGCACTCGCAATCAGTCCGAATCACGCCCGCGCCTACATGTGGTTTGGGAATTTGCGGGATGCCGAGCAGAGACACGACGAAGCCATCGGCTACTACCATCGTTCCATGCAACTCGACCCGCTGGGTCGAGTCCCTTACAACAACCTGCCGGCGCTGTACGCGCAACGCGGGGAAAACGAGTATGCCATTCGTCTGTGGCTTGACGCCATTGAGATCCACCCCGAGTGGCCGGTACCCTACGGCCTGATGGCTGCCCACCTTGCCGGACTGGGCAGGCTGGACGAAGCGTTTGCGTGGGACAGAATCGCCCTGAGCCTGAGCTCCGAGGCCGATGCCGTTGGCGCCGTCGCGTTTTTTATCTATCGACAGTTCGGTGAAATCGAAAGTGCGCTGAAAATGCTTGGAGACATGCCGCTAGCGCACCCGTTGTCACCGGTAAATCAGGGGCTTCAGTACCTGATCAAAGAAGACTATGCCGCTGCGAATGCTTTCTTTGTTGACTATATCGAGAACAACGACGCACCGCAGTTTATATTTGGCGTGGCCTCAGACATTGCGTTATTGGCGGGCGATTTCGAAAATGCTCGTAAGTACGTGCTGATTCAGAATCCGATACTGGAAAACGACAGCGACCTGCAGGTTGATCGATTTACCGTCCGCGATATTGTCAAGCTTGCCTACATCCATAGAAAAAACGGCGAGGCCGCGCGCAGCGATGAGTTGCTGAATGCGGTGCTTCCGGTGGTGCAGACGCTGCCACGCCTGGGCCTTTTTGGTCAGGGCGTTCGTGATGCACAAATTTATGCGCTACTGGGTCAGACCGAAGATGCGTTCGCTGCGTTGAGAGCTGCCATCGATGCCGGCTATCGAAGCTCGATAGTATTTGATACGTGGTTACTCGAAGACGACCCTTATTTTGAATCACTGCGTGCGGACGATCGTTTCGAATCGCTTCTCGCCGAGCTGGACGCGCTGCTCACACCCATGTATGAACGTATCGTTGAGGTCGAATCGACCGGTAACTGGAAAAAACTTACGGACCTCGCTGGGACGATCTAGTTTGGTTTCGATTGAGTGAGCAATGTAATAGAAGTGAGCAATCCAACAGAAGCGACTACGAAAGCTCTGGAGCACGAGCAACGGATTGACAGGATTCGACAGACCATCAAATGGATTGTCTATTCCTTACTCGTCCTCAACTGGGGTTTTTACATAGTCGAAGACTGGCAATCTGCACAGCATACGATGACGGCGGACAGCTCCATCCTCGATTGGATGAAGACCTTCACCACATCACTCGACGAACTCGCCTGGTTTGGCCTGCTTTTCCTATTCGAGATCGAAACATACTGGCTGTCCGAAGATGCACTAAGTCATTTGAAACGTTTTGCGTTCGTCGCAGTTCGGGTCATCTGCTACGGATTCCTGGCGCACACACTGTTCGCTTACATCTCAAGCTTTATCGAACTCACCCAGGCAGTCTCACTTGGCAACAGCGGCCTTTGCGATTTCTCCGATCAAGGCTACTCATTCGTGCGCAATGAACTGTACACATTCGTGAATGAGAGTAACTGCAACACATTGACTTCCGGCGGTGAATTGTCTCAGATCGGTGAGGCCCTGCTGGTAACCGATGCTGCCGGACTCCGCGAGGCCAGGTTTCTTGCTTACATAGATATACAAGACGCCACCGTTTGGCTCGCAGTGGTCTTGACTATCGAAGCCATCGTGCGGCTCCAGGAAAAGGGTATTTCAGAAGGGCTAATTATCACGTCACTGAACTGGATGACGATCGCTCTGTATAGCGTACTCATACTGCATGCACTGATCTGGATCTGGAAGGGCCATTTTGTTTATGCCTGGGATGAGTTGCTTTGGATCGGTGGTTTCGCAGCAATTGAGATGAACCTCTCCGAATGGCGTGACGATATGGCCGAGGAAGCTGCTCCCGCCTGAATTATTGCCTATACTCTGCGTTCGCCAGCGCCAACAAAACCATCATCTCCGGGGGAGACAGAATGACCATCCGATTCATCGCAACCACTGCGATTGCCTTTCTTTTATCCGCTTGCGGCCCGACCGAACAGGCCGAGGCACCCGCAGTTGCGCCACCGCAGCCCATTGACCTGGCCGCTCGTGCTGTCGAACTCGCGCAGAACTCCATCATTATCGACACCCACATCGACGTACCTTATCGGTTGATCGACAAGTGGGAAGACGTTTCCGTGGCGACCGAGGGCGGAGATTTCGACTATCCCCGCGCCGTCGCCGGAGGGCTCAACGCCCCTTTTATGTCAATTTACACGCCGGCTGGAATGGAAGCTGAAGGGCGTTCCAAGGAAGTCGCTGAGGAACTGATCGATCTCGTCAATCGAATCGTCACCGAGTCGCCGGACAAGTTTGCGATCGCCGTCTCACCCGCAGATGTCGAGGCACAGTTCGCAAAAGGCCTGATATCGCTACCGTTGGGAATGGAGAACGGCTCACCGATCGAGGGAGACCTTGCCAACGTGCAGCACTTCTTCGATCGAGGCATTCGCTACATCACCCTCGCGCACGGACTTTCAAATCACCTTTCGGATTCGTCCTATGATGAGAACAAACAATGGGACGGGTTAAGTGAATTTGGTGTGGAAGTCGTCAGGGAAATGAACCGCCTTGGAATAATGGTCGACATCAGTCACGTGTCAGATGCCGCGTTTTGGGACGTCATGGAAGTGGCCAGCGCGCCGGCCATCGCTTCACATTCATCTGCCCGGCATTTCACACCGGGCTGGGAGCGAAACATCGCCGATGACATGATTGTTCGGCTCGCTGAAAACGGCGGCGTGGTCATGATCAACTTCGGCTCAGCCTTTCTTACGCAGAAAGCGCAAGACTATGGAAATGCGAAGCGCGCCGCGGCATCCGCTTACATGGAAGCCAACGAGCTGGAGTTTTCAGAAGACGCGATGGATGAGTTCAATGCGACCTACGAAGCAGAGCATGGCACGTATCCGTACGCGACACTGGATGAAACGCTGGACCATTTTGATCACGTCCGTGATCTGGTTGGCATCGATCACGTCGGCATCGGGTCTGACTACGACGGTGTCGGCGACAGCCTGCCCGTCGGCTTGAAGGATGTGGCCAGCTATCCCACGCTGATCGAGGGACTACTTGAGCGCGGCTACAGCGAAGAAGACGTCCGGAAGGTGCTCGGCGGTAATTTGCTTCGGGTGTGGCGCGCAGTAGAAGCTGCCGCACAGTCCTGATTTGACGACCGGAGGTCCCATGGGAAAACCAGGCCAGATACTCACTTGGCTCACATTGGCGGTGGTCAGCGTCGCCCTCCTCGCCTGTGCACCGGGTGGGGGCACCGCCGACTATGACGTCATCATCCGTGGCGGAACGGTGTACGACGGCATCGGTAGCGACCCGTTGGTCACTGACATCGCCATAACCGACGATCGTATTGTCTCCATGGGAGATTTGTCTCAGTTTTCAGGTACCAATGAAGTCGATGCAAACGGGCTTGCTGTGGCGCCGGGTTTCATCAACATGCTGTCCTGGGCCACCGAAACCCTGATTGAAGACGGACGCGCCATGAGCGACATCAAGCAAGGTGTCACTCTCGAAGTGATGGGCGAAGGATCTTCAATGGGCCCGCTGAATGACGACATGAAAGCGCAGGCCCTGGAACGTCAGGGAGATATCAAGTACGACATTGAATGGACGACATTGGGTGAGTATCTCGAATATCTCGAAGCCCGCGGTGTCTCGGTGAACGTTGCATCCTATGTGGGCGCCACTACGCTTCGGGTCCATGAAGTGGGCTATGAAGACCGTCAGGCCACTGAAGACGAAATCGAACGGATGCAGGAGCTGGTTCGCCAGTCAATGCGCGACGGCGCCATGGGCGTCGGTTCCTCGTTGATATACGCACCTGGCAATTTCGCGAATACGGACGAGTTGATTGCGCTGGTAGGCGCAGCAGCTGAATACGACGGTTCCTATATTTCTCACATACGATCGGAAGGCAGCCGCCTTGAGGAGGGTGTGCAGGAACTGATCAAGATCGCGAGCATCACCAGAGCCCCGTCCGAGGTCTACCACCTGAAGGCATCAGGCAAAAGCAACTGGCACAAGCTGTCGAATGTTTTCGATTTAATCGAATCGGCGCGAGCTGCCGGATTATTGATTACCGCTGACATGTACACATACCCGGCGGGTTCGACCGGACTTAATGCGACCATGCCATTATGGGTCCAGGATGGGGGACACGATGCCTGGGTCAATCGGCTGCAGGATCCCGAAATCAGGGCACGCGTTGCCGCTGAAATGCGCCAACCGACCAATGAATGGGAAAACTTTTTCGTCGATGCCGGTCCGGAAAATATCCTGCTCATCGGATTCCGGAATCCCGAATTACGGCCATTGATTGGTAAGACCCTGCAGGAAGTCGCCGACGAGCGGGGCACCGATCCGGCGGAAACCGCGATGGACCTGGTTGTCGAAGATGACAGTCGTGTGGACGCCGTCTACTTCCTCATGTCGGAAGACAACGTAAAACGGAAAGTGGCCAAACCGTGGATCAGCTTTGGCTCGGATGCCGGTGCGCCGGCCGCAGAGGGTGTGTTCCTGGAATCGAGCCGACACCCTCGAACCTATGGCAACTTCGCCCGACTCCTCGGCAAATACGTGCGTGACGAAAAACTCATTTCGATGCAGGAAGCTGTGCGGCGATTGACGTCCTTACCCGCCGGCAACATCGGTGCGTTTGAGCGCGGAGAAATACGCGAAGGGTACTACGCGGATATTGTCGTTTTCGATCCCGAACGGATCGCGGACAAAGCCACGTTCGAGGAACCACACCAGTACGCGACCGGGATGCGTCACGTATTCGTGAATGGCGAACAGGTTCTCCGCGACGGTGAGCATACAGGCGCTACGCCGGGGCGCGTCGTGCGCGGCCCGGGTTGGGACGGCTGGCTCTGAATCAGACCCGGATTTTTTCCAGGGCAATCAACAGCAGGACTATACAGATTGCAATGGCAGCGGCCGGCCCGAGAAATTCGCACAAAGTAATGACTATATCGACCATTGTTCTGTCCGGAAATTTTCAACCTTGAAATTTTCGGTGTCCGGCGAGCCGCGATATATCAGTAAATATACCTACTGCTAGAAAGTGAATGGTCTGTTGTCCCGGACGTCATCGGGCAAATGCCTGGCTCTGAGTTTATCGTGACGTGATGGCGGAAACTCATCATGAATGACCCGGCGCACGTGGTTGGCGGCAACCCGGACCTTGTCATCCGCGATTTTCTCCAATGCCCTGGCGTCCTGCAGCGCCTCCCTGGCTTCCGCGAGTACCCTGGGTTTAACATCTTGAGCTTTAGCGGCCAGTTTCCTGACGAGGCGGTCTGCTTTTCGGCTGGCACGCGCTGCATTGCGGAGACCCCGCGCAGCAAATTTGTGATCCCGGAGGACTCGTCGTAGTTGCCCAGCGCGGCTCTTGCGAGCGAGCATCCATGCTACCGATACCACAACGATCACCGCGGCTACCGCCGCTGCCCAGAGCGCCCAGTCTTCTGTTAACGCTTCGACCGTCATGGTCAGGGAATATAGCACTCGGGTCTGCACGCCTCGCAGCACTGGTTCTCATCAACCGCGCTTCGCCGAACAAATCCGCCAGCCGGGGCCTGAGGCCCGCGTGCTGCCTTGATGCCGCGCACGCGCGCCCCGGTATCTTCTACTGACCAAACTCGTCGGGAACTAGGACGATTCTTCGCCAGGATCCGCCTCAGCGACTTCTTCCACAGCGTCCGAGATCGGCCACGGCGCATCCAGCGGGTACGGCTTCTTTTCCGAGTTGAACGTCAGGTAGTCCACCACTTCGTAAGAATAAATGGCCAGGGAATGCCCAAATGTCTTGAGTTGGTCGTTTACGTTGCCTGCGAACAGCACATGGAAGAACTGCACTGCCACAACTGCCGCGGTTACCAGCCTGGACAGGCCGTACAGAAACGCAAAAATGATCATGAAGAAAAGCCTGATCCACGTCGAACGTCTCGTCACGTTCTTTTCCAGATCACTCCGTTCTGATTTTCCACTGGTGTCCGCCATTGGCGGTACATGGTCCATCGGTTGATCACTGCTCGTCATCGTCTTTCCTCTAGGTTCAGGCCAACCCTGAAGTATTGATTATATGCCCAATCTTGGACTCAATAATCGGAGATATGTTCACCCGCCGGGATTACAAGCGAGCGCAAAGAGAAAGCGTGCAGCGGAGATCAGGCGCCGGTGTAAAAGTAATAGGCGGCGACGACCAGGAAAACGAGACCCAGTGATTTCACAGCGGTGGTCAAACCCCTCGGCTGGTCGGCAAAATTATGGATTGGTTTTTCGGGGCCATGTGTACGCCAGGCACGATCAACGAGTACCTGGGCATTGGCAAGTCCCAGGCTCTTCGATTCCCGCAGAAGCTTGATTGCCTCGACCCTGCGACCCTGTTTAATGGCAGAGATAACATCGGACGGCAGTTCGTGTTCTGTAATGACTATTTCGGCGCTCATTCATCGGCCTGACAAAGCTGCTAAATACGTCGCAATCCTAACAATGACAAGGCTTCCAGGACCTTGTCAGAAGTCACAAATCTGCAAGAATCATGGCGAATAGTCCCAAACGAAACCGTCGCGATTCGGCATTTTCACGAGCGGCAAGCTTTCTGCGTCGAGCTCGGCGTCTTGCTCCACAATCCCATTCAAATGCAGTATGTAGGCCGTTACCGCATAGATTTCGTCACTGGACAGTCTACCCGGCTCCTGCAAAGGCATGGCACGACGAATGTAGTCGAATACTGTCGTGGCATAGGGCCAGTAACTTCCTACGGTCTTCTTCGGGCTGTCGGTTGCCAGCGATCCATGCCCACCGACAAGCGCATCATTGACACCGCCCGAGGCCTCTTCGCCATGGCAGGCGATGCAATGCTGCTGATAGACAGCGGCGCCGCGTATCGCCGTACCGGAACCAGCAGGCAACCCATCCCCATTCGGCAGAATGGTGAAGTCCACCCGGGCAAGCGTATCGGCATCGACAGGCTCCCCCAGCATTGGCGATTCTTCTGCCATGACCAGCCCACCGAGCGCAACCGCCAGGCATGTCGCAATCCATCTAAACGTAGACATTGGTCACCTCCCCGTTCTCAGCAACCTGCCACGCCTGAATGCCATTGTAGTGATAGAAGAAGCCGGGCGATCTGTTCGTGAGCAGCTGCTCCCTGCTCGGCTGGACACTACCCTGCTCGTCGGTGGCTCTGCTCATAATGATGGATTTCGCACCATTCCAACGCCATGCCGAGCGGAATCTTGTCAGGCTCTTCGACAATACGTGCTGATCAAGCGCTGCATCCGCCCAGCTACTGCCGCCATCCACCGAGATTTCCACCCGGGCTATTTTCCCTGCCCCGCTCCAGGCGATGCCTGAGATCTGATAAATCCCGGCTGGCCCGAGAGTCAGGCCATGCGACGGGCTGGTAATCACGGATTTGACGCCCATCGGAAACGAAAAAAGTTTCGCGGAACCATCTTTCTGAAGATCCGAATACTTGGATGTTTCGTCCTTTGTCATGGCAGGCTGGTCTGTCACCTTGATGGTCCGCAGCCACTTGACCGACATATTTCCCTCCCAGCCGGGAAGAAACAGTCGCATCGGATAGCCGTTAGACGGGCGCAGCCGTTCACCGTTCTGATATAGCGCGACCAGCGCATCGTCCATTGCTTTGTCGAGCGGCACGCTGCGACTCATCATGGGAGAATCAGCACCGTCTGCGATGATCCATTTCGCCTCCGCTTTGACCCCGACTTCGTCCAGCAATATCGACAGCGGGACACCGCCCCACTCGCTCCCGGCAACGAGCCCATGTACAGCGCTCAACGGTGCCTGGACGGGATTTGGCGCGAGGGCCGCTCCACTATTTCCTGAACATTCCAGAAAATTGATTCCCGATACGGTTGGATAGCGGCCGAGTGCATTGAGATCGAACGACAAGGGCCGTTCAACGAGGCCGTGAATGATGAGACGATGCCGACCGGGATCGATATCGGGTACACCGCTGTGGTGCCGTTCGAAATGCAGCCGGCTTGGTGTAATGATGCCATCGAGGTGCTCGTGTGGCGTGAACGACACACCGGTTCCGGTGGTTCCGGGAGAGGATCGGACCGATGTTCTTTTGACGTGAGATTCATGCGGTGAAGGCTCGCCGATTTCATCCATCGGTGCGCCGGGCGCTTTCATCCAGTCTTCCCGCTCGACACCACCTGCCTTCGCGGTAAGCAGTACTGTGCCGCCTGCCAATCCACCACGAAGAAACAACCTGCGATCGAGCAAACCGTTGCCCGCAACTACCTCTGTCGTATCGTCGTCCACGACGCACCCCCCGAACAAATTGTTATTTTCCCCAGTGTAATACGATCACCGGTGCTTTGGCATGCATTCCTTATGCTGCTAGGTAGTCCCACGAATACGCGCTTCATCGCTACGCTGCTAGTTTGATGCATGGAGGTTACCGCTATGAACACGTGTGGACGCTTTCTCGGCATCGTCGGCAGCTATCGCAAGGGTGGCGTGATCGATACCGTGGTCACCGGGATCCTGGACGCAGCTGCGTCAGCAGGTGCGCTCACCGAAAAAATCTACCTGGTCGATAAACACGTCGAGTTTTGCGCCAACTGCCGTGAGTGCGTTCAGCGACCCGGGAGCGAGCGGGTCCCGTGTGTCATGCACGGAGACGACGATGTCGATGGCATTTTCGAGCAGGTGCATGCAGCGAATACGCTGATCCTGGGCGCGCCCGTCAACCTTGGCAGCGCCAATGCGCTGACGCAGCGATTTGCGGAGCGTTGCATCGGCTCTTATTACTATCCGTGGGGCAAGCGCTATCCGGTATTGAGAGACAAGGCGAAGCCCCGCAAAGCCATCATTGTATCGAGCAGCGCGGCGCCGGCATTCATGAATACGGCCGCGTTCGGCTCGAGTGCCATCATGACATTGCAGACGATCGCAGACCTGCTCGGTGCCGAAGTCGTCGAGACCATCAAGGTGGGGCTGGTCAGTGAGCGAGAGTTCCGCGTTCCCGAAAGGAGCATGAAAAAAGCGCGGCAAATTGCGGCAACGCTCGCGGCCTGACTCAGTTTGCATTTCTGCCCGGAATTGCTACCTGGCAGTTCCTCAACACGGTTTCGAGCGCCTGCTGAAACTCGCTGCCGGTCCCCAAAGCGACCCCGGTAAAGGCAAGCTCACCTTTCACGCACCAGGCGATGTCATATTCCGTGCCTGCGAGCATCAGCCCGTAATAGACGCCCTGCGAGAATCCAAGGTAGTAATCCTCGTGAAATGACAGTCCGTCATCACGGGCGATCAACGTCGGTGAACACGTAAGAAACGAAACCAGTACGAGAGTGTTCAGTAGTCGCTGCATGCATTCCTCCTTATGCTACGGTTCTGGCACTGCAAGGAGCGAGTGGCTTCTGCTATTCTCGACTCCTCTCTGGAACATAATAATTTCACCACAAAGACCGGAGCCACAATGCATAGACTTAGATCCTTACTAATTTCCCTGGCTGCGGGAACCTCGATTGTCGCCTGCGATCCGGGCGAACCTGACGGCCCTGCCCCGTACGACAGCCGCTACCAATCGTTAGCGTCCCAGTCAACCATATTGCGGGGTGCAACGGTTTTGACCGGCACGGGAGACCGCATCGACAACGCCGACGTCGTCATGCAGGACGGTAAAATCGTCGCGGTGGGTTCCGCTCTCGATGCGACCGGCATGACCGCCGTGGACGCCAGCGATATGTGGGTCACACCGGGCGTCATTGATGTGCACTCGCACCTGGGCGCTTATCCATCACCCGGGGTCAGCGCACATTCGGACGGCAACGAGGCGACCGATCCGAATACCGCCGAGGTCTGGGCGGAACACAGCGTCTGGCCGCAGGATCCCGGATTTGTCGCAGCCCTTGCCGGTGGCGTAACCACGTTACAGGTTCTGCCCGGTTCCGCAAACCTGTTCGGTGGCCGCGGCGTCACGCTCAAGAACGTCCCTGGCCGGTCGGTCATGGACATGAAATTTCCTGGTGCCCCGTATGGGCTCAAAATGGCTTGCGGTGAGAATCCCAAGCGGGTTTACGGCGGCAAAGGCCAGTCACCATCGACCCGAATGGGCAATGTTGCCGGCTATCGCAGTGCCTGGATCGAAGCGGCCGACTATAACAAGAAGCTGGCGAACGCCGAAAAAGGCCAGGGTGAAGCGCCGAAGCGTGACCTGAAGCTCGAGACCCTCGCTGGCGTGCTTAACGGCGAAATCCTCGTTCACAACCACTGCTATCGTGCTGATGAAATGGCGGTGATGTTCGAAATCGCCAAAGAGTTCGGCTACAAGATCACTGCATTTCATCACGCTGTCGAGGCGTACAAGATCGCTGACCTTCTCCGTGAGAATGATACCTGCGGAGCCATCTGGGCCGACTGGTACGGCTTCAAAATGGAAGCCTTCGACGGTATCCGCGAAAACGCCGCCATCCTTGATCGAGCCGAGGCCTGCACCGTGATGCACTCGGACAGCGAAATGGGAATCCAGCGACTCAACCAGGAAAGCGCCAAGGTCATCGGTGCCGCCGCCAGGGTAGGCATCGATATTCCACCGGAAAGAGCCGTTCGCTGGTTTACTGCCAACGCGGCCAAAGCGCTGGGGATTGCGGATGTGGTCGGCACGCTGGAGCCCGGCAAAATGGCCGATGTGACGGTATGGGACGGAAACCCGTTCAGCGTCTATACCAAAGCTCAAAAGGTCTACATCGATGGCGCCCTCGTCTACGATCGTAGCGATGAATCCGGCAACCCGGTGACTGACTTCAGTCTCGGTACTGCGGCTCAGCATGGAGGTGCTCAATGAACTTTGCGCTCAGGTTCTTTGTGACCTCACTCGTATTCATTGGCGTTGCCGCAGCGCAAACCACGGCTATCACCGGAGCTACCGTGCATACCGTCGGGCCGCAGGGATCGATTGAGAATGCGACGATTATTATCGAAGGTGGCCGCATCGCCGCTGTCGGCACCAATGTCAGCATTCCATCGGATGCCCGACGCGTCGACGCCAGTAACAAAGTGATTACTCCCGGATTGTTCTCGCCGTTGGGCCAGATCGGCCTGAGTGAAGTCAATGCTGTCGAGGGTACCAACGACGCGACTCAACGCGGCAACGATTTCGCGGCTGCGTTCGACATCGCAGATGCCTATAACCCGCGTTCCATCGTGATCGCGATCAGTCGTATTGACGGGATCACCCGTGCAGGTATCACACCGCACGCCAGCGGGCCCGATGCGGAAGGATATACCAGTCACGTGTTGTCCGGGCTAGGTTCAGTTGTACACCTCGGTGACAGCCCCGAGTGGTTTGTAAAGCGCGGTGCGATTGTTGTCGCCAATTTGGGCGAGACCGGTAGCAGCGTCGCAGGCGGGTCGCGGGCTGCCGCGGTGCAGATTCTCCGTGCCGCTCTGGACGATGCATTGGACTATCGCCAAAATAAGGCGGCCTACGAGCGCGGTGACTGGCGCGACTATTCATTCAGTGCTGCCGACCTGGACGCGTTGCTCGGCGTTCTTGACGGCTCCGCTGCATTGCTTTTCAACGTCGACCGAGCCAGTGACATCAGTGTCGTCTTGGGCATCGCCGGGGAATACAACATTCGCGCAATTATCGCCGGCGGATCAGAGGCCTGGATGGTTGCGGACCATCTCGCTGCCGCCGCCGTTCCGGTCATTCTCGACGGCATCAACAATTTGCCCGGGAACTTCGACCGGATAAATGCGCGACTTGATTCTGCAAGTCTACTGATTAACGCCGGCGTAACCGTGGCATTCGGTGCCTCGGCCCAAACGCACAACGCTCGCCTGCTGACGCAGTCGGCGGGTATCGCCGTCGCCAACGGCCTCACCTGGGATCAGGCCCTCAAGGCCATCACGCTGGCACCGGCAGAAATCTATGGCGTTGATTCGATGGTTGGCACGATCGAAGTGGGCAAGGACGCTGATCTCGTCATCTGGTCGGCTGACCCTCTGGAACTCACGAGTTACCCGGACCAGGTATACATCCAGGGTGCTGCCATCTCGATGGAAAGCAGGCAGACCTTGCTTCGGGACCGCTATCTGCAAACGGGGTCAGACGCCCCCCCGGCCTTCAGGAATTGACACACCGGCGCCCGCTTCTGCGGGCGTTTTTCTAAGCCGGCACCGACTGTCGAATCAGTGTCGACCAAGATCACAAAATACAGAATCGCGACTTCGTCTGTGTGACTGGCCCGCGGCGCGCCAGCATGCGTATCGGGAACCCGCGCAGGTTGACGCCTGTGCGGCTTCCAGCATCGCTACGGATCACTCGATAAAACGCGTTTGTATTGACGTTTGCAGTATATGTGCGTTACATTTGCTTCACTGTCGCACTACATCTTTATTATGGCCCGCACCAAAATCGCCACGCTCAATCTCCGCATAGACCCCGGCATCAAAGATGCCGTCAGGGAGGCGGCGGACATGGAGCACCGCAGCGTGGCCAATATGATCGAAATGTTGATTCGACGTCATTGCGATGAGACAGGAATCGTTATCCCGGAACAGGAAGAGATGTTCACAAGGAACCAAAATGGATGAAAAAATGATGAGGGCGATGGTCACCGCCGGAGCCATAAAGAGAATCAGCATTATTGGTAACGGGGCCAGATTCCATATCGAAGCCAATACGCCGAACGGCTGCATAACGGCTGAGACTCACAAGGGCAAAGTCAAAACCTGGGTCACTCTTGATGCTGCCGCTAAATGGGTTCGATCCATCGGTATCGGCACCGCCAACATCAACCTCGCTCACTGGCAGCCCGGCCAGCGCGAACTCCAGATTTGACCCTTACAACAGGTAATCCACCAAGACTTCCATCAGGTAGTCCGACCATCTCTCTGGAAACGGTTCGGTAATTTCGACGGACTTGGCGAAATCCACGTCAAACAATCTTTCAAGCAGTTCATCAACCACTACCCTGTCCGAGGTCGCCAGGTTCAGTTCCTTGTTGGTGTGGAAACTCAAATTATCCCAGTTTGCCGAGCCGAGGCAGGCCCAACCGTCGAACACCGCCGCCTTAACGTGTGACATACCGGGGTAAAGGAATACGCGAATACCATGCTCAAGCATCGCATTGGCGGCTAGTGCATTACTCTTGTTCATCGGCCCATGATTGCCGACGAGCGGCATGATTACCCGAACATCGACACCACGTCGCCTGGCGCGTGCCAACTCGTACAGCATCGTGTCGTCGGCAAAGTAGGCATTCTGAATGTAGATATACCGTTGCGTGCTACGAATCGCCTCGCGTTGTGCCCGAAAAATCTCGGCGTCACCGGGATTAGTAAAGAGAACGCGCATTGGTTGCCCAATGACAGCATCATGGCTCGGATCAAGCTTCAGCTTGTGAAGCAGGTAGCCAATATCGCCGAACATACCGGCGTGAGACCATGCATCCTGAAACTCACTATTCAGGATGTTCACGACCGGCCCCTGCACCTCCATCATCATGTCATGCCACGCATACCGGTATTCCCGTCCGATATTCATTCCACCGGTAAAGGCAATCCGGTTGTCGACAATTGTCGTCTTGACGTGATCGCCGGCGACCAGCCAGGGGTTTTTGACCTGCCTGACTTCGATGTCCGAATCATCTTCAAGGAATCTGCGGACCGATTCTGGCGGAACATAGTCATCCGGTTCGGATTCGTGTCCCGTTCGGGTTGCTGTGATAGTGCCAAGCCCGTCTAGCAGCACCTTTATTTCGATACCTTCGTCCGCCCTGCGCCGCAACAATCTGCCAATTCTCTCGGCGACGCCGTCGTTGTCGAAAATATAGGTACGGATAAAGATCGACTTACGCGCGGTAGTAAAGACATCGGTGAGCCGCGTGAAGTATTCCTCACCATCAATCAGATACTGTATTGAGCCTCTCGTCGCGGGGCGACCTGTAATCGAGTCGAGTTGCCGTTCCCAGGCTTCCAGATCCATCGCCGGATTGTCCGCCACTTCAGGAATAGGCTGTGACTCCAGCGTTATCAGCCATGCAGGTCTCACTGTTTCGGCTGCAGCTTCGGAGGCAACAACAAAGAGCTTGAACACGGATGACACCGGCCTCATCAGCATTCCGCCAAGGTGACTTTGTGCCAGGTGCCCGACAGACTGCGCTGCCTGCATTCCGGCACTGTCGGCCGTACGTTTCTTCGGTTGCGGTGCGTACCTTACGAATACACCGATTGGCAAATCCATGTTGACGAACAGGAACGGCAGGGAATAGGCTCCGGCGTCGCCTGTACTAAAAACAATGATACGGTCCTTGATTCCCTCCTCTTTGAGGAACAGTTCCAGCTGAGGCAATGCACGCCGCATGAAATCGGCGAAGCTGATGCTCTCACTGATGATGTAGTCGGCAGGCTTGTCAACGATCAGTCGCGCTTCAAATTGATTGAGATCATTGTAGTAGAGGAAATAGTCGTCGTTGTCGAAATGCATCGCGATACCGGTTCGCTCGGATCTTGGCAAGACGGTCGCAAACAACTGTTCCCGATACCTCCCCCACTGCTTACTGGTTAGCAAACGTGGGGTAATTGGCGAATCCGGTATTGATTCCCAGCGTTCACGTTGCTGATACGCCATCGGCAGAATATAAGGACCGTCGTACGTATCGGAATCGACTGCCTCCAGAGCCGCAAGGTCGATTCGATTTGACCAGGTACCACCGGCGTAAACGAGGCCGTCCGCGCTTTCGTAGCTGACATAGAATTCGTCGTCGCCGACGTAGGCCTCTACCGCGACCAGCGGACTTTCGACCTCCTGCTCGGCAAACCGGCCCTGCAGTCGCGGCAAATCAGCCAGCTCATCGTCGTCGGGGTTGCTTGGCTGACTGCTGCAGGAGTTGAGCGCGACAATGAACATCACCAATACAATAAACGGTAATATGGTTTGAGTTCTGGTCGCGCGCATTCGACCTCCGGCTTCAGAAGATGTAATCGCCCATTAACTCTAGCAGGAAATCCGTCCAGCGCTCCGGAAACGGCTCGGTAAGTTCCGGTGACAGTGCAAAGTCGGTTTCGAATATTCGCTGAATGAGACCTTCGACCGCCTCCGGCTCTGACGTGGCCAGGTTGAGCTCCTTGTTTATCGCGAGACTCCATTTATCCCAGTTAGCCGAGCCGAGACACGCCCAGCCATCGAAGACGGCTGCCTTGATATGCGACATGCCGGGATAAACATAGACCCGTATACCGTGTTCAAGCATCACGTTTGCGGCCAATGCGTTGTTGCGCGTAATGGGTCCGCGATCAGTGACCAGCGGCATGATCACCCGAACATCAACACCGCGACGTCTTGCCTTCACCAATTCGTACAACATGGCGTCGTCGGTGAAGTACGCATTTTCAACATAGATGTAGCGCTTTGCATCGCGAATTGCCTCGCGTTGTGCCCGAAAAATTTCCGGATCGTCAACACGTGTGAACAGCACACGAATGGGATATCCAAGGTCTTCGGCATCATTCGGCGTCGGCATCATACGCTGTGCCACATAACCGTAATCGCCGAAAAACCCGGCATGTACCCAGGCCTTGTTAAACTCGTCCTGCAGTATATTGACGACGGGGCCGTGCACTTCCATCATCAAGTCGTGCCAGTCATACCGGTACTCGCGGGCAATATTCATGCCGCCTGTAAAAGCCCGCCGCCCGTCGAGCACAATGGTCTTGACGTGATCTCCTGTGAACCATGGATTCGGAGTCTGGCGGACGTCAATATTTGAACCGTCCTCCAGGAACTCACGGACGGATGCCGTTCCTTTCCAGTCTTCGGGGAGCGTCTGTTGTTGCTCGATAGTCGAGACGATCGTGCCAAAACCGTCAAAAAGCATTTTCACTTCCACACCTTCATTCGACCGTCGCTTCAGCATCTCGCCGATACGCTCTGCATAGTCATCGTTGTCAAAGATATAGGTGCGCAGGTGAATCCTCTCTTTGGCTGTAGTCACCGCATCAATGAATCGGGTGAAGAATTCCTCGCCGTCCACCAGGTACTCGATCGTGCCCCGAGATGAACTGCGACCGGTCAGCTCGTCAAGCTTTGCTTCCCATACCTCCAGGTTCATACCCGGGCCTGTATAGATCGGCTCTATCGGTACCGCGTCAAGAGCAACCAGCCAGTCGGGCCGCGCAGTTTCCGTGACAGCCTCTTTAGCAATAAAGAACAGGCGGTAAATCGACGAGACCGGGCGCAAAACGATAGCGGCCGAATGACTTTGGGTCAGGTGCCCCGCGGTTTGCAGGATGGGTACGGCACGTGTCGGTTCCGTCAGTCTGCCTTTCGGTTCGTACCGGGTAAAGACAGCCAGTGGCAGCTCGAGATTGACGTATAGAAATGGCAGCGAATACACGCCAGTGTCACCGGTGTTAAAAAGGATTCGCCGGTCAACAATGTTTTTTTCCACCAGGTACGCCTCCAGCAGAGGCACTCCACTTTCGAGAAACTCACCAAAGCTAACCTGGGATCTGATTTTGTACTCGGCCGGTTTGTCAACGAGCAGCGTTGACTGGAATACGCCTTCCTCGTCGAAGTATAGGAAATAGTCATCAACAAAGAAGTGCAGCACGATCCCAACACGCCCCGATCGCGGCAGCATTGATGAAATGAAAGCGTCACGAAACCTCTCCCATTCATCGCTGCTC
Source organism: Woeseiaceae bacterium (assembly GCA_024640315.1). GTDB lineage: Bacteria > Pseudomonadota > Gammaproteobacteria > Steroidobacterales > Woeseiaceae > SZUA-117. Next base: position 23,738 of record JAHEFF010000036.1, read on the forward strand.
AGTATTGTGGCTGATACCCGCTCCACCGGTGTTTCGGACCAACTTTCCGGCCGGTGATACTGCAGGGGGACAATAAACGGTCCTCCCTGGACGGCGCCTCCCTCAATGGCTTTGAGCTCAATTCGATCTGCCCAGTCGCCACCGGTGTAGAGAAATTCGTTGCCCACCTGGTAACGAATGAAGAAGTTGGTTTCGTCGCGAAATGCTTCCAGCGCAACCAGTGGTTCTGCATGCCCTTCATCGGCAAACCTGGCCGGAAGAGTCAGGAATTCGCCGGACTCGGGCTGAGCGGTGCAGGATGCCAGGATAGCCGCTACAAGCAAATCGGCCATCAAACAGACGAACTTCGCGTATTTGCCGGCCATTCAGCTCTCCCCGATTATAATAGGGATATTTAATGGTAGAACGATTGGTGCCGCGGACTATCAGGGAAAACCGCAGTGAGAAGCCTCTATCCAAGCGCCTGATCGAGGTCCGCGATCAGGTCGTCAACTGATTCTGCCCCCACAGAAAGCCGCACGAGGTTCCTGGGAATCGGGCTCGTCGGTCCCTCGATCGAATAGCGGTGTTCGATCAGGCTTTCGACACCGCCGAGCGACGTTGCGCGGATAAATACCTGGCACCTGCCAACCATTGCGAGAGCGGCCTTTTCGCCACCTTTGACGCAAAAAGACAGCATCCCGCCAAAACCACCCTGCATTTGTTTCGCGGCAACGCCGTGCCCGGGGTGGCTTTCCAGCCCAGGATACAAAACTGACTCGAGACCGGGGTGGCCCTCGAAATGCGCGGCAATAGCCATCGCAGACTGGCAGGCGTGGCGAACCCGCAAGTACAGCGTCCTCATGCCACGTTGTAAGAGCCAGGCTTCGAAGGACCCCGGAATAGCGCCCGCTTCTGCCCTGACTTTGCAGATCTTCTCCCAGAATTCGTCTTGCTTCGCCGTCACCAGAGCACCGGCGACAACGTCGCCATGACCGTTCAGATACTTCGTCGCAGAGTGCATGACCAAATCAGCGCCGAATTCTATCGGGCGGGTCAGAACCGGTGTTGCCACCGTCGAATCAACCGCCAGGCGCGCTCCCGCAGCGTGTGCAACTTCAGCCGCAGTTTCAATATCAATAACGTCCCAGGTTGGATTGCAGGGCGACTCAATCCACACGAGTGCGGTTCGCCCCGGCTGTACCTTGTCCTCCAGGTCGTCCGGATCATTGAGGTCGAACTGATCGAGCTCGATGCCCCACTTTGCACAGAACTCCATCATCCAGTTTCGCAGTCCCCAGTACATGACCTTGGGAATAACAATATGGTCGCCCGGTTTCAGGGACTGCACAACCGCGGCGGCGGCCGCCATTCCGGATGAGAACAGGAGCGCTGCCTGCCCACCTTCGATGCGTGTCAGTATTCGTTCAGCCGTCAGGTAAGTCGGGTTTTGATCGCGACCGTAACTATGTGAGGGTGAGATCAGTTCATAGTTTTCGTCACGTGCAAACGTCGTCGAGGGCATCACCGGTGGAATGATGCTCCCGGTCTGTGGATCCGCGTAATGCAAACCCTGCACGGTGTCCGTTTCAGGGGCAAGGTGTTTCAATTTGTCCATACGCTTCTACTTCGCAGTCTGTTGCCGGATGAAGGCGCGAGTGTCTTCGAGCAACTGTGTGCGGGAAGGATCATTCACGTACATCATGTGGCCTCCGCCATAATACTTGTAGTCCACTTGTTCTTTGCGAATGTCGTGGCGATTCAAAGTGTATTCAGCATCGAAAAACGGCGTGACCAGATCGTAGTAACCCGACGCGACCATCACTTTCAAGGACGGATTGATACGCAGCGCCTCGGCGAGATCGCGAGCGGTGTTCACGAACATCGGCTCGTAAGACTTTCCGTCGGGCACAGTGCGATAACGCCATTGTCCTGACAGCTCATCGTCGGCTGGCGCGAGGTAGGTCCGATCCCAGTCAATGCCAAGATCCTTCCTCATGTAGTCCATCATGACTGCCTTGAATGCGGAGGAAACCGCCCTGTCCGCCGCATCGCTCTGGGGATCTGCATTGAGATCATCAATCTCATCGGAGATGTAGCGAGCATCAAGACTGCCGATTGCCAGGCCTTGTTCACGCAACAGCTCTTTGCGAAACCGGGTCCCCTGCACGCGGAGATTTGCACGCTCGACGTACTCCGGACTGAGGCCCGTGAACCAGGCCAACCGATCTCTGATCCGTGCGCGCTCCGAGTCATCGAGCGTGTTGCCCTTGAATAGTGCCGGCAACAGTTCATCCGTTGCGAACGCCCGTGCCTCTGTGAGGAATACCTCCAGACTCTCCGGTCGGGGCTCGATCTTGTCGTGATACCAGGCTGCGGCCGCCATCGTCGGCACATAGGTGATATGCGCAATAATATTGTCGCGAACGTACGGCGTAGATCCCTGGTAGTCGAGGGCCTGTGAAATAAAGATGATGCCGTTAAGCCCCATCATCAGGTCACCTTCCAGGATTTTTGCGACAACCGCACCGCGGGTTGTGCCGTAACTTTCACCCAGCAGGAACCGCGGCGAATTCCAGCGACCGTTTTCAGTGACCCAGGTCTGGATAAACTCCGCCATGCTGCGGCCGTCTTCGTTCAGCCCCCAGAATTCCTTGCTCTCGTGATCCCCAAGAGCACGTGAAAACCCGGTCCCCACCGGGTCGACAAAAACCAGGTCAGTAACATCCAGAATCGTCTCTGGAGAGTCCAGCACCGGGTAAGGCGGCGCACCCGGATAGCTGGCATCGCTGGGGACCGAAACGCGTTTCGGGCCATAGGTGCCCATGTGCAGCCAAACGGACGCTGACCCCGGGCCACCATTCCAAACGAAGGTCACGGGCCGTACCTCATCGTCGGCCAGATTTTTTTTCGTATAGGCAAAAGTAAAGATACTTGCCTTGGGCTCGCCTTCCTTGTCGCGCAAGTAGGTCTCGCCGGCATTAGCCGAGTACTCTACAACCTCGCCGTTGAAACGAGCCCGATGCTCGCTTACAAAGCTGGTCGGTTCCGGAATCGGCTTTTTGTCCCCGGCTGCCTCTTCTTTGCCCTCACTGAACGCTAAGGGACCGAGAATCAAAAACGTGATCAAGGCAGAAAACGCGAGCTTGTTCTTATTGTTCATGGCGGTATCCCTCTGCTGGCTGCCGGGAAGAGTAGCATCTGTAGCCTGGAGAATTGAACCCAATGAAACCTCCGGCAAATCAGGTAAACTGCCCGTCACAACAAGTACAAGGGGAACCCGCTCATGCGCCAATTTATTCTAGCTCTCATCGTCCTGCTGCCCGCCTCTGCCCTGGCCCAGGACCGCTACCTGGTCGACTGGGATGAGGTTGGCGAAGAAGCGATTAATCACCTGATCAACCTGGTTCGAATCAACACCTCAAACCCACCGGGCAACGAGACCGAGGCGGCTAACTATCTCAAGGCGGCACTGGCGGCCGAGGGCATTGAGTCTGAACTGTATGCGCTGGACCCTGATCGCGCGAACCTCGTCGCGAGAATCAAGGGCAACGGCTCAAAGCGGCCGGTTCTGATTATGGGCCACACCGATGTCGTTGGCGTGCAGGCGGAACGTTGGGCCGAAGCGCCATTTGGCGGCTTACGGAAAGATGGCTGGATATACGGACGTGGAACCCTGGATGACAAAGACAATGTAACCGCCGGCCTGATGTTGATGATCATGCTGAAGCGTTATGGCGTTGAACTCGATCGGGACATCATTTTCCTCGCCGAATCAGGCGAAGAAGGTACGCCCGAAGTCGGCATTAACTACATGGTGGAGCATCACTGGGACAAAATTGATGCGGAATTTTGCCTTGCCGAGGGGGGTGGAAACATTCTGGAGGACAGCGGCGTGTCAGTGGTTGGCATCCAAACGGCAGAGAAAAAGCCAAGACGTGCCACGCTTGTCGCCAAGGGCACAGCAGGCCACGGATCCGTACCTCGAATTGACAACCCGGTAACCGCCCTTGCGAAAGCCGTTGCCAAAATGGGCGAATGGCAAACGGAAATGCGCCTTAACCCGACCACCCGTGCTTACTTCGACCGTCTTGCGACGATGTCAGAGCCGGAAGATGCATGGCGCTATCGCAATATCGAAAACCCGGAGGAAACAGAAGCGATCCAGCAGCACTTCCTGGAGAATTTCCCGTACCACTATTCCGTGCTGCGCACGTCGGTCGTGCCAACGATCGTAAATGGCGGTTTTCGCAAGAACGTAATTCCATCCGAAGCAACCGCGGTTCTGGATATCCGGATGCTGCCGGACGAGGACGTTGACGCGTTCTATGACATGATGCGCGAGATCATCGACGATCCCAATGTCGAGGTCGTCCCGGAAGCCATCTACCGGCCCGAGTCGGCTCCCTCGCCAGTGGACAATGAAATGTTCCAGGCGCTGGAGGGTGTCGCCGGACGAATGTACCCGGATGCCACGGTTCTGCCGCAAATGTCGACCGGTGCGACCGACATGGCACAGATGCGGGCCAAGGGTGTACCCTCATACGGGCTCGGTGCCATCCGCTCGGTCGAAGAACTCAATAGCGGAAACGGAGCGCACGGAGACAATGAGCGCGTTTCTGAGGACTCCGTGAAGCAACTCGTTCAGTTTGTCTGGTATACCATCATGGATATCGGCGCCACGGACTAGCCACTATTCGTTGTCGGGCCCCAGCCAGGCGTTGCGGAAGGCCAGCTGGGCGCTCGTCACCTTCATATCGGCAGACTCAAAACTCACGATCTCGAGGGTTGGGTCCTCGTCGAACGTAATCCGGGCGCTGCGTTCGACACCCCGTTGCCTGAAATGGATTGTGGTCGTATCACCCGGCTCGTAGCGACCAATGGCATTGTCCCATCGGCTTTGGCTCCGAATTTTCAGGCGGTCTATTGCAATGACCTGGTCACCCCGGTCAAGGCCGGCCTCGTACAGTGGGCTGCCAATAATTGTATTGTCGGCGACGACCGCGTCCTTTCCATCAAACTCAAACGATACCGGACCCAGTGTGGCGCTGCCCTTGTTAGCCTTGCGTAAAACGAATCCTGCATTCGCAAGAAGTGATTCATAGTCCGGCAATCCGCTTTTGGTGATGTAACGCGCAAAAAAATCATTCGCGAATCTTTCGCTGCCGGTTACATCCGCCAGGGCCTTTCGAATGTCGTCAACGGTGTAGGGCTCTTCGGTTTTGCCATGTGTCTGCCACATCTGCCGCATTACCGAATCCAGCGTCAGGTCCTCAAAACGTTCCCGAATAGCCAGGTCGAGCGCCAGGCCAATCGCCGCCCCGTACGTGTAATACGAGATAAATGTGTTCGCAAAATTGTCCGGATCAATTGCCGACGCGGCATCGACAAACGGCGCTTGCATGCTCATGCCAGGGGGCGCTGTAAAATTTCTTCCCGGTGAATTTGTCACTGTATTGACCCAAAACGCGAGATCTTCTCTGAAATCACGGACGCTCGACTCCCCTGCGCGTCGCTCGGCCAGTGAACCGTAGTAAGAGGTGAAACCCTCGGCGAACCACAAGGCGTCCGACATGTTCGCGCGCTCGAAATCGAATGGCTGCAGGCCGTCCGGTCGAATGCGCTCGACATTCCAGGCGTGAAAAAATTCATGAGACAGAGTGCCCAACTGACCAAATTCAGCATCGATCAGCGATTGAGTGCTCGCGAGAATGGTCGAATTACGATGCTCCATACCGTCCCCTGATACATGTGGCAGGTAATCCGCAATAAACGTGTAGGTGCCATAATCGAATTCAGGCAGCTCGCCAAAAATCTCAGTTTGTGCAGCAACAATTTTCTTTGCCTTCTCCACGTAGACGTCGACGTCTTCCTCAGTACCTTCGTGATGTACCGCCAGCCGGATGGTATACGTGGTGTCGAGAGACTCTACTTGCCAGCTGCGTAACGAGAAATCGCTGAGCTCTGTCGGGCTATCGAGGAAGTACTGCAGGTCAGGCGCCGTAAACACGTATGGATCGTCGGTAGGCGCAAGCTGCGTCGCAACTTTCCAATCCTCGTCGGCAGGAAAGAATGTGATTCTGATGGGCTGATCATCAAAGCCACGCGCCCACATGAAGGTCGCCGGCATATTGAGATGTGCATGTGTCAGGTCAATACCCGAGTACGTACCACCCGCTCGATCCGCGTACAAAGTGTAGGTCACCGAAACCGTACCATCGTGTCCCGCCACATCCCACTGGTAAGGATCCGGCCGCGTAACGTCAAGTTGTTCTCCTTCACCATTCACAACCCATACGTTGTAGACGTTCTTGCCAAACTCATGAAGCGCATAGCGGCCCGGTGAGGAGCGGCTCATTCGCAGTTGTAGCGGCTGGTCGCCAATGTCATGCCAGGTGACGGTGATGCGGGCCTCATGGTGCACGGCATTGTCGAAGGAAATATCGTACTCGACCGGAGACTGCGAATTCGCCGCAAGCGGCAACAGGAACAGGAAAAACGCGACGCAATTTCTCATAAATGCTCTCATCGGGATCGTGGAATCAGGACCGAAACGACTATACTGCCGGTAATTAACAATTAACAGGGGCCCGGAAATGCTTACTCGAATGTTAGCCATACTGATCACTCTTGTCGTCGGTTTCCCGGTGATCGCAGCCGACGACGCCGAAGAACTCACGCGCGAAGAGTTACTCGCACACCCGGAAGTCGCGGGTGCGCTGGCCGTTATTGATGCCTGGGTGGACGGCAGCCTGATGTATGACCGTATACCCGGTGTCTCAGTCGGCATAGTCCGCGATCAGGACCTCTTGTGGGCGGATGGTTATGGCTACTCCAACGTCGAATCGCGACGGCCGGCTGATTCGGACACGCTGTACAGTATCTGCAGCATCAGCAAGCTCTTCACTGCTATCGGCATCATGCAGCTACGCGACCAGGGCGAACTCACACTGCGTGACCCTGTTAACGAACATCTTGACTGGTTCGATATTGAACAGGCCTACGAAGGCAGCGGGCCGATCACAATTGAAAGTCTGTTGACGCACTCATCCGGCCTGCCCCGCGAATCGGATTATCCGTATTGGAATGCCCCTGACTTCCCCTTCCCGACCCGGGCGGAAATGATCAGTCGACTTGATGCTCAGCAGACGCTCTATCCCTCCCAATACTACTTTCAATACTCAAACCTCGCCCTTTCACTGGCGGGCGAGATTGTCAGCGAAAAATCCGGTCAGGAATACGACACCTACATCAGGGATCGAATACTCGATCCGCTCGGCCTCGCCGACACCCGCACGTTTTACCCGGAAGACTTGCGCGGTGAACAGCTCGCTATTGGCTATACGGGGATCCACAGAAACCAGGAAAGAGAGCCAGTTGAACCGTTCTTCACGCGCGGCATTACCGCAGCAGCCGGCTTCACCTCGTCGGTCAATGACCTCGCAGCCTTCGCGAGCTGGCAGTTTCGCTTGCTGGAGAATGGCGGGGCAGAGATTCTTGCCGCCAACACACTGAGAGAAATGCACAGAGTCCACTGGGTGGATCCGGACTGGGAGACAACCTGGGGTCTCGGCTTCAATGTACGCCGTGACGATGACCTTACGATTGTCAGCCACGGTGGCGGCTGCCCCGGTTACATCACCAGCTTCACCATGGTACCGAAGCAAAAGCTTGCTGCCGTCGTCCTGACGAATGCCGGAGATGGCCCGGCTGACAGGCTGGCCGTCAACATCCTCAAGATAATCGGACCGGCGATAAAGAGTGCAGCGACACCCGCGGAAGAAGCAATACCGGACTTCTCGATGTACGAAGGCAACTACGAGTTACGCCCCTGGGGCGGCGAGGTAGCGATTCGCCAGTGGGGAGATGAACTTGTAGTGATTGATATCCCGAGCAGCGATCTCAAAGAGGCCATGATCAAACTCGAACACGATGGCGATCACGTCTTCACACGTCTGACTGACGCCGGAGACCGGAGAGAACCCTGGATCTTCAATCTTGGCAATGACGGCCGCACCGAGAACATCAAACATCACGGCACGATCCTCCACCGTATCGACTGAATTCCTGCCTGGAAATAAAAAAAAGGGGCCATCCATGGCCCCTTTCGTCCCTTCCTGAAGACTTACTGGGAGTAGTGCTCAGGAATTTACAACGTCGACTAACACGTATCTCAACAGGACTTCATAACTGTTTCTCTCGAGCGCCATGCCCTGCGGCAACTCGAGCGTATGTATGGGTGCATCATCAATGGAGCGGATTTCCTGGAACAATCGGGTACCCGACTTGTAAACCTTGTAACGAACGTCACGAGTTGGTCCATATTTCATCGGTACCTGGGAATGGGTCCAGTCCTGAATAACATGATTGCTCATCGTCTTACTCTCCATTTCGATGCTTCATCGGTTATTCATGTCTCGCCAAGCGAAGCGATTTCATGAATCTCTGGTAATAAAGGTGCAATCCGCATGCCAATTCTTTCTGCAAGCCGGAAAAACGTCCTAACGCACTGTTTTTCAAACTAAAACCCATTTTCTTGGCAGACTCTCACGAATGCAAAGTCCGTCCGAAACTGTAAGTTTTTCACTTTTTCTTCAGGGTTTTTGCGACAGTCGCTTTACATAATTCAGGGCCGATCAGCCCCTGAAAGTTATCTCAGCGCTGGACCACCAAGCCGTAATGCCAGGGCGGCAAGTCGATGCTTTCGCCTGTGCTGGTGAAGCCTGCTTCGATAGCCCAACTGCGGCACTGCTCCGGACCCGGCCGGATCTCCAGCGGCGGCCCGCGAGGCGTCTTCTCGTCGCAATTCCAGTGAATAATGCCAAGTCGGCCGCCATCCCGAAGGTTGCGTCGTGCCTCCTCCAGCAGCAAAACCGGCTCGCGCTCATGCAGGATGTTGAACAGAAATCCGAAATCGACAGACTGATCAGGCAGACCGGTGCCACCGGCAATGAAATCACGGAGTGTGAATTCGATATTGCAGATACCCGCGTCGGCCGCATTACGTGCCGCAACCTGCAACATTGCAGGCTCGATATCCATCGTGTGGACAGTACCGGAAACCCGCCTGGCCGCCGGTATTGTGAAGGTTCCGTAGCCGCAGCCGAATTCGACGACATCTGCCACGGATGAATCGAAGCCAAGGTTGTCGAGAATTGCCTCAACCTCAAAAAACGCGTCCCATACGTCCTGCGGTGGCATGCCGCTTTCACGTACTTTCACTATATCATTCCTTAGTTTTTACTTTAACAAAACAATATTACTTATTGTTTTAATTAAGTTCTAAGATAAGAGGCGCCATTGATATCGATGATACCCCCGGTCATGAACTCGGCATCCGTCGACGCCAGGAAGCACACCACCTCCGCGACTTCTTCCGGTCGTGCTACCCGGTTCATCGGGCTCTGGCGCCGCACGGCTTCGCCTGCATCGCTGTCGAGCAGCGACTTTGCCATGTCAGTTTCAACAAAACCCGGCGCGACCGCGAACACCTGGATGTTGCTCGGACCGAGGGCGACAGCAAGGGATTGACTCATCGAGTGCAGGCCGGCCTTGCTGGCACCATAGGAAGAACATTCCGGTTCACCGCGAAATGCGCCACGAGAGCCGACATTGATGATTCTTCCGCCGCCCAGATCCGCCATGAACTTCGCAGCGGCGTGGCATAGCGCGGCGGGTGAAACAAGGTTAACGGCCAGGACTCGCTGCCACGCTCGCAGCCAGTCGTCTCTGCCCGCGTCTAAAGGCGGATGTTCCTCAAAAATGCCGGCGTTGTTGACCAGGACATCAAGCCGACCAAAAGCCTCGATGGTCTCGTCGACAATAGCCGGCGCGGCTGCCGGGTCGGAAAGATCGGCGCCAATAACGATGTGACCAGTCCCGGCGATTCGGTCGGCAACCTCCTCTGCTGCCGCTCGGTTGCTTCCATAATGAACAGCCAGTTTGGCGCCATGATCGGCGAGCATTTCTGCGATCGCCGCGCCTATACCCCGCGAGGCACCGGTAACCAGGCAGACGCTGCCCTCGAGCTTTCGGCTCATTTCAGCGCAACCAGGCGCTCCGGGTCGATGCGCACAACCATGTAGGTAATCGGCGCCGTAATTTCGCTGAAGCCGTGAGCCACGCCGGCAGGAATGATAACGACGTCGCCCTCGCCTATCAGCTGGCTTTGCTCGACCTTTTCAATGACCCCCCGATCGCTCGGACCTGTCAGATTCCGGACGATGTAACCGTCGGGATCGATCGGCGTCGACTTGGCCATTGATGCACTCGTCACCAAAGTGCCCGACCCTGACATGACGCGGTAGACCTCGGATTGCTTATGATGCTGGATCGCTTCGACAGGCCCGCCCGCTTCGATAACCGGTCGATGCACGACGCCGATGCCAAGTCGCCCCTCTGCTGACTCCACGTGGCTCAGCGGTTGGTCGCTGACACTATCAGGCGGAGCTTCGTCCATCGCTCGTTCCAGCGTCGCCGCACTGATCACTGTGGCGACCTTGTAATCCGACTCTGCGTGAGCAGCCGGCAGTGCGAAAACAGCCAGCAGTGCAAAAACAATTCCTGATTTTTTCATTCCGATAACTCCCTTGCCATCAAAGTGGCCAGACATACGCGATCGTCGGCACTGCAACCGCAATTATGATGATTTCCAACGGCAAGCCCATGCGCCAATAGTCGCCAAAACGGTAGCCACCGGGCCCCATGATCAAGGTGTTGTTCTTGTGCCCAATCGGGGTCAGGAATGCGCTCGAGGCTGCGACGGCAACACCCATCAGGAACGGGTCCGGATTGACG
>JAHEFF010000008.1 GCA_024640315.1 Woeseiaceae bacterium
GGTTCCGGTGATCGTGTATTCGCTGCTGGTATCGAATATTGCCGGCACCGAATGGTGGCCTTCCGCAGCGCCAGCCAAAACCGCACTTGCCAGCAACAATACGGCCTTTTGTACCTCGAATCTCACTATGTATTCCTCACCCCAACATTATCCCAGTGTATTGATATGATTGGCAAAGCGATCGCTCCGGTCGCAAAGGGGGGCAATGATGGCGGTTTTCGACGCCGTTTTTCTGGCTGAATTCAGGAATAACTGGCGGGTTTTGCTGGTCGCCTTCGTCTGCCTCCTCGTGGCCTTCAGCGCCCCTGCATTTGCCCTGCCATTCCTGTTCAGTTCGGTGATCGACGAGTATGGCTGGACTCGCGAACAGGCGACCTTGCTTGCTTCGGCAAAATATCTGACGGGATCAGTTGTCGCGATCATCATCGGCCGGTTTATTGATGTCATTGGCGTGCGCAATGTGTTGATCGGCGTATCCATTATTGGTGGCCTGGCGCTGGTCAGTTTCTTGTGGGTATCGAACCTGACCCACTACTATCTCGCCGGCGTTATGCTCGGTGTCGCAAGTCCGGGCACGATCGTGGCCATCAAGGTGCTTATTTCGCGAACCTTTCACGCGTCACAGGGAACCGCAATGGGTCTTGCCATGCTTGGCACGAGTGTGGGTGCCGTGATCGTGCCGCTCGCCATTACCTACCTTATTGCAGAACATGGTTGGCGAACGGCGACGGCGTTAATGAGTTCCGGCGTCTGGTTGTTAGCGCTTCCCTTGCTGGTTTTCTACCTGACCGACAAGTCGTTTGAAGGTCTGGACAACCAGGACGGACACATCGAACACAAGTCGTCGGTGCTGACGTGGACGATAGCAAAGAGTTTTATGGTGCAAAGTCGATTCTGGCTCATCGCGGCAGCCGTTTTTTCGGCAGCATTCGTCGACCAGGCAATGATTCAGCACCAGGTGCTCTATCTTGAAGTCGACCTGGGGCTAAACGCAATGTACGTCGCCGCGGGCGTCAGCGCGATGGGAGGCGTCGCGTTCATCAGCAGGCCGTTGGTTGGCGCGGTTTTCGACAGGTTGTCCATCAAAGGCGTGTCCCTGACATATCTCGCGTTAACATTGTCCTGTCTGTTAGCGCTGGTTGCGATCAACCCGATATTTTTCGGCGCTTACGTGGTGTTCAGGGCCGTTGCCCATTCTTCGGTATTGCTGGATACGGTCGTTCTCGCCAAGCACACCTTCGGTTTAGCCCAAATCGGAATACTGCTCGGTGTCTACACGGCATTCGTCAATCTCGGCTTTGCGCTCGGGCCGTGGTTCATGGGCTACATGTTTGATACGACAGGTTCGTATGTATTGCCGTTCCTGATCTGCGCGGGAATCGGCATATTTGCCGCGGTCGTCTTGTTGCCTGTCCGTCCGGACTACTGGTTCGATATGCGGGCACGTGCACGCAGGGGCGTACCTTAATCGTGCCGGGTCGGCTAGTATTGCAGCAATAATAATAAGACAGGAACTCCCGATGCCCAATTTCATGCCCCGGATCGGTCCGGGTATCATGCTCGCTGCAACAGCAGTCGGCGTGTCGCATCTCGTGTATTCGACCCAGGCGGGCGGCAACTACGGACTTTCCCTTTCCATCCTGATCATTGTGATCGTTTTTCTGAAGTATCCGGCCTTTCGTTTTGCCGTTGATTATGCGAGCGCCACCGGACACAGCCTCGTGACCGGTTATGCCAAAATCAGCCGGCTTGCTCTCGCCTGGCTTGTGGTCGGTTTCTTCGTTGATATGTTCATTGCGACTGGCGCCGTGGCACTGGTTACAGCGGGACTGATGATTAGCGTATTCAATCTGCCATATACGGGGCCTCAGGTTGCGGTTGCGCTGATGGTCGTCTCTGCCGCCGTTCTGCTGAACGGGCAGTATTCAAAAGCAGAGAGAATCGTGAAGGTCCTGGTCTTGGTCTTCTCCGTTCTTGCTATTGTCGCGACCGTTTTTTCACTACCGCTTCTGGGGAGCGAAGAACGTGGACTTTTTGCGGCACTGACGCCGGACCGCTCGCTTGCCCTGTTCGTTATCGCGATGGCCGGTTGGATGCCGATGCCGACCAATGGCGCCATCATGTATTCCAAGTGGATTTGCGAGAAACGCAAAGTAACCGGTGACAGTTTCGATCACCGGGGCGCTATTAGTGACTTCAAGGTCGGCTATGGTTTGACGCTGGTCCTGGCACTGTGCTTTTTGGTGATGGGGACCGCCGTCCTGTTTGAGACGGGCCGTGAAGTGCCGCAGAGCGCGGCTGGCTTCGCGACCGAGCTGTTCGGCATATTTACCACCGTGATCGGTAACTGGGTTTACCCTGTTATTGCGGTGGCTGGAATAGCCGTGATCTGGTCCACGCAGATTGCACTGATGGATGCGGCACCCAGGGTGACGGCTCGACTTTTCGACGTCGTTACCGGTCGGCCGGACGATGCTCCCTCCCGGTACACGACTTTCCTTATCATCCAGGTGGTCGGCGTGACCATCATGGTCCTGTTCCTGATGGGCGGCTTTACCAAATTCCTCTATTTCGCGACCAGTATGGGCTTTATAGCCAGTCCGGCAATTGCCTATTACAACTATCGCGCGGTAACTTCAGCCGAAGTGGCCGCAGAATACAGACCGAAGCGAACCATGGTGATTTGGAGCTGGACAGGTATTATTGTCCTTGCTGCATTTGCCATTGCATTTCTCTTCACCAGCCTCGGATAGAAATTTTGACTGAAAAAATGACCGGCGGCGATGCCATGATTCGCGCCGCCAAAGCGAACGGCACGGATACCATCTTCGGCTTGCCAGGTGCCCAAATCTACCCGATGTTCGACGCACTGTATCGTGACCCGGACATCAGGACGATCATCAGCCGCCACGAGCAGGGCGCCGGTTATATGGCCTTCGGCTATGCCAGGGCGACGGGTCGGCCGGGCGTGTTTTCTGTCGTCCCCGGTCCCGGCATCCTGAACGCCAGCGCGGCACTTTGCACCGCTGACGGCTGTAATCAGCCTGTCGTCTGCCTGACCGGACAAATCATGTCGGAGTTCCTGGGCAAGGGCAGGGGGCACCTGCACGAACTGACTGACCAGACGGCGACATTGCGTACGATCATCAAGCATGCTGACCATATAGCTGATCCGACAAAAGCATCAGCGCAGGTCAACGAAGCGTTCCGCCAGGCACTCGGCGGTCGCCCGGGTCCGGCAACGGTGGAAATGTGCTGGGACACCATGGCCGCGACCTACGACATTGATATCGGGCCGGGCAATGCGGTTGTCGATAAGCCGGAGGTTGACCTCGATGCCGTAAAAGATGCGGCCAGGCTGGTTGCCGGCGCGAAGAACATCATGATCATGTGTGGTGGCGGGGCTCAGCACGCAAGCGACGAAGTCCGGCAACTTGCCGAAATGCTCGGAGCATCTGTCACCGCATTTCGGAGCGGCCGAGGTGTCGTTGCCGAGGATCATGATTGCGGTACGTCATCTGCGGCTGCACGGTTGTTGTGGGACGATACCGACCTCCTGATCGGAATTGGATCGAGACTCGAGCTTCAATTCATGCGCTGGGGCTCGATGGATCACTATCATGACCGTCCACCGGAAGGCAGTCCAAAAGTTATTCGCATTGATATTGACCCTGAGGAGATGAATCGTTTCAGGCCCGATGTTGGGGTTGTTGCAGATTCAGTTGATGGCACGAGCGCGTTGATCAGAGAGATCGAAAAGCAGGGGCATCACGCGGGTGACCTGGAGCGCATTGCTGATGCCAGGGCCAGGGCGCGCAGGAATATCGAAGAGATCCAGCCGCAGCTCAGCTACCTCGATGCCATTCGCGATGTGCTGCCACGAGATGGCTATTTCGTGGAGGAACTCTGCCAGGTCGGGTTTACTTCCAATTTTGGCTTCCCGGTGTACGAGCCCCGAACCTATGTATCGACCGGCTACCAGGGGACCCTCGGCTTCGGTTATCCGACTGCCATTGGTGTTAAAGCCGGCATGCCTGACCGGGCGGTGGTCTCGATCATCGGCGACGGTGGTTTCCTCTTTGGAGTGGCCGAGCTGGCAAGCGCAGTGCAACAGAACATCGGTGTCGTGTGCGTCGTGTTCAACAATAGCTCGTACGGCAATGTCCGGCGAGACCAGCAGCTGCGCTACGACGGCCACATTATCGGAGCGGATCTCGATAACCCGGACATGGTGAAGCTTGCCGAGTCCTTCGGCGCCGACGCCTACCGGGTGGATTCTCCGGACGCGCTGAAACCAGTGTTACAGCAGGCTGTCGACAATGATCGGCCCGCGGTCATTGACGTGACGATTGAGCGGGGCAGTGAGACCAGTCCATGGAAGTACATCATGGGCTGAGCCGAAAACCCCCGGGTTTTCAGGTAGTCTCGCATAGCGATAATTTTGGCCGGGACTTCGCTGGGATGGCCGCCTACAAGGGTTAAAATATGGGTCAATGGAGGACCCAACGTGATTCGAAATATAACCCAGCTAGTTTCCCTGGCCATCGTGCTCATTTTGATTGGCACGACCGGCGTAGAAGCACATCATTCCGCTGTCGGATTCGACAAAGGCAATACGGTGACCGTTACCGGCGTGGTAACTCGCTTCGTTTGGCGGAATCCGCATATGGCCATCAATATGGATGTCACCGATGAGTCTGGCGAAACGGTACTTTGGAAGATTGAAGGGCCGGGCACGACAGTCCTGAGCAAACAGGGCTTTAACCGCGAATCGCTTAACGTCGGTGACAAGATTACTGTCGTTGCCAACCCGATGAAGAGCGGAAAACCGGGTGGCTTGCTGTTGGCGATTACGCTTGCCGATGGAACCAAACACGCAACCAGTGAGGACTATTCCGCGACTGAAACGGCGGTGGCGGAGACGCGACGAGTCATCCCGTCGCTGCTGGACTACGTACCACCACCCGCTGGCGAAACCTGGCAGGATCGGGAGAAGAAGACCCGGCCGGCACAACTACCAATGCCGGGTAATGATCCCAGGCAGACGGGCCCGGGCGCCCTGGATCCCGCACATCTCGCGAAGGACTGGCCGGAAGCGCCCTTTGATCTGACCGGCACCTGGGCATTTCGTGGCGAACAGGACTGGGGCCAGAATTACGGCGTATACGAATTCAAGCCGCACCCGAAGTGGACCGAAAAAGGCCAGAAGATTTACGACGAATACCAGCAGTATGCGAAGTCCGGGCGCCGCTATCCGGAGCCGACCGCGCAGTGCTATCCGGCTGGCATGCCGCGGCTGATGACGCGATATGGATCGCTGATGATGATGCAGTACCCAACTGCCATCTTCATGGTGTCCCGTTTGAACAACGAATACCGACCGATTTGGCTGGACGGGCGCCAGCGTGAACCGATGGCGAGCAGCGATCCCAATTGGAACGGAGAGTCCCTGGGCCACTGGGAAGGCGATACGCTGGTTGTCGAAACCACCGGTTTTACCGATGAAAATCACCTGATTCAACAGGGCGTATTTACCGGTAACCAGCTGAAAATTATCGAACGGATCAAGGTAATCAATGACGGAAATACGATGGTTACCGAATACATCATGACGGATCCGGAACATTGGGTCGGGGAGTGGCGCCACATAAAGTTCCGCGATCGGATGGTGAATGCGGACGTTCGCGAGGCAACGTGTTTGCCGGCTGACAACGATCTGCTGCCAGGGATGTAATCATGAAAACGCGCATTCGTCTCAACGCACTACTTGCAATCTTTGCTGCATCGTTTCTGATCGGACAGCCCGCGGGTGCACACCATTCGCACGCCAGTCTGAATATGGACGACGTTCGCATGTACAAGGGGCGGGTCACCAAGTACAGCTGGACGATGCCGCACGTGTTCATCAGGATTGCCGGTGTTGACGACAATGGCGACGTAGTCGAATACACGGTGGAGTTGCAGCATCCGCCGGCGATGGCGCGTCTCGGCTGGAGCAAGGAGACGTGGCACCCCGGTGACCGGATAATCTGGGAAGGGCCGCACGACAAGGACCCGAATCGGCACTACACCGGCATGACCTGGGCCGAGAAGGACGACGGCACTCGACTCGGTACTGATCGGGAAACCGCCGAGGCTCTTGAAGCTGCTGTGGTTCCGTCAACCGACTTTACCGGACTCTGGAAGCGATCCGATGAGGGTGGCTTCAAGCCGCACTACAAGCCGCCGCAAGGCTGGCCGCTGTCGGCGAAAGGTCAGGAGATGCTCGACAATTTCCATGAGGACCAGAACCCGATGGTCAGCTGTGGCAACCCCGGCCCGCCGAAGGCAATGATTGTCCCTTATCCCATGATGCTGACTCGACCGGATGAGAATACCGTGATCATCGAGCGCGAACTGATGCGTGATGTTCGCACTATTTACCTGAACGGTACGGGCAAGGTGGGCGAGCCCTCGGTTCTTGGCTACTCGACGGGTAAGTTCGAGGGCGACACTTTCGTGGTCGAGACGACGAACTTCGTTGCCGACAAGTGGGGTTCTCACACCGGAATCGACTCGAGCGAGCAAAAGCAGCTGGTTGAGAAGTTCTGGATGTCAGACGATGGACTGTTCCTGCACGCCGAGATCACGGTCACCGATCCGGTATATCTATCGGTGCCGTATACATTCATGCATCGCTGGGAGAAGCTGGCCGACCGGGATGTGATTCAGGCTCCGTGCACGATGGAGGCCGCGAAGCTCTACCTCCAGGCGGGCTACGGCAAGACCGCGGAAGAAAAGTAACTTATTCGCAGGATTCTTTTTCCTGTTCCCACCAGCGGGACAGAACCCGATTGTAATTCTCGATGTAGTCTTCGCCATCTTCAATGGCCAGGCGCTGTGACGCACTCAATCCACCGAGTGGAACCTTGATCGTGAATTCGTCGCGAAGCGTGTGACACTGCAGCAGGTCGTCGACCCCCGGAAATTTTGCGGAGTTACCGGATGCGAGGCCGATCAGGCGAGGTCGCCCATCCGCGTATTCCCTCGCAATCCGCGTCAGGTGATCGTCCTCGCGGATCCACCCCGCTACCTGGTCTGCCGCTGTAAGCGATTGATCTGTTGACGGAAATCCTGCCGGGATCGTCTCCGGATTCAGGGCCATCCTGTCCATTGCAAGAATATCTTTCGGCCAGATGTAATTGCCGCGGCGCATCATGACGACGGTGCCGTCCGCGTAGTGCAGTTGGTGCCCACGCAGCGTACGTGCCTTGAATTTGTCCGGCCAGCCAACGACCGTGATGGTATCGCCCTTTTTAAGGTTCCTGAGTTCGTCGGCGAAGCCCAGTCGCTCTGCGTCTCTCGGATCCTCCGTGGACAAGGTCCATTTCTCGATGGCCCCGTCGTCGCCTGTCACATCCATTCGGTAGATGCTGTGCGGGTAGCCGAAACGGGCGCTCGTGACGACACCGGTGATGGTCACATTTACCTTGCCGTCGTAATTCAGTACCGAGTGATGCGCGTGTGCAGCCGGCACGAACAGGGCTGCACATATCAATGTCAGGGTCGGTTTTCTGAACATGGCGCCTCCTCTAGAAGCGTTGCTTCGATCGCTCGAAATACATGTCGAGCTTATTCTCGTTGTACATCTGCCGATAAAAGGAATCCGGATCACATTCGTACGGATAGATCTCGGTATCCGGATTCCGTGTCCACGCCCTGCGTCGGACCGGTGGGCGTTTGTAGTTTTCAGGATCGTGCAATGTAATGACAGCGCTAAGCCGCTGGCCGTCTTCACTCAGCTTGTAAACTTCCTCGAGCCTTGCGTTTTCTGAAATCGGTTCGCCACGAAAATCTCTGACGTTTGGCGAGAGATGCGTGGTTTCGACGACGAGTTGACTGCCTTCCCACCGACCGGTGGAATAGCCCATCCCCGAGCCGGGATAGAATTCAGGTGCTTCACGATCGTCCAGGAAAATCCTCCTGACCTCGCTGTCGACCTCGTACAAAAACGTAAGCCGCTTATCGCTGCTGAGAACTTCGAATGGGTAGCCGCCCCAGGCAACCATGGCGACAATGCCCGGTGACACGCAGCGTACGTTGGGCTGGTCATAATGCATCAGGTAATTCGCGTGCCAGGCTTCAGCCTCGTCTGTCAGGTCCATGGAATACTTGCGGAAGTCGACGCCAGGTGCCGGCTTCCAGATCCCGCTGATGTCAACGGGGCGGGGCTCCTTCGCTCGTTCCTCTGCCACAAACCTGACGGCACTCCATGTGCCAGGAGTAAAGGAGACCTCGGCGTCACTCTGGACGGTATATGAACCAGACAGGCGATCGTCATCGAGCTGTCCTTCAAGTTTAAGGACAATCACAAAGCCGCGAATGTCGCGGGTATCAATGTCGACAGCGACCTGGTTGCCGTCAATCTTGATCGGCGCTGGCCCGCCTTCAACGAAAGCCAGCCATCCATCGTTGTCTCGTTCGATTTCAAGCAACCCAATGACAGCCGCTCCGGAGGGTTTCACCTCGATCATCCAGTCGCCCTCCATTGCAGGATTGGCGGAGACTGTTGCGGCGCAAAGCAGCGAAAATGCCAGCATCAACTTGCGCATAACCTAGTACTCCGACCCGAGACGCGTGCCGTCTTCAAGCTCAATATAGATCCACGACATCAGCTTGCGACCGTCTCGTCCCAGGTGACCATGGACCTTGATGTGGTCACCCTCCTGAATGGTTTTTGGTGTCCAGCCGCGCCGCACGAGTATGGTCGGGCTGCTGCCGCGAACGTCCCAGGATTCCGTACTACCGTCTTCCGTTGTGATCTCAATGTAGTACCGGACATGCGGATTCTTGAACCAGACTTCGGTTACGGTGCCCTCTATCGTGCGTGTCTGGTCTTCAAGGAATTCCACGGCAAATGAATGATGTGCATTGGCCACTGCTGCGGCCGCCAGTGCTGCGATGGCAGCGATTGATCCAATAATTCGCATGTTTTCCTCTTTTCTTCAGTCTATGAGACACATTGTGTCCCGGTTTTATTACTGCGCAACAGGCTTCGTTGAGTGGCGCACGTCGTCTTCATCCCACCACCAGAATGGCGCCAGCGATTCCTGTTCCGGCCAGAGCTGGTCCAGCGTATCAGCTTCGTACAGGCGTCCATCCTTGATCACGCGATCGATCTCCACCGTGTTGCGGATATTTTCAAGCGGGTTGGCGTCGAGAATGACCAAATCCGCAAGCTTGCCCGTTTCAATCGAGCCGAGATCCTGGTCCACGCCGATGATTCTCGCCCCGTCGATCGTTGCGGCACGCAGTACCTCAACCGGTTGCATGCCGCCCATGGCAAAGCTCCACATTTCCCAGTGATAGCCCAGGCCCTGGAGCTCACCGTGACCACCAACACCGACCAGTCCGCCGGCGCGCTGGATCCTGGCTGCCTGCTCGGCACCCTGGCGAAACTGAAACTCGTTATCACGTTGCCAGCCAGGACGACGCTGCGTCATCTCGTCGAGCCGATTGTGCGGATAAAAGCGCCGCAATTTCGGATCGTCGTGTACTTCCGTGCGGGTAAAGAAATATTCGGTCAGCGCTGCTGCGTTGTACTGGACGATCAGCGTCGGTGTGTAGGCGGTCCTGGTTTGCGCGTAGAGCTCGACAACATCCTTGTATAACGGTGAATCGGGCAATGTGTGTTCATTGCCGTGCATGCCGTCGATGGCATGCGTGATGTCCATCCTTTGGTCCGCCGCTCCTTCGGTGGTTGGCATCAGGCCCAGCGCTTTCGATGCGAGCACGATCCACTGGCGTTGTTTACGGTTGCCAACGACATATGATTTGATGTTTTTCGTGTTGTAGTGGTCACTGTACCGCCTGAGATACGCATGGGCCGCATCGTAGGACTGGAAGTCGGTATCGCCGAAAATCCCAACTGCCGTCATGAATGCACGCTGGCCGATGGATTGACCGGTCTCGACGAAATCGCGATAAGCGAGGTAGTCCGTGGTGGATGTTTGTACGTCAAGCCCTGCTGTTACGCCGTAGGCCAGGTTTGCAGCTAACGCCCAGTTTTGCGGCTCAAGGACGTCGTCGGTGCGAAACTCCCAGTGTGCGTGCGTATCAATAAAGCCGGGCACAATGTATTTGCCGGCCACATCGACCACCTGTGCGCCAGCCGGCACGTTCAGTGAGCCACTGTCCCCGATTGCCGATATTCGATTGTCGGAAATGAGTATGTCCTGATTCACGGCGACCGAATTCATGGCACCAGTTGTGGCGCCGGACATCGCGATCAGGTTGGCGCCCTGCAGTAACATCGATCCCGACGGTGTATTTCGCGGCATAACGACATGCACAGAAACAGTGCTGACTGATTCGTGCTCTTCCTTCGGAACGAAGGGTTCGTCGTCGTCCGTTTCACCTTCTTTTTTGTCGGTATCTGCTTCACGAAATACGATGCTGCTGAAGGGACGGGAATAGTAAGTATTGCCTATCGCCCACCATACCGACCGGCCGTCGTCGTTCCAGCCGTAGAAGTCTGCACCGATATCGGTGAGTTGAACGACGGGCAGCGACGCGCCCCTTATGTCGACGGTCGGTGCTGTTCCGCCAATCTTCGGCACAGCAATCGCCCAAACCTGTTTCCCCGCAAATGCGAGCGCATGGCGGCCATCGGGGCTGATTCGAATCGATTCCGCTTTGGGTGGTTCCTCACCGCGACGATTGCCCCGTGGGGCGGTCACAACAAGTTCTTCGCGGCGGTCCGTGCCATCGAGTTGAATCGAGAACAACCCGGCTTCATCCGTCATGAATACTCGCGTTCTATCCGGACCGAAGTGCGGGAAACGAGCGCTGTCTGCGGACGTAATGACGGTCTGTGAGCCACCATCAGACGGCAGCGATACCAGTTCGAGGTCAATGCGAAGGCCACCGAATTCGCTGAAGGTTTGTTGGCGCATGTATTCGCTGCCGCGCATCGCGAGCAGCGTTTTGCCATCAGGGCTGTAGATAAGATCGGTATAAAATGCAGGAATATCAGTGAGCTGTTGTGGCCGGCCGCTGCCGTTTGAGCGTGTTCGCCAGATATGTCCGCCGTTGTCCACGGACCAGCTGACGTAGGCTATCCAGCGGCCGTCGGGAGACCAGACCGGTTTAAATTCCCAGGCGTCGCCTGAGGTCAGGCGCTCCGGCTCACCACCGTCGACATGGTCCATGACATAAATCTTCGTCAAGACAGATGCCGCGAGCCGACTCCCGTCGGGCGACATACGGGGGTCGTGGATCAGTGTTGCCGTAAGGTCGCCTTGTGGCACCCGGTAGGGTGAGGTCAGGTCCGGCCCGATATCGAGCGCTATATCGGCGGTGAAAGGGACCTCGCTTCTTTCACCCGTATTGACGTCGGTGTGCCAGATCTTTCCGCCCGCATTGAAAACAATGGCCTCGCCATCCGGTGTGAATGAGTAACCGGGCATCACATCGCGGCTCGGCGGGCGGAAGTTTTCCTGCGCGTCGCGTTGCACCGGCCAGGTCAGCCAGCGGTCAGCACCCGTCGTTAAATCGCGAATGCGAAAACCGGTCCGGGTTTCATGGCGGGTACCGTAAACGAGCAAGTTACCGTCGGGTGACAACTCCGGTCGTACGGCGCCACCTTCCGCCTGGGTAAGCCTGTCGATGTCGCCGGTGGCGAATTCATAGCGACTGATCTGCGCCACGGGGAAGTTCTTCGCCGGGGCTCTGCTGTCTTCACCCTTGGCAAAGTAGGCGTATTTTCCGTCCGGTGAAACGGCAGCGCCGACGCCCCAGAATTTGTCTTCTTCCGTCGCACCAGCGAGGGTGACTCCGGTTCCGCCGTCGATGTGGTACATCGTCAGTTCAACCTTCTGTGCGGTCTTCGTCACGATGATGTATTGACTGTCTGCGGTCCAGGCGGGCGAGATGATGCCCCAGTGAGTCTCAGCGGAGATTTTGCGGGCTTCGGTACCATCCGTCTTTGCCACCCACAGGTTGTCGGAACCATTCCGGTCACTGACAAAGGCTATCCACTGGCCATCGGGCGACACCGTCGGTTGGCTGTCGTAGCCTAGTCCGGACGTTATCCGCGTCGCTTTGCCACCGTTTATCGGTAGCGTGTACAAATCGCCGAGCAGGTCGAATACCAGCGTCTCGCCATCAGGCATCACGTCAATCGATAGCCAGGATCCTTCGTCGCTCGAAAATGCGAGCGTCCCGGTTTTGCCCTCGAGAGGCAGGTCCGGCTTCTTCTTTTCATCATCGTCCGCCCCGATTGATGGCGGCGCGAAAAAGAGAAGCATAAGAATTGCCGCAGTTCGGCATTCGGAAATCAATGTTTGCTGCCTCATGAGAGATACCCGTTATCGGTTTGTCCAAGTCGGTCCTCTATATACTAGAGGCAAATACTTTCGTCATTGGCATCAGTGCAAATAAGCCGACAATAATGATCAGTGCACCTGCGAAACGGCGAAATGCCTGGTTTGTGCGCCACCGATTCAGCCTTTCAGCCGAGGCACCTGCGAGGACGAGTGCCGGCATCGTTCCCAGCCAGAACGCGAGCATGACCATGGCGCCATTTTGCGCATTTCCGCTGCTCGCCGCCATTGCGACGGCGGAATAGACGAGACCACAGGGAAGCGCGCCCCACAGGAAGCCTGCGGCGAGTGCCCGGGCAGGTGTCGATACCGGCAACACGTGTTTCGCCAGCGGCGATAAACGGCGCCAGACTCCCGCGCCGGCCTGCTCGAGAAAGCGGGTTGCGGACCAGTTGAACAAAAGGTTCAGTCCAATGGCTATGACAAGGAATCCCGCGAGAAATCTGAGTATCAGCAGCCCGGTGTTAACGCCGGCTACCTTTGTGAGAACCGCTCCGCCTGCACCGGCGACGGTGCCCAGAAGCACATAGAAGCCGAGCCGTCCAAAGTTATATGAGAGGCGGCGTAACCATTGCCTGAGGCCCGGCTGCACCTGTTGCTCGAACAGAATGACAATTGCGCCACACATACCGATGCAATGTGTGCCGCCGAAAAAGCCCGCAAGAAATGCAGCAGGCAGAAGCAAGTCGCTGCTCATCAATCTGCTTCGTCTGGTTTTCGGCTGCCGTTGCGGCGGTTCCGGGCCGCCGGTTTGGTGTCGTCGTCCATGACAACGCTCATTGCCGGGGATTCAAGATCATCGAACTGGCCCGATCGGACGGCCCAGAAGAACGCAGCCACCGCGCAGCCCAAAAGCACCAGGCCTAGTGGAATCAGCAAGAAGAGAATATTCAACTGATGGCCTCGCGCTCGATTACCTGGCTCCCTGCTTGCCGTGTATTGCCGGCGCCATCTGGTTCTGCACGATGCAGTCGCAGTGCATTAACGACGACGATCAATGAACTTGCGGACATGCCAATTGCCGCCATCCACGGCGCCAGCAGCCCGGAGACTGCCAGCGGCACCGCGGTCGCGTTGTAGACAATGGCCCAGGCAATGTTCTGGCGGATGATGCGCCTGGTTCTTGATGCGACGTCTGCTGCGGTCACAATAGAGCCCAGTTTCCGGCCGAGCGATACGGCATCGGCGCTCGCGCGAGCCAGGGCCGTGCCGGCATCCAGCGCAATTGACGCGTCTGCCGCGGCCAGAACAGGCGCGTCGTTGATGCCATCGCCAACCATGATGACGGTTCGGCCCTGATCGCGCAGTTCGTGAATCAGATCCAGTTTTGCCGCGGGCGACAGTCCTGCGTGCCAGCTGTCGATAGACAGCTGATTAGCAACCCGACGGACCGCGGGTTCACGGTCACCGCTGGCAATGATTGGCACGAAACCTGATCGCTTCAGCGCGTCGATGGCTGTTCTTGCGTCTGCACGCAGCTCATCGCCGACGTCGAAGCGGGCCAGCACTTTTCGTTCATCACCAAGAAATACTTCGGTATTGCCGGCCTCGCCGGTCGTTGGCAATTCGCTTCGACTCAGGCCTGCCACGAATTTTGCAGCGCCAATCCGGTAACGACTCCCGTCGACGATGGCCTCGACGCCGTGACCAGGAATCACCACCACATCTTTCGGACTGAATTTTCCGGGCGCATAGAATAATGAAAACCCACGGGCCAGCACATGTTCGGAAGCCGTTTCGATTGCGGCCGCAATCGCCAGTAATTCATCGCTGTCCGGTGCATCGCTGGTCAGGACTTCAGTCTTTAATACCACAGGCCGACCTTCGGTAAGCGTGCCGGTCTTGTCCAAAACGATGACATCCGCAAGGTTGAACACTTCGAGGATACGTGAGCGCACCAGCAGGAAACCCGATTTAGCCAGGCGGGCTGTGGCCGCGGCAATGGCGGCCGGTGTTGCCAGGGCAAGCGCGCATGGGCAGGTCACGACCAGCGTTGCCAGCGCGACCTCGAATGCGCGTGCCGGATCGATAAAATACCATGCGATTGCGGAGCTCGTTGCGATAGCGAGTACGCCGACGACGAAGCGGCTCGCGATCCGGTCGGCGAGAAGTGCGATCGGCGGCCTGTCCGCCTTGGCTCGATCCAGCATCCGTCCGATCTCGGCAAGACTGGTGCTCGCTCCGGTTCGGGATACGGTCAGCATCGCATTGCCGCGCCGTACGACGGCCCCTGCCAGGACCTCGGTGCTACTCACGTGCTGCACCGGCATCGATTCGCCGGTGAGCATTGATTCATCCAGGCACAGCTCCCCGGAAATTATCCGGCCGTCCGCGGGCAGTACGTCGCCCGGCCTGATACTTAAGGTATCGCCTGGCCTGAGCTGGTCGAGCAGGACAATCTCGGTTTCGCCGTCTGTCACACGGATCGCGGTATCCGGCAACAATTGGGCGAGCGCCAGTGCGTGATCATCGGCGCGATGGCGCGCCCGCATTTCGAGAAATCGAGTGGCGCTCAGGAAAAACACGAACATGGCAACGGAATCGAAATAGATATCGCCATGATTGACCCAGGTAGCGTAGGTGGAGGCGGTGAACGCGACTAAAATTGCAATGGAGACGGGCAGGTCCATGCCGGGGTTTCGGGCGCGGATTCCACGCCAGGCGCCGGTGAAGAACGGGCGCGCCGAATAGAAAACAATGGGAATCGTAACCAGCAGACTGATCGTCCTCAGGAATTTCTCGATCGTGCCCTCGATGCCGAAGTAGTCGCCCGCATAGAGCGCCACTGCAAACATCATGACCTGCATGCCCGCCGCCGCAGCAACGATGAGTCGTTTCAGCGCGACTTTGTATTCGTCTTCTGTGCTAGCGGAAATTTCGCCGGCGGCGACCGGCGAGGGCTTAAATCCGACGCGAGCTATAGCTGCGAGTACCTCGCTGAATTGCAGTTGATCCGGCTGCCATCGAACGACCGACCTTCGCGTGGCAGGATTTACGTCGACGGCATCGATCCCGGCGAGGCCTTCAAGAGCGTTGTCGAAGAGCCAGACACAGGCCGAACAGTACATTCCACCAATATCGATGGTCGCCTCGGCATGGTCATCATCGGCGAATACGTAGCGGTTTAGCAGGTCTGCCGAATCGAAGCGCTGCCAGTCTGTCGCTTCCGGCGTCAGATTGAGATCGGCATCCGGCTGGTCCCGATGCTCATAGAAAGCGGTAAGTCCGCTCGACTGGATAAATTCAGCAACCGCCTTGCAGCCAACGCAGCACATCGGCTGATCAACGCCCTGAAGGAGAGCGACAATGGCTGGTCCATCGGGTACCGGCTCACCGCAGTGATAGCAGTCGGCGGGCCGATCCATCACTTCACGCCGGTTTCAATGCTTCCGGCGGTCGGGGGAGTTTCGGCTGCGTTGTCGCTAACCAGGATATGGGGGTTGGTCAGCGCAAGGTACATTGTCAGCATGCAGCCGGCGACTGTCAGTGACGGGATCGCAATGATCAGCCAGACCCACGGATTGCGGTGCCACGGCTCTTTCTCATGTTGCGCCTGGGTCATTCTAATATCCCTCCGTGGGACCGCGAAAACGGCTTTCTTCCGTCACTGTTATACCGCTTCCATCGGTGCTGTCCAGCCGGAATTCAATCACCTGGCCACCACTCGCGTATTCATGCGGGACGGTGATCGACACGGGAAGCGTAAGCACAGACTCGCCGGCCAGGGAGAATGCCGTCTCCGTACGAATACTCATTTCATCTATGCCGCTGACAGTGAGTTCGTAGTCGTGATCTTCGTTATGTTTGTTGATGACACGAACGGTATAGCTATTCTCGATGCCCTGGCGGCCGACATCGCGATAGAGCGCATTGCGGTCGCGAATGACGTCCAGGATCACCGGTTTCCGCATGGCAATCGTCGTCACCGTCGACGCCAGCAGGACCGTAAGGATGCCGGTATAGACGATAGTTCTCGGCCGGATCAGCCGGTATTTTTTGTGTTCGAGCGCCCGCTCGGTGCTGTAACGAATAAGTCCGCGCGGCGATCCGACTTTGTCCATGATTGAGTCACAGGCATCAATACATGCAGCACAGGCGATGCATTCGTACTGCAAACCATCACGTATATCGATTCCGGTTGGACACACCTGCACGCACATCGTGCAGTCGACACAGTCGCCAAGGCCCTGGGCCTGTGCGTCCGAGCCGCGACGACGACTGCCACGAGGCTCGCCGCGCTCGATGTCATAGGTGATGATCAGACTGTCGCGATCGAACATGGCGCCCTGGAAGCGAGCATACGGGCACATGTACTTGCACACCTGCTCGCGCATGAACCCGGCGTTGCCGTAGGTTGCGAGGCCGTAGAAGAGAACCCAGAACCATTCCCATGGGCCCGCAGTCAGTGTCACGAGGTCGGTCGTCAATGGACCGATTGCGGAGAAGTAGCCGACGAACGTGTAGCCGGTATAGAGGGCCAGGGAGATCCACAGGAATTGCTTCAGCGCTTTCTTGCGGAACTTGTCGAAGGTCCAGGGCGCCTTGTCGAGTTTCATTCTTTTGCTGCGATCACCCTCGATCAACAGCTCAATCCACGTGAATGCTTCGGTCCAGACGGTCTGTGGGCAGGCGAAGCCGCACCAAAGACGACCGGCAATCGCCGTAAAAAAGAAGAGACTGACCGCCAGGATGATCAGCAGCAGCGCGAGATAGATGAAATCCTGCGGCCACATTGTCATGCCAAAGATGTAGAACTTGCGTGCCGGAAGGTCAAAGAGAATCGCCTGGCGTGAGTCCCAGGTCAGCCAGGGCGCAACGTAGAATGCGCCCAACAATACGAACATGGCAATGCGACGCAATGTGGCAAAGCGGCCTTTGACCTCACGCGGATATACTTTGTCTTCGCTGCGGTAGAGCTTTCCATACTCATACTCGCCGCCGGTCTTTTTGGCCATGATTATTTTGTTCGCGGCAAGGAGATGGGGCCGGTGCGTTTGCGCCTGCAAAGTCTCATGCTAAGCCAGCCCGCAATCCAGCAGTTGGCATAAAGAAAGAAGAACCCGATTGCGTAGCCAGCGTTGCGGCTTTCGATGAATTCCACGTTGACCGCGTCAACAATAGTCAAAGGATCGATGAAGGCAAAGAACAGCATCGTGAATGCTGATGCCGTCAGAAAGGATATCCAGGACAGGACCGCGAGCTTTTGCGTTTCTCGCGACCAGTCCCGGTGCAGATCCTCTTCGATGTCAGCCATGGCGTGATGCAGAACCTAGTTCGACAAGCTGTACACGTATGCTGCGAGGATATGCGCACGATCGTTGCCGATCAGGTCGCCATGAGCCGGCATCGCGCCGTTTCGCCCCTCGACAATAGATTTCCGGATCTGGGTCGGTGAGCTGCCATACAGCCAGATATCATCGACGAGATTCGGCGCGCCAAGTGCCTGCATGCCTCTGCCATCAGGTCCGTGACAGGCCACGCACAGTTGCATGTATTTTGTGTGGGCCGGCGAACTGGTGTCCATGCCGTCCGCCATGTTCTGCACGTAGCGCACCATTTCGTCGATTGCTTCGTCCGAGCCAAAAACAGCATTCAACGGTGGCATTACTCCAGTACGGCCTGCGACGATGCTGACTTCGATCTGGGCAGGGTCGCCTCCGTAAAGCCAGTCGTCGTCCGTCAGGTTCGGAAAGCCGCGTGCGCCCTGTGCGGTCGAGCCGTGGCACTGCGAGCAGTAGTTCTGGTAGAGGCTCGCACCAATCTTCAGCGCATCCGCGTTGTTGGCCAACTCGGTGATTTCCATCGCGCCGAAGGCGGCGAACATTGGTCCGTATTGCGCCTCGGCCGCAGCCACTTCATCGGAGTATTGCTTTTCCTGGCTCCAGTCGCCAACACCACCGAAACCACCAAGGCCCGGATAATAAATAAGGTATGCGCCACTCCAGATGATCGTGCCGACGAACAACCAGAGCCACCACATCGGTAGTGGATTGTTCAATTCGCGAATGTTTTCGTCCCAGACATGGGATTCGGATTCGGCAATTTCTGCGTCAGATGCGCGCTGTTTGTTCGCATACGCAACAAGCCAGAAACAGGCGATCAGCGACACGATTGTGCCGGCGATGATGAACCAGCTCCACAGGTTGCTCATGATTGTTGCTCCTTCAAATTCTCTTTCGCGGGCGGAATGTTGTCATCGCCCAGCGGCAGCCTTGATGCCGCGTCAAAATCCGCCTGGCGGCTGCGGCTCCAGCTCCATGCCCAGATGCCCAGGAACAGAACCAGTATCGATAAGGTGATGAGACCGCGGATAATTCCCATTTCCATTATCATCGCTCCCTAGCGCGCCGACCGGACGGTGCCAAGGTTCTGCAAGTACGCAACCAGCGCATCGAGCTCTGTCTTGCCGGCGACTGCCGCCGCCGCGCCCGCAACTTCTTCGTCCGTATAAGGGTCGCCAAGTATCTGCAGTGCCCGCAGTTTGCGGCTCATGAGGTCGCCATCAACTTCGGCCGTCGCGAGCCACGGATATCCGGGCATGTTTGACTCAGGCACCACATCACGTGGGTTGACCATGTGAATACGGTGCCAGTCATCGCTGTAACGTTTACCAACGCGTGCCAGGTCAGGACCGGTACGCTTGGAGCCAAACTGGAATGGCCGGTCATAGACAAATTCGCCGGCGACCGAGTAGGGACCGTAACGTTCCGTTTCGCTGCGGAACGGGCGGATCTGCTGCGAGTGGCATACGTAACAACCTTCGCGCACGTATATGTCCCGTCCCGCAAGTTGCAGCGCAGGGTAAGGCGTGATGCCTTCATACGGTTCGGTTGCATCCGAGCTCAGCATCAGCGGGATAATCTCGATCAGGCCACCAATACTGATGGCGACGACGATCAGGACCATCATGAGGTTTATGTTCTTTTCGATTTTTTCATGTTTCATGTGGTTAACCTCACGCCGGCTGGACGACAGCGACCGGTTCAGGCCTGGTCTTTCGCACTGTCATATAAACGTTGTAAGACATCACGATCATTCCGGAGAAGAACACGAGGCCACCCAATAGTCGAATGCCGTAGTACGGGTAGGTAAATTTGAGGCTTTCGATGAACGAATAGGTCAGCGTGCCATCATCATTTAGCGCACGCCACATGAGACCTTGCGTGATGCCTGCGATCCACATTGAAACGGCGTACAGCACCACACCAATCGTTGAAGTCCAGAAGTGCACGTCGATAAGCTTGATCGAATACATCCTTTCCTTGTTATAGAGTCGTGGTATCAGGGAGTAGAGAGTGCCGATGGTCATCATGGCCACCCAGCCCAGCGCACCGGAATGCACGTGACCGATCGTCCAGTCGGTGTAATGCGAAAGCGCGTTCACCGTCTTGATTGACATCATGGGCCCTTCGAAGGTCGACATGCCGTAGAAGGACAGTGCGACGATCATGAACTTGATGATCGGGTCGGTGCGCAGCTTATGCCAGGCACCCGACAACGTCATGATGCCGTTGATCATGCCGCCCCATGACGGTGCCAGCAGGATGATGGAGAAGACCATTCCAAGGGACTGTGCCCAGTTGGGCAGGGACGTGTAGTGCAGGTGATGCGGGCCCGCCCACATGTAAATTGCGATCAGCGCCCAGAAGTGGACGACGGACAGACGATAGGAGTAAATCGGACGATTAGCCTGCTTCGGTACGAAGTAGTACATCATGCCGAGGAAGCCTGCCGTCAGGAAAAAGCCGACGGCGTTGTGCCCGTACCACCACTGCATCATGCCGTCCACGACTCCGGTGTAGATCTCGTAAGACTTGAACATGCTGACCGGTATGGCCAGGTTGTTGAATATGTGCAGGACTGCGACGGTGATAATGAAGGCGGAATAAAACCAGTTGGCCACATAAATGTGTTTGACCCGGCGCCGCCCGATTGTCACGAAAAATACGACGGCGAACGATACCCAGACGACCGCGATCAGGAGGTCGATGGGCCACTCGAGTTCCGCATATTCCTTACCCTGGGTAATACCGAGCGGTAGCGTAATAGCCGCCAGCAGGATGACGAGTTGCCATCCCCAGAAAGTAAAAGCCGCCAGCTTGTCGAAAGCGAGGCGTACATGACAGGTTCGCTGAACGACGTAATAGGCGGTGGAAAACAGTGCGCAGCCGCCAAAAGCGAAAATCACGGCATTGGTGTGCAATGGGCGCAGCCGGCTGTAGGTCAGGAAGGGCAGGTCGAAATTCAGCGCGGGCCAGATAAGCTGAGCCGCAATGATGAGTCCGACCAGCATACCGACGACGCCCCAGACGACAGTCATGATCGCGAATTGGCGCACAACCTTGTCGTTGTAGCTCGATGAGTTGGCCATAGGTCTTTTCCGGGTAACTTGTTGTTGGTGCGTTAGTTTCTTGTTGGTTGGCACGATGCCAGATGGATCGGCCATCAGCCATAAGCATAAACCGTGATTTTCCGCCCAGCCATATCAGTGCGTCCCCGATGGCCGGGCAGAGAGAATGTTGATGAATATGCGAATGATCTAATATACGAGATGATACGTATATACGTGCAGGGATATGAAAGCTGTGTCACATGGCGTAACAGTCGTCAGGAGTTTCGGGGCACCGAGGTAATGCCGACCGAATGGCGCGGGAAATCATCAGCGACGATGGTTTCCTGGTAGCCATGCCAGGCGCCATATCCGATCACTGGCAGTATGACGATCAGGCCGACGAAGGCTGTCATCATGCCGATAATCAGGCCCAGCATAATCAGTGCAAGCCAGACCATCATGGGCAATTTGTTGCGCAGGACGGCGTTGATCGAAGTCACGATAGCCGTAATGCTGTCGACGTCCCGATGCATGATCATCGGCAATGAAAAGGCGCTGACAGAAAAAGTGACGATCGCAAAGAACGCACCGACGGCCGTGCCAATGGTCAGGTATGGCACGAGGTCTCCGATTTCCGGGTGGGCGCTCATCGGAAAGAAGATGCTGATCATCACGGCGGCCCGCGCCCAGATCAGGAATACGATCAAAAGCGCGATCGCGAATATCATTTCGTTGCCAAGATGGCGCTTGAACGCAGCGCGGAGACTACGCGCCATCGACGGAGTCTGGCCACGTTCAAGCTGGGCACTGATTGCGTACAGGCCGATACAGGACAGCGGTGCGATGAAAACGAAGCCGCCCAGCATGGCGAGCATGAACCAGTGACTGCCATAAGCCCAGGCCAGCCAGACAACGATGGCCATCACGAGGGCCATGAAAAAGCCGTAAGTCAGACCTTGTTGCGGCGCCCTGCCCAGGTCCGCGATACCTTTCTTCAACCAGCCGAACGGGGCAAACATGCTGAGCTCCCGACAGGGCGCGACAAAGGGCATAGTGTCTTTGTCGATATCCCCGGTCGGTGGCTCAGTCATGACAGTTACTCCTGATTACGGGTTCAGCGCTCGCCGATCAGGTAACGGAAACTCACGCCGAATACCCAGACGCTGTAGTCATAGGGGTCGGCACCGAAAGTAAGAACGGTGCGGATCGTATCCGGTTCAACACCTTCGATAGCCCAATCCTTCGTCTGGAAGCTCTCGTAGCGCAGGCTCAGGTCGACGTCGAGCCGATCCGATTTCCGATAGTTGACCCTGACGCGCAGTGACTCGAGCTCTGACTCCAGATCTGGAAACAGGTTGTCGACGCCGTTCTCGCGCATGTTGATGCTGGTGCTACCATCAGTGAACAGATAATCGATACTGAGATCAGTCTTTTCTCCTAACTGACGAAGTTGCAGTCCGGCGCCATAGTGATTGAACTTGTCTTCATGCTCTGCCTGCCAGGTCGGGATTGAAAAAGTTGCACTGCCCAGCTGGGCCGCATCAATGTTCTCGACGCCACCAACCAGGTAGATTGATGCGGTTTCCGAAAGCGTATAGCCCAGGTCCAGAGAAAAATGCAGGTTTTCGCTGTCAGTCAGGCCAAGGTCCGACTTGGAATAACTGTCATCTGCAAAGAGCGCTGACAGGCCCACGGAGAATGGTAGTTCGGCCGGAGTTACCGACATGGTCAGCTCACCAAACTCCCGGTAGCGATACGCCAGATTGTATTTTCTGAGCAGCGGATTTTGACCGAAACTCGCGGCGAGATCGGTATCGTAACGGTCTATTTCCCGCCGCGATGTGCCGCCTTTCGCCTTGATATCAAGCCACTGTGTCGCCTTCCAACGCACCTGGCCCCAGCCGGAGTCCTCTGTT
This sequence comes from Woeseiaceae bacterium, assembly GCA_024640315.1. Lineage (GTDB taxonomy): Bacteria > Pseudomonadota > Gammaproteobacteria > Steroidobacterales > Woeseiaceae > SZUA-117. Next base: position 22,611 of record JAHEFF010000008.1, read on the forward strand.
TGCTCCGCCACTTCCTGGAAGTCGCGCTGCAAGTCCGTTCTGTCGTAACCCGCAGAAACGCGCACACTGTCGAACAGCCGGTAAGCGCCGCTGACGCTCAGGCGCTCGCGTTCAAAGCTGTAAGGCGTATTCAGTTCGTTTTCGCCAGATGCAAAACTGTCGACGATTACGCGGGACCACGATGACTGCGCCGTCTGGTTGTCGCGTTCATCATAGCGATAGGCCAGTTTGACGCGCGCTTTCGAAAACGGTCTCGACGTTACCGTCAATGCGTAATTTGTTGTATCAACCTTCCCATCGAGGTTCGATAGCGGCGGGTTACCCGCTGTAATCGTTGGGTTGATTGTATAGGGAAGCAGCTGTTCTGTTTGCTTGCCCTGGCCCAGACCGGCAGAGAATGCGATGACCGACTTGAGCGTGTCTGCAACGTATGCGCCAGAAAGCGTGAGTTGCTGGAATTCGTTATCCGGCTCCTGAGCGAGTCGACCCTGTTCTGCGCCCGGGAACGACGTGAACGGATTGTCCCAGGTCAGCGAGTTCACATTGTTCTTGAAAAAGGAACCGAACCAGGCAAGCGACAGGTTTAATGAACCATTCGAGTAAGCGACACCCAGGTCAACCAGGTCTGTCTCGAAATCAAGCACCCTTGGCAAATAACTTCCCTGGATGAAATTTGCGCCTGAAACGATATCGATGCCATCTCGTTCCTGGTGGCGATAATCGGCGAAGAGCGAGAAGTCAGACGATGCCTGAAGGTTGGCACCTGCGGTCAGGGTTTGCCGATCGCTTTCAATATTGCGCGGCTGCAGCGATGTGGCAAGTTCGGTGAACCCCGATGTCAGCGAGGCCGGGACCCAGTTGGTGGGGAGGACCAACGTCTCACTGGACGCGGCGGTGAATACCGTGCTGGTCGAGTCGAAAAGCCGGTAGGGCAATTCGCTGTAGCCGAGGTGAAATCCGAACTTACCCTGGCGACCACCGTCGACTTCGAATACACGCGAATCAAGTCCCAGGTCTTCTGCAAACCAGTTCAACTGGTAGCCATCGTTTGCGTAGTGACCTTCGCCTCCCAGGTTGAGGTAGCCACCGGCTTCGTCGTAGCCGGACGCATTGCCGAACCTCGCGGCGTCATCGCTGACATAACTGGCTCCGACATCGACTTCTGCGTCGTAGCCGCTCGGGAACGGACAATACTCACATTTCCAATTGCTGGTATCGGCCTGCGCCATTGCCGGAGCGGTGGAAAAAACGCAGAGAGCGGCCACCGCAATGCCGGGGAACGCCATTGCCGGGATCTTCATGATTTGTCTGATTTTGCGCATCTCAGTCACCGCATCAGCTTCGAACCGGATGGGTGGTTCGAGCCGTGTACCTGGGTATGACAATTCATGCAGTTGCGGCCGAGCAGGTACTTCGACGCCGTACCGTCTGCCAGGCCATCGGGCCCATTCGCGAAACTTTGATGGTCGGCCTGCGAGTGGCAGGTCTGGCACAGCATCGGTCCGCGCAAACTCACCATGCCCGGGTGGTTTGAACCATGCGGGTCGTGGCAGGTAGAGCAATCCTCCGCGACCGGTGCGTGCTCCCACAGATACGGGCCGCGTTTCTCCGCGTGACATTCGAAGCAGGTGTCGTTCAATGTCTGACGCACGAACAGACGGTCGGTCGTCTCGCCGTGGGGGCTGTGGCAGCCACTGCAATCCATTTTCCCTTCACTGAACGGGTGCGAATAAGGCTTCAGCGCCTGTGAGCGCTGCTGCTGGTGGCAATCGAAGCAGACGTCCGGCTGGTTGGCGGTTTGCAGCACGGGGTCATGCGCGATGTGAACCTGGTGGCAATCGGCACACGCAACCTCGTTGTCGTCATGTCCACTGCCATGCCAGGCGAAACCCGCGTCGCCGCTGTGACAATCGAGGCACACGCCATTCTGCTCAACGATCGTGGTTGCCGTGCCGGATCCAAAACGGATGACAGGAGGACGCTCCTGGCCACGACGGACGCGACCCGCGTGCTCGCCCCCAGGTCCGTGACAGGCCTCACATTGCAATTGCCCACTGCCGAAAGGGCTACGCGCATCGGTTGGCACCGCGTGCGGAGTTTTGAATATTGACATCGTTGCCGCATCTTCATGACAGGCAATGCACGAGTCGGCACCGGCCCGGCTGTAAGTGCTTTCGGAATCAGTCGATGTCTGCGCGAATGCAACAGAAGACGACAGCAACAGCACGCACGTTACCAATGAAAATCGGCTAATAGTCGGGGATTCCATTCGAATACGATTTCCTTTTGGTTAACCGTTGCGATGATTTCAAATGCTAAGGCGCTGATCCAGAGTAAACAATCCCTTGGCCGCACATCGAGTATATAACGTCCGGCGACTATCGCAGTTGTGAGTAAAGCGGGGCGCCTCAATATAGCGCCCCGCTTCTGCCTCAACTTCTATTCAGCACCCGGGTTGTGGAATTTCGCAGTTTCGAACTCGGCGCCGGCGCGGTGACAAACAGCACAGGCCTCCTGACCGTTCGGTATCCCCGTGCCGCTCGATCCGTCGGGGGCGCCGCAGCCGGCGCCAACGATGTTGCACTTCAGTTCATCAACCTGTGCTGCCTGGGATTCGAAATGACCTTTGGCTGCTGTGCTCGTATGACAGACGCCGCAGGCGGCCGCAGTGGGCGTCGTCGCAACGTCGTCAGTCCAGACCCTGATGTCAGATCCCTGGTTGGTGCTAACTGCCCTGGCCGTTGCCCGCGCGACATCATATGCACCTGGTTTATGACAGGTTTCGCAGTTTGCAATGCTCTGTGGGAAGGTGACACCGGCGAAGGCGCCGCCTTCAAAGCTTGTGCTCGCCGAGTGAATCGAATGAATCATACGGCCGAAGTGGTAGCCTTCCTGAGTCTCGCCGACCGGGCAGGAGCCGTCGGCCTCCGGGTTGTCCGAACATACGGCGGCGTCGCCGTTATGGCATACAAGGCAGAACTCGTAATTTCCGTTGCGGTTGCCACCGTGAGACTGCAGGCGTTCATGACAGGCATTGCATTGCGCGCTGTCGAAGGCTGCGACACGCGGCTCGCCCGGATAGTACACGGCACTTACCGTTGATGCCCTGTCGAAGGCCGTGACGCCGTCGGCATCCGTGTACTCCCATGCCGGATGTCCGCCGAGCGCAATCGCTACGTCGCCTGTGAATGCGGTCGGCAGCGCCCTGTAAAACGGAACGGTATAGCTACCATCCGCATTCGCTGAACCGCCGCCATTCTGGATGGCATCCTTGATGGCACCAAAGCGCATCCTGTACGGGTAAGCAGCGTCCCGGAAATTCAAGTCCTGAACGGCCTGAATCGTCAGGTCGTCGTTGATTCTGCCGCCAAGTACAAGCCCGTTCTCGTCGCCACCATAGTAGTCAGCGGTTGCCCACTGTACATACAGGTTCAATGCTGCATTGCTGTCGAGAAACTCGGGAGCGGTGAAGATGTCGTAGGGAGTACCGGCAGGATCTGTAATCCTGAAAGTAACCACCGGCGTCTCCCCCGGTGCCGTATTGGTCGCACCGAGGATTTCGAAAACAAAATTATCGCCGGATGCAGCTCGTACCCGATCGTCTCCACGGATAGTGCTGTGGATTGCGAGCGGTGGACCGGCGCTGCTAATCACACCCAGATGGCAGGCGGAACATGCGCCGTCCTCGACAATCCCGACATCGACGTCGGCACCGGCAAGCGTGTGATCAAAAAAGTATTCTGCCTGACCGGTCACCGCATCATAATTTTGCGCGACCAGGCCGTCTGCGTGACAACCGCCACAGGATTTGGCCGTTGCGCCCTCATTCCAGTTATCGCCGTCAGGATGAGTGGCTGAGTCGGTGTGGCAAGTCTCACAATAGGTTTTGGACTGCGGATAGGTCACCTCACCGTAATCGTGGACCGAACCCCCGAATCCGTAGATGATGTAGGGCACTGCCCGATCTTCACCCATGTGAATCGAGTGTGCGAGATGCGCCATGTCCACCGAGTTACCGGAGTCTGGATCGACTGAGCCCGGGTTGTGGCAGGTGACACAGTATTCGACAGACTTGCGCGGGCCGCCGTGCATCGCGAACTCGAAGTGACAGCCGGCGCAATTATTGGTGTCTGCGATATCTTTGGTCAGCCCTGATCCGGCGCCGCCGTCAGGCACAAAGTCGTAGACCGGATTGAAAGGCGCCAGTGGAGTCTCGCCTGGACCATCGAGACGGATCTCCATGCCAACCCGGTGTGTCAGGTTCGGCTGCCAGGCAACTGCGATTGGCGTGGTGATGTCGGTGACGTCATTGGCGAACGTATACCGGTATTGGCCGCTTCCGAGTTCCTCCAGCGTACCGTTTCGGTCGTTAGTGGCCTGGATAGCGGTAGCGAGACCGCCGGCCTGGCTGGATGTGGCAGTCCGATTGATATAACTCTGCCAGTAGGGCAGACCACCATTTATGTCCGGATTGGCAGGCATCAACTTGGCAAAGGTAAACAGGATCGCCCCGGCATCAATGCCCACCGCTGCATCCCCGTTACCGTCCAGTACCGTGAAATCGACGACAGGCGGACTGCTCACGGTGACGTTGGTAATCGTCGCCTGGAGCTTGCCGAGTGTCGCTATCTCTTCCGCCGTAAGCAGGCTGCCGTCACCAATCACGATGGATGTGCCGGGAGGGGGACCTTCAGGCCCTGGCGGCCCTTCCGGTCCGGGGGGGCCGGCCGGACCCGCAGCGCCGGCTGCGCCGTCGTCTCCGGAGCAAGCCCATAAAAAGGACATCGCAAGCATCAATGCAAGCGTTTGAATGCGTTTTCGGTTGGGCCCGGTCATTTTTATTCCCCTCTTTCTTGATGGCCTGCTCAGATGTGGATTTACTCGATCGTCACAAATGAACACGGTTGTACTCTATGTTGCTTTCTACCAAACGTTAACAGTTTTTCTCACCTCGGCAAATACTTATGCCATTGCGGCACAGTAGCTATTCGACGCTGGCCGTGGATAATTAAAGATATCGCCGCAGGCTATCGACCGGCAGACGCAGGCATTCAGGTGGGCAGAAATTGTGGTTTTCGCCCCAAAAAAAAGGAATCCGAATGAAGAAATCATATATTTTCGCCGGGTATCGATCCGGACTGCCTGACCGGAATGCAAGGATCAGGGAAACGAGTGTCGTATTCAGCGAAACAGGCGCCATTGGGCTGTTAAATTGCTACGCAGGCCAGCAATGACAATCTCGGAGAGCACTGCCAAAGGCGAATGGCTGAAGGGGGTTTTGGAATCCGTCGATAACCAGGATACGGCCCGGTTTGTCACGTACCTGTGCCAGGATGCAGAATTCTGTTTTGGTTCCGCGCCCGCCGTCAAGGGACATGAGCAGATTTTTGCTGCCGTTGATGGTTTCTTTGCGTCTATCGCCGGCTGCAGCCACCAGCTGCACAATACCTGGTTCGGGGATGGCACGATTGCCTGCGAAGGCGCGGTGACCTATCAACGCCATGACGGGTCCGAGATCACTCTGCCATTCGCCAATGTTTTTGACATGGCCGGCGACCTGGTGTCGCGCTACAAGATATATATCGATATCGGGCCACTGTATGCCGGTTAATTGACGCCGGCCGATTGATGGAATGTTCGCTGTGAATTTCGATGCGCTGATTGGCAGCTTCGTTCGGCAGTACAACCGGCACAACATGAATTTTCCGGCCGCAACCAGCGGAACGCCGTTGCCGGCACCGGATCCCGGGCAACGATATCTGCTCTATTTGCATATTCCCTACTGTGCTGTCCTTTGCCCGTTCTGCTCGTTTCATCGGGTCAGGTATGAGCCGAGTGGTGCTCGGCAGTACTTCGATTGCCTGCGTCGGGAAATCGAACTGGCAACCAGTGCAGGATTCAAGTTCGACGAACTGTACGTTGGCGGCGGCACGCCGACCGTGTCTCCCGCCGAGCTAATCAAAACGATAGGGCGAGTGCGAGAGTTACACTCGATAACCGGCATCTCCGTCGAGACCAATCCGGACGACCTCGGCAAGGACAGCCTGGCGACGCTGCGGGCTGCCGGTGTGAACCGACTGTCGGTTGGCGTACAGAGTTTTGACGACGACCTCCTGCGCGAAATGCAGCGTTTGGAGAGATATGGCAGCGGTGCAGAAATAATAGAACGCTTGCGGCGAATGGAGGGCAGCTTCGATACGCTGAACGTCGACATGATTTTCAATTTCCCTCACCAGACAGAGGCAACGCTTCGTCGTGACCTGCAGATCCTGACCGAGGAAATCGGCGTGGACCAGGTTTCCTTCTACCCATTGATGACCGTCAACAGCACGAAGAAGAAGATGTCTGAGACCATGGGTCGCGTTGACTACGCGCGCGAACGGGCGTTTTACGAAATCCTGGCGGAACACATGCAGGCGAATGGTTATACGCGCTCTTCTGCATGGTGCTTTTCACAAAAACCGGGGATGTTCGATGAGTACATCGTGGAGCGTGACCAGTACCTCGGGCTCGGCAGCGGTTCGTTTAGCTACCTGGCCGGTAACCTCTATTCGAGCACGTTTTCGATCAACCACTATGTGCGCCTGCTCGAGGCGGACAAGACCGGTACGTTCGGCCGTCTCGACATGTCGGAACGGGATCAGATGCGTTACCACCTCCTGATGCAGCTATTCAGCGGCTCGCTGGACAAAACGGTTGCGGAGGAGCGTTTCGGCGGCCGGTTCCAGCGAACTCTCTGGCCGGAATTGACCATGTTACAGACGATCGGGGCAGTCAGGAATGCCGGTGTTCAGCTGACGTTAACCGAAAGTGGTTATTATCTGTGGGTCATGCTGATGCGTGAGTTTTTCACAGGAGTCAATAATTTGCGTGATCAGATGAGGCACAACATCCCACTTGAGACCGCTATACTGGGTTCGGGCTGATTCTGGCAACTGCGCCTATTACGTATCGCCAGTTGCGATACGGAGACTTTACATTTTGATTTGTGACTTTGTACCGAGCATATTGAATGCTGTTGCAGAAGGAGTACGACGTTGGATAAGAGAAACGCTTTCATTACAGTTATAACGACCGCTGCGTGGCTTTGCCTTGCGGGCACCGCCCTGGCAGATACGGCAGAAATTGTGAAGACCTGCGACAGCTGTCATGGCGCGGACAATCTCGGAGCGGAAAGTAGCTTGCCGACGATTTCCGGATTGTCGGAGTTCTATCATTCGGACCAGTTGTACTTTTATCGCGACGGGGATCGACCTTGCGCAGACGCCCCGGACGCCAGCGGCAATATGACGAACATGTGCGCGCAGACCGCTGATCTCAGCGACGACGAGATAGATGCGGTAGCCGCGCATTACGCCGCGCTGCCCTTTGTTGCGGCGCAACAGGAATTCGATGCGACGCTGGCCGCGGCGGGGCAGCAAATTCATGAGCGGGACTGCGAGGTGTGCCACACTAACGGCGGCTCGAACGTCGAGGACGACGCCGGCATACTGGCCGGTCAGTGGATGGGTTACCTGGAAGCCACCTTCGCTGAGTATGGTAGCGGCGAGCGTGAGCAGCCGGAACCGATGAAGAAGAAGCTGACCGCTTTGAGTGGCGACGACATCAAGGCGCTGCTGCACTATTACGCAAGCCAGCAATAGTCAGCTGAAGTCGATGCAGCGGCGAGCAGGCAGGATTGCCTGCTCGCCGCAATCAATGTACACGACATTGCGACTTTTCCTGCTGCAGCTATTCTTCGTAACTCGGGCGCGCGACATCCTTTCGCGGCCTTAACACCGCTTTCTGACTTCGGAAATCACCGATTGTGATTTGCGCGTGCTCCGCTTACCTAGAGGTTATGGCGCAGTCTCAGAGTCTGCAAAGATGTTCGTAATCACTCGATTCGCCCGTGGCGTGTTCACAGTTGGCCTGTTCTTGTTGTTAGTGGCCACGTTCGCCCCAGCTCAGGAAACCGACTGCGCCGGCTGTCACGATTCCGTCACCATCGCCTCGCCGGCGCACCCGGATCTCGCTTGCGCGGACTGCCATAGCAATGTCACGTCGGAGCACCCGAACCTGGTTACCGGGCCGACCGGCGAGCCGAGCTGCAACGATTGCCACCGACGCCCGAGTCGCGAAATCGATCGCAGCGTGCACAGCGGCACCGCGAGCTGCACTGACTGCCATGGTGCGGCGCATGAGATCGGCAAAGTGGCAGATATTGCCTCGGCTGTCTCGCCGGTCAATCAAATTAAATACTGCGGTGGCTGTCACGACGAGCCGGCGTCACTCGTGGACGGCTACCTGACCAGCGTGCATGGCAAAGGATTACTCCTCTCGGGTTTGATCAACGCGCCTGGCTGCAGCGACTGTCATGGAGCTCACAATATCGTCGCCGTCAGTAACGACAAGGCCTCGACATCACACTTTAATAGCCCGGAAATCTGCGGCTCGTGTCATGTGCTGCTGTTCGAGGGCTGGAAAACCGGCAGCGCGCACGGACTCGCCTGGGAGGCAGGCGAAGAAAGCCCGGTCTGCACAGACTGTCATTCTTCACATCAGATTGCAGATCCGACAATGCCGCCGGAGCGCCTGGCATCGGCGGAAAGTTGCGGCGCATGCCACTCGGAATACCTGACGACATTCCGGGATAGTTTCCACGGCAAGGCGAATGACCTGGGCTTCGTCAGTGGTGCGACATGTTCCGATTGTCATACGCCGCATTCGAATCTGGCTGCCGATGATCCGCTGTCCAGTGTCCATCCGGATAATCTCAGTGAAACCTGCGGCGAGTGTCATGCAGGTATTGCTGCGTCAATGCTGAGCTTTGATCCGCACAACGACCCATCCAATCCAGACGATAACTTTTACGTCTATGTTATCTGGGTATTTATGACCGGACTGCTGATTGCCGTATTCGGTTTCTTCGGATTGCACGATCTGCTCTGGCTGCAGCGGGCGCTGGTCGGTTCAATGCGCGGCGAATTCCGCGAAGAGGAGCAGAATCGCGATCAGTACGTGCAGCGTTTCTCGAAGATGAATATCCGCATGCATGTGACAATCATAGTGACATTCCTGTTACTTGCGTTGACCGGTTTGCCACTGAAATTCCATGATGCCGGCTGGGCACAGCAGTTGATGAACATGCTGGGAGGGATCGATGCGTCGCGAGTCATTCACCGTGTAGCCGCTATCGGGACATTCGGATACATGGCCTTTCATCTCGGCAACCTGCTCTTCCGCTGGGTGGTTAGACGAGAAAAAGGTTTATTCTGGGGTCCAAATTCGATGGTGCCGCAGCCGAAGGACGTCGCTGACATCTTTGCCAACTTCCGCTACTACCTGTACCTGGGCAAGCGTCCCGATAATGACCGCTGGAATTACATCGAAAAATTCGATTACCTGGCGGTGTTCTGGGGTGTAATGATTATTGGTTTGTCCGGGTTAATGCTATGGCTGCCGATGTTCTTCACGAGCTTCCTGCCTGGCTGGACGATCAATGCGGCTTATGTCGTTCATAGCGACGAGGCGTTGTTGGCGACCGGCTTCATCTTTGTTTTCCACTTCTTCCACACACACCTGCGGCCAGGGAGTTTTCCGATGGATACGGTAATATTCACGGGCAAGATGTCCCTGGTGCGGTTCCGGTCCGAGCGCCCTCTCGAGTATCAGCGCCTGGTCGATAACAATGAATTGCAGGCTTTTCTCGTTGAGCCGCCGACTCTCGAGGAGCGTCGCCGTGCGTATGCCTGGGGCACGGTATTTCTTATAGTTGGCGTCTTGCTGGCAGTCGGGATAATCTGGGCGCTTCTGGCCCACTGAGTTGATTTGAGAACAGCGGCATTGTGCGGCCTGAACAGACAAACACATCACCAATAATCAAAAATAATCAAGCAGCCAACCGGGATAAATCATGTTGAAAAATTTTCTTGCGTCGATTACTCGTAACGGCATCAGCATCGCCGGCACGGCACTAGCGATCGCGAGCATTGTACTTATCATCAGTCTGTTCTTCATGGAGCAGCTGGGTTTCGAAGGTGGGCCGTATCTCGGCATCCTGACGTATCTCATTCTGCCGGTAATATTTGTTACCGGATTGATTCTGATTCCGATCGGTGCCGTTCTTTATCGCCGCAAGTTGCAGCGTATCCAGGGAGACGAACAGGCACCGCTATTACCGGTGTTCGACCTGAACGTAGCCGCGACCCGACGCTGGTTGTTCGTGTTGCTCGGCGCAACAATGCTAAACATCGTGATTCTTGCCGGCGCCACATATAAGGGCGTTGAGGTGATGGAATCCGTTGAGTTTTGCGGTCTGGCCTGCCATTCGGTTATGGAGCCGGAACATACCGCATATCAGAGGTCATCCCATTCCCGTGTCGCCTGCGCGGAGTGTCACATCGGCCCCGGCGCCGACTGGTTCGTCAAGTCCAAACTCGATGGCGCATGGCAGCTTGTCGCTGTCGCCTTCGATCTCTATCCACGTCCGATTCCGACGCCGCTGCACGACTTGCGCCCGGCGCGAGAAACCTGCGAGCAGTGTCACTGGCCGAACAAGGTCGTTGGCGACAAGCTTTCTATTAGAAAGCGTTATGACGAGGATGAAGGTAATACAGAGTTGACGACAGCTTTGCTACTCAAGGTTGGTGGTGCAGAGGGCGAGCAGGCGCATGGAATACACTGGCATGTCGATTCCGGCGTACAGATACGCTATCGATCGGACGAATCACGCGAAGAGATTTACGAAGTCGAATACACGAACGCTGAAGGCGAGACGAAATTATTTGCCGACAGAAGAGCCCCCGAAGATGGTGGTCAGTGGCGCCAGATGGACTGCGTGGACTGCCACAACCGGCCGAGTCACAAATATTATGCTCCTGAATTCGAAGTCGATCGCGCGCTGCAAGAGGGTTCGATTGATCGGTCATTGCCGTTTGTCAAACGCGAGGCCGTACGTATTCTCGACGCCCAGTACCCATCACACGAGGAGGCCAGAACCGCTATCTCAGCCGGGCTGACGAGCTACTACAACGAGAACCATCCCGACGTAGCCGCCAGTCAGGAGAGCGCAATCAACACCGCCGCAAATACACTCGGTGATCTGTATTCGGTCAACGTCTTTCCGGAAATGCAGGTTTGGTGGAATACCTATCCGGAGCATATTGGCCACCAGAGTTCGGAGGGATGTTTTCGTTGCCACGGCAGAAAACTGCGTACGGAGGATCGCGAGATGATTTCACAGGACTGCGATGTCTGCCATACGATTCTTGCGGAAAAAGAAATCGAGCCTGACATCCTGACCTTGTTGAATCCTTGATTTAGCCTGCGGACTGTCAATAAGTAACGAATGCCTGTCAAAGCGAAAAATTCAGGAACGATCCCAACGGTGGTCAGTGACGCGCGCCGACAGCTTTATTATGAGCTGGTGAGTGGGGCCAGCGGCCTGGTGCTCGCTTTGTTCATGTGGGGCCACATGGTCCTTGTCGGTTCGATACTGACAGGTGAGCGTGGTTTCAACTGGCTCGCGGAAATGCTGGAGGTATATTACATCGCGCAGCCAACCGTCGTCGTCATCCTTGTACTGTTTCTTGTGCATGCAGCACTCGCGAGTCGCAAGATTCCGGCGCAGTTGGCAGAACGGCGACGCATGATTGAGCTTGGCAAGGGTTTGGCGCATGCGGGCCGTGATCGGCCTGCCACTGCAAGCGCCATATCGCCGCTGCAGGCGCACGTGGAGTCGCGGCTGTGGATCTGGCAGGTACGGACAGGCATGGTCGTGCTGGTACTGGGCAGTTTTCACGTGATTCTGCTGGGAATTGACGTCCTGACGCCTTTGTTCGGTGAGCGTCCGGGCATCGAGGCGCTCACCAGCGTTGCCAGGGTCAAAGCCGGGCTGTGGCTACCGTATGCAATATTGTTGCTCTGCGTCGAGTTCCATGCCAGCGTCGGCCTCTACAGACTGGCCGTCAAGTGGGGCGTCGGGCGGCATTTTTCCCGTCGGGCTCTGCACATCATTGAGCGCGTGCTGCTCTGGTTCTTCCTCGGCCTCGGTGTCGTCGTGTTACTCGTGCTTGCGGATGTGTTGTCGCCTCCGCTCGCATTCCTGCTGACGGGACCGGCGACATGAGTTCCGAGCTTATCAGCACTGACGTACTGGTTATCGGTGGCGGCCTTGCCGGAGAGCGCTGCGCGATCGAGGCTGCGGCCGCCGGACATGACGTCCTTATCCTGTCGCTGGTGCCGCCGCGGCGCAGCCATAGCTGTGCGGCACAGGGCGGCATGCAGGCAGCCCTCGGCAATTGCGTCAAGGCAGAGGGCGACAACCCGACGGTACATTTTCTCGACACCGTACGCGGCTCTGACTGGGGTGCCGATCAGGAGGTGGCGCAAATCTTCACCGAGGAGGCCCCGATAGCGGTCCGCGAACTGGCGCACCTGGGCGTGCCATGGACGAGAGTCCGCGGCGGTAAGAACAGTTACGTGATCAAGGGCGAACGCGTCGAGATCGAGGAGAGTATCGAAAATGACGGCCTGATCATGCATCGGGATTTTGGCGGTACCGCCAAGTGGCGCGCTTGTTACGCGGCGGCGGCAACCGGCCATGCGGCACTTTATGCCGTAGACAGCGAAGTGGTCAGACTAGGAATTACGGTTCGTGATCGCGCCGAAGCCGTCGAATTGATCCATGAAGGCGGTCGCTGCTGGGGAGCGGTTGCTCGCTGCCTCAGAACAGGCAAGCACTTTGCAGTCGTTGCGAAAGCCACTGTAATTGCGACAGGTGGCTATGGCCGGATTTATGGCCAGTACACAACCAATGCAACGATCAACGAAGGCATGGGCGCGGTGATCGCCATGAACACGGGCGTTGTGCCCCTGGGAAACATGGAGGCCATACAATTTCACCCGACGGCGCTCGCCCCCAGCAATATCCTGGTTACCGAGGGCTGTCGCGGTGATGGTGCCTACCTTCTGGACAAGGATCTGCATCGTTTCATGGTTGATGCTGAGCCGGCAAAACAGGAACTTGCGAGTCGTGACGTCGTATCCCGTCACATGAAACAACGCATGCGTGACGGCAAAGGTGTCGACACGCCATACGGCCCGCATCTCTGGCTCGATCTTCGCCACCTGGGCGAGCAGCATCTGACCACAAAGCTGCGCGAAGTCTGGGAGATTTGCCGGGACTTCGCCGGCCTGAATCCAGTCAATGACCTTATTCCAGTGCAGCCCACGCAGCATTATTCGATGGGCGGCGTGCGCGTCAACAAGGATGGTCAGGCCTACAACATGGCCGGTCTGTTCGCGGCCGGTGAAGCCGCCTGCTGGGACATGCACGGTTTCAATCGCCTGGGTGGAAACAGCCTCGCCGAGACGGTAGTTGCCGGTCGAATCGTTGGTCGGCGCGTCGCCGAGTTTGTTGCGACCTCAAGTCTCGATGTTCAAACCGGTCTCGCTTTTGCGGCAAAGGCTTCGGCGGAACAGCGCGCGATCGCGTGGCTTGGCCGGTCGGGCGCTGGTCCGAGCGTATACGCAATTCGTAATGCGATGGGCGAGACGATGATGGGCAAGGTCGGTATCTTCCGAACCGGCGGCGAACTGGAAGAAGCGGTGGCGGAAATTTCGGCTTTGCTCGCGGATTGCGATAAGGCGGTGCTGCGTTCCAAAGCGCCGGGCATGAATCCCGAACTATCCTTTGCGCTGCGCCTGAAGGGTATGTTGCGACTTGCGCTCGTGACAGCAAAGGGCGCGCTTCTGCGAACAGAGAGTCGCGGCGCTCACTATCGGTCCGACTATCCATTACGCAATGATGCAGAGTGGTTAAGTCGCACGCTCGCCCGCTGGCCTGCGGACGCTGCGGAACCGGAGTTCAGTTATGAGCCTGTTGGCGAGATCGACCTGCCACCCGGTCATCGCGGCTATGGCAGCGACGAACGAATCGAAATGACGGAGTCGTTAGAGCAGTACAACGATGGCGTATACGAGCGGCAGGCGAAACACGGTCGATTAGCCACGGCAGAATTGCCTGGCAGCAGGCTGCGTCGCGGCGATTGGAAGGAACTGGTATGACGAAGAAAGAGTCCGGCAAGGCGCGACGTTTACGATTCGAGATTTTCCGTTACAACCCGGAAGACCCCGAATCCGAGCCGCATATGCAGGCCTTCGAGATCGATGAAGCGCCATACATGTCACTGTACATTGCGCTTAATCAGATTCGTGAAACGCTGGACCCCAGCCTGCAGTTCGACTTCGCCTGTCGTTCGGCGATCTGCGGTTCCTGCGGCATGATGGTAAATGGTCGTCCCACCCTCGGTTGCCGCACGTTAACCTCCGATCTGCCGGAGGTTGTGCGCCTGCACCCGCTGCCGGTATTCAAATTGATTGGCGACCTGTCGGTCGATACCGGCACCTGGTTCAGGGAAATGGTGGAGAAGTCGGAAGCCTGGATACATGCCAAAGAGGCGTTTGATCCGCAGGCTAAGGAAGCGCGCATGGATGATGACCTGGCGCAGGCAATATACGAGGGCGAACGCTGTATCGAGTGTGGTTGCTGCGTCGCTTCCTGTGGCGTCGCCAACGTCAATCAGAATTTCGCCGGGCCGGCTGGTCTCAATCGAATTGCGCGCTTCATGATGGACCCGCGTGACCAGCGCAGCGACGCCGAATGGTTCGAGGTCGTGTCGAACAGCGACGGCGTGTTCGGTTGTCTCGGCATGATGGCCTGTCACGACGTCTGTCCCAAGGAACTTCCGCTCCTTGAGGTGTATGCCTACCTGAGAAGGAAAACGCTTGTCGCGGCCTTTGCAGGTCGCTCCTGAGCACATCGCGATTCTGAGCAGCCACCAGCTGCTATCGGCCGCTCCGGGCCGGTCACAATTTTCCAGTACCCGAAACAACGCTACGGATCATACGTATTTGCGTTGCGGTCCTGCTGCGTCAGTCTAGGCACCAGCAAGAAGGGTCGAACTATTAAAGACCCCGCCTTCTACCGGCAGTTCAGCTGTTTTGACAGCCCGTAGTGATTCGCGTCCTAATACCATGGGGAGCGTCGAAGATGAAGTGGCATGTACTACGCCCCCTGTGGGTCGCGATCGGCATAGTCGGATCAATTCTGATAGCTCGCGTATTCCTGGTCCCGGATGACTTCGGCATTCATGGGCGCAACTTCACCTACGGTTTCCATCGTCTAAGTAACATTCAGGAATGGAAGGACTTCCAGGTCAAATATCAAGGCAGGGAATACTGCGTCGAATGCCATGACGAAAAGGTCCAGATGCTCAACCAGTCGCCGCATGAGCCTGTTGAGTGCGAGAACTGCCACGGGCCTGCCGTCAATCATCCTGACGAGATTGAAATGTTGCCCATCGACAGGACGCGCGAGCACTGTCTCAGGTGTCACGCACAGCTCAATTATCCGCACAGCGCCAGGGACCAGGCACCCGGTATCAATAACAGAATGCATTCGCGGCGCCGCGACTGCGTCGAGTGCCATGTTCCGCATGACCCCAGGGAGTATAAAGAATGACTTGTTCTCGTAGGGACTTCCTGAAAGAGGCCGTGGGCGGAACACTGGTGTCGTCGCTGCCACTAAGCGCGTTTGTCTTCCTGACTACGGAAGAGGCCGAAGCTGCCATTGCCGAAGCCAAAGTGAGATGGGCGTTCCTGGTCGATACAACAACCTGCACAGGTTGCGGCTTGTGCGTCAAAGCCTGCAAAACCGAAAATGAAATCCCCTACGAAGCGCCGGTAACACGAACCTGGGTCGAACGCTACGTGGTAACGAAAGACGGCCAAACGCACATCGATTCTCCACTGGGCGGTCGTGACGGGTTCATCGACGACAAGATACGCGACGAAGAAATAGATCCGGACAACATCGACAAGGCCTTCTTTGTACCGAAGCTTTGCAACCAGTGCGATAACCCGGCGTGTGTCCAGGTGTGCCCCGTCGGCGCAACCTATCAAACGCACGATGGCGTCGTTCTGATCGACAGGGAGTGGTGCATAGGTTGTGGCTACTGCATCATGGCCTGCCCTTATGGCGTCAGATTTTTTCATCCAACTGCGAAAGTCGCTGACAAGTGCAACTTCTGCTACCACCGAATCAGTAAAGGCATGCAGCCGGCCTGCGTTGAATGCTGCTCATTTGGCGCCCGTCGCCTGGCAAACCTGGAAGATCCGGACGATCCGGTTACCAAGATTATCAGGACGGAGAGGGTGGCGGTCTTGAAAGATGAATATGGTACGAAACCACATGTTTTCTATATCGGTCTCGACGAGGCAGTGAGGTGATTTCATGAATGAAGATGTCATCGTTCACGGAGTGGAATGGACCGTAAAAGAATTGTTCGTCTATCCGAACGAGTTCATCTACTGGAGTATCCAGATTGTCATGTATCCCTACATGACGGGATTGGTGGCAGGTGCATTCGTATTATCGTCCCTGTATCACGTCTTTGGTAAAAAGGAACTCAAGGAAATTGCGCAGTTCTCGCTGGTTTTCTCACTCGCCTTGCTGCCGGTGGCCGCGCTGCCATTGTTGCTCCATTTGCAGCAACCTTTGAGGGCCATGGAACCTCTGCTTACGCCGCATTTTACTTCCGCGATCGCCGCGTTCGGCATCGTTTTTACGGCCTACGGACTCATTGTGTTGAGTGAGATCTGGTTCGTCTATCGGCAGTACTTTGTCGAACAAGTCTATGCCCTGAAGAGCGAGCCCGGTTTTGCAAATACATTGAAACGCAGTGTTTATCGTGTCCTTACCATTGGTGCATATGATGTCAGCGCCGGCGCTGTCAAAGTCGATAAGAAGGCGGCGAAAATTCTCGCTGCCATCGGCATTCCGGTTGCTTGCTTCCTGCATGGCTATGCCGGCTTTATTTTTGGCTCGGTTAAGGCCAACGCACTGTGGATGTCACCGTTAATGCCGGTGATCTTTATCATGTCGGCGGTTGTTTCCGGCATCGCTCTGTGCATGCTTACCTACATCATCATCATGGAGTGGCAGGCCTTCTGGCAGCGACGCCGCGGTGGCGCGCTTGCTGCCAGTGAAATCAAGGGCGCGGAGGTCGACGTGATCAGCAGCGCGACGAGGTATCTGCTGGGATTCCTCGTTGCCGCAATCAGTCTTGAGTTACTCGATCTGATTTTTCGCGGTTATACAGCGATGAAGTCCTGGGACATTCTGCGTTCAGTCATGTACGGCAAGGATTTCATGAACATATTCGTGCTGCAGTACACGCTCGGAAATCTGGTGCCATTCGTCCTGTTGATCCTTCCAGGGAGAACGATGAAGCGAACGGTCCTGGCCCTCTTGCTGGTGCTTTTTGGTGTTTTCATGATGCGCTGGAATGTCGTTATTGGTGGCCAGGCATTCTCCCTGTCTTTCTCCGGTTACATGCACTATGAAATTCCCATCATCCCGCACAGCATGGAAACTTTTAAAGAAGGTTTGTTTGGAGCGCTGACGGTGATCGCCACGCCGTTCGTGCTGTTCTGGGTCATCAATCAGTTCGTGCCGTCGCTGCGAAGGAATGTGGAGGAGAACTGATAACCTTAATCAGGCGCTCAGCGCCTCATTGCCTGATGGCAACATGATGAAAGAACGTATAGCTGACCTCGAATCGCGGCTGGCTGTTGTTGAAAAGCGGTTGGCTAAGCTCGAACGCGGGTCATCGGCAGAGAGCAGGCGCGATGGCGTACCCCCGGAGCCGTCACTTAGTGAAGGTTTTATTGCTGACGCCTCGACCCACATAGGTCGCGTCCTGCTCATTTTTGGCGGCGCCTACCTGTTACGCGCGATCACCGACTTCCAGTTTGTTCCAACTGGCGTTGGCATTTTCATGGGCGCGAGCTATGCATTTGTATGGCTCTTCATGGCCAATCGCAACGCCAGGGTCGAAAGTCAGCGTGCGAGCGCCGCGTTTTATGGTGGCGCATCGGTGCTGCTGGCGTTGCCGCTGCTTGTCGAAGCGACTTCCCGATTCGAATTATTGTCGGGACGGCAGGGCAGTATCGCACTCACCGTGTATTGTTCGCTGGCGCTTGCCGTGGCGGCGAAACAGAATCTGCGCACGCTTGGCTGGCTGGTGACCAGCGGCGGTATTGGCACCGCATTCGCGTTGATGATCGTGTCGCACACCGCCGTCGCCGTGTCGGCCTTTTTGCTCATACTCGGTCTCGGGTCGCTGTGGGTCGTCTACTGGCGGCGGTGGATGGGGCCTCAGTGGCTCGGAGCGCTTGGGGCAAACGCGGGTGTGTCGGCCCTTATCGTGCTCAGTAACAGCGACCAATGGTCGCTTGAACCCGCGACTGCCGCTCTGTTTGGCGGCACCTCGCTCATCGCCTACTTGCTGAGTTTTGTCATAGGTTCACATCTTCGTGGGCGCCAGGTCGGCATTTTCGAGGCAGCGCAGGCACTGTTTGCATTTGGCATCGCTTATTGGGCAGTCAGCGTTGCCGCACAAGCAGGACAATTGAGCCTCATGCCGATCGGTATCCTGGCGGTAGCGCTGGGTGGTTCCGCCTATGCCCTGGCATTCTCGCCTGTGACGCGCGATGTCCGTGGACGCAATTTTTTCTACTATTCCTCGCTTGGGCTGCTCTTTGTACTCGTTGGCAGTTCACAGCTTATGTCGCCGACTGCAACCGCGGCTCTCTGGTCTTTGATGGCGCTCACCATGGCCTGGCTAAGTGGTCGAACCGGCTGGGTGGCACTGAGTCTGCAATGCACGGTTCTGTTGCTCGCTGCCGGCATGAACTCCGGCATCCTGGCGACAGGACTGCTGGCACTGGCGGGGGATAATACGGCGTCATGGCCTGCACTTCTTCCATTGCACGTGGGTATTGCGATGACGACGGTTGTCTGTCTCTTCCTTCCGGTTGCGCAACACTCTGAGCGCTGGGGCGCACTCGCTGGCCTGCCGCAGTTGATCGTGTTGGCGCTATCGGTCTGGGAGGTGGGCGGACTCATGGTCTTATACCTGGCGCCGATTCTCGCCGACATAACCGGAGCAGAGCCAAGCCTCGCTATTTTGGCAGCGTTGCGGACAGCTGTCCTGTCCGCGTCATCCGTCACTCTGGCGCTTTCAAGCCGCTTCAGGCGCTGGCCGGAGGCGCGTTGGCTGGTTTATCCGGTTCTGATTGTCGTTGCGATCAAGCTGTTCGTTGAGGACTTTCCCAATGGCCAGCCCGCCAGTCTGTTTGTGGCGCTCGTATTCGTTGGCGGTTCGTTATTGCTGGTCGCCAAATTGCTGAGCCGCAGAAAGGTGGAGAACTAGAGCTCGTAGCTCGAGTAATATTTGATCAGCGCGTCGATGTCGCTGGCATCGAGCAGTTCAAGTTTCTCTGCCATCTCTGGCACCAGCGTTTCACGATCTCCCGACAGATAAGACTGAAACGCGAGCTTCAGATAAGCTGAACGCTGTCCCTGCAACGGAATACCAATTGCGTCTTCAACCTCTTCGTCACCAGGCAAGACGTGGCACTTGGCGCAGTGCTCCGTATGAAGACGCTCGCCGATCACGACGAGTGCCTCGTCGCGGGCTTCACCCGCCGAAATTCGTCCCATCGCGCTGAAGTGTTCAGCAAGATCTACAATTTCGGTTTCGCTCAGGTTGGCTGCCGTTTCACACATAACCGGTTCCTCAACGCAGCGTCTGGCACCGTCCTGATACGCATACAGGGCTTCCTCGAGGTGCGCCGCCGGCGTACCGGCGATTATAGGGACGTTGTCGAATCCCGCGCCTGATCCGTCTGCGCCATGACACGTCGTGCAGACCTCTAGTTTTTCCGGGGCTGCGAGCGCCATCTGCGTGACTGAAACGACACCGCACAGTGCAAGTGCGTACAGGTCAGTCCTGCGGATGCTCATGTCGGCTTTTTCACTTGGATCCAGATATTTGACTCAGGGCGCGCAGCACATCACGCCGGCTGATCTGGCCCACCAGGCGATGGTCTGTGACGACCGGAAAGCGCCTGAAGCTGGTATCGAGAAAGAGCTGCGCCAGGTCGATGATACTCATGTCCGCGTCCACGGTTTCGATATCGCTCGTCATGTAATCGGAGACCGGACCGCCCCATTCGCCGTGGTAGCCGGCGTGCAGCGCTATTTTCATGCAGTCGAGTTCCGACAGCATGCCAACGAGGTTGCCACGATTATCGGTGACGGGTGCGCCGGCGATGCCTTGCTGCACCAGCACATGAATGGCATCCAGGACATCGGTGTCCGGATGAAATGTGACCAGCTTGCCCGTCATGTAGTTTTTCACCAGGCCTGATTTGGGAGTCATTTCGTCTTTCCTTTCTTGCAATTGCCGCTGCACAATTCGCAGCGACCGTTGTTCAATCCGCCACAACTACCGCTTATCGCTTTGCGGCCGTTCATTACGCCAATGCTCATCGCTGCAATGACCCCGAGAATAACGGTAAAGCTCAGTATCAGCGTCGCCAAGAAGATGTTCACAGGTTCACCATTGCGGCGAACTCACCGGTAGTGCGTTGTTCAATGCCGGATTCAGTGCGCAGCAGAAAATAGGCGGCGATTCCTTCCCGGGCGGCGAACGCCAGTCCTTCTTCGGGTCCAAGAACCAGCAGTGCGGTCGCCAGGGCGTCGGCGTCGGCCGCGGATTTGTCGACCACCGTGACGGCAGCGGCGTCGTGAGTAACCGGGCGTCCGGTTTTCGGGTGGATGGTATGTGAGTACCTTCTACCTTCGAATTCAAAGAAATTGCGATAGTCACCGGAAGTCGCCATGGCGCTGTCTGTGAGGCGTACGACAGACTGAACGGAGCGGGTGTCGTCCTGTGGCTTTTCAACAGCAATCGCCCACAGCTCGCCCAGGGCGTTGTGGCCACGCATACGCAACTCGCCACCAATTTCAACAAGATAGTCCGTGACCCGGTGTGTCTCGAGCAGTTCAGCTGACTGATCGACGGCGTATCCTTTGGCCAGTGCCGACAAGTCTACATAAACATCAGCGCGGTCTTTTCGCAATGCCGGCAGGTCACAGTTCGCGTGCAGCTTGCCAAAGCCGACTCTTGTGAGCGCATCGGCAATCGCGGCGTCAGCCGGAGGTCTTGCAATGTCGCCATCCGGGCCAAAGCCCCACAAGTTGACCAAGGGTCCGACGGTGATATCGAAGGCGCCGTCGGTTCGCTCGCTGAACTCCAGCGCGTCCGCGACGAGTGCACACAGTTCGGTGGATACGGGGGACCAGTCCGTGCTGTCGAGCCTGTTGAATCGCGACAATTCCGATTCCGGACGATAGGTCGACATCGTGCTATTGATCTCGTCCAGCCGGGCTGACAGTTTTACACCAAGAGTCTGCCTGTCCAGGTTCTGGTCGGGAGCAACGAGCTTGATGCTATAGCTGGTGCCCATCGTTTGGCCGGAAAGTTCGTATTCCGGCAACCGCTCCACCGGTTCGCCGCACGCGCCCAAGATCAGCGAAAAAAATAATATTATCAACAAGTTATCCACCAAAATCATCCAGCAGAATATGATCGGCTGTGACGCCCAGGTCTTCGAGCATCTTGATCACGGCCGTATTCATCATAGGTGGTCCGCAAAGGTAGTACTCGCAATCTTCCGGCGCGCGGTGCTTCGCCAGGTACTGATCGAACAGCACCTTGTGAATAAAGCCTGTGTAGCCCGACCAGTTGTCTTCCGGCAGGGGCTCCGACAATGCGACGTTCCAGGTGAAGTTGTCGTTTTCTGCCGCGAGATCATCAAACTCGCTCGCGTAGAAGATTTCTTTCAGGCTTCGCGCGCCGTACCAGAACGACATCTTTCGCTGCGTATGACGGCGTTTCAGTTGATCGAATATATGCGCGCGCATCGGCGCCATGCCAGCTCCGCCGCCGATGAAAACCATTTCGTTGTCAGTCTCTCGTGCAAAAAACTCGCCGAAAGGTCCGGACACGGTAACTTCGTCGCCAGGCTTCAGGCCGAAGATATAGGAAGACATGATCCCCGGCGGTATTTTGTCGCCTGAACCTGGAGGTGGCGTCGCGATTCGAACGTTGAGCTTTATCAGTCCTTTTTCGAGCGGGTAATTGGCCATCGAGTACGCCCGTGAAACAGGCTGCTTAACGTGAGATTCGTAACGCCAAAGCTTGTAGCGATCCCATTCGCCCCTGAACTGCTCATCGATGACAAAATCGGCATATTTCAAATCGTGCGGCGGGCATTCGATCTGGATATAACCCCCGGCGCGGAAGTCCAGTTCCTCGCCCGCCGGCAACTCGAGCACCAACTCCTTGATGAAGCTCGCGACGTTGTTGTTGGATCGTACACGGCACTTGAACTTGCGCACGCCGAAGACTTCCTCCGGAACTTCGACTTGCATGTCCTGCTTGACGCTGACCTGGCAGGAGAGGCGGTAGTGCTGTGCAACTTCCCGTTTGTTCAGGATGGATGATTCGGTTGGCAGCACAGAACCGCCGCCCTTCAAAACCCTGACTTTGCATTGTCCGCAGGTGCCGCCACCGCCACATGCCGAGGCGACGAAAAGGCCCGTGTCGGCGAGGCCACTCATCAGCTTGACGCCCGATGGCAGGGCAAGCTCCCGCTCCTCGTTGACCAGCACTTTGACAGTGCCACTCGCGACGAGCTTGCTGCGGGCGAATAGAATGATCAGCACCAGGAGAAGAATCATGCCGGTAAAGAGGGCAACGCCCAGCCCGACCTGGAGCCAGATTGTCGTCGCTCCATTCAAAGCTGTATTCCCGAGAAGCCCATGAAGCCAAGCGACATCAGGCCGACGATGATGAAGGTTATGCCGAGTCCCTGCAGGCCGTCCGGCACGTCAGAGTATTTCAGCTTCTCACGGATGCCGGCCAGACCGATCAGGGCAATCGCCCAGCCAACGCCGCTGCCGAGACCGAAGACAACACTTTCGCCGAAATCATACTGGCGCTCGACCATGAATAATGTGCCGCCCAGGATTGCGCAGTTCACGGTAATCAGGGGCAGGAAGATCCCGAGTGCGTTATAGAGTTTCGGAAAATACCGATCTAGCGTCATCTCGAGTATTTGTACCAATGCCGCAATCACGCCGATATAGCTGACGAGTCCCAGGAAGCTCAGGTCAATGTCTTCGAGACCCGCCCACGCCAGTGCGCCGTCAGCGAGCATGAAGTTGAAAATCAGGTAGTTCACCGGAACGGTGATGACCTGGACGACCACGACCGCGACTCCAAGGCCGATAGCTGTTTCGACTCGCTTGGAAATGGCCAGGAAGGTGCACATGCCGAGGAAGAAGGACAATGCCAGGTTTTCGACAAAGGCCGCTTTGATAAACAGGTTGACGTAGGCTTCCATTACAGTACTTCCGTCCGATGCACTTCATGGATCTGGAACTCGGACTGCTCAACCTGTTTTGGTTTCCAGGAGCGAATTGCCCAGATCAGCAAGCCAATGATGAAGAACGCGCTCGGCGGCAGAAGCATCAGCCCGTTGGCGGGATACCAGCCGCCGTCCGTTACCAACGGGAGGATCTTGTATCCCAGCAGACTTCCGGCGCCAAACAATTCGCGAAATGTCGCTACAGTGATGAGAATCAGGCTGTAGCCAAGCCCATTGCCCAGGCCATCAAGCATGCTTACACCCGGCTTGTTCTTCATCGCAAAAGCTTCCGCGCGACCAAGGACGATGCAGTTCGTGATGATCAGCCCGACAAAAACGGAAAGCTGCTTGCTGGTCTCGAAGGCATAGGCGCGCAGGATCTGGTCGACGAGGATGACAAACGACGCGATGATGGTCATTTGCACGATGATCCGGATGTTGTTCGGAATGAAGTGACGGATGCTGCTGATGGTTCCGGTTGCCAGCGTCGTTACGCTGATCATCGCGATACACATCAGCAATGCCGGAAGCAGCGACGTGGTCACGGCCAGCGCCGAACATATGCCGAGCACCTGGAGTGTCACCGGGTTATTGTCAACCAGTGGATCGATAAGCACCTTTCTGCTGCCGTCAGTCATCAGCTGATTCCTCGGAACGAAGTATTGCCAGGTAGGGACCGAAGCCGTGCGGCCCGGTCCAGTACTGCACCAGTTTCGTGACGCCGCGTCCGGTCAGTGTCGCGCCTGAAAGTCCATCGACCTGGTACACAGCATCCACTGAATTCTGGTCGACGAATCCCCGTATAACTTCGACGCGGGGCTGGTCGTCATCCGCAAACACTTTCTTGCCAACCCACTGGGCACGCCAGTCGGATCTATCAATCTGGTCGCCAAGCCCCGGTGTTTCGGCATGTTCGTAGAAGCGCAGACCGCGAATCGTTGTGCCGTCCGGATCCAGCGACAGGAAGCCGAACATCGTCGACCACAGACCGCTGCCGTAAATCGGCAATATGACCTGGGTCACTTCCGCACCGTCCAGCACCAGGTAGACCGGTGCGACACGTGCCCGTTGTTTAATGTTCGCAATATCGTCAGCCGGCGGAATGTTGATGCCGGTTAGCGGATCTTTGGCGGCGGCAATGGCGTCGAATTCACCAGCATCTGCAGCATCGGTGTATTCGCCACTGGCAAGATCCACCATACGGGTATCGATGCCGCTAAAGAGTTCGCTGATGTCTGCCCCCGGCGAATACAATCCGGCCACGTCGAGAATGATCTTTTGTCGAAACTGCTCCTCGTTCCGTTCCTGTATCGGCTTCAGCGAAATTGCTGCAGTAGCAACCAGAACCGATGCGACGAGGCTCAGCACGATCGACACGATCAGCGTGTTGGCGACACTGTCCCTGGAGCGCGCCCGATTGTCTTTTGTCTCAGGCATTGCGTTTTGCCCTTCGCCGAACATTGGCCTGAATGACGAAGTAGTCGATGACCGGTGCAAAGATATTGCCGAAAAGGATCGCGAGCATAATGCCTTCAGGAAACGCGGGATTGATGACCCGAATTACGAAGGTCATGCAGCCGATCAGCAGGCCGTAAATCCATTTGCCGGTCTCCGTCGCTGCTGCACTGACCGGGTCGGTCGCCATGAATATGGCGCCGAACGCGAAGCCGCCGAGCACGACGTGCCAGTGCCATGGCATGCCGACCATCGGATTGTCGCTGTCTATGGAACCCGTGAGCAGCGCTGGAATAATCAGGCCGGCAAAGACGCCGACCATGATGCGCCACGAGGCAACACCCGTATAAACAAGCAGTGCCGCACCTGCCAGGCAGGCCGCAGCAGAGGTTTCGCCGATGGAGCCCTGCATTTGCCCCAGGAATGCCGCGGTCCAGGTCAGGCCGGAGTCCATGACGCCCGCCATGCCGTCGATTGCGCTAATGCCGAGTGCGGTGGCGCCACTAAAGCCGTCAACCGCGGTCCAGACTGCATCGCCTGATATTTGTGCCGGGTAGGCGAAGTAGAGGAATGCACGTCCAACCAGCGCCGGGTTGAGAAAGTTTTTCCCCGTTCCGCCAAAAACTTCCTTGCCGATCACTACGCCGAAGCTGATGCCAATGGCGACCTGCCACAATGGAATCGTCGCCGGGAGTATCAGTGCATACAGCAGGGACGTTACAAAGAAGCCCTCGTTGATCTCGTGATTACGTACGCCGGAAAACAGGATTTCCCAGAATCCGCCGGCCGCCATCGTGACGATGTAGATTGGCAGGAAGTAAGACAGGCCGAAGATGAAATTGTCATAGAGGCTGCCTGGGTCGTTGCCGGCGAACAAGAGCGACAGCACCGAGCCGCGCCAGCCGTCGACCGATTCGATACCCATTGCCGCCATTGCGGTGTGCGCCTGGAAGCCCGTATTCCACAGGCCGACAAGGACGCACGGAACCGCAGCGAAAACCACCAGGATCATCACGCGTTTCAGATCGACGGCGTCCCTGACATGCGGTGGACCGCGAGTCGTGTCGGGCGGTGAGAAGAACAGCGTGTCGACCATTTCGAATAGTGCGTGATAGCGCTCCAGTTTGCCGCCCGGCAGGAACGAAGGCTGCATGTGATCGAGCATTTTGCGGAGACGCTTGATCATCCGTTGACCTCGATTTCGGCCAGGCTCTCGCGAAGAAACGGTCCGTACTCGTACTTGCCGTTACAAACGAAGGAACATAGTGCAAGGTCCTCTTCGTCCAGCTCCAGGCAACCAAGGTCACGCGCACTGTCGGTATCAGTCACCAGCAGCGCTTTGAGGAGGGGTGTCGCAAGAATGTCGAGCGGCATCACGCGCTCGAAACTGCCAATCGAGACCATTGCCCGCGGGCTGCCATTCTGAGACGTCGTCAGGTCATAGCCGCCGCGATGCAAGAGATGCGAGGCGAACGCGCGTAGCGACGAGAACCTCTTATGGCCTGGTCGCGCCCAGGCCAGGAACTCCCGCTCACCCGCTTCGGCCAGAACACTTACCTGCGTGTGATAACGGCCGAGCCAACAGACCGGGCCGGTTGCACGGCGCCCACCGAGAATTGATCCTGAGATGATTCGCTTCTTTGCCGGCTCGAGTTCGCCGGCCAGCAACTCGGTGATATTCGCGCCCAGGCGCGTTCGCAACAACCTGGGTTTTTTCACCAGCGGCCCGCCGGTGGCTATGATCCGCTCCGGATTCAGTCGGCCGGTCCGGAACAGGCGACCGCAGGCAATTACGTCCTGGTAGCCCAGGTGCCATACCGTCTCGTTCTCGCCGACCGGGTGGAGGAAGTGAATATGTGTTCCGACCAGCCCGGCGGGGTGGGGGCCTGAAAACTCGGCGTGGTTGAACCCATCGGGAATGGCGATACCGCTTCCCGGCTTCGTCACCACATGAACCTGGCCGCTGGTCAGCTTTTCCACAACCTGCAATCCGTCTGTAAATGCCTCCGACGCCTCGGCGATAACGACTGCCGGGTCTGCCGCATGTGGATTGGTGTCAATTGCCGTAACGAATATGGCGCCTGGCTCAGAGGCGGGCGCGGGAACCTTGCTGAACGGGCGGGTACGAAAGGCCGTCCACAAACCGGACGCGATCAAATTCTCGCGCACAGCATCGCGGGAAAGCGAGGCAGGGACGTCTGTTTGCAGGTAAGTGTCCGCATCATCCCCATCCAGCCGAATGACTACCGACTGCAATGCGCGCTTTGCGCCGCGATTTACCGCCTCGACAATTCCTGCGCCCGGAGCAGTAAACGGGACATCCGGGTTCTGCCTGTCCGTAAAAAGTGCCTGCCCAAGCCGGACCCGGTCACCTTTGTCGACCTGCATCCGCGCGCGCAGACCTACAATGTCGGGCCCTAGAACCGCGACTGAGCGGACAGGCTGCGCATCGTCAATGCGTTGTTCCGGCGCGCCGGCGAGGGGAATGTCGAGTCCCTTTTTTATTCTTATTTGTGTCAAACAATTCTTACCAGAAAAAGAGAAATAAAGCGCAGCCAATCAGCCAGATGGACCCTATCGTGTGAATGCCGAGTGTTGCCTCAATAGCTGCAGTCAGACCGTCACGTTCAGCTATACCGCGCCTGATCGCGCCGGAAGACTTAACCGCCAGCAGCATCAGGCCGGCGGGAACCAAAGGCGCCAGAATCGGCAGGTGACCGACAAACGCCATTTGTACCGTTGCCGCCAAAGCAACCAGTTGAATGGCAATGTAGATTCCGGCGGTTCCTCCAGGGCCCAGTCGAACCGGCAGGGTACGTTTGCCGGTGGCTTCGTCAGCGCTGATGTCAGGGACTTCGTTGATCAGCAAGATTGCGGCAACCCAGGCGCTGATGGGCACCGAGAAAAGCAAAGCAGCCTTGTCGACTGTTCCGCTTTGCAGCCAGGCTGCACCGACAATCGGAATCACGCCCAATCCAATGGCAACAGCGAGTTCGCCGAGACCAGTGGACGCCAGGCGGATCGGACCTACAGAGTAAATTACCGCTAGCAGCACGCCGGCAAGTCCGAACGCGAGAATCATCGGCCCTTTCATCATAAGGAGCAGCAGACCGGCGATCGCTGCGATGGCGAGCAAGCTGATACCGAGCCTCGCCATGCCCTGCGCTTCCATGATGCCGGTCTGGATGAACCGGGACCCACCGGTGTAGGGATAAATTCGGTCCGTGTTCTGACGATCCGTGCCGCCAGACTCGTCGCCAACGTCATTGATCACATTGGCGCCGGCATGGACACAAACGGTGGCTACCAGCGCGAGAATGAACAGCACAGCGTCGAAATGCCCGCCAGCCTGGACACCCCAGGCGGTACCGGCCAGAACGGGCAGAACCGAGGCCGGGTAAAACTTTGGCCTGGTGGCATGAAACAACCGTTTTGCGACCTGGCCGGCAGACTCTCCGGCGAAGTCTGCGGGGCTAGGATCGGCCGGCCGTGCTGTATCCGAAGGCATACATACTCCCATGCGCCGCCTGGCGGCGGCGACTATTAATGTTTAGACCTAACGGTTTATACCGAAAACGCGAGCGCTTGTAATGCAGTGGATGCTACGGATTTGTTATTTTTCCTGTTGGCTTGCGTTTCGAGCCCGGGCGCAGACACAGCCAGGCAATTGCGACCAGCAATAATATCAGCGCAGGCAGATGATGCAGACTTAGTAGCTGGTGAGCGAGCTGCTGCAGGTGAGATTCATCACCGGGAAGTTCATGAGCAATGGCCAGGCCGGAGAACCCGGTGGTCAGGCAAATTAATGTCAGTAATCGCATCGGTTGTCTCCTTAGTTATCTGATCTTAACCTTGACCAGTTCCTCGCCATCCGGATCGGTGACATGAACCGCGCAGGCAATGCAGGGGTCGAAGCTGTGTATTGTACGAAGAATTTCAATCGGCTGTTGCGGATCGTGCAGTTCGTGGCCTTTGAGCGCAGCCTCATACGGACCCGAGATGCCTTGTGCATCGCGCGGTCCGGCGTTCCAGGTGCTCGGCACAACTGCCTGGTAATTTGCGATCTTGCCATTCTCGATCACAATCCAGTGCGCAAGCCCGCCACGCGGCGCCTCCATGAATCCGGCACCTTGTGCCTTTGCAGGCCACGACGACGGCTCAAACAGGGTCTCGTTGAACGTCCGGGTATCACCTGACTTGATATTGGCGATCAGGTTGTCTTGCCAGGACTGCATGGTATCGGCAATAACCTTGGTTTCCAGCGTGCGCGCCGCGGTGCGGCCCAGGGTGGAGAATAATGCTTCAACCGGGACGTCGAGTGTCTGCAGGGTGTAATTCACCAGCTCCTGGGTCTGCTCATGGCCGGACGCATAAAGCATCAAAACCCGGGCCAGTGGGCCGACTTCCATGGCGTTGCCTTTCCAGCGCGGTGACTTCAGCCAGGAATAACTTTTCTCTACATCGAGGAACTCGTACGGCGGCTCGGGTCCGTCATAATTGAACTCTGTCTCGCCTTTGTATGGATGCAGGCCCGCGTCCTTGCCGTCCGCATAGTTGTACCAGGAATGCGCGATGTATTCTTTGACTTCATCATCCGCATGCAAATCGACTTCGTGAATGGTCGACAGGTCGCGATTCAGGATGGCGCCTCGTGGAAACAAAAACGTCGACGGGTCGCTAATGCCTGATTCCGGGAAGTCACCATACGTCAGGAAGTTGCCGGTTCCTTCACCCTGGGCACCCCAGTCTTTGTAGAAACTGGCGATGGCCAGTGTGTCCGGCACGTAGACCTGGTCAACAAACTCCCGCATCTGGTTGATGATGCTTTGCACCTTGGAGAGACGTTCGGAATTGATGGCGGAGTCCGAGTCCAGATCGATCGGGCACGGTACGCCACCGACCAGGAAATTCGGGTGCGGGTTCTTGCCGCCAAAGATAGTCAAAAGCTTTGATACATCCCGCTGCCAGGCAAGTGCTTCGAGATAATGCGCGACCGCCATCAGGTTTGCTTCCGGTGGCAGCTTATAGGCGGGATGCCCCCAGTAAGCCTTGGCAAAAATACCGAGTTGTCCCGCTTCGACGAATTCTTTCAGCCTGGTTTGCGTGTCGCGGAAGTAACCGGGCGAGCTTTTCGGATAGTTGCTGATGCTTTGGGCAAGCGTTGATGTTGCCGCAGGATCCGCCGACAGAGCGGAGACGACGTCTACCCAGTCGAGTGCGTGCAGATGATAAAAATGCATCACATGATCGTGTACGTACTGCGCACCGATCATCAGGTTGCGAATCAACTGCGCGTTTTTCGGTATTTCATAGTTCAGTGCGTCTTCGACTGCACGAACTGACGCAATGCCGTGTACCAGCGTACATACGCCACAAATGCGCTGTGCAAACGCCCACGCATCGCGCGGATCGCGATTACGCAATATGATTTCGATGCCCCTGACCATCGTGCCGGACGAATAAGCTTCCGCAATCTTGTTACCGTCCATTTGCGCCTCGATGCGCAGGTGGCCTTCGATTCTCGTGATTGGATCTACGACGACTCGATCGTTCATATCAGTTCCCGTGTGTCTGTGTTCCTGATTCCGTTACTCATTCGGCGAGATTGCCGGCAACCGTCTCAACGAGGCTGATTACAGGCATGTCCCAACCGGACTTCTCCGCACCGATCATCAAATTGATGCGGCAGTTATTGCAGCCGGTGACCACGGCGTCTGCCTGCGTATCATCCAGCTCATGTCTTTTCAGGTCGAACGCTTGTTGCCTTATCCGGGCGCTGCGGCTAATCGCGTACTCGCCACAACCACCTCCGCAGCACAGGTTTTCGCGTCGATTGGAGTCTGTTTCCCGAACGTCGAGGCCCATCACCTGCAGGACTTCTCTCGGCTCAGCAAAAACCCCGCCCTGCCGGCTGAGCCGGCACGGGTCGTGGTAGGTGACGGAGCCCAGATCCGACGCCGGTTTCAACGACAACTTGCCGTCCTTTAACGCGCGTGCGACGTATTCTGATATCGCCAGGACTTCGAACGGCAGCGCTTCGCCCAGTTCGTTGGCTGATTCCCAGCGCAATGCCTGGTAGGCATGGCCGGACTCCGGTACGACTACGGTGCTGGCACCACACGACTTTGCTTTGTCCGCGATTCGGCTTATGGCTGATCTGCGGCTCGCCTTGTCTCCGGAGATCAGGCCCAGGTTTGAGGCCTCGAAGGCCTCTGTGGAAATCGTCCAGTCAGCGCCGGACTTTTGCATGATCTTTGCACAGGCGGCGATGGCCTCCGGGAACAAACGGATCTCGACGGCGGTGGTCAGCAGGAGAACGTCGGCTGACACCTTGTCCAATGGCAGCTGCGTACCTTGTTCGGCAAGCTTGCTCGCAACACTCCTTAGCTCATCCGCGCCGACTCCGAACAGGGTGTTTTTCTCACGCTGTTCGTCTTGCAGCTCGCGAAGTTCACCTGGAACCAGGCCCGCGGCAGCCAGGCCCTCTCGCATGATATTGATGTTGTCCGAGATATTGATACCCATGGGGCACATCATGTCGCAGCGGCCGCAGCCGGTGCAGGCTTCGAAGACCAGTTCGCTCCACTCGCGCAGATCATCCGCATCAAGCTTGCGAGTAAACAGGCGATTGAACAGGCGCATCGGGCTGACTTCGCGGCGATAAAAGCGCCGCAACGGGTCGATCTTGTAAGCCGGCGTAAACCGCTCTTCCTGCGTGGCGACATAGAAGTGGCAGGCTTCGGCACACATTCCGCAATGAATGCAGGTATCCATGTCCACTGCAGCGCGACGGTCGAGCCTGGACATGAAAGTATGCCGCGCGCGTTCCATGCGTTGGTCGTCTGACCAGTCGTCCGTCGCTGTATTCTGACCAAGCTGGGCAAGGGATACCTGGAATTCCGTAAAGGCTTGCGAGGGCGTATTCATGCTTTAATCCCCCTGCGGCCGAATGACGTACCTGCCTGGAAACGCGACGGAAATGTCATTGCCGTATGCATCAATTTGCCGAAAGGAAACCAGATGAACATCGCTTCGATGCTCAACAGGTGAATCGCGAGAAGTGTCTCGTAACGAGCACCGATGTGCGCGAAAGCAATAATGCCGGTTAGAAGCGGCAACATGACGATAATCACACTGATGTAGTCGTCAGCGTTTGAAATCAGTTTCTGCACGGGATTCGTCGCGCGGCGAATCAGAAGCGCGATGAGAATGGCCAGCGCAATGGCCCCGGCAAACAGCACCACCCCGTTGGGTAAATTCGGCCAGCCAAATCCCAGTATCGATTCGAAGAAAAGAATGTGCGGGCCGAAAAACAACACGGTGACAAAAAGCGCCAGGTGCCAGGCATATCCGGTGATATGCTGAAAGCGGATTCTCTTTTCGAATGCGCTCGCCGGAAGTGATCGGCTCGCGATTGTACCCATACCGTCTTTCAGTCCACTCTTGCGCCTTGGAGTCGACAAATCCTTGCGAGTGCTAAGTAAAATCGCGCCGAGGACTCGCCACACAATACCGGCCACCAGAATGATCAGAGACCATTGCAGTGCCGGACCTCGGGCGAAATCCAGGAGCGTCATGACGAATCCGCCTCTGCCTCTTTGAGCGCCTTGTTTTTGCGCGCCCTGGCCGCCATCGCCGAGCCGATGCCGAGCGCGGCGCCTGCCGCTGCGGCGCCAAGCAATGTTTCGCGTGGACCCCACAGCCCGGCCGAGATCGGCTTGTAGAAACTGCCGTGATCCCAGAAACCGGGTTCCGAGCAGCCAAGACAACCGTGGCCTGAGCCAATCGGGAAACTCGTGCCTTCGTTCCACTTCAAGGTAGCGCAGGCGTTGTAGCTCGTTGGGCCTTTGCAGCCGAGTTCGTAGAGACACCAGCCCTTGCGAGCGCCTTCGTCGTCAAAAGTATGGGCGAACTCGCCGCGCTCATAGAATGGTCTGCGGTAGCAGCGGTCATGGATGGTCTGTCCGAAAAAGGCGGTCGGCCGGCCAAGCGGGTCGAGATCGGGAATCGTGCCAAACGTCAGGAAATGCGCGAGCACACCGGTGATGACAACCGGGATTGGCGGACAGCCGGATACATTGATGATGGGTTTGTCCGTGATGATGTCCGAAACGGAAACCGCGCCGGTCGGATTCGGGAAAGCCTGCGGAATGCCACCGAAAGCAGCGCAGGTGCCGACAGCGATCACTGCCGCTGCGCCCCTGGCAGTCTCTTTCAGCATGTCCAGGTTGCTGATGCCGGCGATCGTGGAGAAACCAGGGTTGCCGGTCGGAATCGATCCGTCAACGACGAGCAGGTACTCCCCGTCGTTTTCCTCCATCGCCGCCATTCGCGCATTTTCTGCGCCTTCGCCTGCCGCTGCCTGCAACGTGTGGTGATAATCGAGAGAAATCGCATCGAATATCAACGACTCGACGGTTGGTGCGTGAGAGCGCGTCAATGACTCTGTGCAGCCTGTACATTCCTGGAAGGAAAGCCAGATGACCGACGGCCTTCTGGCTGACGCCAGCGCTTCGGCAACCTGGGCCACAGCTGATGGCGGCAGCGCCATCAGGGACGCGGTCGCGGAACAAAACTTCAGGAAGCCGCGTCGCGATACGCCCTGTGCCCGGAGATATTCACCTAAGTTCTGATCTTTCCGCATCTTACTAACTCCTTAAGCCGGATCCTCTGCCAGTTCGTTTTCGAGCCCCGCCAGCCCGGCGCGAATATCCTCAGGCTGAGATTCGAGAAGCGAAGGAATGAATGTGACTTCAATTTGCCGTCCAATAATTTCACCCTCGGTATTCCGGTGTGTTACCAGCCATACGCCCGGGTAGGACGTTTCGAGAATGACGCTTGGACCGAGTGCGTTCAGTTCCGCACGAACCTCGCCCTCGCCAAGCGCCTCTTCAATTCGTTTCTCCTCGCCGGGCGCCAGCGGCAGGGCCCGCATGTCGATAATGGTGCCGTCTTCACCTTTCAGCAGGCGTTCGAGTGCGTGGCGGATTTCGTGAAGCAGTGGTTTGACGTTGCCTGTTTCGTATTCCGCACGAATGGAAATTGCTTCTGACGCACTCATTGATTGACGACCTCCTGTACTGAATCGGTTGTCCAGCGGTTCAATAACTGTGTTGCCAGGTCGGCGACCATCGGGATGGCGGCCGATACGGCTTCGCCGGGTTCGTCGCCCCAGCCAAAGCTGCCCGGCTGAATGCCGATCAAAGCCCGGTTGACCGGCAGGCAGTCCTGGAGTCGGGCAATGTCCATGAGGTCGGCAAAACCAACTTCATGGACACTGCGTTTCCCGCTTATCAGGAAATTATCCAGCTCGTCGCCCTCGAACACACGCACGTAGCCGGGTTCTTCGCCCAGTTCTGCAGCATCCAGGATGATCAGGTTGTGGGCATTGGCGATTGAGTCAGCGAGCGTGAAGCTCAGCGTCCCCGCGTCGACGAACTCGACGTCCCCGGTGATTCCACCGCGATTCTGGACGTAATGCAGGGCATGAACGCCGGCACCTTCATCGGTGAGAAGC
The DNA here is from genome assembly GCA_024640315.1 of Woeseiaceae bacterium. Lineage (GTDB taxonomy): Bacteria > Pseudomonadota > Gammaproteobacteria > Steroidobacterales > Woeseiaceae > SZUA-117. The sequence continues at coordinate 56,908 of JAHEFF010000008.1, forward strand.
GTATTGCCTACGCCTAGGAAAAGCGTTTGGCTCATTGCCGGCCCCGTTTATTGGTTGTTTGCCGAAACGCGGAGTTTCGACAGCTTGTGATTAAGATGACTTCTCTTAAATTCGATTTCCCTAATAAAGAAAAGATAGTCTTGGTTGGCGCAGACCTGAATAAGCGTTATTACCTACCGATTGCGCATTGACGCGACTACTATGATCAGTGAGTAGGCTCTAGTATGGCCCGGTAGAACCCCGGTACCAAAGGATTGCAGCGACATGTGTCTCGCTATACCCATGCAGGTCAAGACGATCGAGAAATTCCAGTGTGTCTGTGAGGCACGTGGCATCGAGCGGGAGGTCAGCCTGTTCATGATGCAGGGTGAGGATGTGGTGCCCGGTGATTTTGTCCTGGTGCACGTTGGCTACGCGATTCAGAAGATATCGGCAGATGACGCCGCTGAATCGTGGCAGCTATTTGACGAGATTCTGGCCGAAAATGCATGAACTGGCGATATGTCAGGCATTGCTGGGCGAGGTTACCTCGCTTGCCCGATCCAGGGGCGCGATATCGGTCACGGACATTCATGTCGGCATTGGCCCGCTATCCGGCGTCGAAGCCGACCTGCTACAGGACGCTTTTCCGATCGCGGCGGCTGGTACGGTCGCCAACGCGGCGTTGCTTCATCTTCACCGGACCGCAGTTCGCGTAAGATGTACGGAGTGCGATGAGGAGACAGAGGCAAAGGTGAATCGGCTGGTCTGCGGCAAGTGCGGAGATTGGCGTACCACTTTGATCGGCGGCGATGAGCTGCTGCTGGAACGGGTCGAAATGACGACCCCGAGTAACAATCAGGACAAGGGAGAGCTTGCACATGTGTGATACCTGCGGCTGCAACGTAACCCACGGCAATGAACATCTCGTCGGGAAGGGCGGGAGTCTGGAACACACGTCGGGTGGCAATGAGTCTGTTGAAGTGCTCAGAAACCTGCTGCACGCAAACGATCATGAGGCCGCCCACAATCGTGAACATTTCGACCGGCACCGGGTGCTGGCCGTCAACCTGATGTCGTCGCCCGGGGCCGGTAAGACCCTGCTGCTCGAGAAGACAATCGAATTGCTCGCCGACGACCTGAATATTGCTGTCATCGAGGGCGACCTTGATACTGAGAACGACGCAAAACGCATCCGCGAAAAGGGTGTGCCGGCCATCCAGATCAGTACTGGCACCGCATGCCACCTCGATGCACACATGGTACACGGCGCACTGCATGATCTTGAACTCGACGATCTTGACGTCGTTTTCATCGAGAACGTGGGCAACCTGGTTTGTCCTGCAAGTTTCGACCTGGGCCAGCACCTGAATGTCACGCTGCTGTCGTCCCCTGAAGGAGACGACAAGCCGGCCAAGTACCCGGTGATGTTTCGCGCGGCCGATCTCATGCTGGTCACAAAATCTGATCTGCTCGAAGTGCTGGGTGATTTTGACCCGGCGAATGCGGAGCGACACCTGCGGCATCTCGCCAATGCGGCGCCCGTCATCGAACTGTCGGCACGCAGCGGAGCCGGAATGCAGGAGTGGGTCGATTGGCTGATCGAGGAGCGTTCATCGATTCGCTCACGCATTGCCGATGGCGAACTTGTCCGCCCTGCCATTCAACCCGAAGGTGTGGCATTACACTCGGTTTCACCTGCAGATTGATAATCATCCGGAGCGCGAAATGAATGTGAGCGCGAAAGACTGGCTGGCACAGCTGCGGAAGCTTGATTTCCAGCAGACCGTTCGAATTATGAACGTTTGCGGAGGACATGAGCGATCCATTTCGATGGCAGGCTTGCGTACTGCCATTCCCGACAATATCGAACTGGTCCCGGGCCCCGGGTGCCCGGTCTGTATCTGCCCCGAAGAAGATGTCTTCGAGGCGATTCAGATTGCCCTGAATGAGGATGTCATTCTCGTTGCGTTCGGCGATATGTTGCGCGTACCGGTCAATGTACCGAAGCGGGAACCGCGATCTCTCGAACAGGCCAAGGCTGCTGGTGGCGACATCCGGCCGATTGCCACCCCTATGGAGGCGGTGCGAATCGCGACTGAGAATCCGCATCGCGCGGTGGTGTTTTTCGCCGCCGGTTTCGAAACGACTACCGCCCCGGTTGCGGCGATGCTCGCCGAGGGTGCGCCGGACAACTTGCTGGTGTTGTTGTCCGGCAGGTTGACCTGGCCGGCCGTTGCGATGTTGCTGGACTCGGGCGAGCCGGGATTCAATGCTCTGATCGCACCAGGCCATGTCTCCACTGTGATGGGCCCGGAGGAATGGGAGTTTGTTGTAGATAAGCACGGCATCCCTTCAGCCATTGCCGGATTCAGGCCGGATACGTTGCTTGCTGCCATGTATTCCGTGCTGCGACAACTCAAGACCGGAGAACACCGCCTCGAAAACTGCTATCCGGAAGTGGTCCGGCCCGGCGGAAATTCCACCGCCCGACAACAGCTGTCCGAGGTGATGAGCGTCGAAAATGCGAACTGGCGCGGGATCGGCGTAATACCGAATTCCGGATACGCGCTGCGAGATAAATACAAAGCGCACGATGCGCGACGGCATTTTCAGTCTTATGCGGATGAGTCGCGCAAGCGCGTTGGCGAAATGCCGCCGGGATGCGACTGTGCGCAGGTGGTGCTCGGAAAGATCTATCCCAATCAATGTCGGCTGTACGGCGTAGCATGTACTCCCAGGAAACCAGTGGGTCCTTGCATGGTTTCAGACGAAGGTGCCTGCCGAATCTGGTGGTCCGCCGGGTACCGGGAGAATGAGTGGGATGGGCGCAAAAAGAAGAAGTCCGTTGGCTAGCATATCGCCAGCCGCGAAATACCATACAGTCCGAATAACCCTGACTGGACATGTACAAGGCGTCGGGTTCCGGCCATTCGTCTACCGCACGGCGCTGGAACACGGCATCACCGGCGAGGTGCAGAACCGGGTTGGTGAGGTAAGAATCATTGCCACAGGAATCCCGGCGGCTATTGATCGCTTTCAGATTGACCTGGTCGCTGCTGCACCGCCTTTGGCAAAGCCAAAAATCGAAGTTGTCGAAACTGTGCCTGGGAAAAGCTACGACGTCTTTTCTATCGTCCCGAGTTCCAGCAATGCAGATGCGAAGATATTCGTTCCGCCCGACTACTTCATGTGTGATGAATGTCGGCTGGAGCTGCAGGATTCCTCCGACCGCCGGTATCGCTATCCATTCATTAACTGCACACAATGTGGTCCTCGCTACACGTTAATCAGGCAGCTCCCGTATGACCGTCCGAATACAAGCATGGCGAGTTTTCCACTTTGCCCGGACTGTACTGCGGAATATGAAGATCCCGGCGACCGCCGGTTCCACGCTGAACCCGTAGCGTGTCCTGACTGTGGGCCGCAGATCAGTTTCGAAGTAGCCGGTCAGCAGGAATCTATCAGCAGGGAAGCGGCACTTGGCGCGGCGCTCGATTATTTGCGCGATGGAAAAATTGTCGCAGTGAAAGGTGTGGGCGGTTATCACCTGATGTGCGACGCCTGTAACCCGGAAGCGGTTGCCCTGTTGAGAGAGCGCAAGCACAGGCCCGACAAACCGCTCGCGGTCATGTTTCCAGTCGAGGGTGACGACGGGCTCGCCGCCTTGCGCCGGGTTGTCAGTCTGGCAGAAGAAGATGCAGAACTTGTCGCCGGCCCAATGAGGCCGATCGTGCTGGCGAGAAAGTCCGACGATTCGACACTGGCACCGAATCTGGCGGCCGGACTGTCAGAGTTGGGCGTGTTTCTGCCGTATACGCCTTTGCACCAACTGCTGGTCGCCGGTTTTGGCGGGCCTTTGGTTGCGACTTCCGGCAACATCAGCGGTGAACCCGTCCTGACGGACAATGAAGAAGTTAACGCGCGGCTGGCCAATGTCGCCGACGCGTTCCTGCACCATGATCGCCCGATACTCCGTCCCGCCGATGACCCTGTTTTCAGGCGGATTGCTGGTCGGACGCGGCCGTTGCGACTCGGACGCGGCAGCGCTCCGCGGGAGTTGAACTTGCCGTGGCGTCTGAAGGCGCCTTTACTGGCTGTTGGCGGGCACATGAAGGGCACGGTGGCCCTCGGCTGGGACGATCGGGTCGTGGTGTCTCCGCACATCGGCGAGATGGACAGCCCGCGCAGTATGGCCGTGTTCGAAACAGTCGTCGCCGATCTCCAGGCGTTGTACGGCGTCGAAGCTGAGAGAATAGTTTGTGATGAGCACTCGGGCTATGCGACTCACCGCTGGGCATGGGCACAGTCGGGACTGCCGGTAACGACCGTTTGGCACCACTCGGCGCACGCATCTGCGCTGGCGGGAGAGCATCCTGATGGCGATCGCTGGCTGATGTTTACATGGGATGGGGTCGGGCTTGGTCCGGATGGAACGCTCTGGGGCGGCGAAGCGCTCCTGGGTCGGCCAGGAGAATGGCAGCGGGTGGCCAGTATGCGCCCGTTCAGGTTACCCGGTGGAGAACGCGCGGGCCGCGAACCGTGGCGAAGCGCGGCGGCGCTCCATTGGGAATGTGGTAAACAATGGGCCGAGTCGCTGGACCCGGACGGACTTCTCCACGCCGCCTGGCATCGGCATATCAATACACCTCAAACCTCCGCGGTTGGCCGCCTGTTTGACGCGGCCAGTGCGATGGTTTGTGAAACCTACAAAGTCAGTTTCGAAGCGCAGGGTCCGATGTACCTTGAGTCCATTTGCAGGGAGAACGGTGAGGCCATCCCCCTTGCACTCACAGAAGACAAGGACGGTGTCTTCTGCACGGACTGGGAACCCCTGCTCACCATGTTGGGCGATGGTTCGACATCGGCGACGAAACGCGCGGAATCATTTCATTCAAGCATGGCGATGGCGTTACTGGACCAGGTTCGGGAAATATCGGCGACGCAGAGATTCGATCGCATCGGATTGGCAGGCGGCGTGTTCCAGAATCGTGTCCTGACTGATCAGGTTGTACATCTGCTCGAGGCAGATGGATATGCGGTGCATCTCGGCCTTGAATTGCCATGCAATGACGCGTCGATTTCGTTTGGGCAGGTGGCGGAGTGTGCCGCGCTTGACTGCCTGGAGAAGAATTGATGGACGACGATCGCATCTCACTGGCGCATGGCAATGGCGGGCGATTCATGCGCGAACTGATCGAGGAGGTTTTTGCCCGTCATCTGGCCAATCCGGATCTCGATACTACCGCGGATGCTGTACCGATAGCGTTGAATGGTGGCGAAGTGCTGATTACCACGGATGGGTTCACGGTTCAGCCACTCGAATTTCCCGGCGGTGATATTGGCTCGCTTTGCGTACACGGTACCGTAAATGACCTGGCGGTCGCTGGAGCGCGGCCGATGTACCTGACCTTGAACGCATTCATTGAAGAGGGTCTGGAAGTCGCTACCCTCGATCGCATTGTCGCCAGCCTGGCGCGTGCGGCCGATGAAGCCGGCGTCAAAGTCACTGCCGGCGACACCAAAGTAGTGCGGCGAGGCGAGGGCGGCGGATTGTATCTGGCAACAACGGGCGTCGGGATCCGCATGCCAGGCGTGCCGCCATCGATGAAGCGAATCGTAGATGGAGACGTCATCCTGGTCAGTGGCACGGTAGGCGATCACGGCACGGCAGTCATGTTGGCGCGGGAAGATTTCGGGCTTCGAGGTGAATTGAAATCCGACGCGGCGTGCGTAATACCTCTGACGGAAATGATGATGAAGTTCGATGGCCTGCGTTTTATGCGAGATCCGACTCGCGGCGGAGTTGCCTCGGTTGCGCACGAAATCGTTCGTGCTACCGGCTTCGGCGTTCGTCTGGAACCAACAATTCCGGTCAAGGTTCAGGTTCAGTCGGTGTGCGAAATGCTTGGCTACGACCCGTTCTACCTCGCCTGCGAGGGGAGAGTGGTGGCGGTCGTGGATCCAGCACAGGCCGAGGAAGCGCTGCAGGCGTGGCGGTCGACGGACGCTGGACGCGACGCGGCAAGGATTGGCCGGGTCTCGGCAGCGGACAAGCGCGTGATTCTTGAAACCTCACTCGGCGGAGAACGTTTTCTTGAAGAGTTGGAGGATGACCCACTACCTAGAATTTGCTGATTGCGATGGATGACACTGCCGAAACCGCTGTCAGTTTCATCCATGGAGATCCGATTGCTCCGGTAATTCTCGGCGTTACGAGCATATTGCTATTCGCGGTCATCGGCCGATTTGTCGCCCGTAAATTCGACCAGCCGACTGTGCTTGGCGAGCTCCTGATGGGGATCCTGCTCGGCAATGTCGCCTGGTATTTCGGTATTGACCTCATCACGGTGCTTCGCGAAGGCCCGCAGGTTTTCGAAGTTGTACGTCAGACATTGGCGGGTACCCCGATTGAACAGGTCGCCGCGTCTATTTTTGGCAACGAAACGGGCGCCGAAATCGCGCGAATAGTCACCGGGCCACAAGGTGGCCAGGTCATGCAGGTCGCTCAAACGGTCGACGTGTTTTCACGTTATGGCGTGATATTTCTGCTTTTCATGGTAGGTCTCGAAGCCAATCTCGACGAGATGCGCAAGGTCGGCGCGGATTCTATCCGCGTTGCGATTATTGGCGTGCTTGCTCCGTTCGCACTGGGCTTCGCGGCAGTTGCAGTGCTGTTGCCCGGCATGCCCTTCAATTCGAACCTGTTCGTCGCGGCAACGCTCGGTGCAACGAGTATCGGCATCACTGCAAATGTATTGCGGGAGCTGGACCAAAGCCGTTCGCGTGAAGGACACATCGTTCTGGGTGCCGCAGTTTGCGATGACATACTCGGACTGATCATGCTTGCTGTCGTTTCGGGCATCGTAGTGAGCGGAAGCATTGATATTCCGGAAATCGTTACCGTTATCGTGGTCTCGACATTATTCCTGGTGGGCGCGGTCAGCCTGGGACCGGCAATTGTCCGGTTCTCGGCAAGAATCATGGGTCGGCTGGATATCGTCGAAGCAAAAATGTTTACGTCGTACCTGTTCGTCATGGTCCTGGCATGGGCTGCGAGCCTTGCCGGGCTGGCGACAATCATTGGCGCCTTCGCTGCGGGCATCGTCCTGTCGGACAGTTTTTTTAGCGAATACGAAATTGCCAAAAAAAGATCGATCGCTATACGCGAACTGATCATGCCGCTCGAAGTTATCCTGGTGCCAATCTTCTTCATTCTGATGGGCATCCAGGTCAAGTTGGAGGCATTCATGTCCTGGCCGGTTGTGACCGTCGCAGGCGGCCTCCTCGTAGCCGCGATAATCGGCAAGCTGGTCAGCGGCCTCGGCGCGAGCAAACCAGTGAATAAGCTGATCGTCGGTATTGGCATGTTGCCACGAGGCGAAGTGGGCCTGGTCTTTGCTGCGATCGGTCGAACGTTGGGTGTCATTGACGATGCGATTTTCTCCGCGATCGTGTTGATGGTAATGGTGACCACGCTTGCCGCACCACCGCTACTCAAAATTGCAATTCATTCGAACAACAACCATAGACCGGCAGCGTGAGGAACTGACAATGCATCGGGCCAGATACTCCCTGCCGGATTACGACACGAGTCTCGTGGAATCATTAATGGTGGAGGATGCATTCAGTCATCCGGTGACAGATATTGACCTGATTGAAACTCATATATCGTGGCTCATTGTTGCAGGAGACTTCGCCTACAAGATTAAGAAACCTGTCGTGCTCGACTTCCTCGATTTCGGCAGTCTTTCACGCCGCAAGTTTTTCTGCGACGAAGAAGTGCGGCTCAACAAGCGCTGGGCACCCGATATCTACATCGACACCATTCCGGTCACTGTGAAGGATGGTCGGCCGCGATTTGGCGGCGACGGTGAGATCGTCGAATACGCAGTGCGGATGCGCCGCTTCGACCAGGGTTTGCGGCTCGATCACCAGCTCGAAACCGGCAATTTGTCCGCTGAAGACATGAGAGAGCTGGCGCGAAATATTGCGGATAGACATGGTTCTGCCGATATCGTCGCTAGCGAAGAGCGAAGCCGGGTTTTGCGGCTGACACGCGAATTCATGGATGACAATTTCACTGCGCTTGACGGGCAGCTGGACGCTGATGTGCTCGGGCCGCTGCAGAAATGGTCAGAAGCGGAGTGGCAGAGATGCAGTGCTGTGCTCGGCCAGCGATTCGACGATGGATTCGTTCGCGATTGCCATGGAGATTTGCATCTTGAAAATCTCGTTCGACTTGCTGATGGGATAACGACATTTGACTGTATCGAATTCAGTGCTGATCTGCGTCACATCGACGTCATGTGTGATATTGCATTCCTGGTCATGGATCTGGCGGCACGCGGCCGGAATGATCTGGCTGCGCACTTCCTGAATCGTTACCTGGAAGTGAGCGGCGATTACGCAGGTATTGCGATGCTCAACCTGTTCTTCGTGTACCGGTGCCTTGTGCGGGCAAAAGTATCCGTCATCCGCAGCAAGGAGCGATCCAATCGCACGGAGCAGGCCCGTGATCTCGACGAGGCGTTGTTCTATTCTGCCTTGGCGACCCGCCAGGTAAAGGAGCGGTCACCTGTATTGATCATCATGCACGGACTTTCGGGGTCCGGAAAGACCTGGGTCTCCGGCCAGTTGATGGCTGAACTGCCTGCTGTTCGGGTGCGGTCCGACGTAGAGCGCAAGCGATTGTTCGGGGTCGGCGAGACGGAGTCGAGCCACTCTGCCGTTGGCAAAGGAATCTACTCCGAAGATGCGAACCGCAGGTCCTATGAGCGGTTATTCGAGCTGGCTCGACTGCTGCTTCGCTCCGGTCACAACGTTATCCTGGACGCCTCATTTCTTGAGTCTGCTTATCGCAAAGAGGCGATGTCTGCCGCGAAAGACTGCGAGTGCACCAGCGTAATCGTTGAGGTTGTTGCGAATGAAGACGCAATTCATCAGCGCCTGCATCGAAGGAGCCTGGATCGCAAGGAACAGTCGGAAGCCGGCCCTGCGGTCCTCACGTATCAACTTTCGGGGGCCGATTCTTTAACATCGGCAGAACGTCGGCGGACTGTCACCTGTGACAATTCGCATCATATCGATGTTGCCGAACTAATCAGCAGGATAGAAGGATGCAGTCACTCTCCGTAAAAGACCTGATGGTACCGAAGGATCAGTACGCCAGGATTGCGGCGGACCGCACGCTGGGCGAGGCGGTGCTGAAGCTTCAGGAGGTACAGAAGAGTGAACAAAGCCTCAACCCGGATCGGCATCGCGACAGGGCCATCCTGGTCATCGACGAGCATGACCAGGTCATCGGCAAACTCTCGATGCTAAACGTGTTGCGGGGCTTGCTTCCACGGTACGACAGGGTTCGCGGGTCCCGGACGTCGTCGAAAGCGGCGGCCCGGATTGGTTCCGCGCGCCTGTTTATCGACTCGCAGGAGAAAGATGTCGGTCTCTGGAGCAAGCCGCTGAACAATCTTATCGAGAAGGTATCCAGTGTCAAAGTCAGCCATTTGATCAGGGACATCGCTCCTGACGAGACTGTCGACGAGGAAGCATCGCTGGACAAGGCGCTTCACCAGATGATCATGGGCCGTTTCCAGTCATTGCTGGTAACCCGCGGCGGCGAAATCATCGGCATTTTGAGGCTTACGGACGTTTACGAGGCGATCAGCGAGAGAATTCGCGAGTTCAGCGCGTCGGAATCGCAAGACGAATAACCCCCCAACAGGAACCGATATGACCGTTCAATCAATCATGACCCGGGATCTCAGAAAGATTCTGCCGTCGCAGTCAGTCAGGGAGGGGCTGAGGATGATGCATGAGCGTCACATCCGGACCCTGGCGGTCGTTGACGATGACGATCAGTTCGTCGGCCTGTTCGGTATTCGGCAGGTCATTCACCTGCTTTTACCGAAGGCGGCGCAGATGAAGTACGGGCTGACCAATCTGAGCTTCATGCCGGATGACCTGGGTGAGCTTTACGACCGTCTGCTGCATGTCGGGCAGAAACCGGTTTCGGATTTCCTGGAAAAGAGAGACGGCCTGCTCATCTGTGCGCCATCGACGCCGTTACCCGAGTTGCTGGAACTGCTTCACCAGAGTTTCAACACCAGCCTGCCGGTGCTTGTCATCGATGGCGATAGCAACAAGCTGGTGGGCATGGTTTCGGCATGGGACGTGCTCGAGAAATTGGTAATGAACGTTTATCCCGATAATGGCGGCCATGCACCCTGATCTGAACAGCATAACGAACGTCGTGTTCGGCTGGGACCCGTTGTGGGTTTCCACGATACTGTTTGTTATCACCTATGCCGTTATCGTCACCGAGACGATCAATCGCGCGATCGTGTCCGGGCTTGGCGCCGCGCTGATGATTTCGCTCGGTGTGCTGAACCAGGAACAGGCGATTGCCGGAGTTGACTTCAATACACTGGGCCTGCTGACCGGCATGATGGTCATCGTCGCTATCACGCGGCGCAGCGGAATATTTCAGTACGTTGCCATCTGGTCAGCGAAGAAAGTAAAAGCGAAGCCATGGGGCATTCTCCTGATGCTGTCTATCGTCACCGCCACTTTCTCCGCGCTGCTCGACAATGTGACGACGGTTCTCCTGGTCGCGCCGGTGACCTTGTTGATTACCGAGGAAATGGATATGAACCCTTATCCGTTCCTCTTTGCAGAAATATTTGCCTCCAACATAGGCGGCGCGGCGACGCTGGTTGGCGACCCGCCCAATATCATGATTGGTTCGGCGGTCCATCTCAGTTTTAATGATTTTCTCCTGAATCTTGCGCCGATCGTCCCGGCCATAATGCTTGTTACCCTGGTGGCGATCTATCTGTTGTGGGGCAAAGGTCTGCACGCCACCACCCAGGCCCGCGAGCGCGTAATGCGTTTTCGTGAGCGTGAAGCAATCAGGGACCCGGCGCTGTTGAAAAAATCGCTTGCCGTTCTGACTGTTGTAATGATTGCCTTTGTCCTGGCCCACCCGCTGCGACTTGAGCCGGCCACGATCGCAATGTTTGGCGCGGGTGTACTCATGCTCCTGAATAATCTCGGCCGACATGCAGACGACCAGTCTGAAGATGTACACAAATCATTTGGCGAGGTCGAATGGGTCACTATTTTCTTCTTCGTGGGGCTTTTCATCGTTGTAGCCGGTGTCGAGCACGCAGGAGTACTGGACCTGCTGGCCGACTGGGTGCTCGGTATGACAGGCGGGGACATGGCGGTTACCTCAATAGCGGTGCTTTGGATCGCAGCAATCGCATCAGCCATTGTCGACAACATTCCTTTTGTGGCGACAATGATTCCGATGATTGAATCGATGGCCCCGTCGTTCGGCGGCGCCGAGAACCTGATGCCTATCTGGTGGTCGCTGGCACTGGGCGCCTGCCTTGGAGGCAACGGTTCACTGGTTGGTGCCAGCGCTAATCTGATTGTTGCCGGATTTGCAGAGCGTGCTGGTCACCGTATCCCGTTTATGAGATTCATGGCGGTGGCTTTTCCGTTGATGCTTCTGAGCATCGTCGTAGCCACGGTATACATCTGGATTCGCTACCTCTGAGCTCTGTCCCGGCCGAGCCACAGACAGTGATGCCTGGCGGTCGGGACAAGCTGTGTCAGTAATTGCCGGTATACTTCCCGGCGGCCGTTGAACGTACATTGTGTGGCAGATTGGGGGGCTTGCCTATGGGACTGTCGATCGATCGCAGTTCGTTTACTGAAGACGAATATCAGAAGGCCGGAGCCCGGCTTCGCGAGAATCTCTACGCGCTGGAGGCTTTGCTCCAAAGGCCGGGGTTCGGCGTTGGGGATTCCAGCCTGGGTGCCGAACTGGAGATGTCGATCATTGGCCCCGAAGCCGAGGCACTGCCGCTCAATCGCGAAATCCTTGCCGAGTTTCTCGATCCCCACCTGACGCTCGAACTGGATCGTTTCAACCTGGAGTACAACCTGTCACCTGTAGCGGCGGCTGGCACTCCTTTCCGCGCCATGGAGCTCGAACTTACGGACGCGTTGGATAAGCTCCGCGGCATCGCGGGCAAGTTCGACGGGCGGATCGTCCCAATCGGCATTCTGCCAACCCTGACAATGGATCACTTGCAGTCAGGCTGGATGACCGAGTTGCCCCGCTACCAGGCGCTTGCTGCAGGCATTCGACGTATGCGCCGTGAGAGCATACACATCAGCATCGATGGCGAAGATCCGCTGGAGACAGATTTCGACAGTGTCGCTGTCGAAGGCGCCAACACCTCCTTCCAGGTGCATTTGCGGATCAATCCTGATCGGTTTGCTGCCTGTTACAACGCCGCACAGCTGGTCACGCCGCTGGCGCTTGCGGTCGCCGCAAATTCACCGTTTGCGCTCGGCCACAGTCTGTGGGATGAAACCCGGATCGCTTTGTTCAAGCAGGCGGTTGATACCCGCAGGCACCGTCACCAATGGCGGCGTATGGCACGGGTACCGTTCGGGCACGGCTGGGTCAGGAAGGGCGCACTCGAGCTGTTTGCCGAATCCTGCCATTTGTATCCGATCCTGATGCCGATTTTTGCCGACACAGACGACATGGCAGTGGTCAGGGAGGGCGGCGTTCCTGAACTCGCCGAACTTCGGCTGATGCAGGGAACTATCTGGAACTGGAACCGCCCGGTCTATGACGCCGCTGACGGTGGCCACCTGCGGATTGAGTTTCGTGCGCTGCCATCCGGCCCGACGCCAATCGACATGATGGCAAACGCGGCCTTTCTCGTGGGACTGACGATGGGTCTGAGCCATACCGTGGATTCCTTGCTACCGGCTTTCCCATTCCGCTACGCGGACTTCAATTTCTATCGGGCTGCACAATCGAGCATGAATGCCGAACTTATCTGGCCCACATTGCATGAAACTTCGCCGAGGGAGGTCAATGCGGCGGAGTTGTGCCGGGAGATGTTGACTGTCGCGGATGAAGGTCTGGCCGAAATCGGTGTTGCAGAAGAGGAACGCAAAAGCCTGCTCGGGCTTGTTCGCGATCGGCTGGACAGCAAAATGACGCCCGCGAGGTGGCAACGGGAAATGGTCAGAAACATGGGCGAGATTCCCCGTGACGTGGCACTGCAGAACCTGGTGGAAGAATACGTGGCAAAAATCTCGACCGGGCGACCGGTCACCGAGTGGTAGGGGCGACTCTGTCTGGCCAGGCGAAGGTCATGACGAGACCACGCCTGGTCCTTGCCAACTGCGACGCCTGACGAACTTTTCAAACTCGACGATCATCAGTACCAGCGCTCCGATGCCGAAGCATGCGAAGAGCTCTGTAAGCGAGAGTGGCGCGGTGCTAAAGATCTCGTTGAGGGCTGGAACATAGATCACGAGAAGCTGCGCAGCGACGGTTCCGCTAATTGCGACGGCCAGTGCAGGATTCGTAAGCAGGCCGATACTGAGCACCGAGAATCGTTCCGACCTTATTGCGAGACAGTGGAACAACTGCGCGAAAACAAGCACAGTGAAGACCATTGTCTGCCAGTATTCAATACCCCTGTTCCATGCCCAGGCTTGGGTTGCCAGCGTCAGCCCGCCGATGGCAAGGCCCACCCAGAAAATGTGCGCCACTATGTCTCTTGTGAATATTCCTTCATCCGCCGGGCGTGGATCGCGCGCCATGATATCGCGCTCGGCAGGTTCCGCTGACAAAGCCAGGCCAGGAAAACCATCCGTGACGAGGTTGATCCAAAGAATCTGAATGGGCAGAAGAGGCAGCGGCAAGCCCATGAATGGCGCTAACAGGAGGACCCAGATTTCTCCGGAATTGCTGGTCATCGTGTAACGAATAAATTTGCGAATATCGTCGAAAATGCGCCGCCCCTCGTGCACCGCTTCGACGATTGTCGCGAAGCTGTCATCCAGCAGTACGATTTCTGCCGCTTCGCGGGCAACTTCGGTGCCGCGTTCGCCCATTGCGATGCCAATCGTGGCGTGCTTCAACGCCGGCGCATCATTAACGCCATCCCCGGTCATCGCAACGAAATGTCCGTTATCCTGGAGCGCACGAACGATTCTGATCTTCTGCTCCGGACTGACTCTTGCGTACACGCGAATCCCTTCGACCCGGGCGCCGAATTCTTCGTCGCCGATTTCGGCAAGCTCCGCTCCCGTCATCGTGTTGACCTGGTTATCGGCCAGGCCGATTCTTTTGGCAATGGCCTGAGCGGTGGCAGGGTGGTCGCCGGTGATCATTACGGGAACAATACCGGCTGACCGGCACTCACCGATGGCCCTGGCAACACCGTCTCGCGGTGGATCGATCAAGCCGGCCAGGCCGAGAAACGTCCAGTCTTCCTCGAAGTCGATGTCCGTGATGATGTGATCGGACTCGCCCAGCTCCCGCATCGCCAGCGCCAGGACCCGGTAGCCTTCACCGGCCAGCGCGTTCGCAACCGCCAGGTCCTCGTGCGATGCATTTCCCTTGCAGATCTCGATGACACGTTCCGGTGCGCCCTTCAAAAGCGCGACTCGTCCTGCCGCCGATTCATGCACGGTCACCATGCAGCGGCGCTCGGCCTCGAACGGCAACTCTGCAATTCTTGGCATCGTCTTTTCGAGAGCGGATCTGTCATAGCCCGCGGCGTGGGCGCCGTCCATCAAGGCCGCCTCGGTCGGATCGCCCTTGGGCTCCGAATCTTCCGTAGGCACGTCGTTACAGAGTGCGAGGACCCACCCCAGCTGTTTCGATAGCGAGCCTGGCACCGAGGACAAGTCATTAAATCGCTCGCCATTGGCAACGATGACCCCGAGTGTCATTCTGTTTTCGGTCAAGGTCCCGGTTTTGTCGGCACATATGTAGTCAACGGAGCCGAGCGACTCGACGGCAGGCAGGCGCCGGACGAGGGCATTCAGTTCGCCCAGGCGTCGCGCTCCAAGCCCGAGTGCCACCGTAATCACAGCCGGCAGCGCCTCCGGCACGGCGGCAACTGCCAGGCTCAGCGCAGTCAGGAACATCAGCAGAGTAGGTTGCCCCTGCATCAGGCCGGTTGCAAAAACGATGGCGCAGATCGCCAGCACAGCAACGGCAACCTGTCGGCTGAAGCGAGTCAGGCGGGTTTGCAGAGGTGTTTTGACTAGCCTGTCGCCCCGCAAAAGATCCGCGATCCGGCCCATTTCTGTCGCACGCCCGGTTGCGATAGTCACGCCGGTTGCCCGGCCCCGGGTGACGAGCGTGCTCTTCCAAACCATGTTCTTCTTTTCGCTGTCGTCCAGATCAATGGTTTGGTGATGTTTGGATGCCGGTACCGATTCACCGGTAAGCGCGGACTCATCGACCCCCAGGTCAGTTGAGTCGATCAGCCTGAGGTCGGCTGGCACGACGTCGCCCGCCACCAGGGCAATGATGTCGCCAGGTACGACCTCACGAGACGGGATTTGTCGCGTCGATCCGTCCCGCATTACGCGGGCCAAGGGGGCGCTCATTTCGCGAAGCGCCGCCACCGCACGTTGAGCGCGGTATTCCTGGATTACGCCAACGGTGGCATTCAGCACGACGATGACGATGATTGCGATGGTATCAATGACGTCGCCGAGAAAGCCGGAGACAATTGCCGCAACGATCAACAGGCCGATCATGAAATCGGCAAGCTGATTTATCAGCAGGCGAAGAAATGTGGGAGGTTTGTCGCCTTCAATTTCATTCGGGCCGGTGGCGGCGAGCCTGGAGGCCGCTTCCGCGGCAGTTAACCCGGAATCGGCCGTGGTACCGAGCGCGCGAAGTATCGAGATCGCATCCTGACGATGCCAGGCTTGATTTGAATCAGAATGGGTCATTGCCGGCTTTGAATATACTCAAAGCAAGACCGTACTTTAATCACTGTTGCGTTACATCCAGATGTCACGTTGCATGGTGACCGTCGCCAGTCGCTTCACGGCTGTAACCAGTGCTGCATCGCGGAGCGTCGGTGTGCCGTATGGGGCTCGCTCATCTCCCTGGATGGTAGTCCAGAGGTCAACCACTGTATCCACGGCCTTGATCATGCGTTTTTCAAGGCGTTGCTGAACCTTGTCCAGATCCCACTGCTGATTTTCCAGGTTCTGGACCCATTCGAAGTAGCTGACCACCACGCCCCCGGCATTCGCAACGATGTCCGGCAGAACAACAATGTCGTTAGACCTCAGGATATTGTCCGCACCAGGTGTTGTCGGGCCGTTTGCCGCCTCGACGACCAGCTTGGCCTGCACAGCGCCGGCATTATCCGTCCGAATCTGCCCCTCCATCGCCGCAGGAATGAGAAGGTCGCAGCGTATCGCCAGCAACTCGTCGTTGGTAATCGTCGTCGTGTCGGGCAATCCAACAACACTTCCATGTTCTTTCTTGAAATTTAGCGTTGCCGCCGGATCGAGCCCACCTTTGGCGTAGATTCCGCCAGTGGAATCACTGATGGCAATAATTCTTGCGCCGGCTTCATGGAAGAGGCGCATTGCCGTGGCGCCCGCGTTGCCACAACCCTGGATGACAACGCTTGCACCTTTGATCGAATCGATCCCCGGCGCCATACCACGTCTGATGAGTTGTTCAGTGGCGTACAGACATCCCCGGGCCGTCGCTTCATCCCGTCCCAAGGACCCGCCAAGTTCTATTGGCTTACCCGTGACCACTGCCCGGTTGTTCTGTCCCGGATGCATGACATCAAAGGTGTCATAAATCCAGGCCATCGTTTGCTCATTCGTGTACATGTCGGGTGCGGGGATATCGGTGTGCGGGCCGATAGTGTCGTCCAGTGCGATCACAAATCTGCGTGTAATACGTCGCAATTCCGCGCGACTGAGTTCTTTGGGTTCACAGACAACACCGCCCTTGGCGCCGCCGAACGGCACATCGGCGATAGCCGTTTTCCATGTCATGAACGCTGCCAGTGCGGCAACCTCATGCTCGTTTACCGACGGGTGATAGCGAATTCCACCTTTGCCCGGTCCGCGAGCCCGGTTATGCAATACGCGAAATCCATGGAACATTTGAACCGAGTCGTCATCCATGATGACCGGAAAATGGACATGCGTTGTACGCCGCGGATTTCTGAACGCATCGATCATGCCGGTCTTGAGGTCGTCGACCCAGGTCAGTGCTCTGTCGAACTGTTCCTGGGCCACGAGGTAGAGGTCAACATTCTCTTTGGCTTTGTTGTTCATTGTCGCCTGACTCCATTGGCTGGGTAGCTTACGACAACCATGATGACACCCGGGTGTGGCGAGTTCGCTAGGTAGATTCGCGTATCAGGATGCGTGCTGTGGCGGCAGTGAAGCGGGTTCCCCGGCCACTTTGAATGCCGTCATCAGTAGCGGCAACAGCGTCATATTCGCGAGCAATGCGATCAGCATTGCCAGGCTTGTCAGCAACCCAAAATAGATTGTCGGGATGAATCGCGAGAATGCGAGTATCGAGAAACCAAGCATGATTGTTATGCTCGTGTAGTAGATCGCCCGGCCGACACTTCGATGACAACGAAAGACGGCCGGCCAGTAGTCCTGGTCCTGTTCGAATTCATAGTGGAACCGATGCACGTAGTGAATCGTGTCATCGACACCGATGCCGACAGTGATCGCTGCGATTGTGATGGTCATCAGGTCGAGGGGAATGCCGAACCAGCCCATCAGGCCCAGGACCAGGCAGGCGGAAATCAGCGTGGGAATGATCGCGATGAGCGCCGTTTTCGGCGAACGGAACAAGACCAGGAACATGATCATGATCGCCAGGAATACAGCGCCCAGCGTAAGAATCTGGGAGCGAAAAAGGCTCTGTAGCATGTTGTTATACAGGACCAGCATGCCACTCAGATGTACCCGGGCGTCATCGATGCCGATCTGGTCGCCGAGGTTCTGCTGAATGGTATCGAGTAGCTGTGATCGATGCAGCAACGGATCGGATTCGAATATGCGTACGCCAATGCGAATCTGGTCGCCATCTTCGGAAAGATACGGTGAAATCAACGCCTCCTTCACGTTTTCCGGCAGTTTTTCATACACCAGGGATAATTCGAAATTGTCCGTTACAACGCTCTCGTCCAGTTGGCGGAGAACCTCGGTGAACGTGGCGAGCGACATGACCTTGCCCGTATCCGGCAGGTTTTCCAGGTAGGCGTGAAGCTTCCCGACATCGGCAAGCCGCTGACTGTTGAACCAGTAGCTGCGTGAGGTAATGCCGGCTTCGCTATCTGTTTCGTCGGCATAAATGTCCTCGAATTCGTCCTCGTAGTCATCATCCGTTGCCGTTTCGAACGATTCAACGTCTGCCGCCGGCGCATCGATGATGACATCCAGCGGCGTTGTACCGCCGAGCTGCCGATCGATCAGTTCCATTCCGCGGTAGATTTCGGTCGATTCCTTATAATAGTCAATGAAGCGATTCTCGACAGTTAATTGCGTAACACCTGTGATGCCAATCAGCGCCAGTACGCCAAAAACTGTGAGAGTTGATGTTCCGTGCCGCTGAATCAGGTTGCCGAAAAAAAGCGTTATCGCCCCGGTTATATCCCTTCTCGATACGGCCGCACCGGGTTTCAGCAGCATTAGTGCCGCGGGGAAAAAAGTGAAGGAGATGATGAAGGCGACGATGATGCCGATCGACATCATCCAGCCGAAATCGATCACGGGCCTGATCCCGCTGACCAGCAGGGAGCCGAAAGCGACGATCGTTGTCAGGGCGGTGTAGAGACACGGCTCAACCATTCGACGAACGGTTTTGCTGACCAGCATGAGTTGATCGGCATCCGGGTTTCGTTCGTGGATTTCCCTGAAGCGGACGATGATGTGCAGGGTTAGTGCGAGGCAAAGAATGAGCAGCAATGCGACGAAATTCGATGACACGACCGTGACTCGCCAGTCGAGAAAGCCAAGCAATCCGATCATGCTGATGCAGGTGATTAAACAGGTAGCCAAGGGCAGAATCACCCAGCGGCGTTTCCTGAAAGACACTGCAAGAATCACGACCAGGAACATGAAAACCCCGCCACCGAATGTCACCAGGTCATTCCGAATGAAGTCCATCGAGTCGGCGACAATCATCGGCAGACCGCCGACATACATCTGGGCCGATTTACGATGCTGGTCCAGAACGTCGCGAATCGCCTGTATGGTGGCTGCCTGTCCGGCAAGCAGGTCGCGGGTCCGATTGTCGAATCGCCTGGATATATCGGCCAGCTCGCTGCTTTCCTCCGCCGTCAGGCCGCCTGTGTATTCCTTTTCGCGTAGCGCATCACGTCGATCGCGCAGCGCTCTATGGACGAGATCGCGCTGCATGTCGAGGCGTATTGCTGTTGTCCGACCATCGGTACTGACCAGCAGATTCTTGTAAAGCGGGCTGGTCTGCAGTTCCTGTTGCGCGAGTGTCCGATCCGTTTCCGGACTGTCGAGATAACGAATGCCGCTGCCGAAGTCGCGAAGATTGACGGCAGGGCTGTTGACCAGCGGAACATCCAGTATCGTTGTTACCGACTCGACGTTTCGCAGCGCAGACAGTTTATCGCGAAGCGCACGAATGTCAGACAGCGCTGCGTCACCGAACAATTCTGACTGCGGTGTATAGGTGATAAGCAGAAAATCATCAGACCCATAGCGGGCCCGCACGTACCGGTAATAGTCCAGGTCTGCGTCTCGTTCCAGCGTCAGAGAGTCGGCCGAAGCATCGAGTGAGAAGTACTGGGCGTGCCAGCCAAGCAGTAGCGTAAACGCGGCGACAGCAATGAGCGTAGCAACCGGCCGACCCAGGACAGTGGATTCGTATACGTCTCTAAGGCGAGCCATGGACCGTCCCTTATCAGCTCCGGTTGAAATGATCCTCCAGGACTTGGGCCACACAACACGTCAGCTTCTTGCCCTTCTCGATATGGAGGAACTCATTCGGGCCGTGTGCATTCGAGTTTGGTCCAAGCAATCCCGTGATCAGGAATTGCGCTTGCGGAAACTTTTCACCGAGCATGCCCATGAAAGGGATCGTGCCACCGGTGCCCATATACACGGACGGCTTGGCGAAATAGGTCTGCGATGCTTTGTCCATGGCAGCTTCCAGCCAGTCGGCAACAGGCGGCGCGTTCCAGCCGGCCATGGTCGAGTCGACATCAAATGACACCCTGGCAAACGCAGGTGCATCGGCTTCCAGGGCTTTCTTGACCGCCTCGGCTGCCTGATCCGCATCCGCTGTTGGCGGCAGGCGGAACGAAAGTTTCAGCGTTGTGCCGGGCAACATGGTGTTGCCGGCATTGGCGATGGCCGGCATCCCGTCAGCACCGGTCACGGTCAAAGCCGGGCGCCAATTATTATTCAGAAGTAGTTCGTAAATTGACTCGGACGGTTCGGCAGCGGGATCAGCCCAGGGGAATTTCCTGTACACGGAGTCGGACAGAACATCTGCGGCCAGTTTGGCCTGTTCTTTTCGTTGCTCGGGAATTTCGACGAAGAGTTCCTCGACACGAATTTGCCCATTGGTCTCATCTTCAATTCGACTGAGGAGTTGCCGCAGAATGCGAAAGCAGGACGGTACGATGCCGCCTGCCGATCCTGAGTGGACACCTTCCGTCAGAACGTCGACCTGTAGTTTGCCGGTCAGGTTGCCTCGCAGGGAAGTCGTGCACCAAAGCTGGTCGTAGTTGCCACATTCCGCATCCAGACAAACCACCAGGCTAGGTGTGCCAAGGCGATCTCCAAGGTGATCGATATAGAAGGGCAGGTCGAAACTGCCTGATTCCTCACAGCCTTCGATGAGCACAATGCATCTCGCGTGCGGGATGCCCTGTTCCTGCATTGCCCGAATAGCAGTCAGCGAACCGAAAACGGCATAGCCGTCATCGGCGCCGCCGCGCCCGTACAGCTTCCCGTCGCGGATAACCGGTGTCCAGGGATCGAGATCATCATCCCAGCCACTAAATTCAGGTTGCTTGTCATAGTGTCCGTACATCAGCACCACGTCGTCGGAGTCACCCGGGATGTCCATGAACAGAATCGGCGTGCGCCCCTCGAGACGAATGATCTCCGTCTTCATGCCCTTGATCGGCTGGTCCAGGCACCATTTTTCGAGCATCGTCACTGCCGTATCCATGTGGCCATGTTTTTCCCAGTCAGGGTCGAACATCGGAGATTTGTTTGGCACTTTGATGTACTCGCAGAGCTCCGGAATGATCGAGTCATCCCACATCTGGTTTACAAAAGTCTCGGTCTGCTTACTGTCCATCAATTCCTCCGGATACAGTGAGTGCCGCATCATACTAGACTATGATGGTCGGCCTGAACCGAAAACAACATCCGGGGAGACCGCAACGATGACCGCAATTCGACTGATGCCATACCTGCTGATTTTCATGACGTTACCCGCATTGGGTGACGTCGAGATCGGCGGCTCGGGCGCGACCTGTGCGGAGGACCCTGCATGCATCAATCGAATGCATTCAGAGATTCCCATGGCCGCCCGGGCAAAGCCCGGCGAGCGCATTGTCATGAGAGGTCGCGATGCAGGAGACGTATACCTGGATCCGGATGAGTACGCCGAGGCCGAGTCCAGTCCGCGTGAAGGTTTCGGCGTGGTGCATCCGCTGGTCGGCCCCGTATACATCGAGGGAGCAGACGTCGGCGATGTACTGGCAGTAACGATTGAGGCGATCGACCCGGGGCCGGTTGGCTGGACAAGCGCATCTGCATTCGGTTTTGCCGGCGACGCCGTCGGCAGCGAGAGCCGCTTCATTGTGTGGCGTTTGAACGATGACTTCGCCGAGACCGAGGCGATACCCGGCGTTCGCATACCGAATGGCAGTTTCCCGGGTGTAGTAACCACCATGCCGGGGCCCGGTCTCCTCGCAACGATCCTGGATCGCGAGCAGCGGCTGGCCGATGCCGGTGGCGCAGTTTATGTTCCGGACACAGACCTCGCGCAACCGTCATCGCTTTGCGGCGAGGAGGGGACAAGGTCAGGTGAATGCCTGCGGACGATTCCGCCGAGAGAGAATGGCGGCAACATGGATATTCGCTACATCAAGGTGGGGTCGACGGTCTATCTCCCCTGCCTGATAGAAGGATGCGGTCTCGCAATTGGTGATTTTCACTACGCACAAGGTGATGGCGAGGTATCCGGAACGGCCATCGAGATGGATGCCGATATCACGGTGACGACACAAGTCCTGCGCGATGGCCCGGATCTCAGCCAGGGTCCGCACTACGAAGGTCCGGCGTCTCTTTTGTCTATTCCGTCATCCAGGTTTTACGCCACTACCGGTTTCCCGTTGAAAGCGGAGGGCGATATTCCGCGTGACATCGAGTATCTGGCTTCGGCCAAGGTGGCCGATCTCACGAACCTGTCGAAGGATCTGAACCTGGCGGCGCAAAATGCACTGGTGGCGATGGTGAATTACATCGTCAGTCGCTACGGTTATGACCGGACGCAGGCTTACATGATTGCAAGCGTCGCGGTTGACCTCAGGATTGCGCAACTTGTTGACGTGCCGAATGTCGGCGTCACGGCGATACTGCCGCTGGACATCTTCGTCAATCGCTGAGAATTTCAGCTCGCGTCTTAAGCGGATCGAGCAGCAATTTCCTGCGCGCATTGCCGACTTCGTCGGCGGTGTATGGCTTGAAGTTGTCGGGCAGCGTGTCGCCATTAAAATTGGTCATGACCCAGTTGAGCACCGCTGCCAGGCGTTCATCGCTCATTGGCGTTTGCGACACACCTGGCACACGTACGATATACTCGCGACCCTCTTCGGATTTGAGTAGAGGCCCCAGTTCACGCAGGCTGGGGACATTCGCGGCCAAAACGGCTTCGCCGGTGTGCAGGTGGCAACCGCGGCAGAAGAGCAGGTAGTCCGCGTGCGGGTCCGCAACGGCACAATTACCAGCAGCAAGGAGTACCGCCAGAAGCAACGGGCGCATCATGGACAATCTGTTCCCGGGAGAGTCAGGTCTCCTGCCCAATTGCCTAGTCTCCGCCGGAAGCCTCGCCCAGCACGACTGCGACCGTGCAGTGGTAGGCGCGCGATTCGGTGCCGAAGCACCAGATGATGCTGCCTGCATTCGATGGATAATAAACCGGTCGGTCACGCTCTGTGTTGTGACACATGCAGCGTCCGCACATCGTCTTGCCGCAGCAGTCGTTGTAGGACATCAGGTAGTCGCGATCGTCGACCGGGTTTCGACAGGTGCCGACCCAGGTAATAGGTGAAGCCTCCGAGCCTGGTGGGCAAGACGTAATCGAACCGCCGCAACAGGTACACAGAGAGCCACCCATGGCGCAGTAACGCCAGTACTCGCAGCTCTGTTCATCACCGACCTCCTGGATGGAGTCCTGGGAGAAAGCCCGCGAAACCGGCAACAACGGAAGCGTCGCGACCCCGGCAAGCATGGCCCCGAGGCGCGACAGGAAATTTCGCCGCGAAATGTTACGCGCAAGTCTTAGCGTCTGCTCCCTGGCGGTCTGATCAATCCAGTAATAGGTCTTGTCGACGATGTTTTTAGTATTCATGAAGCTTTTTCCTTCACTGAATGGTCGTGTTCCTGTTGAACCAGGCCTACATAGTCCTGGAGTGTTGCGATGCCTGTATCCATGGCCTCGATGAGGCTTTCCAGGTGTTCGCGGGTATTTACGAGTCCCTTGCTTTGCAGCGTACCGTCTGCGCCAATTAAGACCGCGAATGGCAGTTTGCTGACCTCAAAACTCATGCCGAGTTTTTCCGACAAGACATAGGGGTATTTTTCGAGATCCAGGTCTTTTGCGTATGCCTGATGCTGTTCAAGCTTATCGCCATCACTGGCAAATACGAGTTCCAGCCGGTTCCGTTCCGTGCGGGCCAGTGATTTCGCTGTGGGCGCGAGGGATTTGCAGACGGGACAGGTTGGCGAAAGAAACATGACAAGCGTGTTCATGCCATTTTCGCTGGGACCACCGATGGTGACATCTCTGCCGTGAATGTCTGTGATGGACAACGCTTCGGTCAGTTCTCCAACTTTGGGTCCGCTGGTTGGCTGTAAGGCGCCCGCCGGCGCAACCCGCTCGTGCAGGATGCCTACCTGTCGCGCAAGTGCGAGTACCACCAGAGCAAGCACGATAACAATGGCCCAGAGAACGATATTTGAAACTACCATTGCCTCTGTCACTTGCGCTTTCTCCACGTATCGATGGCGGTGCGATTGGCAAGCAGCTGATTGGCGGCAGCGAACAGCAACGCGCCCGCCAGTAATGCCGCGAGCAAGGTCAGGTAGTCGCCAGAGCCCAGGATACGATTATTGGCGGGTAACAGCGTAAGCAGTGCCGCGAAGATCAGCACAACGTTCCTGATGATCAGTCTGCCGGAAAGATATTGCTCATTTTCACTCTTGCCGCCGAAGCCACAGCCACAGTCGAAATGTACGCGACCGCGTTTGATATTGATGCCGATTGCGAGAGCATAAACGGCGAGTAATAGTGCGCTGCCCGTAGCGGTCATGCCGTGGCCGTAGTAACCCAGCAGCCAGGCTCCGCCCAGTAAAAGTTCGACAATCGGGATGACTCGCGATGCTGGCGGCACCAAAGTCTCGGGAATAACCTGGTACTCGAGCAAGGTGATTCTGAATTGCGCAGCCTCTGACAGCTTGTGATATGCCGTGACGACGAACATCAGTCCGAGGCCTATCGATATCGCTTTGACAATTAATGGATCAAGCAGCAACACTATCGCCCTCAAAGATCCTCGAACAACGAGGCCGCCGGGGCGTCAATGCTGCGCTCGAAGCGAAACGTCAGCGCATCGTAAACATGTGTTCCGCCGTCAACGTCACCGACGATCAAGAGCGGCTGGGCTTCCTGCGTCACCATGATGTTTTCGACCGGCGTTTCAAACTCGATTGTGCCGATTTTGCGTTTCGATTCAGTGCTGAATACCCAGATCTCGTGGCCTGGCTCGTGGTGTGAGTACCGTTCGCCCTGGTGCATGATCAGGTAGAAAAGTCCAAGGTCCTTGTGCAACGCTGCTATTTGTCCTCCACCGGGCCACCAGCCTTCCTCTCTTTCTTCCTCGGTGACCAGGTCCCACGGGTCGCTAATACTATCTGCGGTAACATCGAATGCCTTGCCGCCATGCGTAAATAGAAGCCAGCCGTCATTACTGGGAACAGGGCGATCGTACACGGCGTCTTCCTGCAATTCGAAAAACTTGTCACCGCGGCGACGATTTACTTCCTGACCGTTTTCATCAACATCGATCAGCATTAAGGTGCCGTCGCCACAGATTGTAATGAAGTCGTTGTTTTCGACGGGCAGAATCAGAGAGCAGCCCGGCGTCGATATTTCGCTAACGAATTTGCGGTTTACGACGTCGGTAATGGAAACGGATTGTGCCGGTGTCATGTTTGACGACGCGACATGTTTACCGCCGCTCAGCATGCCGATGTAGTTTCGGAAACTGAGGATCATCGATTTCTGCGGAATTTCGATTTCGGCAACAGGCGAAAGATTGTCGAAGTCATGAATGATAAGCACGTCCGTGCGATCGCCGTAGTTGCCGCGCGACCAGTAGATGTTAGTCGCGTAAAATTCACGGCGATCGACATTTGGCTGAATAGCGGGGGTCATTGACGATGTATTGATCAATCCATGCATTTCGCCGGTGGTTGCATCGAAAATGTATCCGGCGCTCCGACTGACAGAAATAAACCAGTTTTCTCCGGGATCCTGCATCGTTTCGGTAGGCTGCATCGTCTGCGGCTCGATTTGGGCATTTGCCGTTGTCGCGCCGAGCGCCATGATAAGCAGGGTTGTCGTGATGACGCGCATTATTCTTATCCTCCGTTGCCGGTGAATCTGGTTGTTCTTGTCACCTGCGCCGGAGCATATCACGAAAGCCCGGAAACGCTATGTTATCAGAGCCTTCGAAGTGGCAGAATCCGATCGATGAATATCGGCAAGGCAATATGGCTGCTGGTGCTGGCGGGAATCATTACGACCTTGCTGTTTGAGGTCAATTTCGTGCTCGACTTCGGCGGATCTGTCGTCCGCCAAATCCCTGATCCGGCTATCGAATCAGAATACAAACGTTGCTACCAGGAAAAAGATAACCGGATTCACGATACTGCGTTTGGCACGATCGATAACCCTGATGTGCAAAAAGAGTTCATCTCGTCCAACCAGGCGCGTGCCGCGGCTGAGTGCAGAGCCTTGTACCCGGAAGTGATGATTCGTACCGAGGAGTCAGCCGATTTCAATCTCGTCGACCTGAAACCGAGGTTCTGGTAACTCGCGCATTCAGAAACCGGAAAAAATTCTTTGATGCTCCGCGATAATCCTTGCGGTTTCTTCAGGCTCCGGGTTTGTTGACCAGTCGCCCAGCTTGAATGTGCCGCCGAGCAGCAGTACGTCCGATCGGGAAAACATATACAGGTTGCTGCTTCCTCCGCCGATTGTCAGGTAGTCGACATCGGGATCGGGAGGCATATAGACGAGTTGTCCTTTGGCGGGCGTCAATGCTTCGTCACCAAAAAGCTGCCTTGAACCGAGGCCCGTGCAGTTGAAGATGACCGGTTCTGAAAGCCCGAACAGCTCTTCCTTCGCAGCGAAGTTTCGAATAACGAAATGCCCGCCAGCCTGCAGGAAGTCCTCCGTCAGTCGCCGCAGGAAAGTCGCGGGCTCGATCATCATTGTGAGCGATACGTGGGCGTACTTTGTTGGAAATGGATGTTCGCCGGGACCGAGAACGCCTTCGTATGGATAAAGGTGTGCAAATTCCCCTTCGGAACCATCTTCGGCCGTTTCGCTGGGCCGATACAGTTCGGTCCAGTGAATACCATAGTCGGAACCACCGAGGTTGGTATGAGCGTGATGTGAAATGCGTGCGGCAAACTGAAGTTGGGATTTGTATGCGTCCGAAGAAACCTCAGGGTCATGCGAGCTGAACGGACCCCATTCTCCGCCCGCAACGTTGGAGGTCGTATGCCTGGCCATGTCACGCGTATAGATCGTGACGTTCCATCCGGCATCCTGCAAAAGTCGGGCGCTCGTGAGGCCGATAACGCCGCTGCCAATGACTGCGACGTCCCGGTGTTCCATGCCCAGGGTTTGTCGGACTGCCAGTGCCGACGACCCCCATGACAGGGTGATTCCGGCGCCGCCGTGTCCGTAGTTGTGTACGACAATCTTGTCGTCAAATTTTTCACTTTCAACGCGAAAACCGGGTGGCCGGAATGGTCGATGCCCGACGACCTCCCGGATAATGTTTTCCATGGAAATGCGAGGCGCTACCCAGGGATTCCTTGAATAAGGCCTCGTATATTGTTGCGAGCGCGGTGCCATTGGCGCGCACGCACTCACTGATGCGGCGAATGCGCCAGCACCCATTGTTTTCAGAAGATCGCGGCGGAGCTGCCGTTGCGGCTGTTTCATCGATATGTCCCCCTGGATATCGGCAGGGCCAAGACTAGACGGGCAGCGGTGTAAAGACAATTCTCAGGATGACTATCCTTATCGCGCTTTTATTCAATTTGGACTTCTAATAGAGTGGCGGGAGTGCTTGAAGGGGGAAGAATATGAAAGACAAGGTGACGAGACGTGATTTTCTGAATGGCACCCAGGTTGCCATCGGCGCGTCGCTCCTGAGTCCCTGGACTGAAGTGTTCGGCGCGGACGAATCGAAATTCAGGCTTGGCGCTAACTACTATCCCCCGGCGAAAACCGGTCTGCGCGGCAGCCACGATGGGTCCTGGGAAACCATGCATGCCCGTGTTTCCGGCGCGACGTGGCCGAAAAGTGCGCCCGAGGAAGATTTTGACCTGGTGATCGTCGGCGGAGGTATCAGCGGATTATCGTCGGCCAATTTTTATCTTCGGGAAAACCCCGGCGCCCGAATCCTGATCCTCGACAATCACGACGACTTCGGTGGTCACGCCAAACGTAACGAATTCCAGGTTAACGGTGAAACGCGTATCGGCTACGGCGGTACCGAGTCTATCGATACGCCATCAAGTTATACGGATGTATCCAGGCAGTTGCTGAAAGATATCGGTGTCGATGTCGAGAGGTTCTACGATTATTACGATCAGGATCTGTACGATTCCATGGACCTTTCCTATGGCATTGCCTACGACAGCGAGACCTATGGCCAGCGGAAGATGGTCACCGGCTACGGCAGCAGGCCGTGGAAAGAGTTTGCCGCGGAAACGCCAATGTCGGACAAGGCAAAGGCAGACTTTGTTCGTGCTTTTACTGACAAGACGGACTACCTGCCGGGCATGTCCCGCGAAGAAAAGATCGGCTTGCTAGGCAAGATCAGCTATCGCACCTACCTCAGGGACTACGTCAAAGTAGACAATCAGGTTCTCGAGATGTATCAGCGCTGGGGAATGAGTTACTGGTGCGTTGGCATGGACGAAGTGCCGGCAGTCTACGTCCTGGGCTACACCGATGGCGGCGGTATGCCTGGACTGGAACACACGTTGCCACGCAAAGGCGGGCGGGGCGACGAACCCTATATCTTCCATTTCCCCGACGGTAACGCATCGGTTGCACGGCTCCTCGTTCGCAGCTTGATCCCCGACGCCTTGCCGGGTTCGACGATGGAGGACAGCGTGACAGCACGACTCGACTATTCGAAGCTGGATCAGGAAGGGGCCCCGGTCAGGGTCAGGCTGAACAGTACCGTCGTCAATGCAGCGCATACGGCCGACTCGAAAGCGGTCGACGTCACGTATGTGCACAGCGGCGACGCTCATACGGTGCGGGCGAAGAAATGCATCATGGCGTGCTACAACAGCGCCATACCTTACATATGCTCCGATTTACCGGAGGAACAAAGAAGAGGGCTGGCCTACAACGTCAAGATACCGCTGACGTATACAAAGGTCATGATTCCAAACTGGCGCGCGTTTGCGGATCTTGGTGTTCGGTTTGTGTTTTATACCAATGACTTTTTCAAGCAGGTCGAGCTCGACTACCCCGTTTCAATCGGCAACTACGGTTTCGGCGCCGATCCTGATCAGCCCATGGTGTTGCACATGTGCTATGTGCCGTATTTTGGCGACATTCAGGGCCCGGAGCAGTGGCGGGCCGGGCGACGGAGGTTGCTCGAAACGCCATTCTCGACATTCGAGCATCACGTTCGTGACCAGCTGGATCAGGCACTGAGCGGCGCGGGTTTTGACGCGGAACGGGATATCACCGAGATAACGGTTAATCGCTGGGCGCATGGGTACTCCTACAGCCCGGGTCTGCTTTGGGAGCCCAAATATGCTTCAGAAGAAGACAAGCCGTGGGTCAAGGGGCGAAAACCATTTGGCCGAATAACGATTGCGAATTCGGACGCTGATGCGTCGGCTGATACAAACACTGCCATTGCGCAGGGATACCGCGCGGTCCGGGAAGCGCTCGAGAGCTAGTATCTGGCGTCGGACCTGCCTTTACGTTTGATCGGCGTGAAGGAAAGTTCTACTCGGAGGTCAGCGACGTATAGATCGTTTCCGTCATTATGTCCGCGGTGATGAAGTCCCAGTTCCAGCTGCCATAAGGCGCGAGCGGCTTGGCAGCCACCACCTCTTCTTTTGATTTGCCGGCGTCCACCAGCGCTTTAACCCGCGCCTGTGCATCAATGAGCATATCTACAGCGGCCTGCAGGTCGGCCTTAGTAGCCAGCGGTCCATGCCCCGGTATGATTTTGGTTTCGTCGTCCGCCATCGCGAGTATTTTCTGCTGGCCGGCAATATATCCGTCCACGGACCCGCCGCCGCCCAGATCGATGAACGGGAATACTTTGTTGAACATGACATCGCCCGAATGGATGACGTTTACATCGGTAAAGTGAATTGCGGCATCGCCGTCGGTGTGCGCGCTTTCGATATGAAATACATAGGCCGTGTGTCCGTTCAGGTGGAAGGTCACGGAGTCATTGAAGGTTAGTTCGGGTAGGCCGCTCTGATCAAATTGTTCGTCCGCGACCAGCGCCTTGCGCAGGTTGTCATGGGCAACCACCGTAGCGCCCTTACCGACCATGGCGGCATTGGCGCCCGTGTGATCGCCGTGCGCATGAGTATTGATGACGAAGTTGACTGGTTCACCGGTGATTTCCTCGACGGAAGACACCGTCATCGCTGAAAAGTTGGATAAACCATTGTCAATCAGTACGATGCCGTCGTCTCCTGTAAGAAGGCCAAGGTTACCGCCCGGAAATCCGCCTTCTCCCTCAAGCATGTAAATGCCCGGTGCAACCTGTATCGATCGCCAGGAAATTTCAGAATCCTGCGCTGTGGCAGCGGTGCCAGCCGTCAGGCCGAAAATAAGAAAGATTGTTTTTAACTTCATTTTTTGCGTCCCCTCAGCTCAGGCGATTGACGATACCGCAGAGACGCGGTTGCGGCAATTTGCCGACACAGGTCTCAGATTGGAAACAAAGCCCGCATTGAGCTTGTTCGATGAGAGTCGGATCACAGTCTCCCTTATGGCCATTGGTTATTTATGCCGGAACACAAATTCGAATCGGCTCATTCATGGCTGTAACTTCTGACAATATCATTGCTTTTCCGTTGCATCGGCGTCGCGAAATAAGCGGCTGTCCGCACTGCGGCAGGCGCGACGATGTCTGGCAAATCGGTCGCCTGCTCTGGGCGTACTGCGAGGCGCACGAGGTGAGATGGGTAGTTGCGGACTACAAGGGAGTGACCCGGGCTACGATCAATCGGCGTGAGCTGAGGCAGGGTCTCGAGTTCTTGTCGACATTTGTCGAAGTGTCGCGCTAGGACGATCAATCCGGAAAAGGTGCGGTCTCAGGTTCTGCGCCGCCTTCTAGTCCTCCACTTCGACAATCATCTCGATTTCAACTGACTGACCCCTGGGTAGTGACGCCATGCCAACGGCCGCACGCGCATGCCGGCCTCGTTCGCCAAAAACCTCGACAATCAGGTCTGAAAAGCCATTGATGACGGCGGGTTGCTCAACAAAGTCCGGGTCGGAATTCACCATACCGAGGACTTTGACGACCCGTTTGACCTTGCTCAGGTCGCCGAGCATTTCCTTTAGTACGGCCATCTGATTGATCGCAGTCAGGCGTGCCGCTTCGTAACCCTGTTCTATGGTGATGTCGTCGCCCAGCTTGCCAGTGATCTCACTGCCATCGCTGCGTTTCGGCCCTTTGCCGGCCAGAAAAATCAGATTGCCTGTTCTGACACCATTCACATAGTTGGCAACAGGGTTCGGCGCCGGCGGCAATTCGATTCCGAGTTCCTTGAGGCGCGCTTCAGGATCGAAAGTGCCCTGGTCAGAATTGCCTTGCGCATTGGCTACGCTGATGGAAAGAACGAACAGCAAGAAAACATGCAATGCGGTTTTGAATGCTGGAACCATGAGGACTCCTCTTCATAAATGGATTATGGCTGCAGAATGTAGCATGTCCGGGCGCAGCAGTTCCTGGCAGACGCTGAATGTTATGCTCTGCGTGTCCGCCACGTGCTAAGGAAAAGATCCGGATTGTCCCGATTGTGAGGGTATGTCATGTCAAAATTGTTTAGCGTTGTTACGTGCATGAACCTGGTGATGGTTACCCAGGCCGCATGGTCGTCAGATGCGTGTTCCGAGCAGGCAATACTGACGTCCGCCGACGTCAGTGTGTCAGACGGAACAAGCTTCAGAACAAGGTCCTATTTTCAATCCGGAGAAATAAATGCCATCCGGCATATTCGCGACACTGACCAGGTGATTGCAGTTGAAGGGCCGCAAGCCTGGGTTCGTGTCGGTGACAAGTCAGAGCGAGCGGCTGAATTTCACAAGATGTTTTCACTCGGCCATCAGTTTCACGCGTTTCTTTTAAATTTCGAAGAGATCGGCAGTAACATTCGACATGAACAGGAGATCAATTTCGCCGGCGGCGTGCGTCGCGCAACCAGCGCCGACCTGCCTTACGGCGGCGCGGTCCACATGGTTGCGGGTGAACAGGCAGCGCACCCAGTCGGGTTTCTTCTCGAGGTTCCGGATTCTTCACCGATATCAGTCTCTTTTCGGGACTGGCGTAATATTGGTGAAAGGGAGCTTCCTTTTCTCGTAAAGCTCGACGACGGCGAGCGTGTTTTCGACTATCGTTTTACAGAGATTGATCTCGCTTCAAGGTCTCCGCTGTGGTTTTTCGAGGAGCTGGAAGCGCCACCGATCGATCAGGTGCAAATTTTCCGCTTGCATCGCAAGATGCTTGCCGCTCACTGTCTTGGCGACGCGGAGTTGATGGCAGACCTGTCTGCGGCTCAGATCGTTGTCGCCGGACGAGGCGAACTCACGCAAGTTTCAAACGCAGATATTCTTGGCCGGTTTACATCCGTTTTCGAGCGTCTGGAGTACACCAACTATCACGATATGGTAACGCCCTTAATAGAGGTGTCAGATGCTTCTGACCTCGGCTGGATTGCTGCCAACGTACGGGCGATCGGTGCCGATCGCGAAACCGGGGACTCCTTCGATGATCAATGGGCATGGGTAATGATGGTCAAAAAAGTCTCAGGAGAGTGGCTGCACTTCGGCAATGCCTCAAATCGCCTGCAATAGGCTCGCGGCAGATTGAAATCACTGCGGGTTCGGCCTTCCATCAACCAGCGAGTCGTTGCTTGAACGCATCGCTGTCACCAGGGGCGTAGGTGACAACGACAGGAAATGCAGGCGTTCGACTCGCCGTGACCGACCTAAAGTGCCGGTCAGCCTGGGTAGTGTGGTGACAGCCCGGGGTTGAAGGCCGGAAGTCGACGCTGCTGTCCCAGCAATGACTAGCTGTTTTGAGTCGCAGACAATTATCGGAGCGTTACATGCAATTGGAAAACTCTGTACACAACTCCCTTGTATCATTCGGCCGTTTTAAGTCTGTATCAACAACCCCGATCGATTGTCGGAATGGCTCCGATAGCCTTCACATCAGGCACCATCAATTGCCGCAGTAGTGTTCCCGAATTCACACTTCGTCGTTTGAATACCTGCAACCGATTCGAAACCAGAACCTGAACGCACAATCGCCATGATTACCGTGCACCTGTGTCGAAGTCGTTTGATGACACTTCGGGTTCCATCAACATCATTTGCGTGACAACACGGACCCGAAATTTGCGGGTCGCTGACCAATTGCTCAAACGAGCGCATCTGAAGCTATGCGGGGATATCTAACGGTTATTTGCGGGTTCTTGTGCAATGCCGAATCTAGCCTTCATAGTTTCGCAGACCCTTCCCGAATACGCGCATCCCAAGTCTCCGCATATAATGAAGGGTGGGCACGGGATCAGACCATCGCAGGATCGGGTGAACGGAACGGCCGGCTTCAAGCAAACAAGCGCCGAATTCTGTTATTCGCGCCTTGCCGCGCAGTTTTTTCGCGCGGCGAAGATCGCCCTCCAGAGCCTGGTATGTAAGCCCTAAAAGTTCTTTCGAAGGAACCGACTTTCTGCCGGTTGCCAGGCACGCCCAGTTTTCCATGGCATGCATCCCACACGCATTCGCAAAGACAAGCGATCCATACATGCGGCCATTAAAGTCAATCAATACTGGCGTGCCATCGTGCGGCTGAATAAATTGAATGCTGGCAAGCCCGAACCAGCTAATGTCAGTCAGCAGGTTTTGAACTTTGTGGCTGAAATCGCGAGGTACAGGAACGCTCGTGGCGCGCGCAGATATTCCGGATTCCGAACCATACTTGTGCGTCGTGCGCTGAAGGTGTTGTGAGAGAATCTTGCCCGCGTTGTTGGTGAGGGCGACGAAGGTCTCGACATGTCCTGGAATCATCTCCTGAAACAGGGGTTCGGCACCGCTGGAACGCATGATTTCGGCCTGCCGCAGTGCATCGTCACGGTTGCGAACCAGCGTAGCTTCAACGCGTGTTTTTTGATTCCTCTTGCCCGGGCTCCAATGAAGCCTGGACTTTACCACCAGGGGGAATTCAAATTCTGCCAGAGAGGCCTCGTTCGCCGGATGCGTGACGGGCGCACGAAATCCGGCTTTAACCGTCAATTCCGCCAACCTGAGTTTATCAAGCACACTCAGGACAACGGGATGGGGCGCGTAAGGAAAAAGTGGAACCAGGCTGTCGCGGTTTGAAGATAGCGCCAGTACCTCAGCATCTCCGGCGCCGAACACGAGTTCATAGTCGTGCGTCCTGGCGACCCGGTTGATTGCTTCGATAAATTCCAGCGGGTCTCCGAGCGGAGGCGGGATGTGATGCCAGCGCGAGGCCCGCCGAGATGCCGAAGCCCAGCCGAAACGCGAATCAGAACCAATGCCTACGGTCCAGCCTGCCTTGGCCAGTTCGCGCGTGGCTTCTATCGCTCCACAACTATCGCCGACGATTAGCACTCTCATCGTCGGAATTCGTCCGTTGCGGATAGTTTTAACCGCTCATATTCAGATAACCGCTTGCTATCTCGAATGTAGATTTTCAAAGCTTTTCGACCACTCTCGCCGGGAGAAAACCAGTCATCGGCTGGTTTTGCGCGCCACAATATCAATAGTCTCACTGATACCAGATTCATGGGATTAAGCGAACATTTTTTTTAGTATCGGTGTCCGGCTTATGTTGAATGCAGGCGTCGTCGAAGTTGGCCTGAAACAGAGGCCCCGAGGCCGGGAGTTCCTGCAGTCTATTTGTCGACACCGCCCCAAATGGCTTCCGCCGTATTGACCACCAATTGGAGTTTGCGCTTTTGGTCATCCGCCGTCACTTCATTTCCTTCTTCGGTCGATGCGAAGCCGCATTGCGGGGCAATTCCGAGCTGATCGATATCAGCGAATTTCGATGCTTCGTCGAATTTACGTTTCAACTCGTCAATTGACTCCAGTTCTCCGGTTTTCGTCGTAATGAAGCCTGGCATTACTCGTTGTTTGCCTTTTGGCAGCAACCTCAGGGGCTCCAACCCGCCTGCTCGCTCGCTGTCGTACTCCATAAAATAGACATCGATCCCGGTTTGATTGAATACGGCATCGGCCGCCGGGTCATAGGAACCGTCCGCTGCCCACCGGGAGCGAAAGTTCCCGCGGCAAAGATGCATGGCAATTAGCATGTCATCAGGACGGTCTGCGATAGCATCGTGCATCACTTTGGCGTATTGCGTTATGAGCCAATCCGGATCAAGACCCTCGGCTTTTTTCATCTCGCGATGTGTCGGGTCGCAAAGGTATGCAAAGAAGATGTCATCCATCTGCAGATATCGACAACCCGCGTCGTAGAAGGCCTGCACGGCTTTGCGGTAGGTTTTCGTCAGATCGGAAAACAACACCTCCACGTCGGCATATTCAGGCGGCGTTATGTCTTCAGGCAGCGTCCGAAAGTGACACGCGCTTGGTCCCGGAATCGACATTTTGGCTTGCACCTTCGAGATCGAAGCAAGATATCGAAAATGGTCGAGCATAGGATGATCGTCCGGGAAATCCAGTCTCGCGTTGATCGTTGGATATACCGGACGCAGCTTCACACCGCTGAATTGCACACCTTCATCACGTTCGACCAGTTCCAGGCCGGTCAGGGCGCCCATGAAATCGTAATGCCAGAATGATCGGCGGTACTCGCCATCAGTGACTGCCATCAACCCGATACTCTCCTGCATCGCGACGACATCCTTAATGGCTTCGTCTTCAATGACCTGTAGCTCGGCGGATGTGTGGAACCCATCCGGGCCAAGTGCATCGGCATGATAGCGCTCGCGGGCGGCCTGGACGGCAGCGGGCCTCAACAGGCTGCCAACGTGATCGGCTCTAAACGGGGCAGTTCTTGTCATATCGATTCTCATCCTGTGTCGGTGATGAATCCTACCACCGCACCGGCAAATGAGAATCTATCGGAAGAAAAGGCCGACCCTAACGAGAATGCAATGGTTGCGAGCGGGCGTAAGCGAGCGTTACGACGTCCGCAGCAACCGCATGTCTTTCCCCAGATACGTGATGCAGGGCTCGGGCTCCGGCTCGTGAATTTCGTACGCATCCGTCGAGTCTATGCTGGATTCCTGTGTCAGCTGTTCGGCGCCGGCAAGATAGGTAATGCGGGTGTTGCCGACGGCGATTACATCGCCATCGCCTAGCTCGCAGCGTTCCACTTTCTGGCCATTTACGGTGGTACCGTTAGTGCTGCCCAGGTCGACGATGTGCAGTCCAAGCGTTGACACCGAAAGCACGGCGTGAAGTCGGCTGACGCGGAGTCCGTGAATGCAGATGTTGCATATCACGTCGCGCCCGATGACATAACAACTTTGATCCAGCAAGGTCTCAACAGCCTCTGTGCCGGGGGTTTCGATGCGCAGACGACCCGGCGGTACGGCTTCGATGTTGGCATCGCTAGCCGAAAAAATGTCCTGATCCCCTGAGGAAATGGTGTCCAGCCCGATCGATTCTGCTGCTTTCTTGACCGTATCGATCGATATCAGTTTGTCACCTTTCTCTCCGTAAATTTCGAGACACTTGCGGCAAATCCGGTAGACGTCGTCTGGTACGCCGGAGCAGATTTCATGAATCAGGTTAACAGCGAGAAACTCGAAAACCTGACCTA
>JAHEFF010000037.1 GCA_024640315.1 Woeseiaceae bacterium
CCCAATAATTCGGCCTTCGTCATCGACAACAATGACCGGGTCCTGCATGTTCTGGAACACCGTTTCGTAGGCGAGCGGCGTGAATTCGATTATTCGCTCACCGATGATCAACCAGGCGTAAATCGGCAGCATCAATGCGAACACGGCGGGGAGCGTGGAAACCGTAGCGGGTCCGATTCCCAAATCGTAGGCAACGACGGCGATGATCGGGACGCTCGCGGACCCCGCCAGCATGAACAGCCCCCTTCGTTGCGACGGTGCAACCGCGGAGCTGTGCATGATTAGCGTAAAGATAGCAGCACCGACGACCACATAGCCGTAGGGTAAATGAACATAGTTGAACCACGCCCCGAATTTCACGGGCCGGGTAAGGAACTCGCCTGCCTCGTTGGCAATCGGCAAATACCACATGAATTCATGCCAGTAGTTTGTGGCGGCGACAATAATCGACAGGACCGGAATAATCATCAGCTCCACGATTGTGCGGTGTGACGTGACGCTGCCGGTGAATTCACGAAAACAGAGCAATATGAGAACAGGAACCAGGGCGGTGCCAACATAATGGCCGACACGGCCGATCGTGAATACCGGAAATGTCGTGGCCATGAGCTCAACCGCACCACCCAGCACCCAGAAGGAGATAACGAAGAATGCGGCTCCCAGGGGCATGCTGCCGATTTCACGCTTGCCGCTGATAAGGCGCACGCCCAGCAGAAAATAACAGACTGCGGCGAAGCCGAGGAAAACTGACATGACGACCGACAGGTTCATAGTGGTCTGATGAGGTAGTCCAAATTCCGGAATATGTGGAATGGTACTGCGCCCAAGTCATTGATTCCGGGACCTGTTCCACAGCTTTCGTGGGCACGTTTCGCCACTATTGGTCAGAATTTCTCAATGTCTGTACTAAGACCCACCACGCTGGAGCAACATCACGCTTAAGTGTGTGAAATTGAACGAATTCCCGAGATCGTGACGCAGTCGACTGCCTGCCGGATTGCCGCAGGCACAATATTGACAAGAGACTGTCAACAGGGCGTCATCATGGTCGCAAGGACATCGCGCAAAGTGCTGGTACAAAGACCGGGCCGGATCCGGACGGACGGACATGCCCGCTCAGTCTGGGCAGACCCCGTAAAGAGCGCCGAACTGGAACTCGTCTCAACCCAGATGCTCAAGCAGATTCTGACGTCGCGCGACGATGCCGATCGCAAGGCCGTCGCGAGCGCGGCGAATACCAGTGCGGATGGCGTGCTGGTACGGCACCCCGGAAGCGGCAGATTCGAGATTATCGACGATGAGGAGTTGCAGGCAATCCTGGACTCGAACGAAGGTCTGCCGAAAATCAATCGCCCCGCTGACGCGACGTTGGGGCCGCTGCGTGACTATGTCGATGACGATGAGCTGTCACTCGTCAGCATGCAGGCGCTGCGCAAAGTGCTTGCCAGCGACGATGAAGAAGAAGAGATCTCCCCGGCCATCAATGCCGGTGGCGGTTTCAACCCCTACGGCAGCGCTTAGGCCTCACTTACCGACGCGCAAACCTGTCTGAAGAGTTGCCGTGCGCTGTGGCGCGGAATTTCGCGGAGCCTGCGAAGAAAGCAGCTGGCCGACCCCTCTCCGTCCTGCAGTTTTTCGAGATAAGGATCGTCAGCGCCACGCATCGCTGCACGCCAATCCAGGATAACGATCGACGCGCACAATCGCGCCTGAATCAGTTCGAATAGGATATCGATTTCGGCGCTCTCCAGTCTTTCGACCGCATGATAGCCAGCGACGAATTCAGCGATGAGGCTTAGCGGATCACCTGATGGCGGTCTCAGATACGAAGCACCAATCGCGACATCCGCAATCAGTGGCGCCTTCAACATGTCGCCGAAGTCGATGACGCCAGCGACCTTGTTCGTGTCCTTCGCGTCGACCAGTACATTGTCAGCATTGAAATCACTGTGAACAACCTGGGTTCGCAGACTTGAGAATTCCGGTAGTGCAAATCTTTCAAAGTCATTGAGCGCGTCGACGACGGCCTGCGCTGCAAGGTCTTCCTTCGCGTACTTCAACAACTGCCTCAGGTTCAACGCCTGCTGCATATCCCAGAGCAGGCTTTGCGCCGAGCCCGGATGAGAGAAACCTTTGAGTGCGAGACCCAGGTGTGCGAGATATTCCCCCATATTCCGCGCCAGCGATGGCGACGCAATTCGTTCGGCCAGCGGAATCCCCGGCAAGAAGCTCACCACCCGCGCGACGTGAGTGCCACCGGCAAATTCGAGTTCGACGTGCGTCTGACCGCCAAGCGTTGGCATGACCTCGGGCGCATTGATCGGAATGTTGCCCTCCCCGACGACAGCCGCGATGTGGATCAGCGCCTGAATCTGGAAATCCGTTACCTGTGCCGGTTCGGCCGCGTTGGCGATCTTGAACACATACTCGGCACCGTCCGAACTCCGCACGCGGAAGTTCTGATCGCGCTCGCTGACCAGCGCGCTAACCGCCGCATCCAGACCATAATGCTCCCGCAGGTATTCGATGACCTCCACTTCGCTGAAAGACGGCA
This sequence comes from Woeseiaceae bacterium, assembly GCA_024640315.1. Lineage (GTDB taxonomy): Bacteria > Pseudomonadota > Gammaproteobacteria > Steroidobacterales > Woeseiaceae > SZUA-117. Next base: position 2,555 of record JAHEFF010000037.1, read on the forward strand.
ACGCTTCTGCAATAACGGCGAATGGATCATTTTCTTGCGTCAATTGGTCGTTTCCCGCAGCCCGAAAGTCTGCGGAGTATGCCTGAAAGAGCCGCAGAACAAGGCGTGAGGCGCGATTTCAAATGGCCGATCGCCTCAATCCCGTATACAATCCGGGTTGTTCGACCGTCAAGCCAACAGAATCATCAACACAAACAATGGCTTCACGGGCGAAGTCGGGCGTGGGACGCGGGCAAAGACCCGTATTCAATCCGCTGCCTGGTCCGTAAAACAGAAACGCAAAAGGACGGTTAGTCATGCCACTTGATATTACTTTTACGCTGAGCGATCAGGATCTCGGTCACTTTCAGGCCATCGTGGACAAAGCAAAATCGGCGATGGAAAAGGAACACGATGCCGAGGCGATTGAAGCCGCAGCAAAGCAACTGATTGCCGACGCAAAGCAAGGTGAATTGCCTGATTTCATCGGCGACCGGCTGTCCAAGCTGGAAGTAATCATCAACATGATCAGTGACTCGGAATGGCAGCTGTCCGATAAAGATCGAAGCCGGGTACTGAACGCGCTGGTCTACTTCTGCGATCCGGAGGACCTGATTCCCGATCATATCCCCGGGCTCGGATTCCTCGACGACGCGATCTATGTCGAGCTGGTTATTCGTGAGCTGAAAGCGGAAATAGAATCATACGAGGAGTTTTGCTCGTTCCGCACGGCCGAAGAGGAACGGCGAAAAGCAAAGGGTGAAGACCCGCACGTTGAACGCGAACAATGGCTCGCGGACAAGCGCGCAACGCTGCACGCCAAGATGCGCAAGCGGCGCTCAGGGCGCTCATCCGGCGGCGGATGGCGCCTGCACTGGTAAGCTGAGCCCGCCTGGCTCACTTAAAACCCTGATTTCAAAGGAAAACCTGTCGGAAACGGCAGGTTTATCCGTGCCCGCACGCTGGTTTGTTCTATGGCCATAATTCCAGACTTTTCAAGTAGTTGAAAAGGCATCGATGGTGCGGCCGGCCGGCCGGCCGGCGGTGCGCAGCTTCGTCGGCACTCAGGAACCATGCGGTATTTAACGCCCAGAAGTGCCGATTGGTTCCGATTCCGACTCAACATAATCGGTCAGAATTGATGCAGGATGAACCGTCTGTTGAAAATAGCCCGGTCGGCTACGCCCGGGACCGGTGTACAGTTCCGCGAAGAAGCGTACGGAAGCCAGGGTATCCGTCGTTTCTTGCGGGACGTGCTTGCGATAGCCAATGCCGCTGTCGATGGCCCGCGTTATATCGTGACTGGCATCAGCTACGACAAAAAGGGCAACAAGCGGGCGTCCACGATCGACCGTGAGGACTTCTCCGGCAAACCTTCCTACCAGTCACTGGTAACGGATTACATCGAACCCCCGCTCCGCGTGAAATACCAGCCTGTCACGGTCGACGGAAAACGAGTGGGCGTTTACGAAATTGCGGAGTGCAAGGATAGACCGTACATGATGCGGATCGACTTCTCGGAACAGCTGCGCCGCGGCGACGCTTACGTCCGGGTCGACAACGCCACCGTGAAACTGGGCCGGCGGCAACTGCAGGAAATGTTCGAACAGAAATTCAGGGAATCGGTTTCACACGAGAGCGTCGAAGTCGGTTTCCCCGGCGAAATCATGCACAAGGACATGCGGCTGTCGACCTCCGATCTGTCGAAAATGCCATCCGCCATCGCCGCGGGCAAACTGCAGCAGATGCTGGAGATTCGCAATAAATTCTCCAACACAGGCTCCACGACCGTTATGGCCAGGCTAACGCATGCTCGTCTGTTCGGCTCCGACAGGCCGTACGAAGACCGGAATGCCGAAGAACTGATGCAGGAAGTGGCCGAGATTCGCAACAAACACCAGGTTGAAGACAATTACTTTCTGTACGAAAAACACGTTCAGAAGATCCAGCTCATCGTTCACAACCAGGGAGACAACGCGATTGAAAACGCATCCCTGTCGCTGGTTCTGCCAAATCACAATTCATTTTATGTGGCCAGCCAGCTACCGATGTTACGAAAGGAAGACAAGTGGGTAGAGCGCGGACCGGCTGCACGTTCATCCTATCCCGCAGTTAATCTCAAAGACGATTCGATTCACGTCTCGAGCACACTGGGCGAACTTCCAACAGACGCACCCGTCCAGGTGTTCGAGACGCCTTTGAGAGTTTGTGTCGGAAATGAGCTGCGGGGCCGCAAACTGGGAATTCGTTACTCCCTGTTTGGCAGCAACTTAAGACGCACCATCAAGGGAAAATTGCGACTGATCTTTTGAGAATCTGCCGGCCAACGCCTCGCGTTGCCGCTTGTCGTCCGGATTCGGCGCGGGCCGTGAGATTCAGGCCTCCGATGTCCACTTGCGGACTTCCGGAGACTGGTAATGCTCGAACAAATTGAGCAGTTCTGCCGGCGTGCTCGCGACCAGCAGCATGTCCCGGTGCTGTCGCCGCAGGAAACCTTGCGCCACCGCGTGGTCGAAAAATTCCAGGAGGTGGTCGAAGTAGCCGCCGACATTCAGGAAACCACAAGGCTTCGCATGAAACTGCAACTGACCCCAGGTCAGCACTTCGATGATTTCCTCCAGCGTCCCGAATCCGCCCGGCATAGCGATAAACCCGTCGGACAGGATCGCCATCAACGATTTTCTTTCATGCATGGAATCGACGACGTGCAATTCGGTCAGGTTCGCGTGTGCAATTTCCTTTTCCTGCAGGGCCTTCGGGATAACGCCGCTGACTTTGCCGCCATTCTCGAGGACAGCGTCGGCGAGAACACCCATCAGTCCTTTGCTTGCACCCCCGTAGACGAGTTCCATCCTGGCGGACACCAGCAGACCAGCCAGCTCCCTGGCAGCTCCGACATAAATTTCGTCAGTGCCCGGGCTGGACCCGCAATACACGCAAATCCGCTTCATTGGCCTAAGGCATTGCGGCCGTTGCCCCGTAAATAATCTGGTGAAGCCCTGGTCTGGCCTCCAGCATTTCCTCCGGCGTCAGCGCATCAAGTTCATGGGGAAACACCAGCCACTCGGATGTTTCCCTGAGATAGAAATCCGGCACCATATCCGTTTCATTCCTGGTCGGCTTGAACCACGGTACCGCGACCTTGATTTCGTCCGGCGTATTGCCACGAGCTCGTCTCCTGATCTCGTCGACTACCGCTTTGATCGTATTGCCGGTATCAAACACATCGTCAACGATCAAAACCCGGTCTTCGCGACAAATTTTCTTAACGATGTAGTTGAGACCGTGCACAGCAACCTCGCCCCGCTCGTCAACACCCAGGTAAGACGATGTCCTGATCGCGATGTGATCGGATTCCACGCCGCAGTACGCAAGCACCTCCTGGAGCGCCATACCGACCGGCGTGCCACCGCGCCAGATTGCAATGATCAGTGTCGGCTCGAACCCGCTTTCGAGCACCTTCACGCCAAGGCGAAACGAGTCTTCGAGGAGGTCCTTTGCAGAAAGGACTGTCTTATCCATGGCACGACCTGTTTATCGTTATAATGCCAGCGGCAATATTACACGCATTTCCCGGAACGCCGAAAGCAAAACAATGAAGAAGAAATTCGTCGACGCAAATGAACTGTTACTGGATTCGTTTCAGCTTGCAAAGAACATCTATGCCTCGGGTTTCAGGCCTGATTTCCTCGTCGGCTTGTGGCGCGGTGGCAGCGCCGTTGGCATCGCAGTTCAGGAAGGTCTCGACCACTTTGGCGTCAAGACAGACCACATCGCCATTCGCACTTCTTATCGCGGTCAGGACTCATACTCCGAAATGGTGGACAGCGCAGAGTCGATTCGAGCGCATGGACTTCGCTATATCCATGAAAGAGTTTGCGAGCATCATTCGATGCTGATCGTGGACGATGCCTACAGTACAGGTTCAAGTGTCAATGCCGTCGTGGAACAATTGGCCAGAAAGGCGCGCCGCAATCAGCCGCACGAGATCCGGATCGCGACTGTCTGGTACCGCCCAACGGAGAAAACCATTCGACCGCCCGACTACTACGTACATGAGACGAATGACTGGCTGGTCCTGCCTTACGAACTGACAGGTCTCTCAATAGACGAGCTTCGGGAAAACAAGCCTGAAATCGGTCCGGTTATCGACCGACTGGAAACGTTGGTGGCAGCGCGCAGGAAACAGGCTTGATCTAGGACAGCTCGAGCAGCAGCTTTTCCTCGAAGTAATGTTGTTCGCAATTCCCCTCACCAGGTGCCCGGTCGACTACCAGGAATTCCTGACTTCCGTTCAGCGCGATCAACGGCATGTGCCATGTTCCCCGATGATAATTTATGCCCTGAGCACCATTGGTCACAAACGCCTTCAGGTCTTGTGGCTCCACTGATTCACCCGGCGGCGCAACCACAACGACGAAAGAGAAGCCGGAGAGCGGAATGAAGGCCTGGCTGCCCAGCGGATGCCGCTCCACCATGTCAAACTGATGCGGCAATTCTGTCGGCGTTTTGCTGCGAACGATGCTGACCGAAACATGGCCTTCGCCACTCGTATCGACATCGACCCGGGCAAGGTCATTAAACCGATCGAAGCGGGCTTCGTTCATGGCCTCAATCCCACCACCGGATGTGGCAATAACATCACCGTATGGCGCAAAACGCTCGGCCGTTAGTGGAACTGCCCGCATGACGATGTCGCTCATGATAAATCCTCCACTGCTTCCAGTCTCCCAATCAACCGGAGTCTGCTTACGCCACCGTCCGGAAAGATGTTCAGTCGTACATGCGAAACCACGCCGGCACTCTGTAGTTCGTCCGCAAACTCGTGCACGCTGTCCGCGGCCAGTTTTGTTTTCCGGAGCAGGATCGGCCAACGCTCACTTTCGGACACGATATTGTCAATCCCGGTAATGCGGGCCGCACGAATTTCCGCCAAGTCCGGGAAGTTGCCCTTGAAGTGTGCGGTGTCGAGCCGGACCCTTTCAATGGTACCGGGATGTCCGAGAGCCAGGATCACCCAGTCGTTGCCCGGACCGCGGCGACGTGCCGTTTCCCAGCCGTCTCCCATATTCACGCCGCGCCCGGCCACGTTGAGATTGTGCATGCTGCCAAAATGCTCGTCACTGCACATCAAGGCCCGGCCGCCGTTTGCGATGGCGAACAGATCGATCGGTGCGTCGTTATCCAGGCCAGTCCGGTCCGGCCTGATTTCGCCGTAAATTCGCAGTCGGGCGACACCACCGTCGGGATAAATATTCAATCGCACGTGCGATACAGCCTCTTCGTCATCAACTGGAAGGAAGTGATGCGAATCACCGGCAAGATTCGTGCGCGACAATAACTCCCGCCACGCCACATCGTCGCCCGGAATGTCGTCGTCACAGACACAGGCATCGATCGAGGCTGCTGGTGGAAAATTGCCTGTGAAGAAACTCGTATCAATATCGAAGCCATGAATCACGCCTGATGCGCCAAGTCGGATAATGCAAAAGTCATGCCCGGCGTCGCGCCTCCGCCGGGATTCCCAGCCGTCCATCCACTTGCCGTGATCGTCATATTCGTCGGCAACGAAGATGGGGTCGGCCGGCGAGATTAATCGATTCATCGGCGCAAAGAAATCGTCCGAGGCAAAGACGGCGCGCGAACCGAGCCGTGGTTGCTCGAGTTGTATCCACTCGCGAAATGGGTTGTCAGGTTTCGTTGTCACAAAGACTCCAGCCGCATTCGGGCAATCTTGTGAATCTCGCCTATTGCCGTGTCGAATTCCATCTCGGGATCATGATCGATGCGCGCCTCGAAAGCGGCAAGTATTTCGTGCCGACTGCTATTACGGACAGCCATTACAAACGGAAAGCCGAATTTTTCCTTGTATTGCCTGTTCAGGGTTTGAAAGCGATCAAATTCGGCCGACGTGCATTGATCGATACCAGCACTCTTTTGTTCTTCTGTTGACTCGGTTGTGAGGTGGCCGGCGATCGCCGCCCTCCCCGCCAGGTCCGGATGTGCACAGATCAGAGCGAGTTTTCGCTCATGCGTTGCGTTGTTCACACAGGCGCAAAACAGGTTGGCGAGCTGCTCCACTGACATGCCTTCCGCGCTCTCGAAAGCCTCTTCCGCAACCCAGGGTGAATGCTCATAGAGGCCACCATAACGGTCAATAAATTCGTCGCGATCAGGGCGCATGCTGCTCGCGCCAGTGCCTGGCAATATCAATTCGCCGTGCAACCCACACTTTGTCGTGCGCAGCGATGTAGTCCAGAAATCTTTGCAGCGCCGCAGCTCGTCCCGGCCTTCCGGCGAGACGGCAATGCAGGCCGATGGACATCATCTTCGGCTTCAGCCGGCCCTCCGCATAAAGCACGTCAAACGTATCTTTGAGGTATTCGAAAAATTGCTGACCGGAATTAAATCCTTGCGGCGTCGCGAAGCGCATGTCATTCGCGTCCAATGTGTAGGGCACCATGAGCTGCGGTTTGTCGAAGGAGTAATCCCAGTAAGGCAGGTCGTCCGCATAGGTGTCCGAGTTATAGACAAAACCACCGAGTTCCGCGGCGATGCGATGCGAATTCGGGCTGCAGCGACCCAGGTACCAGCCCAGGGGGGGCTCTCCCGTGACGTCCCGATGCACTTCGATTGCTTTCTGCAGGTGCGCCCGCTCGGTTTTCTCATCGACTGACTGGTAATCAATCCAGCGGTAACCGTGGCTTGCGATCTCCCATTCCGCCTCCCACATGGCGTCTATCGCCTGCGGATTGCGCGCAAGGGCCATGGCCACGCCGAAAACGGTAACAGGCAACTGCCGTTCCGAAAACAACCGGTGCAAGCGCCAGAATCCCGCCCGGGCACCATACTCGTAGAGCGACTCCATGTTCATGTGGCGCTCGCCTTTGATGGGTACCGCACCAACGATATCCGACAGAAACGCCTCGGAAGCCTGGTCGCCGTGCAGTACGCAATTTTCGGCGCCTTCTTCATAGTTGATAACGAACTGCACCGCGATGCGAGCGCCGCCGGGCCACCTGGCATCAGGCGGATTGGCGCCGTAGCCGCGCATATCTCTCGGGTATTCGATGTCACTCATCAGTCGAAAAATACCAGGCATCGATCAATGCCCGCTCCTCATCGCTCATTTGGGTGAGATTGCCAATCGGCATCGCCCGCAAAACAACTGCCTGTTGATGAATGCGCTCCCTTTCCGCAAGAACCTGCATGTCGGTGTCCAGCATGACGCCTGCCGGCGCTGCAGGAAATGCGATATGCGACGGCGCAGCGGAATGACAATTCGTGCAGCGACTCTGAATGACGGGCATGACCATGTCCAGAGTTGCGTTACCCACCGTGCCTGAACGCAATTTTGGTGCGATGGCCGCGGCCACAGCGAGGAGGATCAATGATGCGATGACAATTGGTAGCGGCGACGTACGTCCTTTGTGCCTGGCCACGAAGTAGATGCGGATGAGCGCACCGGCCAGCGTGAAAGCAACCAGAATCAGCCAGTTGTATTCATGACTGTACGTCAGCGCATAATGATTGCTCGTCATGACGAAGAGCACGGGCAGAGTAAAGTAGGTGTTGTGCACCGATCGCTGCTTGGCGCGAATACCATCATCAGCATTGGGCGCTTCGCCCCGGCCAAACGATTCAACCATTCGCCGCTGACCCGGAATTATCACGAAGAACACGTTTGCCGCCATGATCGTGCCAAGCACTGCGCCGAAATGAATATAGGCGCCGCGACCGCTATACAACTGGCAAAGCCCCCAGGCCAGGACAGCCGTCAATACGAGAAGCACGATCGCAAAAATGTTTTCATTACGTCCCAGCGGTGACCTGCACAAAAAGTCGTAAATCAGCCAGCCGCCGGCCAGGATCAGCGCGGCTGTACCAACGGCAACAGCCGGACTCAGGTCGGCGACAGACGGATCGACCAGGTAAACCTCCGCGCCGTACCAGTAAACGAGCATGAGCAGAAACATGCCCGAAATCCAGGTCGTATAAGCCTCCCACTTAAACCAGTGAAGCGACTCAGGCAGCACGGCAGGCACGACACGGTATTTCTGCGCGTGATAGAAACCGCCTCCGTGGACCGACCATAGCTCGCCCCCGACACCTTTTTGACCGTCGGCAGGGTCTTTCGGCGCTTCGAGATGGTTATCCAGCCAGATGAAGTAGAACGATGAACCGATCCAGGCAATGCCGGTAATGAAATGCACCCAACGGCCGAGGATGTTCAACCATTCAACGACATAAGCTTCCATCAGCCGTGCAACCTCAACGACACGGGCCTGGACTCAACAGCCGCGATCCTGTCCCTTGTCTGCAGAATTTCAGCGGCGACCGCCAGCGCGATTTCGACCGGTTTCTTTCCGTCGATACCACTTACGCCGATCGGGCACACAAGGTTCTCCAGCAAACTTTCCGACATGCCCTGTTTCATCATTAGTCGCTCGAATCGCCGCCGCTTGGAAACAGAGCCTATTAGACCGCAGTAAGCGGCGTCGTCCCGGCGAAGCACCTGATCACAGATCTCGAGGTCCAGCGGATGGCTGTGAGTCATCACCACGAAATAGGCGCCTTCCGGCATCGCGGCGACCTCTCGCGCGGGCTCTGCCGATTCAATAGCTGTCACATTCGACGGCACGGCTGCAGGGAATATATTCCGCCGGCCGTCGATCCAGCGAATATTGCAGTCGAGACGCGACAAGGCATCCACCGTTGCTGCCCCAACGTGGCCTGCGCCAAATATCGCGATATGAAAACCAGCCGGCACGACGGGCTCAAGGAGAAATCCCGAAGAAGTGACGGCAGCACCCTTCATCAACAATATGCTTTGCGCCGCTGAAATCACATCGACGGGACAATCATCGCCGGCACCGTCCCGGGTGATGATGACTTTCCGAGTCCCTGAATTCATGGCTGTTGCTATAACGGCCGGCTGGCGCTCCCGGTGAGCCTGCAGAAGCTCTGTTAACCAGTTGCAGCCTGATTCCGGTATGAATTCGAACAAGATATCGACGACACCGCCACAGCATTGCCCGCAACCTGAGCCAAGTGCAAAGCGTCGAACTGAATTGGCACGCGCCGCCGCCGTATTGCTCAGTTGCTCACAAGCTGCCTGTACGCACTGGTACTCGAGCTGACCACCACCAATCGTACCGATCGACTCCGTTGCGGTTACGATCATTTTTGCGCCAATTTCACGGGGTGCGGAACCACGCACCCGGGCAACCGTCAGCAACACCGAGGACTCGCCGTTTGCAGCGAGCTCACCCAGTTGCGAAACCCAGTCAGTCATTGCTGCCTGCCCCGTCCTGTACCGCGAATAGCACAGCCTCGGGCGTTGCCGGCGCCCGCAGCGGCGGCCGGTATCCTGGCTCCCCGGTATCAGCCAGTGCATCGCGGATCGCGTAAAAGACGGACAAGCCCAGCATCAGCGGAGGCTCGCCGACCGCCTTCGAGCGGTAGATCGTGTCTTCACGATTAGGGCACGACTCAAGCATCTTCACCCGAAAATCGGCGGGAAGGTCCGAGCTTGTCGGTATTTTGTAGGTGGACGGCGCATGCGTCTGCAATGCGCCTGTCTCGTTCCAGCAAAGCTCCTCGGAAGTCAGCCACCCGGCGCCCTGAATGAATCCGCCTTCGATCTGCCCCAGGTCAATCGCAGGATTCAGCGATTCGCCACAGTCATGCAGGATATCGACACGCAACAATCGATTCTCCCCGGTCATCGTGTCGACGATCACTTCAGATACTGCGGCACCGTAGGCGTAGTAAAAGAACGGTCGACCACTGAATGTGGCGCGATCGTAGTGGATCTTCGGCGTGCGATAGAAGCCTGTTGCCGAAAGTGAAACGCGTGCAAACCAGGCTTTTTGGACCAGTTCTTCAAAAGACAGGACCTCGCTGCCAATCCGGACTTCACTGTTCTCGAATATGACTTCTGCTTCAGGCACGGAATATTGATTGGCGGCAAACTGAACCAATCGATTCCTGATTTTGCGCGCGGCGGCCTGAGCCGCCTTACCGTTCATGTCGGAGCCACTCGACGCTGCAGTCGCAGATGCATTTGGCACTTTGCTCGTGTCTGATGCGGTGATCTTGATTCGGCCAATATCTATTTGCAGTTCGTCGGCAACGACCTGGGCCACTTTAGTGAACAGTCCCTGCCCCATTTCCGTGCCGCCGTGATTCAGGTGAACGGTACCATCCGTATAAAGATGCACCAACGCCCCAGCCTGGTTGAGATGAGTTGCGGTAAACGAAATTCCGAATTTGACGGGCGTTAACGCGATCCCACGCTTCAGTATCCTGCTCGACTGATTGAATTGCCGTATCTCGTCAACGCGTGCACGATAATCGGATGACGCGGCCAACTCAGCCACAACATCGTGAATAATGTTGTCTTCAATCTTCTGCTCGTACGGTGTCGTGTCGCGATCACCAATTCCGTAAAAATTTTCCTGGCGCACATCGAGTGGATCTTTCTTCAGGCACCGTGCGATCTCGTCAATTACGTACTCAATGCCGAACATCCCTTGCGGGCCGCCGAAACCCCGGAACGCAGTATTTGACACCGTATTGGTCTTACATCGATGCGAAACGATCGTGACGTTCTCGAGAAAATACGCATTGTCGCAGTGAAACATCGTGCGATCGTTAATCGCACCTGACAGGTCGGCCGACATGCCGCAGCGAGATGCGAACATGAACTCGATTCCTTCGATTCTGCCTGCATTATCGAAACCAACTTCGTAATCGATCACAAAATCGTGGCGTTTTCCCGTCATGATCATGTCGTCATCACGATCGAGTCTTAACTTGCACGAACGTCCCGAACGATCAGCCATGAGACCAGCAATGCAGGCAATCAGGGCAGCCTGGCTTTCCTTTCCGCCGAATGCGCCACCCATGCGACGACACTCGACCACGACATCCTTCGACGACTTGCCGATCGCTTTGGCTACCAGGTGCTGCACTTCACCAGGATGCTGCGTCGAACTGTAAACAAACAGATCCCCGTCTTCCCGTGGCAGCGCCATGGCAATCTGTCCCTCGAGATAAAACTGATCCTGACCGCCGAGACTCACACTTCCGCTCAGACTGTTCGCGGCATGCCGAATCGCCTGCTTGCTGTCACCACGAGAAATGGTCTCACTCGGCAAAACAAATGAACCGGCTTCAAGCGCCTCGCGAATATCCAGAATGGGCGGGAGATCTTCGTACTGTACACGTGCAAGCTTTGTAGCCCGGCGCGCCTGCTCAACCGTTTCTGCCGCAACGGCGAATATGGCCTGACCGACATATTCCACTACACCAGGTGCGAAAACCGGATCGTCATTAACCACGGGACCGCAGTTATTGCTGCCCGGGATATCAACGGCCTGCATTACGTCCACCACGCCGGGGGCTTCACGCACTGCGGACAGGTCCAGTTTCCTGATTCGCGCATGCGGCCGCTCACTCATGCCGACGGCGATATGCAACAGGTCACGAGGTTCCGGGATGTCGTCCGTGTAGGTCGCACGCCCTGTAACGTGCAAACGACTGCTGTCGTGTGGTATCGGGGCGCCGATGACGGAATTAGCGGCCATAGGAATAGACCCTTTCGGAGCTGGCGCCGGTCGTCTCGAGAAAGAATCGCTGCAACAGGTTTCTGCAGACCTGGCTGCGATATTCACTCGAGGAACGCATGTCAGAGATCGGCGTAAAGTCACTGCCGAGCGCGTCGAGTGCTGCATTTACGCCGGCTTCGTTCCATTCTTCGCCGATCAGTGCTTCCTCGCAGTGCCGGGCCCGCTTCGGTATTTCAGCCATCCCGCCGTAAGCTGCGCGAAATTCCGCGACAATCCCGCCTTCAAGCCGCAACCGGAATGCCGCGCAGACAGCTGAAGTATCCTGATCAAACCGCTTCGAGACCTTGTAACTCTGCACATGCTCGTTTTCATTCGGCAGCGGAATGAGAATTCGCTCGATGAATTCAGCGGTTCGCAATGCGGTCTGCTGATAGGCGATGTAAAAGTCATGCAGCGCAATCGTCCGTTGGTGCGCACCTCTTCGCAATACAAGATCTGCGCCCAATGCCATTAGCACCGGCATCGAGTCTCCAATCGGCGAGCCGTTGGCGATGTTGCCTGCCAGGGTGCCAACATTGCGGATCGGCGGCGACGCAAACCGAACGAACAATTCCTCGAGAGCTTTATATTGGCCGATGATCAACGGCATGGCGTCGGTCAGCGTTACTGCGCCACCGATATCGATGTATTGATCAGTAAGCCCTGCATCGAGCAGGCCCTCAACATTGCCCGTGTAGACGACGACCTCGAGATCGCGATGATGCTTCGTGACCCACAGTCCGACGTCCGTCCCGCCGGCAAGCAATGTGGCTTCAGGGTGTCGTTCGAGAAGATCGGCCATTTCATCGACACATCGGGGTGCGAAAAACCTCCGGCTCCCCCACTCGACGCAAAGGGATTGATCCGACGCGACTGATTTCAGCCTCCTGACGCGCTCGTCTTCATCGCTGCCTTCACCCGCGGGCATGTGCAGCCAGTCGCCATTTTCCGGCGCTTCGCCGTACATCGCTTTTGCTGCCTTGATGATCGGCTGGTAGCCGGTGCACCGGCAGAGATTCCCCGCCAGCGCATCATCGATATCCCTTCGGCCCGGATCGGCATTGCCCTTGTACAGCGCGAAAAGCGACATGACGAAACCCGGCGTGCAGAATCCGCACTGCGAACCATGATAATCGACCAATGCTTTTTGCGCCGGGTGCAGGCCATCACGGCCCAGGCTCTCGACCGTCAGGAGTTCCTTGCCATCCAGGGTTGGCAGCAACTGGATACACGAATTGACGGCACGCGCCCTGACGCGTTTGCCGGTGACATCGAGATCGGCAACAACGACGGTGCAGGCGCCGCAGTCTCCTTCTGCACAGCCTTCCTTGGTGCCGGTTCGTCTTAAGTCCTCTCGCAAAAACTGCAGGACTGTGCGATTAGGATCGATATCGTCCAGTTCGACCAGCTCATCGTCGAGCAGGAATCGCACGCGGCACCGGGACTGTGATCCACCGCCTTCGCTCATATCAACTGCCGCGGTACGTCGAATAACTCCACGGCGATACGAGCAAGGGTACGTGATAATTATCGTCGCCCGAGAGCGTCACCTGGATCACAACATTATCCAGGAACGGCGGGTCCGACTGGCTGGTGCCCGCGGCCTGGAAATACTGGCCCACAGAGAATTCGAGCTCATAGGTGCCGGAGCGGAAAGTTTCGCCCTCCAGCAAAGCCGCTTCGGTCCGGCCGTCCTCGTTGGTCACCGCGGTCGCGACCAGATGCCGCCCATTCTCCATCGAAAAAAGTTTGACGCCGACGCCCGAAGCGGGCCTGCCGCTTGTCGTATCCAGCACGTGTGTGGTCAGTTTCCCCATGTCTCATCCCGTACCGCAAACTCAAATAATATCAGCTAATTAGATCGGCCGAACCCATACCTGAAAAACCGCCCGGGCCAGCACGATTTAATGCTCGGACGGCGGTCACTTCACTGTGGTACTTTGGCCGATCAAATTGTCCGGGGGGATGACAATGAGCAATGAAGCACTGACCCGTCGCCTGTTTTTGCAGGGGACCGGGACGTTGGCTGGCAGCACTTTGATGCGGGCCGGTATACCGGCATTCATAGCAGTATCTCAGGCGGCCTGCAGCGCGAAGGAAGAGGCGACCGCCTTCGAAAATATAACGAATGCCGAAGCGCGCGAGATCATTGCTATCGCGGCGCGCATATTGCCGACGACCGATACGCCTGGCGCTACCGAAGCCGGCGCCGTCTATTTCTTCGACAAGGCTCTGGGTTCATTTCTCGCTGATACGGCTGGCCCTGCCCGCGACATGCTGGCTGCATTTCAGTCCGGCATCGCTGGCCAATTTCCCGGTGCAGAAGTGTTCTCCGATCTTGGCGAAGCAGATCAGGATAAATATCTAAAAAGTGTCGAAGAAACGCCGTTTTTCCAGGGATTCCGCTTCCTGACGATCGCCGGCGTATTCGGCATGGCGATGCACGGCGGCAATCGGGACGACATCGGCTGGAAACTGGTCGGCATGGATGGTCCACCGCACGCCTGGGTGGCGCCATACGGCTACTACGACGCAGAGTATGCAGCGGCACAGGAACAACAAAATGGCGAATGAGAACCAAATATCTTATCCGCTGGATGAGGCCGTCGACTTTGTCATTGTCGGTTCCGGTTCAGCCGGCGGCATACTGGCAAAAGAACTGTCCACCAACGGCTTCAGCGTCGTTGTCATCGAGCAAGGCCCGTTTCGTACAGCAAAAGATTTCACGCACGACGAAATCTCGGTACTTATGTTCGGCGAGCTATCCAGCGGCAACAATGATGTGCACCAGCAGACATTTCGCAATGACGAGAGCAAGGAAGCCGAACTGGCTCAAGGGCAGCCGCCTGCGTGGTACGCCCAGACGGTCGGCGGTTCAAGCGTGCACTTCACCGCAAATTTCTGGCGCTTTCGTGAAGTCGACTTCAAAGAGCGCAGCCTCCTGGGCCCCATAAGCGGAACCAACTTTGCAGACTGGCCGATCAGCTATGGTGAACTCGAACCCTACTACTCCAGGGTAGATTGGGAGATTGGAGTTTGCGGCGCGCCGGGACCGAGCGATTCATTCCGCTCCCGCCCGTTCCCCATGCCGCCCATGCCCGTCAAATCTTCCGGCGTTCTGCTTGAGAAGGGATCAAAAGCGCTGGGCTTCGAGGTGCAACCAGCCCCATTGGCAATTCTCTCGAAGCCGCTGAACGGCCGCCCGGCATGCATCCACTGCGGCTTCTGCATGGGTTTCGGCTGTGAGGTGAACGCCAAATCGTCAACGCTGGCGGCGATGATTCCCGCTGCGATGGCAAGCGGCAACTGCGAGATTCGCGCCGAGTGCGCGGTATTTCGCGTCGGCACGAATGCAGAGGGCCGTGCGGATGAGGTTTTCTATTACGATCCCGACGGCAACGAGCGTTCGCAGAAAGCCAAGGCTGTCATCCTTTCTGCAAATGGCGCAGAGACACCGCGGCTGTTATTGAATTCAGCCAACGAGCAATTTCCGAATGGCCTCGCAAATTCGAGTGGATTTGTCGGTCGCAACCTCATGTTCAACTGTCATTCCCTGGCCAGCGGTGATTTTGAAGAACCGCTTAATGACTATAAGAGCGTACAGGTGACACGCATCATGCATCACTTTTACGACGCCGATCCGGCGAGGGGTTTCTACGGTGGCGGCGGTATCGACGCGCGACCGTTGTTTGCGGCGACGCCAGCTATGTACGCCATCATGGGCGGCCCGCCCGGCGACCCGAAGTGGGGCGCGGAATTCAAAAACTACATTGCGCACAACTTCACACGCAATATGTCAATGACCGGAAATGCGACATCACTGGCTCAGGACAGCAACAACATCACTATCGATCCAACCCATAAGGACAACTGGGGCCGGCCGTCAATCCGGCTGACCTACAAAGATCACGACGATGATCTTGCGATGGCAACTTTCCTGCAGGACCGCGCAATGGAAATTTTTGATGCGGCTGGGGCGAAAAGAGCCTGGAGACACCCCGTGACACCGCAATCCAGTGGCCCGCACCTGCTCGGAACCTGTCGAATGGGTGATGATCCGGATAGCTCGGTGGTGGACAAATTCCACCGGAGCCACGACATTCCAAACCTGTATATCTGCGACGGGTCCAGCTTTGTCACGTCAGGCCGGGGTCAGCCCACCATGACGATCATGGCGCTGGCTTTCCGCGCATCGGAACACATCATGGCGGCGGCGAGAAACAACGCGATCTGATGATCTACGGCTGGCTTTCCTGCAATAGCTGATCGCGCCGATTGCCAAGGGCGCTGATCTGGCGCTTGCTGAGCACGTCGGCGAGGTTCTCCGTAAGAACGTCGTCGGAAATCGATGTCAGCGCGTCAACCCAGTCCGATGTCAGATTGAGCGGGGCTTCCGCAAGGTATCTCGGACGACCCCGTTCCGTGCCAAACACGTTGCTGTTTTCCATCAACATCATCTGCCAGTTCTCGGGGCTGTACACCATCTTCGTCGGTGGCCTGCCCTCGTTGTAGATCAGTACATCGAAGACATACATGGAATTCCACTGACGCTGTAGCGGACACCAGGCGCCGGACCCCTGACCCGAGTCGGACCGATAGGTCTCGTTACGCGCATTCTTGGGCAGAAATTGCAGCGTGCCATTTTTACCATCTATCTCGCGAGCAACGGTCACCGGAATCATGTCGAGCCCGATCAGCTTGTCCAGTCGATAAGCGGCGAGCTCGGTGTTCAGGCCTTTCTTGCGTGGACTCTCGACGAAAAGCGCTGCAATCGTCGCGCCGTTTCGGCCGACTTCGACGACAGTACGACCTGCCTTATCGTCGCCCGTAGAGACAATGTCACCATTTTCCAGCATGTCAGCAATGATCTCGGCACTCAGCGAATCGTCACGGGAACCAACCCGGCGCGGATGCGGTACCGGCGCCATCATGTCTGTGCCATCCTCCGCGACAACCATAATCTCGCCGTCTTCGATAATGACCGCATGGCCGGAACCGCGATAGGCGGACCTCAGCATGCCGGTATCCATTTCTATTACCCGACCGTCCAGCCGCTCCAGGACTCGCCGCGTCACAGTAGGAGTGTGACCGATAATCACTCGACTCGCGCCAATGGCCTTGAGAGAGAGGTCAATAACATCACCCTCCTCAAGCGCATTACATCCAACCGACCCGCGGTACCACAAAGGACTGGACGTATCATGTACAACCGCGTCATTCAGGCTCACAACTTTGTCGAGCGCAGCGAGCAGCTCGCGGGGCAAGCTGGAGTCGGCTGCAATACCTTCGGCAATTCGCCCGTGCTCATAAAAATTTATTTCGGGATCGATGAGATTGGCATCGTTAAGTACCTCGAGCGCCGCAACGTAATCCGTCACCTGGGCACGCAACTCGTCGTTAAGGCGCTCCAGTCCCATTTCGCCGACAATCGGCGGCAAACCGCCGTGCACGAATGCGGTGTCATTGACGACGACCATCAGGGGCTTTTGCATCAGCCATTGCCCGTACTTGCCTTTGCTGCTGAACGCGCGCCTGTGCGCGTAAAAGCCTGGCGGCCTGTCGCGATCGAATTCCTCGCGCAGTGCGACCTCGTCAACTCCTCCAAGTGTTTGCACTCGTCGGGTCGAGAGCAATGCCTGGAACCAGCGCTCGCGCTCTTCAGCCGATTCTTCATCGGCAAAGGCCGCGTACTCGCCCTGCGCCACGTAGCGCAGATCGCCAACCAGGTTCATCACTTCGTGATTGCCGAGGGTCAGTAACACCCTGCCACCACTGTCCGGCGCCTGCGATTCGAGTTTCATGACCAGGTCCATGATCTTCCGCGAATCGGCGCCACGATCCATCAGGTCACCGGTAATGACGAGATGCGTCTTGCCGCCAACCCAGTCTTGCCCGTCGTTGATGACGCCGGCATTTGCCAGCGTCTGCACCATTGCGGAATAAGCGCCATGTGGATCACTCATGGCAACGACGCGATCGACACCGGACCATCGATATTGCTCGGCAGCCGCTGCAGACGACAGCAACGCCATCAACACCAGGAAAATCGTGCGCTTCAACACGGGCTTGGACATTTATATCTCCGGCGGCATACTTTATTTTGAGTCGATTCTAGACGACCAACGGAGCAATTACCGCATGCTATTATTATCGATATCAATCATCTGTCACCCAAAGGCCACAACAATGAACTCAAAAAAGCCTCTGATATGTTTGACTGGTCCCATATGCGCATTGTTCCTCGCATTTTCACCGCCGATCGGCGCCCAGACCGATACCCAACCACTTTTCGCAGACCATTCGATTCTCAACGTCCAGATCGATGCGCCGATGACGACCCTGGTCAGGGAACGACCGGATGAGGAGTACCTCGACGGAACCTTCACGTTGACCGATGACGCAGGCGTTGCCAGGTCATTCGACCTTAAATTGCGTACCCGTGGAAATTTCCGGCGGCAGAAATCCACCTGCAGCATCCCGCCCATTCGCCTTAACTTCCAGAAGGGTCAGCTCGAAGGAACCGTGTTTGACGGGCAGGACAAGCTGAAACTCGTGAATCACTGCCATGATTCAGATCGCTTTGAACAACTTGTCCTGCGCGAGTACCTGACGTATCGCATTCTGCAAACGCTGACCGATCACAGTTTCGGCGCCCGGCTGATGAGAATTACGTATGTCGATACTGAAGGCAACGATCCGAGCACCCGCTACGGTTTCGTCATTGAAGACGAAGACGATATCAGTACAAGGCTGGGGCTCGAGAAACTCAATGTATCAAGCTTGAGTTACCGCGATATTGACGATGCTCACGCGAACCTGATCATCATGTATGAATATCTGATTGGCAATACTGATTTCTCGCTGGTCCGTGGGCCCGTCGAGAATGACTGCTGCCACAATGCAATACCTTTCTCCGACGGCCAGATCGTCAAGTCGATTCCCTACGATTTCGATCATGCCGGCCTGATCGACGCGCCTTACGCAAAGCCCAACCCTCAGTTTAAAACACGCAGCGTGCGCACCCGGGTTTATCGGGGACGTTGCAGCAATAACGGCATCCTGCCGGATACGCTGCAGTACATCCTGAGCAAAAAGACAGAAATCTATGCGCTCGTGGACGACCTGACGGGTCTCGATGACAAGAATCGGCGGGACGTTACGAAATACCTGGATGACTTTTTCGAAGATATTACCGAGCCGAAAAAGATCGAGCGCAATCTCGTCAAAAAATGTTCGTAGGCAGGTGCTCAACCGACGCTTGCTGCAGCCAGTCAGCCACGATCTGCACAGTGCGGGGGTGAATCAGGTAGCCCAGGGAACTGTGGGGGTTTGACCTGCCGTAGCGAACTGCCAGGTTGTAAATGCGGTAGTCCCGGATACTGCTTACCTGTTTTAGCTTGAGCATGGCCTTGAAGTCATCGGCCAGCGTGTTGTCGTGGCTCATGAAATCGTCTTCGGCCGCCAGGTTGTGCCACAACACCACGTTGTGTGGATATCGCTTCCGACCTCTGTTTTTCGCGCCGAGGAGACGCTTTGCCACCATTGAGTCGCCGAGAGGCGCGCCAAGCGTCATCCAGGCGTCGATCTTTTTGTCCGCATAGCCTTCTGAATAGGCAGGATCGTGACACAGCTGCCACAAGACATCGTAGGTGACGATGCAACCGGTACCATGACTGATTAGCAATATTTCATGCCCGTCATCAAGCGCCTGGCAAATCGTGGTGCGAACCCGCTCCCGAATTCTCTCCGCGAAATCGCTTTCTTCGTTCCAGTACTCACAGAGGTCGACACCGACTTTTCTAATCAGCCTCTCTGAAAAACCTATGTGACCAAGTATCGGCGCAATAACGTCAGCAGCAAATTCGGGCAACGCGTTCTTGCCCGGCAAACGATCGTATCGGGCAACGCCGAAGTTCTTCTTTTTCGAAATTGTGCGAAGCGTAGTCAGTACGTTGCGCCGGTCACCGGTATCCAGCGCCTCATCATAACGAATACCCTGCCCGGTCAGGAATTCGTGGGTGATATCTCCATACCAGGCGAGCCGTTTCTCCATTGCATAAAACGGACCCAGGGCATCCGGGATGTCGCGTTCGAGGCCGGAAGTCAGCGCATTCAGGCTCAGGTCGAGAAATTCATCGGCCGCGGGTTTGAAGTCCCGCCCGTGCACGAAAACCAGGGTGCGGCTGGCGCCCCCGCTCAAATCACCCGGGATAGTCAATTTTTGTTATTCCCCGTTGTTGTTGGATAAACAGACAGCCTGGCCTTTCCATTACCTGCTTCATCGGCAATGATCAAACGGCCGTCTCGCGTCACTGCTATGCCTTCGGCCTGGCGGTGGCGGTCTGGATCAAGGCGCATTATAACGTCAATAAACTCGCCGTCACCGCCTAACTCGAAAACCGCATGCTGCCGCGCCGACACTACGATCCAGTTTCCGGTGTCAGGATTTATCGTCAAACCGGACGGTCGGACTTTTTTCTTGCCGACGGCATCCTCCATCGCTTTTGCTGGTAAATCGAACTCCGCGATCTGCTCCAATCTACCGTTCACCAGTGACCATTCAAACACGCGTTGCTTCTTCTTTTTTCGTGCTTCCTTGCAGATAAGCGCAATTGAGTTGCGGCTCGTCACTTCCGCAAGACCTTCGAATTCGCATTGTTTGCCGAGGTTTGTGTCGTAGTAATCGTACTCAACCCGCGCACCATTCTTTCCCTCACGGGCCGCGAACAGCTCTCCCTTACTCGTCATGAGCCATACGACATCGTTGAGAACGGCAATACCCTCGAAGTCCCCCGATACAACGGGTCGCCCGAGCGCAAACGCTTTGACGAGCTTGCCGGATTCGTAGTCAAGCTCATAAACGATGGCCTGCTCATCTGTTACAGCAAGCAACCTCTCGTCACTCGTCAGCGCCAGGCCGGAGATTTCGCGCAGCTTGTCCGGGAGCGCCCATTGGCGGAAATCATCTGTCTCTGGCGCTGCCGCTGCCGCTGCGGGCGGCGTTGCTTCATTGCTACAAGCAACGACGAGGAAAACGATGCAGGCAGGAATGATCAAACGCAAATTAGCAGCATGCTGGAACGCTCCCAGGCGAGTGAGAGACAGGTCGGAAACAGCCGAAAAAGCGCGGCGTACCCGGTAGTACGAGAGAATTTTGAGGCTGTTTGCAACGCCGTATCGTGTCGGCTGAATGAATTTCGACAAACTGCTAGAACTCTTCTTCGGTCCGATCTCTTCTGGTGAGCATGGAAAAGAATGGTCCCGACAGTATCTTCCCATACTCGAGCTTCCAGATGATAAGAGTCGCATAAACGAATACAGCGGAAATTACGGCAGCGATTCCAAGCGCTCCGATGCCTGCGCCAAGCCCAATACTGATTGCCGCGAATATGTACATCGCATGCGATGGCTGCCGTAGCGTGAAGCGAAATCGTACGGCGGCGACGATGCCGGCCAGGCTGAATGCCAGCGGGATGCTGTTCATGACGATCATCGAAATGCCGGTCACCACGATCGGCATTATGATGATTGTCTGGACAAATGACTGGTCGACTTCCTTGGAGCGGCTTGTGATGAAGTATGTCCAGGATACCGGGATGATGAGAATGGCCGCGCCGATGCTGGCACAGGCCAGTTTAATCGGACCATACGGCGCCCAGACTGTTTCCTCGATGCTCGAATAGATCGGCTCGAAGCCCGCATCGCTGCGCCCTGCGAGATCCCCGAGCCCGCCCACCGGGAAAAACTCGGCGATGGCCGGCAGACGGTCCAGCAGAAACGCCATCAGGGCAACCCAAAACGCGTAATAAAGCGTTATCAGGGTGACTGGTATCAGGAAGCTGGCGGCTCGTCGCATAGGGTACCTGGTGATTGCCGGATCCGGCGTCAACCATACCGTCAGAAGGCCGACAGTGCCAACTTCTTCAACGAAATGAAACGCATATCAGCTGAATTCGTGTAGGCTATGCCGCGTTTCAATTTCGGATATCTTTTTCATGACGGAATCAATCAGGCTTCTTGGCATCAGCAACGCCATTGTCGACGTCCTTTCACATGTCGATGACGAATTTCTTGACCAAATTGGGGCCCCGCCCGGCTCAATGACCCTGATTGACGAAAATCGCGCGCACGAAATCTACGACATGATGGGGCCTTCCACGGAGATGTCCGGCGGGTCTGTCGCCAATACAGTGGCAGGATTCGCGAACCTCGGCGGGCGAGCGGCATACATAGGCCGCGTCAATGATGATCAGCTCGGTGAGATCTTCACCCACGATATGCGTTCACTCGGTGTGGATGTTCGACTGAAGCCAACGGCAGCCAAATCTCCGACCGCGCGTTGCCACGTTTTGATCAGCAAAGACGGGCAGCGAACAATGCAAACCTATCTTGGCGCCTGCACCGAACTGTCCGTATCCGACGTGAATGAGGAAACTGTCGGCGCCCCGGCCGTCATTCTGCTTGAGGGATATGTCTGGGATATCGCAGAGGGTCGGGCACTTGCCGAAAGAGCCATAGAAATTGCGGAAATGAATAACAGCAAAGTTGCGCTGTCTCTGTCCGATTCGTTTTGTGTTGAGCGTCATCGCGACGCGTATCTGTATGCGGTGAAGAACGGCGTGGACATCGTCGTGGCAGACGAAGATGAAATTAACGCGCTGCTGCAAACAGAGTCATTCGACGAAACCATGCGCGCCCTGAAAGACTACGACAACCTTTTTGCAATGACGCGCTCTGAAAAAGGTTCAGTTATCGTGCATGGCAACGAAACCGTCGTCCAGGAAGCCACCCCGGTCGATACCATTGTTGATACCACCGGTGCTGGCGATGCCTACACAGCAGGTTTCCTTTATGGCTGGACCCACGGCCGGTCACTGGAAGAAAGCGCAAAACTCGGCACCTATTGTGCGACCACGGTCATTCAACAGGTCGGCGGCCGAATCGAGCGGGGCGTCCTCGACGACTACCCGTCCTGATGTCGTGGCGCCTCCCGATTCTTTACGTAATGACTATCGCGAGCTGTTGGCCTTGCGCATCAGGTAGAAACCCACCGTTAGCGAAATAACGACGAAGCCGATCGCGAACAGGATCAGCGGATCAATCGCTTTGGCGTCGATAATCACGATTTTTCGGGTAATGGCGGTGATGGCCACGAGCAGCATCAACTCGGCGTGAATCGTCTGGTCCTTGACGTACATTCGGATACTCGACATCAGCTCGAGACCGATCAGGACCATGAGAAAAAGGCCAAACAACTCGAACATGTCCTGAACGCCGATAAAGAAACCAGGCGGCGCGAATATTTCAGTGACAATGGTGTAGCCGACTTCCAGGGTAGCCGAGATGACGATGACGGCCATCAGGCCGAGCAACGCATAAGAAATATACTTTTCAACCTGATCGAAGAATTTCAATGCTGTCCCCTACGGAATCAGAACCGGATCCCGAAGATAAGGATATCGTTCCCGAATGATCTCGACCCAGGGCAGATTCCTGCCCTTTTTACCGCCAAAGAAGAAATTACAGTAAACCGTGTTCTGGTCAAATGTTTCAAACACCCATCGATTGACAGCGCTCGGATCGTCCAGCACGAGATAGCAGGTGCCATCACCGAGCGGGAGGATAGACCGTCCGATCTGGTCCTTTTCAACCCTGTCCCATGCGTGGACGGCGTCCGGTGCCAGGGACGCGCGAAATCGCACCGCCGCCTCGCGCCGTAATTTTTCAAACGCCGGGTTGATACTGATGAGTTGCCTCTTCTCTTCGGCGTCAAGAACCGCCTTGATGGCCTCGTCACGCAACGTCTCCCAGTCGATTGGCTCTCCGTCCTCGAAAGCCTCGTCAATGGGCGCGGCGTCGGCAAAAGGGTCGGCCACGGCTTGCTCCTGAATGGGCTCAGCCACGCTCTGCTCCTGGACGGGCTCCTCCAGGGCTTGCGGAAGCGGGGGCGGTGGCAAGATCTCCGGTTCAGGCTCCGCCCCGGGCACTGTTCGGGTCAATTCCACCACCAGCTCGAGGAGTGGCAGAAACTGCCGGGGCGGCGGCAGGCGGACCATGCTGAGCACGATCCCGACTGCGACCGCTGAAAATAACATGCTGATTCGTATACGTTTTCCCGACTGCAGCTGCCAGTCGGGAAAATCCTTTGAATACCGTGATATCGCGTACATCGTCATCTAATGATGCACTGTTACGGGTGGTCGTTGCAGCTATATGCGCCGCCGGCACCGCGAACAGTCCGGGCTAATTGCCGGAAAAGTACCGGCGAGCCAGGGCGAAAGCGTCCAGGCCGATTTGTTCGCCGATAATCCGGCCGGGAATGTCGTCAGCCGGTGGATGTATGCCACCCCAGACACGTGACAAACTGGTTTGGTCCGAGGCGTCCCGATAGGTCGCCCATTGCAGGGTCATGTCGACGCTGGGCCCCTCTTCGAACTCCAGGAAATCGTTCGCCAGGATTTCGAAACCGCTCATGCCACCCGGGAAGAACGGATCACCCGTCAGGGCAGTCAATGTTTCGGCAGCAGCCCTCGAAAAAGTAGAGTGGCCGGATACGTAGCCTGCAAACGGTGGTGTGACGAATGTCGGGCGTTGATAGGGCCACCAGTTTTCCGCCAGTATCCAGCCGACGCCTGCCTGGTCCGTTTGCGGGTTGGCAATGTAATCCGGGCCGCGCCACGCATAGAGTTTGATTTTGCCCACATTTTCGTCGTTTGCGCCGGCCAGCGGATCTCCCTGCTCGACCAGCTCGATATAGCCCGCAACGAGCGGCAGCCCGTCCACCGAGTATGCTGGCTGGTTCGGATCACTGCTCTGGCCACGGCCGGCCATGGCGCGAACAGCAGAAAGCGGACGCAGGTAGTCGTACCAGCCCTTGATTCCCCAGGCTGCGATCGCCGAATCGTGCATCGCGCCGCCGAGCGCGAAGTAGGCTTTGACATCCCACTCGAGCGGGCCCAGTTCCTGCCCACTGCCCTCCATCCTTCTTTCAAACAACGGATGGTCCTGAACGGAATTAAGGATGACGAACCAGTGACCGGGTGGCGTTTCGGAGTCCGGACCATCCGCCCAGAATTCGGCAAGAACGCGAGTGTAGTCTCCGCGAGGCACCAGTTGTGGCGCATAGGGGGCGCCAGTCACGGGGTTTGTCGTATAGCCTGTGCTCGCGTCGCCACCGTTAAAGAAGTCGTAAAAATTCGGGTAGTCAGCGATGTCCGTTGGCAGCGCTGCAATATTGCCGAGCGATGCCGGAGAAATATCCACCATAACCCCGTCGGTCGGATCCAAATGTGAGGACCAGGCGGACACAAGTGCGAAACCCCACTTGTAATTATCCGCCAGCGGGCCCGCTGACAGTGGCGGCATGCCCGGATCGTAATAGACGTAGTAGTCGAAACCGCCGCGCTGATAGACAACCAGGTCGTTGGAGGACAGCGCGAAAGGTTCGACCTGGCCCCACTCCGGACTCAGAAACTCGGGAAGCGTGCTGACCGGGTTTCCGGCCTGGTCGATAAAAAGTGTCAGCGATATCTGTTGCCACCGATCGAGATCGACGATGTCCGGGTTACCGGGAAGCTCGGGCTCAATTGGCGGATTGACCGGTTGATAGGCAACGTTGCCATAGCCGTTTGCCTCATTTGCGCCGTCCTGCATCCCGAAGCCTATGTAGCATGACGCGATGTAGTTGCCCATCGCCGCAGCGGAGCCGGCTCGTGGATTGGCTGACACGTCCGTTATGTCGTAACCAAGTGTCTGCATCAGCGCATCCGCGTTACTTTGAATCGTCACGGAGCCGGGCGCTGCGGCAAAACGATGCGTGATCAGCCGGTAGGCCGCAAAACTGATCGCTTCTTCCTGTGCGGCGACGAAATCGCGATTGTAGGCCACATAGTCGAGAGGACAACTGTACCCGCCAACCTGCTTGTCCAGAAGAAACGTACCGGCAGTCACGTCGAATACCGCCCAGGCGTCGTACATGGCTGCCGATATATGAAAGAGGTTTCGCGCATGCACGGTCGGTCGTGCAAAGTCATTTCTGATGGCTTCGAGCAACACTTCATTCCAGAGTCGCGCAACGGACGGATCGCGCTGGTCTTCACTCTGTGAAACATTCGAACCATCCGTGCAGCCCACGGTGAGCAAGGCGACGGCCGCTGCGAGCACAGCAGTTTTTGCGAGCACTGACTTCATCTAACTACCGATGGGGTGCCAGGTTGTTTTCGTTTCCTGGGTTTCTTTTATGAGATAAGGGTTTTGTGACTTTTCTTGTGCCCAATCCGTGTTGGTGCGATTGACGACACGTTTGATATTGTCAGCGGCGCTGATCTCAATCTCTTTCGCCACATCGGTATCACTGTCGCAATAGATAATCGCGTTGACATCCATGTGCGAGGCGAACTGACCGGTCAACTCCTCACGATAGCCAGTCAGTATGTTCACAACACCACCCGGCACATCTGCAGCATGCAGAACTTCGGCAAAACTCACGGCGCACAAGGGCATCTCTTCCGACGCCAGTACGACGCAGGTATTGCCGCCGACAATTGCAGGAACGATGTTCGAAACCAGGCCGAGCAGCGAACTTTCGTTCGGCGCCAGCACAGAGACCACACCAGTCGCTTCCATGACGGAAAAATTAAAGTGCGATGAACTGACGGGATTGACGGCGCTGAAGACCTGCTGATACTTGTCGGACCAACCGGCGTAATAGATCAGCCTGTCAATCGTCGCATCGACTTCTTTTTTTGCACGGCGTTTTGACAAGCCCTGCAGGTGAAGCTCCGCAATAAACTGTTCTCTGCGCCCTTCAAGCATCTCGGCAATGCGGTAGATGATCTGCCCACGCAAGTACGCGCTCGCAGACGACCAGCCCGGAAAAGCCTTGCGTGCCGCGACAACCGAATTGCGAAAATCCTTGCGGCTGCCTCTGCAGATATTGGCAATGACTTCGCCGTCGGAATCTTCGAGCGGAAAAAAGCGGCCGGACTCCGTGCGCGGAAACTTCCCGTCAATATAAATCTTGTACGTCTTTTCCACAGGTACTCTCGATGTCGATCCGGCCATCGCTATGACTCCAGCCTCAGGTAAGCATCAAGCCCGTGGAGACCGCCTTCCCGACCCACACCGCTCTCCTTGTAACCGCCAAATGGCGAAGTCGGGTCAAATTTATTGAACGTGTTTGCCCAGATAACTCCTGCCCGAATGTTTTGCGTCATTTTGAAGATCTTCGCGCCTTTGTCTGTCCAGACCCCGCCTGACAGCCCGTAAGGTGTGTTATTGGCCTTGGTCAGTCCCTCCTCAAGCGTGCGGAAAGTCTGGATCGCGAGCACGGGACCGAATATCTCTTCCTGCACAATGCGGTTTGACTGCGACACGCCGGTGAAAATCGTCGGGCGGCACCAGTAACCGGTATCGGGCACTTCACACGAGCTTTGATACATCTCGGCACCTTCTTCCCTGCCGATACTGAGGTACGAACGGATCGTATCGAGTTGCTCAGCGGAGTTTATGGCGCCGATGTCCGTATTCTTGTCCAGCGGATCGCCGACAATCAGCGTTTCCATCCTGTCCTTGAGCTTGGTAATCACTTCGTCGGCCACCGATTCCTGAACCAGTAATCGCGACCCGGCGCAGCACACGTGGCCCTGGTTGAAGAATATGCCGTTCACGATCCCCTCGACCGCCTGGTCGATCGCGGCATCGGCAAAAATAATATTGGCCGCCTTGCCGCCGAGTTCCAGCGTGTACTTCTTGCCCGTGCCTGCCAGGGATCGTTGAATTATTCGTCCAACCTCTGTCGATCCGGTGAACGCGATCTTGTCGACGTCCGGGTGATTGACGATGGCGGCACCGGTGTCGCCGGCACCGGTAATGATATTGACCACACCCGGCGGCAGATCCGCCTCCTGAATAACCTCGGCCAGCTTCAACGCGGTTAGCGGCGTCGTTTCGGCCGGCTTCAGGACAACCGTGTTGCCGCAGGCAAGCGCTGGCGCAATCTTCCACGCAGCCATCAACAGCGGGAAATTCCACGGAATGACCTGCCCGGCCACGCCCAGGGAATGCGGGCGGCGCCCGGGAAACGCGTATTCCAGCTTGTCGGCCCAGCCGGCGTAATAAAAGAAATGCGCCGCCGCCAGCGGAATGTCGATGTCACGCGATTCACGGATCGGTTTGCCGCCGTCGAGTGACTCGACAACGGAGAATTCCCGGGCACGCTCCTGAAGGATTCGTGCGATGCGGAAGATGTACTTGCCACGCTCTGCTGCTTTCATCTTCGACCAGGGGCCGGCGTACGCTTTTCGTGCCGCTTTGACTGCGCGATCGACGTCAGCCTCGCCCGCCAGCGCGACGCTGCTCAAGCGCTCCTCAGTTGCCGGATTGATCGTTTCGAAGTAGCGCCCTTCCCCGGGCGGCGAAAACTCGCCGCCGATAAACAAATCGTATTGTTCGTCGATGGTTACGTGATCGGTACTCTCGGGCGCCGGCGCATATTGCCAGCCAGCATTAAATGCGAGTTTTGATGGATCAGTACTCAAGGTCCTAGTCCTTCGAAAAGTAATCAGCGGACTGGTAGATGCCCGTAGCCTGCTTGCGCAATTGCATCAAAACGTCATTGGCCAGTGAGCTCGCGCCGAAGCGATACCACGCAGGCGTCATCCAGGCCGCCCCCAACGTCTCTCGCAACATGACAAGGTAGTGGATGGCCAGTTTCGCGCTGGAAATTCCGCCGGCTGGTTTCATACCTACCATGCGCCCGGTTTCATAAAAGTAATCCCTGATCGCCTGCAGCATGACAAGCGTAACGGGCAATGTCGCGGCCGGCTGAATTTTGCCAGTGGACGTCTTGATGAAGTCCGCACCGGCATGCATCGCCAGCACGCTGGCGCGACGTACCCTGTCGAGAGTACCAAGTTCACCGGTCTCCAGGATGACTTTCAGATGTGCGTCGCCACAGGCCTCCCTGATGGCCGCAATTTCATCAAAAACGAAACCGTAATCTCCCTGCAGAAAAGCGCCACGAGATATCACCATGTCGATTTCATCTGCGCCCTCATCTACGGCGATGCGTGTTTCCTCGAGCTTGATTTGTCGGGGCGCCATGCCGCTCGGGAACGCGGTTGCCACAGAAGCCACCTTAATATTATTTTTGCCCAACGCCTTCTTCGCAACACCAACCATCGTTGGATAAACACAAACCGCGGCAACGTGCGGAAGCCCGGGCATCGCGTCGTGCAGGTGAATGGCTTTCTGGCAGAGCTGCTGCACCTTGCCCGGTGTGTCCTGGCCCTCAAGCGTCGTCAGGTCGATCATCGACAGCACCATGCGGAGGGCTTCAACTTTCGATTCCTTCTTGATGCTGCGCGTCTGGAATCGGGCCGAGCGCTCCTCGACGCCAACCTCATCCACAAGCGGCACCCGGCTCAGGTCAGGCAGATGACCGGTCTCCCGTATCGCGGTAACGCTCATGACTCGCTCATGCGCACGGTTTCAAGCGCGACCTTGATCATCTCGTCAAACGTCGTCGCGCGCTCATCGGACGTAAGCGCGGCGCCGCTGCGAATATCGTCACTGACCGTGCAGATAGCGAGGGCTTCGGCGCCGTGTTCCGCGGCGATTGGAAAAATGCCGGCGGCCTCCATTTCAACGCCTAAAACGTCGTATTTGGCCAGCGTCTCGAACATATCGGGATCGGGCGTATAAAAGAGGTCTGCAGAAAACAGGTTGCCCACGTGATAGCTGACCTTCAGGTCTTCGGCTGCTTTAACAGCGTTTTGTACCAGCGAGAATGTTGCGAGCGCCGCGAAATCATAGCCACCGAACCGCATTCGGTTGACGCCGGAATCCGTCGATGCTCCCTGCGCGATCAGCACGTCACGCAGTTTGACCCTGGGGTGTGAGGTACCGCAGCTACCGACGCGAATAATACGCCGCACGTCGTATTCAGTAATGAGCTCGGTTACGTAAATGGAAACCGAGGGAATTCCCATACCGTGCGCCATGACCGATACCGGAATGCCCTGGTACTCGCCCGTAAATCCCCACATATTGCGCACGTCGGTAACACGTCGGGCACCGTCAAGGAAGTGGTTGGCGATGTACTCCGCCCGCAGCGGATCTCCGGGCATCAGGACCGTAGCCGCGAAATCGCCTTTGTCCGCATTCATGTGTTTTGTTGCCATAGCTGACCGATATTACCACCTGGATACCGTGGACATGCCGCCGTCGACGACGAGGTTCGCACCGCTGATCCAGCGAGCAGCCGGACTCAGCAGGAACAATACGGCCTCCGCCACATCGCCGGCATCGCCCATACGTTCCAGCGGTACTTTGTCCAGCCACCGGGACACACCCTCAGGCCAGGATTCTGCCAGGCCGGCGCGATCAATCAGTCCGGGAGAGACCGCATTGAAGCGAATACCGGCCGGACCATATTCGAGCGCACAGGCCCGGGTCAGCATCAGCAGGCCGGCCTTGCTGGTCGCATAGTGGCTGTGCCCGGCAGCAGGATCCGAACCTTCGATTGAGGCAACGTTAACCACCGCGCCTGGGTGCCCCTGTTCGTTGAGAAAACGCGCGGCTGCCTGTGTTACGTAGAATGCGCTGTCGAGATTGGCGGCCATCACCTGCCGCCATTCATCACCCGACACATCCTGAATTCCGGTTACCGTCTGGACTGCGGCATTGTTGACGACGCAGGTAACCGGCTCATCCGACTCGTACAGCCCGGCAAAGAGCGCATCAACCTGGTTTTCCAATGAGAGGTCAGCCTGTACAGCCATCGCCTTGCCACCCGCAGCTGTAATTTCATCGACCGTTCGGTTCGCGCCAGCGGAATCGATG
The DNA here is from genome assembly GCA_024640315.1 of Woeseiaceae bacterium. Taxonomy (GTDB): domain Bacteria; phylum Pseudomonadota; class Gammaproteobacteria; order Steroidobacterales; family Woeseiaceae; genus SZUA-117. The sequence continues at coordinate 32,989 of JAHEFF010000037.1, forward strand.
TGAAAATGAACCAGCACTTCAGCGCCTGCCTCTGCAAGCCGCAATGCAATTCCCCGGCCGATATTGCCGCTCGCCCCGGTCACGAGCGCGCGCTGTCCCTTCAGGACCCGGTCCGGTGCCTCTGGCCTTTCAATCGTCATGGTATTCGGCTCTTGCGGATAATGGATCGGTCAAGGATATTGTTTCCTTCGACGGGGGCAAGCGGAATTGAATATGCGTAATGACGATGTGATCTCGGCCGACACAACAGAATTCTGGATTCCCGAACGGTGCTTTATCCGGGAGCTCATCAACACGTCGTCGATTCCCGATTTTTCGCTTGCCGAGACCCGGGTTGAGCCCGGCGTCACGACCGAACTGCACAAGCTTTCGGTCAACGAATGGTATGCAATCTCGACCGGGTCCGGCGCCATGGAGGTCGGCGGGGAAGCGCCGCAAGCCGTCGGGCCGGGCGATATTGTGGCGATCCCGGCAGGCGTTTCGCAGCGCATCACAAACACGGGCGAGAAAGACCTTGTATTCCAGTGCGTGTGCCTGCCGCGCTTCACTCCCGGTGCCTACGAGTCTCTCGAAACCAATTGAAGAAAGCCCTTCGTGTGGCTGAATAACCACAAACGAGATTGGCGTTGTCGCAGCGCTTGCATTGGAAATTACTGGTCAAAACTGACGAAAACAGCGCTATACTTCGGCCACTGCTTTAGGGAGATATCCAATGCGTGGTTCAAATCCAACAGTCAAGAATCTATCACGCCAGTTGCTGGGCGCAGCACTCGCAACCGTTGCATTCGGCGCGTTGCCGTTTGCCGCCA
>JAHEFF010000077.1 GCA_024640315.1 Woeseiaceae bacterium
TTGCTGCTTGCAGGTGCGAGCTATGGTCGCCCGGGCAGCACGGAGCTCGAGTGCGAAGAGATCAAGCAAAAGATTCGCTACATCCAGTCGAAGATGCGATCCGGCTACACGCGCTCACAAGGAGAAAAAATGGAAGCGGATCTGCGCAAACTCCGTGCACTACGGAAGAAAGCGTGCTGACTCAACGATGGTTCGATCAGCGAGAGAAACTCATCAGGTGCCGTGCCAGCGCTTCCATGTCGCCTGAATGGCGGCGGCTTTTCGTTGGATCGCCTGCCGTGATGTTCATGCCACGAACGACCTTTCTGAGGACGGTCGCGTTCTCTTTGTCGACATCAAAATCGATCACGTTCAGGCAACAGGTTGCCTGATCAATCACTCCAAAAGCACCCAGGCCGAGGCCTGTCACCCAACCCAGGATGGCTGCGTTGGTGCCGCCGTGAGCAAAGACAGCCAGGTTGTGCCAGTCCTGATCGGCAACGATTTCGTCCATCGTCCGGGCTATTCGCTTATAGAACTCCGCGTACAGTTCGCCGCCCAGGAAACGGCTGCCTTCGTCAAGCGCCTGCCAGTGGCTATAGGCGACATCGCGGAACAGGTCGTAATCCGGTTGTTTTTCGGTTGCCGGCCGAATCTCCTTCAGTCCGGCATTAATCCCGACGCTCATTTCCCGGCCGGCCAGCACTCTTTCTGCTGTCTCCCGGGTTCGCCGCAATCCCGAGCAAATTGCCCGGTCGACGGCGACACCGGAAAATAGCTCGCACATCGCATTTGCTTCGGCCTGACCTTTGTCATTGAGGCTTACCGCATCAGGATCGGAAACCACTTGCCCGGATGCATCGACGTATTCCACCGCCCCATGCCTGAAAAGGTATACACGGCGCCGTTCCGCGCCATCCAGCGACATTCGTTTGTCTCTCATAACCCGTCGTTAATTGCGAATGACCGGGCAGCGTACTAGCATTCAGACACAAAAAGAATAAGCCATTCAGGGATATCACCATGAAAAGAGGGCTCATTGCCGGACTCGCAGTGATTCTTGTTGCGACACCACTTTGGACCAATGCGACGGATCAGGGCCGACCTGTGCTCGATGTCATTGTCGCCGACGTCAACGGCGACCTGGACGGCTTTCTCGATCGTATGAAGCGAATTCAGAGCGTCGCGAAACGACTGAACCTCCCGGCAACCCTGCGTGTGTTCCAGGCAACGTTCGCTGACAAAAAGAACGGCGAAATTCACCTCTACTGGGAATTGCCGTCATTCATTGCATTTGCCGAGGCCGAAACCGCGCTGCACAACGATGCGGAGTTTCTTGCGATCCTTGGGGAAATGGACGCCGCCGGGCAAAGTTTCAGATCCGAGCTGCTGAGCATTGAAATCACCAGGAAATAATTGCGGAGAGACAAATATGAGATTTTCTGTTCCCCTGGCCGTCGGCCTTGCATTTTTCACAGGCCCAATCATGGCGCAAGACGATGTTGACCGTCTCGTCGGCGCCATGCTCGGCGACACGCCTATCATCGGCGATCTGCAATCGTTAACAGACGAAGTTGGCGGTCGCGTGACCGGGTCACCGGCGAACGCAGCCGCCATCGAATGGGCACTGGACAGATTTCGCCAGGCCGAGGTTCCGGCAACGCGTGAAGCGTTTGAAATGCCGTATCAGTGGCAGGAGCGCGGTGTTTCGGCAAGCATTTCCGGTGACTCTGGATTCACACCTACGGTCGTCGCCAAACCATTTTCTGCAGCAGCAGATGAAGTCACCGGCCCGCTGGTCGACGGCGGCAAGGGGACGCCAGCCGACTATGAACGACTCGGTGAGACTGCGAAGGGCGCCTGGATTCTGATCGAGACAGACGTGCTCGATGATGAAGTGGGCCTTGCCGGCCTGTTCGGCGAATACAGTGGCGCGGCAGCCACCGAGCCCCTTGCCCATGCAGCGGGTGCGGCCGGGCTGGTGTTCATGTCGTCGCGGCCACAGAATCTCATGTACCGCTTGCCGATGCTTTCAGGGGCAGGTAGACAGCCGATCCTGCTCATGGAACGAGAGGACGCGAAACGCGCCCAGCGACTCATTCGCAACGGGCAGCCCCTGTCACTGACGTCGACTATTGACGTTGATGCCGGTTATGCCTATCAGTCCGCCAATGTCATCGCTGAAATACGTGGCAGCGAGCGGCCGGAAGAAATTGTGGTCATGGGAGCGCATCTGGACTCCCACGATCTGGGTACCGGCGCCCTGGACAATGGCTCCAACGTCACGATGCTGATCGATATTGCACGGCAAATTACGCGACTCGGGCTGAAGCCCAAAAGAACGATTCGCTTCGCTTTGTGGAACGGAGAGGAACAGGGTCTGGTCGGCTCCTGGAGGTACACCCAGCAACACCAGGATGAGCTGGACAATCACGTAATGGCGGCGTCCTTCGACATTGGTACCGGTCGCCTGCTCGGCTTCTACACCGGTGGAATGGGGGCGCTCATCCCGATGGTTAACGAATATCTGCAACCGGTTGCCGGCCTGGATCCGTTCGAACATTTTGACGTGCCGGTTGTCGGCACGGACAACTTCGACTTCATGATGGAAGGTGTACCCAACCTCATCGGACATCAGGCCGACGCGAACTACGCCTCGAATTATCACGCCGGTTCGGATACTTTCGATAAGGTCGATCAGCAACAACTGAAACTCAACTCCGCGATTGCCGCCGCGCTGGTCTGGGGGTTTGCGAACTCGGATGATCGCCTGCCCCGTTGGAGCCGCGAGCAAATCGAGGACCTGGTCGACAATACGAACCTGGAGCAGCAAATGCGCGACTTCGGCGTTTGGCAACTCTGGGCCGATGGCAAACGTGGCAGGCAATAGAGAGGCAAATGAATGTGATGACGCCTTTTAAGAACAGACTCGCGGCGCTCGTGCCATTGCTGATCGTCGCCTCGGTACAGGCCGACAACGAGGATGTGATTGCACGCTGCGCTCGAATCGCCACCCCGGATGACCGGATTCTCTGCCTCGAAAACGCATTGCGAGGACCTCTCCCCGCTGAAGCGACCAAAACCGCGGTTGAGGTTACGGCAGAGCCTGTTGATATGCCGCAACAGGCATTGCCAGAACCGGAGCCGTCGGAGGTTGAGCGATTTGGTTTGCCGGAAGATCAGAGAAAGCCGGACGCACCGGCATCTATTGATGTCGTGATAGTAGCGGTGTCGGAAAACGCCTACGGAAAGCTGATCTTTACCACCGATAGTGGCCAGGTCTGGCAGCAGACAGACAGTCGAAACGCTCGTTACCGGGACCTTCCGATCGACGCCACGATTCGAAGCGGTGTCTCGGGCAGTTACTTCATCAAACCGCGATCCGGTGGGATATCCAGCAGAATAAAGCGCATCAGGTAGCTGCGGAAATCCAAACCCAAAAAAAACCGGGCCAGAGTATTGCTCTGGCCCGGCTGTTTGCTGTTACCCGTTATGGGCTATGTATGACTCTGATCTTTAGAACGCCTTGCTGAAGCTGACAAACAACTGCCGGCCGAACTGATCGTAACCGGAAGAAGTTACGCGATTCATTCGGTTGGAACCTGCACCGCGGGTGATCAACGGCGGCTGCTCATCCAAAAGATTCTGAATACCAGCCGTTACGTTCCATGTGTCCTGAGCATATGTCGCTGAAATGTCGTGGTACCAGATGCTCGCTGCATCACAAACGCCAACGGTTGGCTCTGTGGTAACGAGGACATCAGGCCTCACTTCATAGTTGTCACATCCGCCCGTGGTTGACGTCCGTCGAACTGCTGGCGCAGTAGTCTCACCGACAAATCGTGCCAACCAGCTAAAGCTCCAGTTTTCGCCCATATTGACGATAACGTTTGAGTTGTAACGGGTTTCCGGGTTGCCGTAGGTTCCTTTGAGGTCGTCGATCGTATCGCCGGCGAATACCTGTGTCTGCCGCTCCGTGGAGAGCGTTGCCGCATTCAACCAGATGACGTCGCCGAAACCGAACGAACCGGTTAGTCGGGCATTGAAATCCCAACCGACCGATGTTTCCTCACCAACGTTGACGAAGGATGCGTCGATGGCGCCGATCAGATTGAAGCCCAGATCGTTGCCAACTCGCGGCCCAAGACGTGAACAGAACGGGCTCGCAAGCCCGGCCGCATCGTTGTAACACTTGAACGCAATCGTTTCAGGATCGATCGATCGGATCGTATCTTCAATGGTAATGTCGAAGTAGCTGATCGCAATATCAAGCCCAAAGGTCGTCCCGATATCCGGCGTGATCTGAAGTGTCGCAGTGATCGTATCAGAGGTCTCAGGCTGCAGATCAGAAACGTTACCTCCGACCCTGACCGGAATCGTTGTGGTCGCAATCAGGCCGAGCCGCGTTGGATCGGATCCGGACTGCACGCAGTTGTCGAGCACAACCTGTGGACGGGTTTCCGCCGCCGGGTTGTAGACGTTACCAATTCCCGCACCTGGGGGCACGACACAAGGATCGGTGCCACCACCTGTTCCGCTGAACTGGTCGCCGAGGAACTGCTCACGCAGGTTTGGCGCACGGAACGATGTGCCGTATGAACTACTCAAACTCAACCAGTCACTCGGTCGCCATGTAGCACGCAATCGCCCGGTCGTCTCCTCACCGAAATTGGACTCTTCCGTATAGCGGAGAGCAGCTTCAACCTCGAGTACCTGTGCAAAGGCCCGGTCCAGAAGGATCGGGAAATTTGCTTCGACGTAGGCTTCCTTCAGGCTGCGGCTGCCCACTGAATCGCCTTCCTGCTGCGGATTCTCTGCGGTAACCAGGCCATTCGCGCCGAGGAACTCGGTCGAAGAGTCGATCTCGTCCTTACGATATTCCAGGCCGAATGCCAGGCCAATGTCGCCATCGGTAAGAAATCTACCCACTTCGCCCGTCATGTATGCGGCGAAAATAGTCTGGTCAACGGCTGTCCGGTTGGTGCGGTTGGCGATCAGGTAATCTTCCTCTTCCTGGGTCGCAAACCCGCCGCCTGCCGTTACTCCATCCGTAGTGAACATTGACGGATTGAACCAGTCGATCGGCACGCAAGCTTGCGGCGCCTGGATGAATCCGAGGTCGTTGCCGACAACACCACCGGGCCTGTTAATGCCACAGATCGGATTGCCCGCAGCATCCAGTCGCAATGTGTCAACCGCCATGATCAGGTTGTTCTCGTTCATGACCGGTTGATCGACAAAGCCGACGCCCCTGTCATACGAGACGTATCCATCCCACGACCAGTTCTTGTCAGCCAGCCAGCCAGAGCCGAAGTCACCCCGAATACCGGCGACCGTTCGAATATGCTGCAGTTCGACATCGCGAACCTGCGGCAGGCTGTCATCCAGTGTCACAAGCACCGACGTGGAATTCGGAAACGGGCTCATGGGATTGTCGAACATCAGCGGTGCGCCTGTGCCGTCAACCAGAAGATTGCCGTTCGCATCTTCCTGCGGAATCATTGCAGGAATGGACGGGAATATCTGCTCGGTTGCTGCCTTGTTGTTTGTCTGCCGATTGAGGTACATGGCCTCAACGTAGACCTCTTCATTGCCGAACCATTGTGGCTCCCAGGATCCGCTCATCATCAGCGAGAAGCGTTCCATGCCCTGTACCAGGTCGGCCGCTTTTCGTTCCGACTGGTCATGCCAACGCGAGTCGCAGGTATATCGACCGACAAATCCGTCACTAACCGTTCCACCGCTGAGCGGCGGTGTGCAAGGAGGCAGATTCAAGGTGCTGCTCCAGTCCGGTACGCCGGTATCCGAACTGCCCGGCGTGTAGTAGGCAAAAATATCACCGTTTGGTGCGATCAATGGTCCTTCGCCGAACAGTCCACCGGTATCGATGACTGCATTGTCAAAGAATCCATTAGAGCATTCGCTGAATACCTGGCCGCTCTGCGTTTGTCTGATCAGTCGCATACAGTCAGCGCGACTTCCAACCGTGACACGCTCGCGATTGTAGTACTCACCACCCAGGATGAAGTTCGTGTTATCACCTCTTCCGCCCATCAGGAAGGAGAACTGAGCGGTCTCGCCTCCAGACTCGGACGGCACATTGCCTGATGCATTGATTTCGAAGCCCTCGAAGTCGTTACGCAAGATTACGTTGACAACGCCGGCAACGGCATCAGCGCCGTAGACCGAAGATGCGCCTTCGGTAATGACCTCGATGCGCTCTACCATGGTCAGTGGAATCAGGTTGATGTCCGGTTGCGCCGGTGCGCCGCGCACACCCGAGGAGCCGAGACGCCGGCTGTTCAACAGAACCAGCGTCCTTTCCGGAGAGAGGCCGCGCAGTGCGATGTTGGCTGAGCCGACACCACCTAATGGCGGAGACTCACTGGCATTTGAGTTGCCCGCATTGGTATTGAGTTCGCCGTTGATCTGCTGCCCATACGCAATCGTCGATTGCTGCAGCAACTGCGACACTGTCGTGATGCCTGACTTTTTGGCGGCATCAATATCGTATGTTTGCAGGGGTGCTGCACTGGAGTATTCGTCGCGACGAATACGGGAGCCGGTGACCACGATTTCCTCGACCACATCATCGTCGTCAGAGACGTTTTGCGCGCTCGCGGGCATGGCCGTGAGTAAACTCGCAAACGATATCGACGCAAGACTCAAGCGGCGCCATTTGCACATTTTCTTTATTATAAACATTCCTAAACCCTCCTGGATTCAATAGGTAAATCCGGCGGCCGAACAAAGGAACGCATGCACAATAGCAACGCCTTACGGCCCCTGCCGGCCAGTCCGTCAATGAGGAACCTCATGCGCGGCTTCCCGTGGAGGTGGTCGTTCTAGTGCGACCGGTTAATTCCCCGGGACCTCGCAATTGGTTTCATATGCACAGACTCCGCCCATATAAGAGAATTTTCAATGCCCTGTTGTGATTGCCCCCTGAATAATTCCTGCAATCCCAATAAGACATAATATTCTTATTTTTATCAGCCACTTACAAGCATTCTAGTCTGTTGCGCCAGAGCAACATATAACAAATCGTTATGCACTATGCGAAACCGGGGACCGGAATAGCGCAAAAATTGAGCCCCTGATAAAAAACCCGGCCGAACCGCGATTCCGGAAATGGGATTTTCGCTTTCGGCCCGGAAATTGCGGCGGCCGTTACTCGACTGAGAGAATGGTTTTCAGCAGCTCCGGATCATCCGGAAGGAGTCCCGCAGCCGGCAGTCGCTGGACGAGCTCCCGGTGCAACGGCCACATGTCAAACGCCTTTTTGAATAGCGGCAAGGATTCGTCGACGTCGCCTGCGGCGGCAAGCGTTGCGGCGTGCCAGAAGATCATTTCGTGACTGTCCGGAACCAGTGCTTCAGCGCCACTGTAGGCGATGACCGCTTTTTCCGTATCGCCATTGGTCATGTGTTCATCGCCTTCGTTCATCAATCGATAGGCACGCGCCATGGTGAGCAATCGACGCATTTCCTTCAGTGGTTCGGGGTGATCTTCAATTCGCAGGTCGAATTCACGGCCCGCCCATGCGGGTTCCGCTATGTCTCCATTCACAACCAGCAAGGCAACTGATTGTTTGCCTCGCACATCACCGCCCTCGCCCTGTGCCGCTTCGAGCGCCAGCATCAGGCGCTCCGCGAGATCACCGTGCGCATTTTCGAAGGCTAAGGCCATCGCCGAACAAACCGTGGGTTTCCACATCATGTTCGCCTGAACAGCGAAATTGCCGCCCAGAAAATCGCAGTGCTCCGAAATGGCGTTGCTACCCGTGTGATTGGCGACATTGCCACTCGCATCGACCATACCGACCTGGCGCACATCCTCGTGCTCGTCGGATGCCAGCAGCGAGGTCAGTGCCTGCCCGGCACTCTTGCCCGTACGCATCAACTGCAATCCAAGGGGACCATAGCTGGGCTCGACAAATGACTGCGTTGCAACGGCACCAACGCCGGGCTCGGCCCAGATCACAATGGAACCGACCGAAAACCAGTGCGATTGCACGGCAGCCCCAAGTTCCCCGGTATCCGGGTCGCGCGCAACGATTGAATAGGTATTGACAGGGCGAAGTGGTTTTATGACCTCACCGGTGTAAGCAATTACCGGCAGACAAGTCAGAATGATGAGGATTGCCTTCGATGTCTTATTCATTTGCATCTCCATTGATTGCTTACAGACAGATTCAATTTAGCGCCGCATGGGTTGTGGGCGCCAGTACGTGAGTGAGCGCCAAACCCACTCTGCCGGCCCGAACCGATACTTGTCGAGCCAGTATGGACTAAACCAAAGCTGGAACCCGAGCAACACAACGACAAAGCCCATTTGCCAGAAACGCGGCACCTGGCCGTACAGGCTGAATCCGTAGCCGTAGAAAATGCTCGTCATGACGACCGAATGCATCAGGTAATTCGTGAACGCCATCCGCCCGGCAGCGGTAAACCGCGCCATCAGGCTCTGCAGCGCGCCAGCCTTTAAAATGATCATCACAAGGGCAATGTGACCAAATGCCACCAGGATGCTGCCGATGTAATTCGGCAGGTTACCGATTCGAAAGAGCCACATGAAATCCCATTGGTGCGCGTGCAGGCTCCAGGCGCTGAACAACATGATCGGCAAGCCGAGACCGTAGCCGGTGAGCATCATTTTTCGATAAAAAGCAACGCTTCGCTCGCCGGAAACGATACCGAGCTTCATCAAGGCCATGCCGAGCAGCATAAGCCCGCCAACACGCCAGATGATGAAGCCAAAAGTGCCCTGGGTCTGCATCATGACCACCGTCGGTGCCCGATACCGAACGATCCCGGGATAGCTGCCCGTATAGGCTGCCGTATCATCTGCCACCTGCTCGGCCGGTGGTTTCATGAATATGGCAGCGTCTTCCCATTTTTTAAGTGTTGCCGTTTGTTCCTCTGTCAGCGTTTCGCCAGCTTCCTGCAACTGTTCCACCTCGGATCCGGCCACCTGCAGTTTCTGCATATAGGTGCCGCCCAGGAGCGACATTAGTACGCCGAAAGATAGCAATACGCAGGCCGTGGTGACCAACGCACGTGGCGAGTGATAACGAAACGGATAGATCAGCATGCCGATCAACGCGTAGTGAAAAAGAATGTCACCAAACCAGATCAGGTAGCCGTGCACAACGCCAATCAACAGCAGCCAGAAATTCCGCCGATACCAATTGCCAGCGTAATTCACGCCGCGCGCCTCGGCGCGCGTCATCATCATGACCA
>JAHEFF010000078.1 GCA_024640315.1 Woeseiaceae bacterium
GTCACCCCCGTGACGCCCGGTCCAAAGTTGCCGACATAAGACGCCATTGCTTCAGGAGTGTCTCTTTCCGGATCGACACTAATCAGGACGATTCGCGGGAATTCCTGGCCATCCTCTACTAGCTGCCTTCTCGCGATCGCGAGCTGTTGCAAGGTCGCGGGACAGATATCCGGGCAATGAGTGAAGCCAAAGAACAAAATATTCCAGCCGCCGCTCAAGCTGTCCCGAGTGAAGGCATGACCCGTATGGTCGGTCAGTGCGAACTCAGGCAATGGAGTTGGTGCCGGCAGGACTGTCGCGAATTCAACCTGTGGCCGGCTGCCCAGAATTGCGAAATACAGGATCAGACTGCCCCCCGAGAAAACGAGAAACAGGAATGCAATAGTGAGGATCTTTCTGGCGGGGCTCATAGTGGCCGCATTCTAACCCGAATAAATGGCAAGCGAACTTGCTGCGCGTGCTAGATTCGCGGTCAACTTCAGAAGCAGGCAGGGATGTGAAGGAAGAAACAGTTGCAGACGTGATCCAGGCGACCGCCGGTTTTTTTGACACGGCGGAGCTGGTCTATGGGCACGGCACAGACAATGCTGTCGACGAAGCCGCCTACCTGGTGTTCGCTGTACTCGGATTGAGTCACGATGATGCTGAGGCCGCGTATGCGCGGACTGTGTCGGCCGAGGAACGGTCCCAGATCCGCGATCTCGCGGTGAAGCGGGCCCATGACCGAGTTCCGGTCGCCTACCTCGTTAACCAGGCCTGGTTCGCAGGGCTGGAGTTTTACGTCGATGAACGGGTCCTGGTGCCACGGTCTCCCCTTGCAGAACTGATCGCCGATCGTTTCTCCCCGTGGATTTCTTCCCGGAAGATAAAGCGGGTGCTCGACCTCGGCACCGGCAGCGGCTGTATTGCCATTGCCAGCGCGATGGCTCTGCCGGCGGCACAGGTGGACGCGGTAGACATTTCCGCCGACGCCCTTGAAGTCGCCGCGATCAACGTTGCGAAGCACGGGTTATCCGAGCGGGTACATCTCATACCTTCGGACTTCTTTACCGGTCTAACGCCGGCGAAATATGACGTCATCATCAGCAATCCACCCTATGTCGATGCCGAGGATATGTTGGAACTCGCGCCTGAGTTCGGACATGAGCCGCAACTCGGCCTCGTGGCCGGTGCGGACGGTCTGGATTCAGTGATTACGATCCTGCATGATGCTTCCCGTTTCCTCGCCGATGACGGTATTCTCATTGTTGAGGTCGGCAACAGTCAGCCAGCGCTGGAAGCGCGTTTTCCCAGTGTCGGCTTCACCTGGCTGGAATTTGATTTCGGCGGGCAGGGCGTATTTCTGCTGGGCAAAGATGATCTTTTGCGTCATCAGGACAGATTCAAAGTGAAAGACAATGTCGGGTAACAGCATCGGTCGACTATTTACGGTGACCACCTTCGGCGAGAGCCACGGACCCGCCATGGGTTGCGTTGTCGACGGCTGCCCGCCAGGTATGGCGTTATCCGCAGCCGATATCCAGGCCGACCTGGAACGCCGCCGCCCTGGCAAATCGCGCCACACCACACCGCGGCAGGAACCGGATACGGTGCGAATTCTGTCCGGTGTTTTCGAAGGGCTGACCACTGGTACACCGATCGGCCTGCTTATTGAAAATGTCGATCAACGGTCCCGCGATTATGGCGATATTAAGGACAAGTTTCGGCCGGGCCACGCGGACTACACGTATCAGCAAAAATACGGCATTCGCGACTATCGCGGTGGCGGTCGTTCATCCGCGCGTGAAACAACGATGCGCGTGGCGGCCGGCGCCATCGCACGAAAGTACCTCGGCGAGCGGCTTGGCATAGGGATTCATGGTTACGTTTCTCAGCTTGGCCCGATCGAGCTTGGCGTCACCGACATGGGTGCGGTCGATTCGAATCCGTTCTTTTGCGCCGATCCGGATCGGATACCGGAACTGGAAAAGTTCATGGACGAGCTTCGCGCGGAAGGTGACTCCATCGGTGCGAAAATTAGCATCCTGGCGAGCAATGTGCCGCCAGGCCTTGGTGAACCGGTTTTCGACAAGCTCGAGGCAAGCCTCGCGCACGCCCTGATGAGCATCAATGCGGTTAAAGGTGTTGAACTGGGCGCCGGGTTTGCCGCCATCAATCAGAAGGGCAGCGAGCATCGCGACGAGATGTCTCCGGACGGCTTTGCGAAGAATGACGCTGGCGGAACGCTGGGCGGGATTTCGTCAGGTCAGGACATTCTTGCGAGTATTGCGCTGAAGCCAACGTCCAGTATCAGCAAGCCGGGCGCGACAGTCGACAAGGAAGGAAAGACAACCGAAATCGTAACCACCGGGCGCCATGATCCCTGTGTTGGATTGCGCGCGACCCCGATCGCGGAGGCGATGGTTGCACTGGTTCTGATGGATCACTACCTTAGGCACCGTGCGCAGAATGCCGATGTTGAAAACACTACCCCGGTAATCACCGGTTAGAAATACGAACCCCACCCACGGATTGACCTACTCAAATGTCTGAAACCTATGATATTGCTGTTGTCGGCGCGACCGGCGTCGTCGGCGAAGCGCTGTTCGAAATACTGAAGCAGCGAAAGTTTCCTGTTGGCAGCATCTATGCGCTGGCCAGTGAGCGTTCGGTGGGTAAGAGCGTTCGCTTTGGGACCAAAATGCTGGACGTTCTGGACCTGGCGGAATTCGATTTCTCGAAGGTACAAATCGGCCTGTTTTCGGCCGGTGCCTCGATTTCCGAGGTGTATGCACCAAAGGCTGCCGCGGCCGGTTGCGTGGTCATCGACAACACATCGCAGTTTCGATATGACGATGACGTGCCGCTGGTCGTGCCGGAAGTCAACGCTGAAAAGATCAGCGAATACACCAATAGGGGCATCATCGCGAACCCGAACTGCTCTACGATTCAAATGCTGGTTGCATTGAAACCGATTTATGATGCCGTCGGCATTACAAGAATCAACGTGGCAACCTACCAGGCGGTTTCCGGAGCGGGCAGGGCGGCGGTCGAGGAGCTCGCCAAGCACTCTGCAGCGATGCTTAGCGGCAATCCGATCAAATTGAAGGGCAAGGCGAAGCAGGTCGCATTTAATGCCGTGCCGCATATCGACGTATTTCTGGACAATCGCTACACCAAAGAAGAAATGAAAATGGTCTGGGAGACGCAAAAAATCATGGGCGATGAGAATATCGCCGTAAACCCGACTGCCGTGCGCATACCGGTTTTTTTTGGGCATTCGGAGGCTGTGCACATCGAGACCCGGGACAAGATTTCGGCCGAAGAAGTGTGCAAATTGATGCGCAAGGCACCGGGCGTTAAGTTGCTCGATGGTACGGACACCGGCGCTTATCCGACGGCAATTACCGAGGCGTCCGGAAATGATCCGGTTTATGTCGGCAGGGTGCGTGAAGATATCAGTTACCCGACCGGAATTAACCTTTGGATCGTGGCAGATAATATTCGTAAGGGCGCGGCTCTAAATAGCGTCCAAATAGCTGAAATATTGGCGAAAAACTATTTATAAGCTATAGTTCACCACCAAGCGTACGGGCATCTACATTTATCAATCAGGCTCCTGAGCGGTCCGTTTCTGACGGGAATTGGGGAGCTGGAGAAACAAAATATGTCGCCAAGACATAATCGTGTATGGCTTCTAGTGCCATTCCTATTGCTTGCGAATCAGGCATGGGCACTGGGCCTCGGAGATATACGACTGAGTTCAGCATTGAATGAGCCGTTGCGGGCTGAGATCGAACTACTTGCCGCAACGCCGGAAGAGCTGAATAACCTGACAATACAGCTGGCCTCGCAAGAGACCTTTCAGCGTTACGACCTCGAAAGACCGCTCTACCTGACACGGCTGCAGTTCCAGATCGTCAAGTCTGGACGAGCCGACGGCAATGTCGTACGCATTACCTCCAGCGAACCGGTGACCGAGCCTTTCGTTACCTTCCTCGTCGAAGCAGCCTGGTCTCGCGGTCGTTTGCTGCGCGAATACACGCTGTTGCTGGATCCTCCCACTTTTGCGCCGCCGCCGGCGGCACCGGCGACTCAGCCCGTCATCGCACCAACACGTGCTGCCCCTGCTGACAGCGGAGAGATTCAGCGCCAGGCAGCGCCACGGGCGCAAACGCCGCCACCGGCGCGTCCACCGTCACAGGCACCCGTGCGGCCGCCCTCCCAGGCTCCCGCGCAGACGACTCCTCAGCCTGAATCAGCCGCGCCAGAACCGACACCAGTGCCGGAATCTGAGGTTGCGCGCGAACCGGCCGATTCGTTTGGTCAGCCTGATTTCGACACCAGTGCTGGCGGCGATATGGTTATCCAGCGTGGAGATACCCTGTGGGGTATCACGCAAAGGGTCAGGCCTGATTCCCGGCTGACGATCAACCAGACAATGCTTGCCATTTATGAGGCCAATCCGGATGCATTCGACGGCAACATCAACCGCATGAGGGCGGGCGCAACGCTCAGAATCCCGAGTGCTGACGATGTTTTCCGAATTAACCGGTCTGATGCGTTCCTGGAGGTGCAGCGACAAAATAACGACTGGCGTGGCGGAGCCGCACTTCCACAACCTGCAGTTATCCCGGCCGAGCCACAGCCCAGCCTGACGCTGGTACCGCCGGATGAAGAAGACGATATCTCGCTGTCAGATACCAGCATCGACACGGGTGCCGGGGCTGCAGTTGAGGACCAGGTCGACGAAGAGATTGTTGTTGATCCTGTCCAGGAACGAATCAGCGAACTCGAATCAATTCTTGAAGATCAGGATGCGCTGATCGAGATACCGAGCACCGAACTCGCCGCATTGCGTGCCGAACTGGCCGAACTGCGCGGCGAAGAATTGCCGGTCGAAGACGTAGCGCCGGTTGAAGACCTGCTCGACGAAGAGGAAGTTGCCGTTGATGACGAAATCCTGGGCGATGACACCGTAGAGCCGGAAGTCGCTACCGCGCCGCAGGTGGTTGCGCGCCAGGCACCGGAAGAGGGCATCGTTGACGTGCTGCTCGGCTACCTGAACAACTTCTGGGTTTGGATCGGTGGTGCCCTGGTTGCAACGGTCGGCATCCTCTTCTGGTTCATGCGCCGTGCCGCAAAACGTGATGACGAAGAAGCTACCGGTGTTTGGGAAGCCCTGGATTCAGATGAGATGGGGCCGGAGTCGCTGGCCACGACAGAACGACTCAGTGCGCTTTCCCGGGATGACGAAGAATCGTTCGTCGTGGTTGAGACGCAAGAGTCGCCCATGCTCGACACGCCGGAGCTTTCAGACACGATGGAAGCGCCTGCGGCCGACGAGCCGGAATTTCCTCCGATGGAGGAATTTTCACCGGCTGGTGGTGCCGACGAAGCGGCCACAGTCATGACCGACCAGGCGAGCCAAACGGGCGTCAACAAGGCGCTCGAAGACACGTTCAGTAGCGAGACCGCCATTAACCTGGATCAAACCGATCCGGTTGCTGAGGCCGATTTCCACATGGCATACGGCCTGTACGATCAGGCGGCCGATCTCATTAATGGTGCGTTGGCGGCTGAGCCGGACAGACAGGATCTTCTTGCGAAACTCTGTGAAATCTACTTTGTCTGGGGCAATCGCGATGCCTTTATCGATGCTGCCGGGCGCTTGAAGACCATGGCTGGCGGCGCTTCAAATCCTGAATGGGACAAAATTGTCATCATGGGCCAGCAGATTGCCGGTGATCACGAGATGTTCACCGGAGTCAGTGCAGAGGGCGTTACCAGGGCTGTGGACCTCTCGTTCGAGGGGGGAGCGGAAGAGAGCAGCGACCTCGACATGGATTTCGCAGGAGGCCCGGACAGTGACGCCAGTGATGTCATCGATCTGGGTGCTCAATTCGGTATGAATTCCGACGTCGTCGGCGACGATACCGGCCAGGTTCTGATTCCGCCTGACAGCGGCTCAGGAATCGATTTCAGTTTCGATGACGAGCCCGATACCGAGGCGTCGGCGACCTTTGAGATGCCAGGGAGCGATGCGGACAGCCCGGCGACGGAGTTGATCGCCGATGGCGAAACGGCCGAAATGCCGGCAGCTGAAACGGCTGCCGAAGAAACGACTCGAACGCCGACCATTGAGCAGCAGTTCGAAATGGAAGCGACTGGCGAGTTGCCGGCTATCTCCGCATCAGATTTCCCGGAGATTCCGTCGACGGATGCCACCGCGGAAATTGACCTCGACGACCTGGGGCTGGATCTTGGGGGTCTGGATGAATCTGCGCTTGCCGCCGACGATGACGACGAAGAACATGGTGATGATCTCGACGATACGGCGACCAGCCAGGGATTCGATCCAGATGAAGACCTGGAAGCAACGGGTACCAATTCCGTACTTGATGAGGCCGACGCTTTAGCCGAGACCGGTCGAAATGAAGCCGTGGCAGATTACGATGAGCTTGACGCTACCAGTCGAAACAAGGCGCTGGAAATCGACGATCTTGCGGCAACAGGACTTCAGGAAGCTATCGACGCGACCGGTATACAGGAAGCGCTTGATGCCAGCGGGGAGTTGCCATCCCTTGATGATGCAGAGTCCGGCATCGATTCTCAGCTGGGCGATGATCAGGCAACCATGCTGGCATCGCTTGATGACGATGATGATTACGACAGCGGCGAGGACACCGACGTCGGAATCGACACGTCCCTTCTCGATGCGACAGGTCAGACGCAAATTCTTACCGAAGACATGGCAGTTGAGACCGCTACCGGTCTTAACCCCGACCTGTCGGATGCAGACGCCACAATGCTCGCACCCGGCTACGGTGATGAAGATACCGATGTGACAATGTCTGACGACGTCGAGACTCTGTTGGCACCGCTGGACGACGACGAAGACGAAGGCGATTTTGACTTCGCCAAAACGGAGGCCCTGCCGAAGGACGTATTCAGTCCCGATATGTCTACCGACGATACGGGCAGGATGCCCGGGCTGGCCGGTAGTACTGACATGGATCTGGACCTTGACGATCTGACCGCGGCACTGAAAGTCAGCGAAGTCGGGGATACCATCAACCAGGTACGGGACGATGCGACGGTCGAGCAGCCACGAATTCGTCCCAGAGCGACGGATGACACGGCGGAAACCGGTGTCACCCAGGCACTGGCTCCCGAAGACATGTCCAACGATCTTCACGAAGCGCGGACGATGACCGAGGTTGGCACCAAACTGGACCTGGCACGCGCCTACGTCGACATGGGTGACCCGGGCGGCGCGCGCAGCATCCTGGAAGAGGTGCTGGACGAGGGTGACGAAGGGCAGAAGCAGCAAGCCCAGCAGCTCATCGATTCGCTGCCTACCTGACCGTCTGCGGTTTGTGCGCGCCTTTGAAGGTCGTATGCGGCGTCTGCAGGCGCCCGCATATTGACGCACCTGCCCCGGCGCTTGATTGAATCACCAGAATGCGTGTGGCATTAGGTCTTGAGTATGATGGCACCGGCTATGTTGGCTGGCAGCGCCAAAAGTCGGGCACCGGTGTCCAGGCCGTGCTGGAGAAAGCACTCGCGATTGTGGCAGATGAGACCGTGGAAACGGTCTGTGCGGGCCGAACCGACGCAGGCGTGCATGCGGCCGGGCAGGTTGTCCATTTCGATACGAGAGCAAAAAGAACGGACAGAGGCTGGATGCTGGGCGCCAATTCAAATCTCCCCGATGACATCAATACGATCTGGGCGACCGCAGTTGACGACGAATTCCATGCGAGATTTTCTGCCGAATCGCGAACCTACCGATACCTGGTCCTGAACCGACTGGCGCGTTCGTCGCTCTATCGCCACCGAGCCTGGTGGGTGCACGAACCGCTGGACGAAAATGCCATGCAGCAGGGCGCCAATCTGTTGCTCGGCCGGCACGATTTCTCCTCATTTCGCGCCGCTGGTTGCCAGGCATCCACAGCAATCCGCGAAATCACTGACCTTACAATCCGGCGCCAGGATTGCTGGGTAATCATATCGGTGACCGCCAATGCGTTTCTCCAGCATATGGTGAGAAATATTGCCGGTACCCTGGTTGCGGTCGGCAGAGGTGAGGAAAAGCCTGACTGGGTCGGCTCTGTGCTCGACAGGGGCGATCGCACAGCAGCCGGAATTGCCGCACCTCCGCATGGACTGACGTTTGCGAGCGTCCGCTATCCCCGGGGGTTCAATGTGCCGTCCGGAAAAGCGGACAGTCCGGGTTTTAACGTTTATGATTCGGTCCTATGAGCTGGTTTGAAAAATTAATGCCATCGCGCATCAGCACCGAGAAGCGCACGCGATCGGTGCCGGAAGGCGTCTGGATGAAATGTCCGGAGTGTGATGAGCAGCTGTACCGGAAGGAAGTAGAGCGCAACCTGGGTGTTTGCCCAAAATGCAATCACCACATGCGTATTGGTGCGCGGGCGCGGCTCAGTTCATTCCTGGATCCGGAATCACAGGTGGAGATTGGAGGGAATCTCGAGCCCCAGGATCCGCTCAAGTTTCGTGACAGCAAGCGTTATCGTGACCGTGTGACGCAAGCGCAGAAAAAGACCGGCGAGAAAGATGCCCTGGTTGCCGTAAAGGGCAGCCTCAAAGGCCGCCCGATTGTGGCATGCGCATTCGAATTCGGCTTTATGGGTGGTTCGATGGGTTCCGTTGTTGGTGAGCGATTTTGCAGAGCCGCACAACATAGTGCGGAAACCCGGGCACCGCTAATCGCCTTCTCGGCCAGTGGTGGTGCCCGAATGCAGGAAGCACTTTTCTCTCTCTTGCAGATGGCGAAAACGTCGGCTGCTCTCGCCGTCCTCGCCGAGATGAAGATTCCATACATTTCAGTGCTCACTGACCCGACGACCGGCGGTGTATCGGCAAGCCTGGCCATGCTGGGTGATGTGAATATCGCAGAACCGAAGGCCCTTATTGGATTCGCAGGACCCAGAGTCATCGAGCAAACCGTACGCGAGAAATTGCCGGAAGGTTTTCAACGCAGCGAGTTTCTGCTCGATCATGGTGCCATCGACATGATCGTCGACCGCCGCCAGCTTCGTGATGAAGTGGCAGGGCTCCTGGCGAAGTTCGAAAACCGCCCGGCACCTGCCAACTAGAGCCTCGCACTCATGAACCCGACCGGTTCATTTACATCGTTGCAGGACTGGCTTCCCTGGCTGGAGACATTGTCCCCC
>JAHEFF010000079.1 GCA_024640315.1 Woeseiaceae bacterium
TCATGAACATTCTCAACGCCAGGCGTCGCGCGACCGGCAAAAAACGTCAGCAGTGATTGCCAGTCGAACGGCTGCCGATACGGCAATCGTACGGTCAGCATTGCTGTACCACCGACGCGCTCGGTAGTCTCACCCGCTTTCCGCAGATCCCGCGGCGAGCGGCCGTAGGTTTTTTGAAAGGCATCGTTGAATCGCCGAATACTCCCGTAACCAGCCGCGGATGCAATATGGCTCATCGGCAAACTGGTCTCGTCAATCAAACGCTTGGCAAAATGCAACCGCTGCGTGTGGGCAACGGCCAGCGGCGACGCACCAAGGTGTGTCGTGAACAGACGGCGTAGATGACGACTTGTGATGCCAAGCCGCTCGGCGAGGTTCTCGACATTGCCGTCATCGAGCGCGCCACCGGAGATCAGTCTTAGTCCGCGTCGGACTGTTGTTGACGTGCCGCACCACGCTGGCGTGCCTGGCGCGCACTCCGGCCGGCAACGCAGGCACGGTCTGAATCCAGCCTCACCCGCCGACGCCGCGCTGGGAAAAAACCTGACATTCCGGCTTTTCGGCGAATTGGCCGGGCAGATTGGCCTGCAATAGATCCCGGTGGTTTTGACGCCAACGTAAAACTGCCCGTCGAAACGTGCATCCCGGGACAGCCTGGCTCTCTCGTAGACTTCGTGTTGCAGCATCGTCCGACCTCTGAATGTTGCCGGTCAGTATACGCCGCTACGAATTCTAAAGTAGCCAGAATCGGACTTGTAAGAAAGCCAAAACAAAACCGGGGTCGAACCCCGGTTTGTCTATTACCTGTCGATGCCGCCCATGCACATGTACTTGATCTCAAGGTAATCGTCGAGGCCGTATTTCGAACCTTCACGGCCCTGTCCGGATTCCTTGACGCCACCGAACGGTGCCATCTCGTTGGAGATAATCCCTTCGTTAATTCCTACGATGCCGTACTCGAGTCCCTCACCCACGCGCCAGATACGACCCACATCTCGGGAATAGAAATAGCAGGCCAGGCCGAACTCGGTATCGTTCGCCATAGCAATAGCTTCTTCTTCTGTTTTGAACTTGAAGATAGGCGCGACCGGGCCAAATATTTCCTCGCTGAATACACGCATGTCCTGGCTGACATTTGTCAGAATGGTCGGCTCGATAAAGCAGCTGCCAAGAGCGGAACGCGATCCGCCAGCAACGACGTTGGCGCCTTTGGCAACGGCATCGTTGATGAACTCGAGCACATCATTTGCTGCGCCTTCGTTGATCAGCGGACCCATGGTTACGCCTTCGCCCGTGCCTTCGCCAAGCTTCAGCTCAGCCGTCGCCACCCGAAGCTTCTCGGCGAACTCCTCATAGACCCCTTCCTGCACCAGAATCCTGTTCGCGCAAACGCAGGTTTGCCCCGCATTTCGGTATTTACAAATGATTGCGCCCTTAACCGCTTCATCGAGGTCGGCGTCATCGAAAACAATGAACGGCGCGTTACCGCCCAGTTCCATCGACGTACGTTTCACCGTCGCAGAACAGGCCGCCATCAGGCTCTTGCCTACCGGCGTCGAGCCGGTGAATGTCAGTTTCCGGACGATCGGGTTCGCGGTCATTTCGTTACCGATCTCCGATGTTCGCCCGGCGACAATATTAATGACGCCAGCGGGAACGCCCGCGCGCTCGGCAAGCTCCACGAAAGCCAGGGCGGAAAGTGGCGTTGCGTTGGCCGGTTTGCAGACAACGGTGCAGCCCGCCGCCAGTGCCGGGGCGATCTTGCGCGTCAACATAGCATTCGGGAAGTTCCAGGGTGTAATGCATGCAACCACGCCTACCGGCTGCTTGATGACGACAATTCTTTTGTCATCCGAAGGTGCGGGGATGGTATCGCCGTAGATTCGTTTTGCTTCTTCAGCGAACCACTCGATGTAGTTCGCGCCATAGGCAACCTCGGCGCGGGCTTCGGCCAAAGGTTTACCCTGCTCCGCAGTCAGTATCCTCGCCAGGTCCTCCTGCGCTTCCATCATCAGGTTAAACCACCTGCGAAGAATGGCTGCCCTGTCCTTGGCTCCTCGCTTGCGCCACTCGACCATCGCAACCTCGGCCGCTTCGATCGCACGCCTGGTTTCGGCGGTTCCACATGACGCAACGTCCGCAATCGAGTCGCCGGTAGCCGGGTTCGTTACAGAAAACGTACTGCCATCATCACCGTCGACCCACTCGCCATTGATATATGCCTGGGCTCTCAAAAGCGTCTTATCGGAAATCTGCATGCTTACTCCTGGCTGAATCTGTCCCTGGAATCCGGGCGGTCGAGCATAGTGTCTAACAGCACATGCATCAATAGGAGGGGCGCCCCGATTTGGCGCACAAAAAAAAGCCCCGGCCATTGGCCGGGGCCCCGCAGCCTGGAGGGGGAGTCAAGCCGCTTTGTGTTGACTATTGTTTAGCCAGTTTTCCAGATCGTCTGCGCCGCCGATCCGCTCACCGTTGATGAACACCTGCGGAACCGTGGTTGCACCGCTGACGGCCCGCAGCGTCCGGTCCGTGAACTCGCTGTTCAGCTCCAGCGACTCAAACTCAATGCCGGCATTCCGCAGTGAGGCTTTGGCACGCGCGCAGTGCGGGCAGCCGGGGCGCGATAAGACGGTGACGTCGAGTGGTTTCGCTTCGCTCGGCGAAATATAGCCGAGCATCGTGTCTGCATCGGAAACCTCGAACGGATCACCGGGTTTCTGCGGCTCGACGAACATCTTTTCGATCACGCCGTCTTTCACGAGCATCGAATAACGCCATGAGCGCTTACCAAAACCGAGTTCTTCCTTGTCGACCAGGAGACCCATGCCACCGGTGAATTCACCATTTCCATCGGGGATGAAGGTGATGTCTTCGGCGTTCTGGGTTGCCTTCCACTCGTTCATCACGAACGCGTCATTGACCGACATGCAGATGATGTCATCGACGCCATGCGCTTTGAAGGTGCTGGCGAGCTGATTGAAGCGCGGTACATGCGACGACGAGCAGGTCGGCGTGAATGCGCCCGGCAGGGAAAATACGATGACCGTCTTCCCGGCAAAGATTTCGTCGCTGGTCAGGTTTTGCCAGTCATTGTCCGTACGGGTCCTGAAAGTAGCGTTCGGGACACGTTGTCCCTCTTTGTTCTCAAACATGTTCGTACTCCGATTTAGTGGCGAGAATTTCTATGGCGTGAAGCTTAGCCCCATTTAATTGATTTATAAATCAGATTTTTTATATAATATTAATCGGTTTTACCTATTATGAATTACCCAACCATCAAACAACTCGGATATTTCGTTGCACTTTGCGAAGAGGGGCATTTTGGCCGGGCTGCAGCCCGGTCGTTTATTTCCCAATCAGCATTCAGCACCGCCATACAGGATCTCGAATCGCTGTTAAACGCCCAGCTTGTCGACAGAACGAAGCGACAGGTGACCGTCACGGCGTTAGGCCAGGAGGTCGCAACGCAGGCCCGCCTTTGCCTGCGCGACATCGAGAGCCTGGTTGAGATTGCGGGGCAGCGACGTGAGCCGCTGGCCGGGTCGCTCCGCCTGGGCGTTATTCCCACCATTGCGCCCTTTCTGTTGCCCACCCTGCTGCCACGGCTGCGCAAGACCTTCCCCGAGCTGAAGCTGTATCTGATCGAGGATCAAACTGAACGGATTCACGAGCGGCTTCTCGAGGGCGAGCTGGATGTGCTGTTGCTTGCCCTGCCTTACGACTTGCGCAGCGTTGAATCCATGCCGCTCTTTGATGACCGTTTTTGCCTGGCAGTACGCCAGGGTTCAAAAGCGGTTGACCCGGACAACTACCGCTATAACCGGCTGCAAGCGGAAAGTATCCTGCTGCTCGAAGACGGCCACTGCCTGCGAGACCATGCGCTCGCCGCCTGCAAGATCCGGAATACGGAAAAGGTCAGCCGATTTGCCGCGAGCAGCCTGCTCACGCTTGTCGAAATGGTCGATGCCGACTTGGGGATTACTTTCCTGCCCGAGATGGCAAGGGATAGTGCCCTTCTCAGGAACACCCGGGTCAGGATGTATCCGATGGACGAGCAGAGCCACCGGACTATTGGCCTTTCCTGGCGAAAAGGCAGTGCTCGCGACGACGAGTTCCGGCTACTCGGCGAATTCATTCGCGAGCAGCACGACTCCACATAACACGGCAATTGTGACTCTCATCACAAATCGGTCGGCGGCTTGTCCGGGGCTCCTTAAAGCTGTGAATTCAGACGCCGCGAAGCCAGCCGGAATTCGGCATATTGTCTTTCATGAAACACCGAGCGCAAACGAGCACTGCCATGTGGATACCGACTCCGATTTATGAAAGCCTGCCCTACCTGTATGTCATCGGTGGCGTACTGTTTATTTCAGGAACGCTATACATTGGCCTGAATGCCCCCGGCGCATCCCTGTATATCGCATGTGGCCTGATCAGCATCGTTTACGGCGCGGTAATTTTCGCCAAGCGTCAGGCTTACCGACACCAATCATCCAAGCCGGGCTCCGCAGAGCCCGCCTGAATCGATCCAACGTTAGCGACTCTATTCGCCGGGCCTGCCGACGTGCGTGATGCCCTTGTCGCGCGCCCAGTCGTTAATAATCGCCAGATCCGAATTGCTGATTGCCCGCAGCTCCGATTTGCGATCCTGCCACTCGAAATCCAGGTCAGACAACCGCTGCAAAGATCCCTCTGAAACGGGCGCGCCGGCCCGGTCAATCACGTCAAGTACGTGACGAATGTGGACATCGAGCATCGGTGGCATGCTGTCCTCGTCCTCATAGGTGCCATATTGGGTCTGCGTTACCTTGTTTTCCCATGCTGTCAGGCGTGCGACGGCAGACTCCCCGACTTCCTGCATTTCGGCATCATTGGCGTATTCCAACATCAATTCTTTCACCTGGCTGCGCGCCTTGCGCGCCGCACCGAGATTATCCAGCAACTCATTCAGCATGACGGTTACCTCAGCCCGTTTTTGCGCGAGGAACCGATAGTCCTCCGGTGAGGCTTCCACCCGTGGATCCGGCAACAGGGTGAGATCCGCGCTACTTTCGGCGCCGCCGACAGAGACGGTGACTCGATAGGTGCCGGGCGTGACTGTCGCTCCACCGAAACCAGCAAACAGTTTTACGTCCTCAATACAATTAAGGCCCGTGAAGCGCATGTCCCAGGACCACTGGTTGATGCCCTCTTTCACCGACGGGTAATGCACCTCGAACGGAATGCGCTGATCCATGTTGCTGATGATGCATTTCTCGAAATCCCGCTCCTCGCTGGAATAAGTCCTGACGACGTTGCCGTCGCTGTCCGCAATTTCGATGGACAATGGACCGTCCTGTTCGTCGGCAATGTAATAGGTCAACACCGCACCTCCTGCAGGATTGCTGCCCTCATTGGCTCGCGCCCGACCACCGCCTCTGACCATCGGTGTGACCTTGGGCGCAAACAAATGCACCGCTTTGTCTGCCAGGTCATCGTTCAGCTGTTGTATGACTGAGAGGTCGTCGAGAATCCAGAATCCCCTGCCTTGTGTGGCGGCAATGAGGTTCCCCTGGCGAATCGTCAGATCGGTGATCGGTACGGGGGGCAGGTTCATGTCGAATGACTGCCAGTTGTCGCCGTCGTCAAACGACACGAACATGCCGCTTTCGGTGCCGGCATAAAGAACGCCGCGGCGAACCGGGTCCTCGCGAACGACACGCACAAAATTATTATCCGGCAGACCACCGTCGATCTTGCTCCAACGCCGTCCGTAGTCGGTGACCTTGTAGACGTGCGGACGGAAATCGTTCATTTTGAAACCGGCAACGGCAATGTAGACCGTGCCCGCATCATGCGGGCTCACTTCAATCGCATTAACCTGTGCACCCTGCAGATTCTCCGGCGTAACGTCGTTCCAGGTCGCTCCGGCGTCGCGGGTTACCTGCAGCAACCCATCGTCGGTTCCTACCCAGATCGTGCCTGGCTCGTGTGGCGACTCAACAATGTAAAAGATCGTGCCGTAGAATTCCGCGCCAACATTCTCCGGGGTTAACGGGCCGCCATTCAGGCCCTGCTTGTCGACCTCGTTCTTCGTCAGGTCCGGACTGATTTCCGTCCAGGTGACGCCGCGGTCGCTGCTGCGCAGGAGCTTTTGGGTGCCGTAGTAGAGAATAGTCGGATCGTGGGGAGATGAAGCCACCGGCGCGTTCCAGTTCGTGCGGTACTTGAGGTCTTTCGACTGCTGGCCGAAAACATATTCCGGGTACGGCTTGATCGGCCTCGTCCGCTTCGTTTCATGATCATATTCTGTGAGCGTGCCATTGATGGTCGTGGCGTAGATCAGCCGCGGGTTGTTCTCATCAAATGCGATGTGGGCGCTTTCTCCACCGCCGACTGGAAAGTAGTCCTCAACACCAATGCCACCATCGAATGTGCTGCTCGCGATGGCGACCGTCGAATTGTCCTGCTGTCCGGCGTAGATCCGGTACGGCTCGAGGTTGTCGGTAATGACGCGGTAAAACTGGGCCGTAGGCTGGTTCATGATGCTGGACCACGATTCGCCGCCGTCAAAAGTGATCGTCGCGCCACCATCGTTAGCGTTGATCATGTTGAGGTTATTTTCCGGGTTGATCCAGTGATCGTGATGATCGCCATGCGGCGTGGATTTCTTCTCGAACGTCACGCCACCATCGATGGACTTCATGATGGGGGCATTGAGAACCCAAACTGTATCTGCATTAACGGGATCGGCCTTCAGATGAATGTAATACCAGGCACGAGACCAGAGGATGCGGTCTCCGTTTAAGAGCTTCCAGGTCTCACCGTAGTCATCACTCCGATAGAGCCCGCCTTTGTCCAGTTCCGCCTCGACAATGGCGTAGACACGATTCGGTTTGCTGGCGGAAACGTCGAGACCGATCTTGCCGATGATCTCAGGAAGGCCGCCTTCCAGTTTCACCCAGCTGTCGCCACCATCGGTAGTTTTGAAAATGCCGCCTGCCGTTCCGCCTGATTTGATAAACCAGGGTTTGCGACCATGCTCCCACATGGCTGCATAAATTATTCTCGGGTTGGTCGGATCCATGGACAGGTCCGTTGCGCCGGTTTCGTTGTCAACCTGCAAAACCTGCTCCCAGGTCGCGCCGCCGTCCTTGCTGCGGTAGACGCCCCGCTCCTCGCTGGGGCCCCAGATTTGTCCTTGTACGCCGACGTAGACAAGGTCGGGGTCCCTGGGATGCACGATGACACGGGCAATCTGGCCCGCATCCGGCAGGCCGATATGTGTCCACGTCTTGCCAGCGTCCGTCGACTTGTACATACCATCGCCGTGGCTCGTCGTCACGCCGCGAATCGGCGCCTCACCCGTGCCGACATAGATGACGTTGATATCCGATTCCGCAACGGCAATCGCGCCGATGGTGCCGACGTTGAAAAAATCGTCGGAGATGTTCTCCCAGGAGATACCGGCATTTTCTGTCTTCCAGACACCGCCACCAGTCGCACCCATATAGTAGAGCCGGTCGTTGCCCGGCACGCCCGTTACTGCGGTAACGCGGCCACCACGCCAGGGCCCGATTCCACGCCATTCGAGGCCATCAAAGAGCTCGGGATTAATCGTCTCCTGCGCACTGGCAGCAGGCGACCACGAAAATGCGGCGATGAATAAAGCAGCTGCCAAGGGCAGTGCAATACAGCGTTTCTGATTCATTTGAATTCCCCCGGTACGAACTTTCTTAAGTTAGCACGGGTCGGCAGGGGATTTAAGCCGGGGAAAACACGGATAAACTTGCGAGGCAACTGGCAACGGGGTCGGACCGCTGCACCTGGCAACGGGGTCGGACCGCTGTAGGTAGCTGAATCGCTGGGATATTGGTATTCAGGGAAGCCCGATTGAGCGCTTAAATCGATGTTTTGGCTGTCAAATCGGCTAATTAAGATACCGCGCTACGAGCAGTCCGATACTGTCTGTCGATATTGACGGCACCCGGGTCCTGCAGGATGGATACCAACTTAATCGCCAATTCCGGTACGAAAAAAGCCGATTAGGGCTATATCATCATTGCCACGCAGCCGTTCGTCGTGCTGCATCAACAACATATGGTGGTCCGACCCCAAAATCGCAAATCGCAACATCGCCAATTCTTGATTTTACAAAATATCGTTGTCCCGCATTGCTCAGTATCGAAGTCCAGCCCGAACTGTTAGTGTTTCTATCACAGTCTACGCCGGGCATTTGTCGGTAGAACAAGGAGGGCAGTATGCAACCAGCTAAGAATCGAACAGTTACGATGATCATTGTCTCCGGAATCGCAATTATCTTCGCATTTGTCCCACTCTTTGCGTTGGGAGGAAAGCCGAAGAAAGATGAATTAGCAAGCCGCATAGAGGATCTAGAAAGCTTGGTCGCTTCGCAATCAAATGAGTTGAAAGGTCTACAAGACAGGCTCGCGTGTATAGATACTTCCAGCGCTTCTTCAACGATTGTTTTTAGTGGCTGTAACGTTCATATCCGAAATGGTGTTGGGAGCACGGAGAGCGCCAATGCGCGGGGTAACCTGATTATTGGATACAATGAAAATCCGATGCTGGAGAATCGGCAGGGCTCTCACAATCTCGTTGTTGGAGCCAATCATGGTTATGCCGGTGTTAGTGGCCTGTCTGCAGGGACGAACTCGGCTTCGCTAAGCGTCAACTCTGATAAAGTGAGATTTGACGCCGATTCGGACGTAACTATCAAATCTGGCCTCTCAATACTCCAGCTAGGTTCAACTAAGACAACACTCGACTCGAAAGATATTTCGCTGAAGGCGAGTAATGCAGTGACGATCAAAGGAAATAACGTCGAGATAAACTCGGCGACTTTTTGACTCAAAACGTGGGACGCAGAGGGCGGGTTTCTGTGTTCCTAGCATTTGGCGTCGCCTGCGTCGGAGTTTGTTAGGCAGTCCTGGTTGGGAGTGTCGAGGTCTGACCAACGGGGTCGGACCGGCGTAAGTAGATGAATCGCTGGGATATTGATATTCAGGGAAGCCCGATTGAGCGCTTAAATCGATGTTTTGGCTGTCAAATCGGCTAATTAAGCTACCGCGCTACGAGCGCTCCGATACCGTCTGTCGATATCGACGGTATCCGGGTCTTGCAGGATGGATACAAACTTAAT
>JAHEFF010000038.1 GCA_024640315.1 Woeseiaceae bacterium
CGATGACCTCCAGCCAATCCCTAAATCTGATCGAATTCATCTAATGGACTCCAGGTAACGATTTCGCGCAGGAAGGAATATCGCATATGCACGTCTGCTTTGGGTCAAAAGCAGCCGTTCAGTTAAGCCAAATTACTAGCATCTGAATGGCTGCTTCTGGGGAATACCGGACATTCGCCACTCGATACGCTAATGGCTGCTTTCGGCCAATTGCAGACATTGGCTATCGAGAGACTAAGACGTTTTCTTCGTAGAAACGAACAAAGCGCGGATCGAAGTTATCCTTTCCTGCTTGTCTGGCGCCTGAGCCATTTCCTTCCCAAGCGCTCCTGAGCGTACTGTACGACTCATAATTTCTACGTTGGCCATTTACCCAACCCACAGAATTGGGATCCTCCAAGAACCTAAACTGATACTGAGCGAGATTCTGCAACCAAAGAGCATTAAGGCGAAGCTCTTCTGACTCCGTAAGTTCCTCTCCATTCCTGTCTTTGATCAATAAATCAGAGAGATCGGGATTTTCGATTATGAAGCTCCAACCTATTTGATCCATGCTTGCGTAAGTCGCCCGTGCCTCTGAGGCCATAAGCTCGTTGTTCTGTCGAAGTTCGAAAGCTAAAAAAACTATGCCGGCGATTACGCCGATATTTGCAAGTATCGAAATTAGTTCTTGAGGTTCGATCTTCTTCATTATTGATCTCAGACTAACTCACGGCGTCTAGCCAAAACGACTTCCCGAAAGGCGGCTTTGGGTCATTTGCAGCCTCTCATTAGTTTAGCAGCCCAGGGGCTGTTTTCGGCCAGAAACGGCCGCTATTAACGAGTCAAAAGCCGGTTTTTCAGCTATTGGCATGGCCATGATTTCTCCAATATTCACGTAAGCCCAGGAAAGACTTCCAGCAGCCACTTAGCAAACCAAGAATGAATGGATAAAACATCGTCTGTAGAGGGAGACCCATAATTTCCACACCTAACAGGTAGACTACGATAGAAGCGAGCAGACCGTAGAAACCGTGCAGCACGATGTAGGCCAGGCAGATACAGAAGCTTACGATCAAACGGGTAAGTAGCGTGTGTGGCTGTGTCGGGTCCTGCCTCGACAGAAGATCGCTTAGCAGCCTAATCATATGTTTCCAATTGGTCCGCAATCGGCCAATTTCAGTTTATTCATGTCCTCGCAACTTCTCTTTAATGCAGCCGCTGGCGATCAGTCGGACCATCTCTGATAGTCAGGCAATGATTCCAGAGTTTCCTGCATATGCTTTTGGAACTCGGTCGAAAACCACATGCCTCGCTTCTCCCGCCATCTGCGTCCAGATGTTATTCATCTGATTAACGACTGATTGAATTGCCGCCTGCCTCGCCTGATTCATTTTTCAAGCCCTGTTTACGCCAGTAACTCTTGGGCGACAGAATCAGCAAAACTGCCGCTATTATCCGAAGTCCGTCCAGAAATACCGTTACGAAAAGCGGGCCAAACAGTTCTCCGAAATTACCGAACGCCTGAGACGCATGAATTGCGATGCCGGCGAAAATCAGAAACAGCAGAGCCAGGCGGGCGCCTGCAGATCCTTTCCACGTCTTGTACAAGATCCAACCATACAAGATGTAGAAGCCGATAACTCCGCCAAGAAGACTGGCGATAAATAGAGCGCTCCCGGTACCGCCAAATAGTACGGTCGCCGACCAAATTTCGACGACGACTGCATAGCTGGCGCTCAGGCACAAAAGAAAGAGCGCCACCGATACGGATTTTGGACCAGTCAGGAAATCGATAAATGCCACCCCAAATGTTCTACTGAGAAAAGGCCACTAGCTTGGATTCTAGACCAAATTTATAGCCGTAGAGTCACGACGGACAGTTAGCTCAAATGGTGTCAGTAATCTGTCCCGTGAATCCTATGTTTGCGTGAGTGATTGAAATTGCTCTTGTGTCACTGCCGTCCGGATCAGTTTCTGCACTGCCGGCATTAAGGCGCGCGCAGCCTCCGGGCAACTGATGACTTCGAAGCCGGTGCGATAGGCCCGGCCAGATACCGCCCGCAATGATCGTCCGTTCGATGAGCGCAGTTCAATATCGATAATCCACGTCGCGCCAATGGCACCGGATGACAGGCGGCCGTCAAACTTTAGCTCAGCCCGTTTGACCGTGCCCGAGAGGAATACGGGCACATCCTGCTCGTACATACCGGCTACCGATAATTCGGTTTCGATCGCGCCGCGAATGTATTCGGCAATGTTACTGGTACCGGGAAACCGAATGGGCTCTCCCCCGCACTGGATATTGACGTATGCTCCAGGATCAATTCCGAACGTTTCAACCCCAAGAATGACATTGTCGAGTTGAAGCAGTTGTTCCTGCACTCCGGAATCCGGCACGTAGCTGCTGATATGGGACGGGGGAACCGTCTGGCACGCAGAGCAAATTACAGCTGCCACTATGGTCGCTAGCTGTTTAATGTGACCGCCCTCCGTGGCGACCGGCGAATACCGACCGCGATCATGAAGATTCGATTGTGCAAGTCCATACGATTTCCTTCGGCCTGGAATCGACAGAGAACAGCCGTTCCCGCCTAATACGTATCGAAAATCCGCTGAATTTCTGTCAAATCCGATGTGGTAGCAAGCGCCAGCATCAGCAGGATTCTCGCCTTGTTGTCCTGTTGCCCGTTCGACACTACAGCAGGAAATGCATAGTCCGGTGCGTCGACGATGCGGCCGCCAGGCACTCGTGACGTTACAACTGTTGGAATTCCGTGGTCTGCAATGCTCTCCAGCCCGGCCTGCATACCCTTGCTCATGCGACCGCCTGCAAATGTGCGAATCACCAGCCCGTCCATCGCCTGCCTTCCGAAACCGGTGACCACGGTCTGATCGATACCGGAAAAGTCACTGAGAATATAAACCTCCGGTAAGACGCCAATTTTCGAGACATCGAATTCTGAGTCTTTTGTGTGCGGCTGCAATGACCGATGATAGAAACGGACACCATCCGGATCGACTGTACCAACATGACCGACGTTTGAAGCGCCGAACGTCTGTACGCGACGATTGTCCGTTTTCCAGACATCTCGCGCAGCACTAATGTCTTCGTTAAGAACGACCAGCACTCCCTGACCCGCCGCCTGCTCGTCAACTGCCACCCTGACCGCATTGATCAGGTTGCCTGGTCCATCGGCCGACACCTCGTTGGAAGACCTCATTGATCCGACAAGAACAACCGGCCTGTCGTGCTTCACTGTCAGATTGAGGAAATAGGCGGTCTCCTCCATCGTATCCGTGCCATGTGTAATGACGATGCCGGCCAGATCGGGCTTTTCCGTGAAGATCTCATTGATTCTTTTTGCCAATCGCAGCCAGTGATCTGGAGTCATTTCGGACGAGCCAATGACACTGAACTCTTCCACTTTGATCTCTGCGTGGTCCAGGAGTTCGGGCACGGCCTGGACAAGAGCCGGGCCCGCGATCAGCGGGGCATCAGTCCGGCTTGCAATCGTACCGCCGGTCGTCAGGATCAGGATTTCGGGCATGGGGTCAGCACTCTCCTGGGCGGAAACAAGTCCCGACAGGAGCAAAAAAATCAGAAACGCTAGAGCATTCATGTATTTCCTTTATCATTGAGCCGGAGCGCAATCGCTATCGAAGCGCGCGCTCACTCGGAAAGCCCGCCACTCGCCGCAAACTCTGCGTAGCCCCGTACCATCGCCTTGACGCACTCCCCTGGTGTCGGTCCTCCATCGAAAAAACCTCGACAAGGCTCTTTAATAAGCTGCGGACGATTTTCTTCGACCCAGCTCTGGGCTTCGTAGTAAGCATCCGGATCATTCGAGCTGGTTTCCACATGCACGACCCTGTTCCCGGAAAACGTTAAGTGAAAGGTATCAGTCACATTAACAGCAAGATCCAGCGCTCCAATCAGGTCATCTTTAACGGTGATGGAGCAGCTTAAGTTTTCCTCGTCGTCAACGACACACGGCATCCGGTTCAGAACTTCGTAATTTCCGCCCTCAGCCCAACCCTGGTAGTAGAGAATCGCGGGAATCGAATCCTCAGCGGAAGCCAGTGTTGCCCGGAGCGCCTCCGCGTCAAAAGAATAAAAGGCATCGATAAGCGCCTCGGCGGTCGCGATGTTCGGATTATCGGCCTCTGCACTGTCGGACACAGTTGAATCGCCGCAGGCACCCATTGCAAGCGCAACGATCGTCAACCCCAAAATATGCCAGTTCATCTATCGCCCCCGCCAGGAAATCTTGCTGCGCGCCTGTCTTGAGTCGCAACCAGCCACTCTCCGGATTGTATACTGAGTATCCGCCTGTGACCCAAAGTGGGTAAACCCTTTCAAGATGGAAAAACGGTAATGAAACGCGATATTCAGTGGCCGCGCATATTTGCAGAGGGCTCCGCAATTGTCATGAGCATCCTGCTGGCGTTTGCGATAGACGCCTGGTGGGAAGACCGAAAAGAGGCGGAGTCCGAGCGCGCACAACTTGAAACGCTTCTCGGCGAATTCAAGGAGGCGCGACATCACCTCGCTTTGCAGCTGGAAGGTCTGGAGGATTCCTTGCGCGGAACGTCGAAGGTCATTGCATTAATGGGGCCTAATGCAACTGACAGTGCAAGTTCGGAGCTTCGCGCCGCGCTTGGCGTGAGCTTGAATGCCGGCGTGTCGGCGCCGCAGCAGGGAAGCCTGCAGGATGTACTGGCTTCCAGAGTCAGAATTGAGTCCGGCGATTCCAACCTGTGGTCAAGACTGCAGACCTGGCCGATGTTGATGAACAATCTAAGCCTTGATGGCCGACACCTCGAGAGCAATCGTGAGGCAAATTTCATCGATGCGCTGATTCGCTTAGGGATACCATTGCTTGATGTCATTCGGGTCGATGAATCGCAAGGGGACTCTCGATTGCAGCTTCCTCCAAGTAATTTCAATACTGATTTATCAATCTTGCTGCGCGATCCGGGGGTTGAGACTGTATTCACGATGAGGGCAATACGTTCTCAGCTACTTATAGGGCAACACAAATCTGCCATTGAAATTGCCGATGAGATTATCGGGCAGCTTGAAGAGCGGAAATGATGTCGGGCGCCTGATAAATCGCTGTCCAATCTCAACGCCACTCTTCGACTCAAATAAATCCGCCAGCTCGGTAGTAATGAAATGAAACGAAGCAAATCGAAGAGCGACCTCTTTCACCTTCGGGCACTATTACTATTTTCCATTTACTCGTTTGTACTCGCTGGTTGCGCGGGGAAGCATGAGCAGAAAGCGCCAGGCGCAGAAGCATTTCAACGGCAGCACTATTCCGATGTGCGCGTGATGTCCTGGAACGTGAAGCTAAATTCGATCCTTGCTACGGAAGGCGCTCGTTATGAGAGTTTTGCCCGCATCGTTCAAGCCATCGATCCGGATGTTATCGCACTGCAGGAGGTTGCGAAGGCGGGCCTCGCCGAGCAGCTTACGCAGCTAATGAACAACTATATTCCGCTGGAGAACGGAGAATCATGGCAGGTTCACACTGTCTCCGATAATGCATTGATCAGCCGCTATCCGCTGCAACAGCAAAGTGGTGAGCTGCCTGTGCGATATCCGATCCCCGAGCTGGGAGCTCCAGATTTTCATTTCGGCTACGCGGCGGCTCTCGTAGATATACCAGGAGACTTTGCCGATACTGGTATCTATGTCGTTGCTATGCATAACAAAAGCGGGGCCGGCAAAGAGAATGTGCGACTCCGCCAGGTGCAGTCAGACTCGATTGTTCGCTGGATACGCAATCTGCGAGAGTCGGACCAAGCCAATACGATTCCGGACAACACACCTATTGTCATACTCGGCGATATGAACGTCGTGTCCGATGCTTCCATGCAGCCTTTTGAGACGTTAATTAATGGCGACATTATTGACGAAGAGACCTTCGGACCCGATTTCAGGATCGACTGGGATGACACAGATATGGCCGATGCCAGACCCAGTCATAACGGCAAAGAGCAGAGCTACTACACGTGGCGCAATGACGAGATGCCTTTTGCGCCCAGCGCGCTGGACCGCATCATCTTCACGGACAGCGTGACGTCAGTTAGTCGGCGCTTCATATTAAACACGATGATGATGTCAGCGGATGAGCTTGCAGCTCTCGGATTGCAGCAATCCGATGTGCTGTATGGCGGAAAGGCTGGCGATTATGACCATTTGCCGCTGGTCACGGATTTTTCGCTCAGGTCAGAAGCGCGCAAGTGACAAGCGGGACCAGTGATTTCAGCGAGAGTCGCATGCTGGCACCGTAAAGCTTACGGATGTGTTGCATCGACCGATTGAAGCCGCAGCTGAGAGCGGGCATCGTGGCTTCAGTCTGATTCAGTTTGTTATTGGATAGACCGATGGCGATCTGAGTCGAAGCTTACGTCTTCGAGCGCCGCCGACCGGCCCGACCGCGTCGGCCAGCGGGTGCCTTGGCAGCCCGCCGCTCGGGCGGTGGTGGCAGCTCCGGCAGCTTTTCCTGTGATTCGAAACCGGCAATGACGATTTCTCGCATGGCCTTGTCAATTGCCGGGTCTGTTTCGAATGGCTGGTAGTTGGCGAGTCGTTCTTCGACTTCTTCCGTGGCGCGTTGCAGGAGATCCTTGCTGCCTCCTTCTTCCCAGGTCTCGCGATTTTCGCGATCGATGACCCGATCCGTGAGGTACAACTCATTCGGCCAGTGTTCGAGCGTGTGCGGGCTGGTGATCAGGTGATCGTCCCGCATCAGGTCATTCACCAGGTCGGTTGTTGGCAAATCATCAAGTACCTTGATCTCGCGAATAAAGTGAAGGGACTGACCGCAGACTTCATTGTCGAATACCAGCTTCGGCAGGCTGAAGGTCAGTACGAAATCAAGCATGCCCGGCCCGGATACCGAGTTGACGCCCGCAATGGCAGCGAGCAGGGCGCTCGAAAAGGTTTCTCCGCCCGCTTGTGCATCGAGAGACTTTCCATCTGACAATGCCATGTAGGCTTGTGTCGGCAGACTGAGTGATTTCGCGATTTGTACATAGGCAACGTTCAGGTGTTGCGCTTCGATGGCAGCCATGGGCGAACTTGCTGCTTTCATGTGGAAGGTGGCGGGCGCGCCACCAAACAGAACCGGTGTCCCCGGTCGAACGATCTGCGCCATTGTGATGCCTGTCAGAACGTCCACACAATGGAAGACCAGTGCACCAACCAGCGTGACCGGAGCGATGAGACCCATCAACGTAACGGGCACAATCTCCACGGGAATTCCGTTTTCGGCGCAGTCCAGCATGTTCTGGCAGGAATCTTCGCCGTAGCGAAAGTTGCCGGTGGCCGTAATCGTGAAAATCGACATCGGCTTCGCGGCGAGATCCGCGCGGTTCTCACGAAACATCTCCATCATTTCGGCCATACGTGGCACGCCGTGTTCGCTAAAGGCGCCGGAGACAACAGGTTTCTTCGACGTCGTCAATGTCATGTACAGACGCCAGGCGTCGGACACCTGGGATTCGATGTCCTTGTTCGTTGAAAACGCAGTGGCGAGGTAGGCGATGTGCTCAAGCCCGTCACAAAGACGTGCGTATTCGATAAAGTCCGTCGAGTTGGCGAGACGCGTTTTCTGCGTCCTGTGATCGAGAATCTTGAGTCCGCTCGATCCCGGCACGTAGTGCACGTTGTTACCACCAATCTCCGTGTACGGGTTGCCATCCCGATTGAACAGCGTAAACGAGGAGGGTGCATCCGCAATCGCTTTGTCGACAACGTCGACGGGAAACAGGATTCGTTTACCACTTTTGTCGGTCTTCAGTCCGCTGTCCAGCATGCGTTGTTTCATGCTCTTGCCGCGAATCTCCATCCCGACCTCAGCCATCAGTCGTTTGGCCTCATCAAGAATGCTTTTTATCTGTTCGTCGCTCAGGACGCTTAAAGTTGGTCGCATCAGTCCTCTCTAGTGGGTGTGCTTTGCAATAGCTTCTTTGCGTTTATCAGCATAGCTCGTTAATGCCTCTTCGATAGCCGGGTCGATATCCGGTTTCTCGTATTCGGCAAGTAATTGTTTCCAGATCGCATTCGCTCTCTGTGCAGTATCAACGCTGCCGCTCTCCTGCCAGGCCTCGAAGTTCTGCCGGTTGGAAACAAGCGGTGTGTAGAAGGCGGTTTCGTATCTTTCCAGGGTATGGGCAGTGCCAAAGTGGTGGCCACCGGGCGGTACTTCGGCGATTGCGCTCAAAGCCAGCTCGTCATCGTTAACAACGATCGGCTTTAAGGTCTCGGCCATCATTTGCAGCATCTCGGCATCGACGATCAGTTTTTCGAACGATGCAGTTAGTCCGCCCTCCAGCCAGCCGCCTGCATGATTGACCAGGTTTGTGTGGCCCATTACAGCACCCCAAAGCGACATCTCACTCTCGTAGGCAGATTGTGCATCGACGCAATTGGACGTTGTCGTGTTGCTGGAGCGGAACGGAATGTTGAGTCGCCTTGAAATTTGAGCGCTGGCGATCGCCATCTTCGTATATTCAGGTGTGCCGAGCGCCGGTGAGCCACTTTGCATGTCAACGTTGGATGCGAACGCGCCGTACATGATTGGCGCGCCGGGCCGAACAATCTGCGCCAACGTGCCGACCGCAAGGATCTCGGCGGTTTGCTGGGCCAGCGTGCCAGCGAGTGTTGCCGGACTCATTGAGCCTGCGAGCGTAAAAGGCGTTATGCAACAAACCTGCTTCGCAGCGGCAAGTTCAAGAACGGCTTCTGTCATCGGTATGTCAAGCTGCATCGGCGAGTTGGTATTGATAATGGCGAGAACGGCCGGTTCCTTCTCGAGCTCTTCGCGCGATACACCGAGCGCGATGCTCGTCATTTCCAGGCAATCGACCGTTCGGTAACGACCGAGCGCATAGGCTTGTGCATTCTTGTCGAGCAAAGTCAGCTGCGCGAGGTACAGGTCCAGGTGCCTGGACTCCGGGGGCAAATCCATCGGCTCGAAGCAACCGCCGCCTTCCTGGTGAATGATGTTCAGGCTTTGAATTACTCGCAGGTAGTCGCACATTTCCTCGTGGTTTCCGGGTCGTCTGCCTTTGTCGAGATCACTGACAAAAGCCGGGCCACCAACGGATGAAAAGTTGATATGGTTTCCACCAAGCATCAGGTCATGGGCAGGATTGCGCGCCCGCAGGCTGAATTCCGCCGGCGCCTCTGCGATTTTTTCGGTCACAAGGCCGCGGTCGAACCGGACCATTCT
This sequence comes from Woeseiaceae bacterium, assembly GCA_024640315.1. Classification (GTDB taxonomy): domain Bacteria; phylum Pseudomonadota; class Gammaproteobacteria; order Steroidobacterales; family Woeseiaceae; genus SZUA-117. Next base: position 9,228 of record JAHEFF010000038.1, read on the forward strand.
ATCTTCGCCGCTGATGTCTGAACCGGCCTGGCCGAGCAAAGCACGACTTTGCTCTTCCAGAAACCGAAAGCCCTGTGTTTCGAGAATTGTCAGTGCTGCGTCGATGATTCTCTCGACATCCTCTTCAGCCAATACTTCTACGGGTGCCCACGGGTTCCGGACCTGCTGCCACGGCAACTGGCGTATAGCGCCAGCTGTTCTTTTGTTGCGATGTCCGCGCCTACTCAAAGCAGCGCTTCGATGGCGTCGTTTCGCCAGGCTTCCGTGCTTTCAACCTGATTAAAGCAAAACAGGTGGTACCCGGCTATCTTCGCCTCCGGCATCGCCTGGTATTTGGCCAGCGCCAGTACAAGCTCATCGGGTTTGTACAAAGCCGATTTCATCAACTCCGCAGCAACTTTCGATTTCTTACGCAGGAAACGCAGCGAGTCACCAACTCCAATCCTGAATGATGCTTTGATCAGGCGATTGCGATCGATTGCGCCGGGCAATCCGACCCACACGGGCAGTGTAATGCCGCGTGCACGAAGATCGATTAGCCAGGACCCGAGTGCATCCGCGTCAAAGCACATTTGCGTCACCATGTACTGGGCGTATTGCTGTTTCTTCTCGAGTTCTTCGAACAGGGTTTCGTCGGCTACATCGGGATGTCCCTCAGGGTGCGCGGCAACGCCGATTTCCTTTATATCGTGATCGAATTCGCTGATCGCCCGCAATAATCCGAGCGCTGTATGGAATTCACCAGCGGGCTTCGGTCGATCGCCACCCGGGACAAAAATGCTTTCGATTCCAAGCCTCTTCAGGCGCGTCATGATTTCCCCCAAATGGCGGGCGTCACGTACATTCTTTGCAGCAATGTGGGGTGTAATGCGAAAGCCTTGAGTAACCAGCCTTTCGGTCAGATCGAGCGTCTCGTCGATGCCCTTCGTTGGCGAGCAAGTGACAGCGACGTGTGAATTGGGTTCGATAACCTTAAGCTTTTCCTCGATACCTGTTGCCGGGAAGACCTCCATATAAGCTTCGCGCAAATCATTGATCAGGACGTCGCGTTCTTTGTCGGTTCGCGCCGTGTTCATCTTCTTCTCCTTCTTCTGCCTTCCACAGGTTTCTTCGCCTGGCGCACTGGCAATTCGACGACTTTTCGCAGTTCAACGAACGGATCGGTGTCATGGGGAATGGCCATCGCCGATACAAAGTGATGCTGGAATCGCTGCTCGACGGCGGTCTCGATCTTTTCGACGCTCCTGGCCTGTTGCTCGATTAGCGTCCGGGATTTTTTGTCCAGAAGCGCAATTCGCGCACCTGTCCCGGCCGCATTGCCTGCTGACGAAACCTGCCCGAGGACGCAATCAGGAATCATTCCGAGGACCATCGCGTACTTGACATCGATATGTGCGCCAAAAGCGCCGGCCAGGCGAATGCGGTCCACTTTGTCGACGCCCAGTTTCTCCATCAGTAAGCGCGCACCCGCATAAAGTGCGGCTTTCGCGAGCTGAATGGCTCGCACATCGTTTTGCTGAATAGTGACGCCTGGCTCGCCATCGACCAGAACGTAAGAGAAGGTTCTGCCGTCAGCGATCAGTCTCTCAGACCGATTCGTAGCATCATTTGCGATCGTGCCGTCATAGTTGATGACGCCGGCCAGATACAGTTCGGCAACGACTTCGATGATGCCCGAGCCGCAAATACCGGTGACGCCCGAATCGGGCAGATTTTCCTCGAATGCCGGATCGTCCGACCACAGCTCGCAGCCGATGACCTGGTATCTCGGCTCCAGCGTAACCGGATCGATTCTCACGCGCTCGATGGCGCCGGGCGCAGCACGTTGCCCGCCACTGATTTGTGCACCTTCGAAAGCGGGGCCGGTCGGGCTGGACGCAGCGAGCAGGCGCTCGCGGTTACCGAGCAGGATCTCGGCATTGGTACCGACATCGACGATCAGCGAGATCTCGTCTCTTTCAAACGGCGCTTCGGCCAGCAGCACGCCTGCCGTATCCGCGCCCACATGACCTGCAATACAAGGCAACGCATACGCGTAGCCACCTTTGTTAATACGAATGCCAATGTCTCTTGCGGGAATACTCGTCGCCGAATCGCTCGTGAGCGCAAACGGCGCTGTGCCCAGCTCAACCGGATTTAGCCCCAGAACCAGGTGCAACATGATGGGGTTCCCGGCAATCGTCAGCTCGACCAACTCATCGATATCCAGGTCAGCGTTTGCCGCAACGTCCGCCAGCAGGTCGTTGATTGCGCTGCGTACGACATTGGTGAGTTCAGTTTCGCCGCCGGGGTTCATCATGATGTACGAAACACGGCTCATCAGGTCTTCGCCGAAGCGAATCTGCGGGTTCATGCATCCGGCACTGCCGATAACCTCGCCGCTCGCCAGGTCGCACAGGTGCGCGGCGATGGTCGTCGAACCGACGTCGATCGCAACGCCATATAGTTTGTTCTTGAATCCGGGCCATGCGGCAATGATTTCTTTACCGTCCCGCACGGCGACCGTCACCTTCCAGTCACCACCACGCAGGGTCTTTTGCAGCGACTGGAGAGTGGGTAGTGCAATGCTCAGGTTCTCGAGTTGCCAGTCACGTTCGATCGCTTTCTTTAACCGCTCGAGATCGCCACTTGGGTCGTGCATGTCAGGCTCGTCGACTTCGACAAAATACGGATGCGTGATTGGGTTAATCTTGATGTCGTGTGCTTCATGCGGTTTACGCACAACCTGCCTGTGAACCTGGCTTGACTCCGGAACATCGATGGCAATGTCGCCGCACAATTGTGCCTGGCAACTCAGTCTCCGGTCACTGGCAAGGCCACGTCGCGCGCGATGTCGCGTCTCTGCTTCGCCCGCAGGGGTCAGGTTCTCAACACGCGATACGATGCCGTGCTTGGATAACTCACCTTCCGCCACTGTGACCTGGCAACGACCGCAAAGCGCTCGCCCCCCGCAAACGGAGTCGATGTCCACGCCGAGGCTGCGCGCGGCCTGCAGCACTGGCGTGCCTTGCGGAAAGCGCCCGCGTTTTCCCGACGGGGAAAATACGATTAACGGTTCGTTTGCCTGTCCCATCGGGTCAGGTTTGTGTTCTGCGTCTGCGACCGCTGCGCCGGCCGCGTACCGGTGCGGCGCCGACATTGCCGGCGTCCTGGTCGCGGTAGTTATGAATCCAGTCCGAGCACTCGAGGTCATGACCCATCACGACGTTTGCGCCACGAACCGCCTGCATTAAATCGCTGTGCAATGGATTGGTGATTGCGGAGGTCATGCCACCGCCAATGGCCATGGCGATGAACGCAGAGTTAAGCCCGTTGCGATTTGGCAGGCCGAAGCTCAGGTTCGATGCACCACAGGTTGTGTTGACCTTCAATTCATCGCGGAGACGTTTGACGATATGCATGACCTGCTGACCGGCCGAGTTGATCGCGCCGATCGGCATCACCAGCGGATCGACAACGACATCGCTGGCCGGGATGCCGAAATCCATGGCGCGCTCGACGATTTTCTTCGCGACATCGAAACGTACATTGACATCCTCGGAGATGCCGGTGTCGTCGTTTGAAATGGCCACAACCGCACAACCGTATTTCTTGACGAGCGGCAACACCCGCTCAAGACGCTCTTCCTCGCCAGTAACGGAGTTGAGCAGCGGCTTGCCCTCATACACTTCAAGGCCGGCTTCCAGTGCTTCAACAATGGAAGAGTCGATACAAAGCGGCACGTCGGAAATCGACTGAATCAAACGGATGCTTTCGGCCAGGATTGCAGGCTCGTCGGCCAATGGAATGCCGGCATTCACATCCAGTATCTGTGCGCCGGCTGCTACCTGGGCCAGCGCGTCTGATTGCACGCGGCTGTAATCGCCGTTCTTCATTTCTTCGGCAAGCAGTTTGCGCCCGGTCGGATTGATCCGTTCGCCAATGACGACGAAAGGCTGGTCGAAGCCGATGATGACCTCTTTGCTTGCTGAGCTGATTACTGTGTTTGTCATTTACCTTACGTCTCCTGCAACGCCGCCTGCTTTTACGACAGACTCCAGGTATTCATCGTCGAACTCATTTTCGAGTTTGGCGACTCGTGATGCGACCAGTGCTTCCAGGTCGCCAGAGACCATTTCAGTTTCTCGTCGCCAATCTTCAAGGTAGGCGTCGCTGGATCCGCGGCCGGCTCGCATCGCCGCTCGATCTATGGCTTTCGCGAATCGCGGCTCAAGTTCTTTCTTGGCGTTTATTCGCCCCTGTCGGCCGACTACCTGAGCCGGAATGTCTCGCCAGTAAATGGTGATCAGTTTCGCCATTCGATGACCTGCTCTTTTAGAATTGAATCAAACGGGTCGAGCCCGGTGTTGTGTTCGATGTATTCGAGTCCAAGGTAATCTGCTTGCTCCCGCGCCAGCTCCGACAGTTTCTCGGAATGCGTCTGCACCAGGTAAACGACGCGTTTGTAATTGCCAAAATACAGGCTCTTCAGTTCCGGGTGACGGTCAAGCCCCAGGCCTTTCACGACCAGGCGATCGAAGTGTCGAACCAGGAAGTCCGTCAGGTAAAATGTTCCGGGTTCCTCTTCACTGAGCGTGTCAAATATCGATTCGCCGGCAAAAAACTGGTAGCAGTGCGCACCAGAGATTCTTTCGATGCCGTATTCGTCCAGCACGCGATCCAGAGAACCGTTAGTGCCACAATCGGCGTAGACCACGAAAATATTTTCGTACTTTTCCCTGTTTTTTTCGATCGCATCTGCCACGGCGCCAGCAATCTTGTTTGGTGTGTGGTGCAGGTCAGCCGGCAGGCACAGTATGCGGATATGCTCCCACGCATTGCGTCGTCGCAGTTCCACGAGTTCCCTGGCGAGGGCGCCGCAGGCAATTAGCAGAGCGCCATCCGCCATCTCGTTCTCCTACGATGCGCGCCGCTGTTTGATCAGGTTTTTCGCAACCTCGACCGCTGTCGCTGCATCCCGGCAATAGGCATCGGCACCGATTACGGAACCGAACTCTTCATTCAGGGGCGCACCGCCAACGAGAACGATGAAATCGTCGCGAATTCCTTTCTCCTTCATCGTGTCGATGACAACCTTCATATAGGGCATTGTCGTAGTCAGCAGTGCCGACATGCCAAGGATGTCAGGTTTCTCCTTGTTGAGCGCTTCAATATAGGCATCGGCGTCCGTGTTGATGCCGAGATCGATCACCTCGAAACCGGCGCCTTCCATCATCATGCCGACCAGGTTCTTGCCGATATCATGAATATCGCCCTTAACGGTGCCTATGACCATTTTGCCGACGGGTTCCGCGCCGGTTTCGGCCAGCAACGGCCGCAGAATGGCCATGCCTGACTTCATCGCGTTTGCAGCGAGCAGAACTTCTGGCACAAACAGGATGCCGTCGCGAAAATCGATGCCGACGATATTCATCCCGCCGACCAACGCCTCGTCGAGAACCCGCTTCGGATCCCAGCCTCGTCCCAGCAATATCTCCGTACCTTCCCTGATCTCGTCGGCGAGACCGTCATAAAGATCGTCAAACATCTGCTCGACCAGTTCGTCGTCAGGCAGATCCGCAAGAACGATGTCGTTTTCTTCTTGGTCAGACATTTTCTATCCTCTTCCGGGCAGGCCTTGGTCTCTCAATCCGGATCCGTTGAGCCTGGTTGTCAGCAGTGGGGCAAATCAAATACGGGCTATGCGCTTGATTAGCCGGGAATTCTAGCGAACACGAGTCTTATGGAACCAGAGGGAGTTCCACAATGTGACCTCAATACTCAGGATGTGAAACTCCGGCTCTCTCCGCGGGAAAACAAAACAGGGGTCAGAGCCCGGCCCTGACCCCCGATCATTGCGGTTCGCGCAACGGCGAACCGCATTTAACGACGCCTTGTGTACTTCACGACCTGCCGCGGCCCCACTTCGGCACCGTATATATTGCCGTCCTTGTCGACGGCGACACCTTCGGCAGCCGTCGTGCTCGCATTGTCCGGATCCTGGTTCGGATCGGGAATGTGCATCGTGACGAAGCCATCAAACGCGCTGCCAATATAAATGCCGCGCAAATAGCCGCGATTCATGCCCCAGGTCGTGTTCGACTCGGAGTCAGCCGCATAAAGAATGTCGTTTTGATCGATGAACAGTCCACTGGGCCGCCCGAACTGGCTCCAGGTCTCGAGATGATTGCCGTCCTGGTCGAATATCTGGATCCTGTTGTTGGCGCGATCGCCAACAAAGAGGCGGCCGGTCGAATCCATTGCCAGCGCGTGCGGGTCGCGGAACTCTCCATATTCCCGGCCGGTGGATCCCCAGGTCATGAGGAATTCGCCATCGGCATTGAACTTCACTACCCGGTTGTTGCCATCGCTACCATGACCGTCGACCACGAATATGCTGCCGTCCGGCGCGACCAGCACATCGGAAGGCTGGTTGAATTCGTCGTTGCCGTCACCGGCGACACCTGCCTTGCCGAGGCTCATTAACAGCTCGCCCTCGGCACTGAATTTGTGAACCTGGTGACCGCGGCCGTTGTCATCGCCGCGCGCGTCGGTTACCCAGACGTTGCCGTCATAATCGACGTGGATGCCATGAGGCCAGACGATCAGGCCAGCACCGAAGCTCCTGAGCAGATTCCCCTCGGGATCGAACAGGAATATGTTGTCGAGATCTTCGTGCCCGATACAGGTGTTTTCCCCGCAGCGCTCGGCGACCCAGACGTTTCCTTCAGGTGTCGTGTAAACGGCACTTGTCGAGCCCCAGTCCCGGCCAATATCGCCGAAACCTTTCTGTGCACTGAATGGGTGACTTGCCACGACGCTTGCGGTGATCACGAGTAGTGCGCCGCCAGCCAAAATACGTTTTACTTTCATTGTTATCTCCCCGGGATGGACCGGGAAATGATACAGCAGCATTGCCGTTTTGACTTATCCAGTGCAGATCGGCTAGCGTCTGCACGAAATACGCAGAATAAGACGTATATATATGAGAGTGAATCGAGTGCTGGCGCATCTTGCGCTGGCCATCCTTATCAGCGGTTTGTTGTCCTGTGGCAAGGAGCCGGTCGACGTAGTGCCGGGCGTGTCGCTGGATCTCGCGACACATCGTGCCGCGACAATTTCAAATATTAATTACGAGCTGTCATTCCTGGTTCCGGAGGGAGAAGATCAGGAAATAGACGGTTTCGTAAATATTTCATTCGTCCTGAGTGACCGCGCATCACCGTTGCAACTCGATTTTCGGGAGAGTCCCGACAAGATCAGGCGCGTCGTCGCCAACGGAGAGCAGACCGACTTTCTGTTCCAGGACGAACATATTGTAATTCCTGGTTCTGACTTGATGACCGGTCCGAACACCGTCGAAATAGAGTTCACAGCCGGGTCGTCGTCACTGAATCGAAATCCGGAGTACCTTTACACGTTGTTTGTGCCTGACCGGGCGAGGACGGCATTCCCGCTTTTCGACCAGCCGGACCTGAAGGCCAGCTACCAATTGACCCTGATCATCCCGAACGGCTGGACTGCAATGTCCAACGCGCCGATCAGTGACGTTGCCGACGTTCCGTCCGGCGTGCGGTACCGCTTCCTGAAGTCCGACAGGATCAGTTCCTATCTTTTTTCGTTCGTCGCGGGAAAGTTCGAGACCGTTGCCAGGGAAATCGATGGCAGGACGATCACCATGTTGCATCGGGAAACCGATGCGGAAAAAGTAGCGCGGAACATCGACGACATTTTTGCCCTGCATGCAGCGTCTATCGACTGGCTCGAGGAGTACAGCGGAATAGACTATCCGTACCAGAAATTTGGCTTCGCCTTGATACCGGCGTTTCCGTACGGCGGCATGGAACATGTAGGGGCGATTCAATACAGAGCATCCAGCCTGTTCCTGGACGAGGCGCCTTCGGAAACCCGGCTCCTTGGCCGCGCCGGACTTATCGCCCACGAAACTGCACATATGTGGTTTGGCAACCTCGTCACGATGGAGTGGTTCAACGACGTCTGGACGAAAGAGGTATTTGCGAATTTCATGGCGGCTAAAATCGTCAATCCGGGCTTTCCTGACGTTAACCACGACCTGAACTTCCTGGTCCGGCATTATCCGAGCGCCTATTCCGTCGATCGGACCAGTGGTGCCAATGCCATCAGGCAGTTCCTGCCCAATCTTAATGAGGCGGGGCAAATGTACGGTGCCATTATCTACAACAAGGCACCGATCATGATGCGTCATCTCGAAGAAATGATGGGCGAGGAATTGTTCCGCGAGGGTATGCAGGAATATCTGGAGACGTTCGCATTCGGCAACGCCACCTGGCCTGCGCTGGTCGAAATTCTGGATCGAAAATCAGATGAGGACCTGCAAGCCTGGAGTCAAGTCTGGGTCGAAACGGCCGGGCGGGGTGGAATTGAAGCTCAGTGGAAAACTGGCGCCGACGGCGAAAGCGACAATTTCAGATACGGTCTTGTGCCTGCCAATATCAGCAGTCTCGAGTCGTGGGAAGCGCTGGGGGAGGTCGCCAGGGCGGCTGGACTCATTAACCTGTATGAACAGCTGCTTGCCGGCGAAGGCCCGCGCCCGGAACAGTATTTTGAATTGTTGACCGGCATTGTCGAGATCGAAGAAAACCAGCTGGTACTGGATCTGGCGCTGGGTCAGCTCCACCGCGTTTTCTGGTCGCTGCTGTCGGAGGCTGCGCGCAACGATCATGCGCCGGTTGTTGAGCGTGTTCTGTGGGACGCGATGCTTGCACAGACCGAGGCCAGCAAACGAAAAGTCTATTTCGAGGCGTTTGTCGATATCGCGCTGACGCCTGATGAAATTCGTCGGGCACGGGACGTTTGGTCAGGCGAGGTCCAGATCGACAATCTGCCACTGGCTGAGAATGACCTGATTGCAATGGCGCAAATTTTGGCGATCAAGTTGCCCGAGGATGCCGAGACCATCGTCGCAACACAGATCGAGAACACGGAAAACCCCGATAATGTCAGGAAGCTCGAATTCATCGCGCCTTCGCTTTCTGCGGATCCGGAGATCCGGAACCGTTTCTTTGCCTCACTTGCCGACGAGAAGAACCGGCAGACGGAATCGTGGGTGCTCGATGCACTTGCCAATCTTCATCATCCCTTGCGAATTGACCAGTCGGAGCAATACATCCGGCCAAGTCTCGAATTGCTGCAGGAGATCCAGGTCACCGGAGATATTTTCTTCCCGAAACGCTGGCTTGATGAGACACTTGGAAACCACCGGTCCAGGGCTGCCGTACTGACGGTGAGAACGTTTCTGGATGAGCGGCCGGATTACAACGAACAATTGAGAATGAAAATCCTGCAATCTGCGGACATGATGTTTCGTGCCAATGTCATCCTCGGCGCTGGCCAGTAGTAACAAGTTGACACAATGCTAAATGCTTAACTTTCTACTATTGATTTGCGGCATTGCCGGACTGTGGCTCGGCTCTGAAACCCTGATCAAAGGGGCCATGTCACTCGCGGAACGATACCGAGTATCCGATGCTTTATTTGGCATGCTGGTGCTGGCTATCGGCACCGATCTACCAGAGTTGTTTGTCGCCTTCGATGCATCCTTTCGCAGTCTTGCCGGCGAAGACCTGTCGGGTATCGTTATTGGCAGCGCAATTGGCAGTACGATTGGTCAGTTCGCACTGGTTTTTGGTGTGGCTGGTTTCATCGGTTATGACGCGATGAAACGGCAGTATCTGCCAAGGAATGCCTTCTTCCTCGTTGGCGGCGTTATAGCGCTCTTCATCTTTTCGTGGGACGGCGTCATTTCCCGCGTGGAGGGTGTGGCGCTTGTCGTCTACTACGCAACTTATCTCGGTGTGTTGATATTCAGACGAGCGGAAATTGAAGATGATGGTGTCAATGTCTCGCACATAGCCGCCTGGAAGGCCTGGCTTATCCTTGCCGCCGGACTCGTGTTGTTATTGGTTGCCGCAGAGCTCACCGTCGTCTCCGCCGCAGAGTTTGCCAAAGACTTCGGCATGAGCAATATCGCAATATCGGCAATTGTCATCGGCATGGGCAGCAGCCTGCCGGAGCTCTCGGTCTCTTTCGTTGCGCTGATAAGAAAGCGCGGCGGCCTGTCGGTTGGAAACCTGGTTGGCAGCAACGTTCTGGATACGCTGCTGGTGCCGGGCATCGCAGCAGTTATTTCGCCATTAACTGTGCCGGCCGCGATCCTGTTCGTCGACCTTCCGGTACTGTTTGTTGTTACTGTTCTCGTCCTGTACTTCCTGTACGTAACCCGGCGGGGCATCAAGGCATTTGAGGCGATAATCCTGATGGCGATTTACCTGACCTACGTTGCTGTTCGTTTGGCAGGTCCGGGGTCTTGAGTCACCACTAAAGATTCAACTTTCGTTTCAGCACCTCTCTGAGCTGCGGCAGGCTTTCCGGATCTATCACATTGATTCCTTCAACGCCTGAAAGCCGGCGTACGAGGTCAATAGCCGCAGAGGTGCTGGTTGCGGGCCCGGTGACGAGGTCGGGTACCAGGCCAAAGGCCTTTTCGACGCCGATGACCGCGTACGGATCGAATGCGCAAAGAATTGTGCAACGGATATTTTTGTCGCCGAGTTCCTCGATGGCGGCAGTGCCATTGTAAGGTTCCAGCGGAGACGCACCGGCCTCCACCACCAGGAAGTCCGGTTCCAGGCTGTCAATGTGATGCAGGAGAGGCCGAATGGCTTTGCGAAAAACATCTTCGGGCTCAACGGTAGATGGCAAGCCGGCATCGACAAAGTCGAATACCTGGTAGGCGCCGGCATCCCGGAAGCTCAAGATATCGCGATAACGGCCGGCACCGGTAAGCTTGGCACCGATGACCTTTTTGCCCATTCTTTCCAGCTCGTGCACAACAAGTCGACCGGTCGTCGTTTTCCCGGATGACATGGACGTGCCGACGAGCAATATGGTGGGCACGTTGAATTTGCCGCTGGTGCCGATCGTGAAATCAGACATACACACCTTTTCGCCGTTACGCATTACGTGTCCGGTGTAGTCGAGCCTGGTTACTGGCGGGATCAGGGTGGACAGTGACGTGACTGCGCCAAAGAGTCCTGCGCTGGTCATCGCGTGCATCGAATCACCGCTAATGTCCATCCAGCTTCCCGCCGCTTCCAGCGTCGCGGCACGATTGCCAAATGCACCGATCACGCAGTCCCTTCGCAAGGCTTGAACCATGCGTCCGGAAGCCAGTTCGAATTGCAGCAACCGATATCTCGGGCCGGTGATTTCGCCAATTACAAAGTCGCCGGATGCCCAGTGCTCTTTCGAAAGCCTGGCAATTTCGTAAGGCTCACGATCGAGATCGGAGCATCGCGTGAGTGAGCTACGCAGCGTGACTGTCATGCGGTTCCCCATTCGGTCGGCGGCGCCAGCAGCAGGAGAGCAAGAAGCGCGGTTCGCTCGAGTGTTTTATCGATATAAAGGAATTCGTGCTCGGCGTGTGCGCCGTGCCCGACTGGACCAAGCCCATCCAGCGTCGCCGTGTACTGGCTGGTGGTATTGCCATCTGAACCACCACCGGCACGCCCTTGTTGCAGGCTGAGGCCAAGGTCCCTTCCAAGCGCCTTGGCCTGTTCCCACAACGCCTTGTTGCGAGGCGTCTGTTCCATCGATGGCCGGCCGATACCGCCCTCTATAGTGAGGCGAACGCCAGGCGTCGTCGGCTGCATCCCGTGAATAGCCGCCTCGATGTGCTCGCCATCGGCAATGGTCGGCACGCGAACATCGACGACTGCCTGGCTGTGTGGTGCGATGACATTTGGTTGCAGACCGCCGTCAACCGTGCCGACATTGACACTGATGCCCTTGTCGAAATCGTTGAGTGCGAAAAGCATCTGGATGACATGGGACAGCTCCAGGATCGCACTGGCGCCGCCTTCGGGGTCCAGCCCGGCATGGGCAGCCTTGCCGTGCACCGTGACAATGAATCGGCCAATTCCCTTGCGTTCTGTCTTGATCGCGCCTTCCTCGCCCATCGACGGCTCGAGCACGAAGGCGCGTTGCACGCTCCTGGCGAGCGCACGCACGTATTTGGTTGATGTCCGGCTGCCGATCTCCTCGTCAGAATTGATGAAGATGACCGGTTCCAGCGGCATGGGCAGGTTGAGCTCCCGGAGGGCCTTCAGCGCGAAGGCGATTTGCGTCAATCCGCCTTTCATATCGAAGACGCCCGGGCCGCGAATGACATTGCCCTCTATGGTGAACGGCCGTTTGGCGGTTGTACCGAGAGGCCAGACGGTGTCGAAATGGCCGACGAGCAACTGTGCCGGTAACGCACGGTCGCGCTTGTCGCGCCGTGCGAAAAAGTGTACATGCCCGTTGTTTGCCTCGGGCTTGCGAACCCTGAACCCGAGCGACGTGAACGCATCGGTCAAAACAGAAATCATCAGGCGATGCGACTCGGGTGTCGACGATGGCGTTTCCGCATCAACCATGTGCTTCAGAAGTTCGATCAGTTCGGATTGCTGATCCTGAATATATTGCAGAATTCGATCGGCATTACCGTGTTTCATGTCGGCTCTACCGCTTCATGTGCGCCGGAAACGGAAACGCATTGGAGCGCGTAATGGTGGCAAAGCGTCCGGGTGGCAGGTAAGCCATCAATGGCGCTTCGTGTATCAATTCCTGATCATCAAGTTCAGTCGAGCGGATGTAGTCCGGGTGTGCGCGGGCTGCGACAACCTCGCCGGTAATCAGGCAGTTCTCACCGAAGCCCTCGACGGTCTTGTGATGTTTGCACTCAAGGAAGAGATAGGCGTCCTCGATGAACTCGCCATCAACCTGCTTCGCAGGGAAGGTAGGAAAACCCTGCAGTATTGTCTTTGCGCCATCCTCACAACGCGGAGATGCGGCGAGGCTTGCGTAGAGCACCTGTGACGGCTTCGGGTAGCTGACCGTAAATTCGCCGGCCCGCTTGATGTTTACATAGGTTTGGTGTCGCGGGCTGCAAACAAAACCGAAGTAATTTTGCCACCCCAGTGGAAAGGCCATGTGTTTCGGAGCGAGGTCCAGGCTGCCATCCTCATCCCGTGTGCCCACCAGCACCAGCGGCGCAACCATAAAGCAGCGGTCCCAGATTGGCTTGCTGGCGTCCAACTCTACGATCTGACTCACAGTAGATTTGTTCACGATGCTGACCTCGGCACGTGACGCACACGCGCATTACCCTAACTTCAAGGTACTGCCGGGTCGGGCTTTCTTGAATAGGTAAAACCCGATAATCGGAACGAGGACTGCTTATTTGAAGCGTTCGCCACCTTTGATGACGACATCGATGCGCTGCAGAATACCGATATCAGTCAGGGGGTTGCCACGAACGGCAACGATGTCGCCGTAGCGGCTCGTTTCTATGGCGCCGACGTCATCGGACCAGCCGATGTAATTCGCCGCGACTGATGTTGCAGCCTTGATAGCCTGCATCGGCGTCATGCCGCGCTCGACCATGACCGGAAACATCTTCGCGTTGTCGCCGTGAGGATAGACTGCGGCATCCGTGCCGAAAATGATCGGCACCCCGGCCGCGTGCGCTTTTGTGAACACCTGTCGCTGCGCCTCGGTAGTCTCGTCATTCTTGCGCAGGAACTCCGCGGGCCAGCCCTGTTCGCGACCGACCGTCGCGATATGAGTACCGTTGTATATGTCCATTGAGAATGCGACGTCATGCTGCACGGCCAGTGCGATTGCTTCATCGTCAGCGAGGGATGCGTGCTCAATCGAGTCGGCGCCGGCAAGAATGGCGTCCTTGATCGACTCTGCACCATGGGCGTGCGCGGTCAGTTTGATGCCCGCCGCATGCGCGACCTCTGCCACAGCCTGCAGTTCCTCCCGGGTCATTTCCGGAGCGCCGGGAACACCGCCAAAAGCCAGCACCGCCCCGGACGCGATGGCTTTCAGCACGTCCGCCCCGCCAGCGACCGCAATTTGCGCTTTGCGCCTGAATTCGTCCGGGCCACGGGCGATGCCCATGCGAACGCGTGCCGGAATATCTTCTTCTTCATAGCCTGGTATCACGAGGTCGCCGCCGCCACCGGGAATCGTCAGGTAAAAACCCGCGGTCTGCATCCGTGGTCCATCAATCTCGCCACTGTTGATACGGTCGCGAAGAACGCGGCCTGCCCAACCGTTATATGCACCGACATTGCGCACCGTTGTGAAGCCGGCGCCCAGCGTGACAGCGGCATTTCCCCGGGCGATTTCCTGTTCGTCCTCGAGGCTTCGGGTGTAGAAGATACTCAGGTTCGCAGCACTACCGTCACGTTCGACAAGATGGGTATGCGTATCAATCAGGCCGGGGAGACAGGTGTAATCGGACAGGTCGATATAGTCGTCCGTCGAGGGCGGCCCATCCAGGATGGCATCGATCCGCCCGTTGAATATAGCCACCGTCTTGTTGGACATCGGCTCGTCCGCGATACCGTCTATCAAGGTGCCGCAGTGAACCGTAACCAAGTTAATGTCAGGGGCGCTGGTCTCGACCGGAGTGGCGTCACAGGCGCCCAGGGCAGCCGCTGCAACCAGTGAAGTGATTACGCGTGCCATCATCTTTTCTGCCGGAATTGTCATGTCAGCCCAATTATTGCACTCTTTCGGCGGAATACGTCGCAATTGGGGAAGGGGGAGATGCGAAAATCGCCATGGCTTGCTGTCTTTATCATGGTTGCCGGCTGTTCGATGAATAGTTCGGATGACGTGGATCGCCTGTTCTCCGACTATCGCCCGGATGGCACGCCTGGTGCCTCGATCATGGTCATCAAGGATGGCGAGCCGGTCCTGATCAGGAGCTACGGTCTTGCGAATGTCGAAGACTTTGTTCCGGTCGAGCCTTCTACAAATTTCCGGTTGGCGTCCGTGACCAAGCAGTTCACTGCGACCTCGGTCCTGATGCTGGTTGATCAGGGTCAGCTCGCTCTCGACGACTCGATCCGCAAATACTTTCCCGAGTTTCCGGACTTTGCGAACGACATCACGATCCGGAATATGCTGCAACATACATCCGGCATCGAGGACTACGAACCGATTTACGGTGACCCGTTTCCCGAGCAAATCCTGGATCGTGGTGTTGTCGAAATCATCGCCAGCACTGAAGGCACGTATTTTCCTCCGGGGACTGATTACCGGTACAGCAATTCGGCCTATGCCATTCTTGCCGTGCTTGTCGAAGACCTTTCCGGCATGTCATTTCCGGCTTTTCTTGAAGAAAATATTTTCGACCCCGTAGGCATGACCAATACGGTCGCGTATCGCAAAGGTGAGACTATCGTGCCCAATCGCTCCCTGGGCTATACGGTCACCGACGAGAAAATCGAGTTTTCAGACCAGAGCGCCTGGAGCGCGGTACTCGGCGACGGCGGCGTATATTCCTCGGTTGAGGACCTGTTCAGGTGGGATCAGGCGCTCTACAACAACGATCTGCTTTCGGCAGAGATGTGGGATCAGGCCTGGACTCCCGGACTCGAGAACTATGGCCTCGGCTGGCGTATCGACGAGTACAGGGGTCACAAGCGATATCATCACAGCGGCAGCACGAGCGGCTTTCGTAATTTCATGCAGCAGTTTCCCGACGAGCAGCTGAGTGTCATTGTTTTGACCAATAGGGCAGATCCGGACGTCGAGCCGCTGGCCGAGAAGGTTGCAGACTTGTACTTGCAGGAGTAGCCCGGGGCTCGCTCCTGTGGTCGTTTTTTAGTGGTATGTTCCGACGTGCACGCACTCACCTGAGAATAAGAATATGAAATCACACATCCAATTACTGGTCACCGCCACAGTCGCGCTCCTGGCCGGCTCTGTTCTCGCGCAGGACTTCAGTGCATTCGAATATCGCAACATTGGACCGTCGCGGGGTGGGCGTGTCACCGCCGTGGCAGGTACAGTCGCGGCCCCTTCGACTTTCTATCTCGGCGCATCCGGTGGCGGAGTGTGGAAGACGGAAGATTACGGTACGTCATGGCATAACGTTTCGGACGACTACTTCGAAACGCCGTCTATCGGCGACATCGCTGTCGCACAGAATGACGCCAACATTATCTATGTCGGTACCGGCTCGGACGGGCTCCGTAGCAACGTGATCGTCGGCAAGGGCATGTACAAGTCGATTGACGGTGGCGACACCTGGGAGCATATGGGCTTAAGGGAGACGGGTCATATCGGCGCCGTCGAAATCGATCCGACGGATCACAACATCGTCTGGGTCGCTGCGATTGGCCAGGCTTTTAACGCGAACGAAGAGCGTGGCGTGTACAAGACCGCCGACGGCGGGCAATCGTGGGAAAGGGTCTTGTACATTTCAGATACGGTGGGTTTCTCCGATATTGAGTTGCTTCCCGGCAACCCGAACGTCGTCTTTGCCACTGCATGGAAAGCCGAACGCAAGCCCTGGACGATCATCTCTGGCGGAGATCAGGACGAAGGCGGCTTGTACAAATCGGTCGACGCAGGTCTGACCTGGAACAAAGTGACGGAGGGCTTGCCGACCGGCCTGATCGGCAAGATCGATCTCGCAATCAGCAAGGCGGACTCGAGCATCGTGTATGCATTGGTCGAGGCGCCGGACGATGAGGGCGGGCTTTACAAATCTGTAGACCAGGGCAGGTCTTTCGAACAGGTGTCCAGCGAGTCTTCGATACGCGCGCGTCCGTTCTATTACGGGAACATCGATGTCGATCCAAAGAATCCGGACGTTCTGTATGCGATGGCCACGCGCAACATGAAGTCAGTCGATGGTGGCAAGACATGGGAAAGCCTGCGGCCGCCACATGGAGATAACCACGACATGTGGATAAACCCGGATAAACCCGATCTGTTTATTCATGGCAACGATGGTGGCGCCAATGTGACACACAACGGGGGCAAGACCTGGTCGACACAATTCAATCAACCGACTGTCGAGGTCTACCAGGTCGAGGTCGACGACCAATATCCTTACTGGCTGTACGCAGGGCAGCAGGACAACTCTACGACGATCGCAGTGCCGAGCATGCCACCGTTCCGCACTCAGGATGTGTCTGCCTACCTGGTGGATGCGGGCGGTTGTGAGACCGGGCCCGGCGTACCAAAGCCAGGTAATCACAATATTGTATATTCGAACTGCAAGGGTCGCTTCTCCGTATTCGATAAACGCATTGGCACGGAAAAGGGCTATTACATCGGTGCGTCTAATATCTACGGCCACAACCCGAAGGACCTGAAATACAGGTTCCAGAGAGTCTCGCCGATTCACGTGTCGCCACACAATCCTGATGTCGTCTACATGGGATCGCAGTTTGTGCACCGGACCACGGACGATGGCAAGACCTGGGAAACCATTTCGCCGGATCTCACTGCATTTGAAGCGGACAAGCAGGTCATTTCGGGTAGCCCGATTACTCGCGACATCACCGGTGAGGAGTATTACAGCACTATTTATTCGCTTCGCGAGTCTCCGCTTCAGGCCGGCGTAATCTGGTCCGGTTCCAATGACGGGCCGGTTTACGTTACGCGGGATAATGGCAAGAACTGGGAAGATGTGACGCCTCGCGGTCTTCCACCCGGTGGCCGCGTAGACGCGGTGGAGCCGTCGCCGCACGACGCGGCCAAAGCCTACATCGCCGTTCTGCGTTACCAGTTTGGCGACTGGAAACCATACATATACAAGACCGAGGATTTCGGACGTCGTTGGCAGCTGTTGACGGATGGTGAAAATGGCATTCCCGCAGACTTTCCGACGCGTGTCGTTCGCGAGGATCCTGAGAAAGAAGGACTGCTTTTCGCGGGCACCGAATTCGGCATGTTTGTCTCGCTGGACGACGGTGAAAGCTGGCACAAGTTTCAGCAAAACCTGGGCGTAACACCGGTTACTGACATAAAAATCATTCGCGGCGACCTTGCCATATCGACCATGGGACGATCGTTCTGGGTGCTCGACAATATCTCGACTCTGCGTCAGGACGAATTCTTGTCTGTCGGCGATGACGCAATGTTGTTCGCGCCGAAAGATACGATCCGTTACCGGGAGGTCTACAGCCTGCGCAGCGAAAACGGCGTTCCCGACTATCCGACGCCAGCCGCGGTCATCGACTACTACCTGCCTGAAGGCATCGAAGGCTCAGTAAGGCTGGAAATCCTCGATCCATCCGGCGACGTCGTAAACGCCTACGAAAGCAGCGAAGGTGAAGACGGTGCAGAAGGAGGTGACGAGATTATCGAGGATATGGACCTGAGTCAGACTCGTGTGATGGCCGACGAGTCGTTGTCGAACGACGCGGGCATGAATCGTTTTCGCTGGGACATGACGCACTTCGGTGCCTGGGCAGCGAAGGAAGAGGACCGCTTTAAAAGCGGGCCGCTTGCCCGGCCTGGAACGTACACGGTACGCCTCACGGCAGGCGGAAAAACGTCAGACCAGGAGCTGGTGCTCGTAGTCGATCCGCGCGTACTCGCGCAGGGCACGACACTGGATGACATTGATGAGCAGGTTGCCTTCGAACTGGTGGTTGTCGATCTCTTGTCCGATGTACGTCAATTCGAAGAACAGGTCGTAGAAGAGCATGAAGGCCTGGAGGGCAGAAGTGAAGCGTTGTCACCGGACGAGGCAAGCAGGCTGTTGGTTGTCGCCGATGTGCTCGATCAGGTTAAGACTGCTGAAATCATCTATCCACAACCGATGCTGACCAACCAGGTTTCCTACCTCTACAACATGGTCAAAAACGCCGATCAGGCGCCAGGCATTGAAGCCACGGACCGCTACGCGGAATTGGCGGCGAAGTTTGCCGCGCTGAAAGAGCACTACGAAGGCGGGAGTTAAATGATGAATAAGATGTTGCTGTCAGTGGCGATTGCCGCCGCGCTACCCTCCATTGCTGGCGCCGATGCGGAACTCAGCAAAGCCGTCGACGAAGTATTCTCCGGAATAGACGCAAGCAGTGAACCCGGCTGCGTTGCCGGCGTGATCCACAACGGTGAGTACATCCACAAGAAAGGATATGGGCTCGCCAACCTGGAATACGGCATTCCACTCACTTCCGGGTCGGTGTTCAGAACCGGCTCGGTTGGCAAGCAGTTCACGGCGATGGCTATCGCAATACTTGCGGAGCGGGGCGACCTGGATCTGGATGCCGATGTGCACACCTATCTGCCGGACCTGATGGACTATGGAAGCGAAGTCACCATTCGGCAGATGGTCCACCACATTGCCGGGATGGGTGACTACGACCATGAGGTTTTTAGGAAAGCGGATGGATCCGAATTTCGCTTTGGTAACGAAGACTACTGGACGATTGAAGAGTTTTACCGAAAGGTGGCTCAGGCCAATCTGATTCATGAGCCAGGCAGTAAGTACCAATACTCAAATCTCGCTTATTTCCTTTTGGCCCATGTTGTCGAGAGTGCCAGTGGAAAATCACTGCGCGAATTTGCCGCAAAAGAGATCTTCGGTCGCCTGGGAATGGACAACACCAGATTTAATGACAACGTTAATCAGATTGTGAGAAACCGCGCTGACGGATATCAGCAGATGGAAGATGGCAGCTGGGAAATATTCATGACCAACCTGAGCTGGGTCGGTGATGGCGGTGTCTACACGAGTCTCGACGATTTCATCAAGTGGGACCAGAATTTCTACGACAACAAGCTGGGCAAAGGCGACCAATCGTTAATCACGACAGTGACGACACCGCACCCCGACACGATTTCCTACACGGACGAGGGACCTCGCAATGAGAATTATGCATTCGGCCTCGCTGTTGAAGAAGTTAACGGTGAAGTGATGATCGGCCACAATGGCAGTTGGGTGGCGTTCACAACGGCATATCAGCGCTACCCGGAACTCAGCTTGTCAGCGGTTGTTTTCTGCAACTCGGCGGAGGCGTCCGCATCGCAGCTTGGCGCCGAAGTGGGCAAAATCGCCGTCGCTGCGATTAAGGATAATTAGTTCCGGCGGATGATCTTGCCCGGGCGTGCGTCAGTCGTTGCGCCGCCCCGGTAAACAAGTTCGCCGCCAACCCAGACGGAGAGAATTCCATCCGACAGTGCATCCGGCTGTTCCGGCGTCGCACGATCGATGACGGTGTCCGGGTTGAACAACACCAGGTCGGCTACCATTCCTTCCCTGATCAGTCCCCGGTCCGTGAAGCCCATGTGTGCCGCAGTGAGGCCGCTCATTTTGTGGACGGCGGTTTCTATGGACATCAATTTCTTGTCACGCGCAAAGTGACCCAGAACCCGTGGAAATGAGCCGGCACCGCGCGGGTGCAGGTCTCGCAGGCCACCATCAGTGCAGATGTTGGTCTCCGGCCAGTTCAACAGCAGGTCAATGTCCGCGTCTTTCATGCTTGTAGCGATGATCATCTCGGCACGCCGTCCATGTTCCTGCTTCCAGCGTTGTGCGCCTTGTGCCAGGTGCGTGAATGCATCAATCGCATCGACTTCGAGCAGACCTGCGATTTCCGTGAGGCTTTTTCCCACGTAGTCGGGGTTGGGTTCATAGAGGGTCATCCAGATGCCCTCGGCAGGCGCGATTTGTTCCAGCACTTCCGCGATAGCTGCCCGGTCGGTGTAATCACGCTCAGGCAGCAACACCATCATCGTCGACTGCCAGAATTCGTACGGATAGATATCTGCCGTGATGTTTACGCCGTCGGCCCGTGCCGCATCCAGCTTCGCGAGCGTTCCCTCTGCCTGCCCCCACAGTCGTGTCATGGCGAGCTTGATGTGGGAAATCTGTACCGGCATGCCGGTCTCGCGGCCGATCAGTATGATCTCGTCGATTGCGTCTTCGAACCAGCGATCTTCGCTGCGAATGTGACTGATATACCTTCCGCCAGCGTCTGCTGCTACTTGTGCCAGCGCTATGATTTCACTCGTTTCGGAATGGATGCCCGGCTCGTACTCGAGACCGGTAGCCAGCCCCAGGGCGCCACTCTCCAGCTCGCGTGTCAGTATATTTGCCATGACAGCGATTTCCTCCTCGGTCGCGACCCGCTTGAAGTCATCGCCAAGTACCTCCGATCGAAGCGTATTGTGTCCGACATATGAGGCAATATTTATGGTTGCCGGTGTTTCGTCGAACCGCGAATAAAAATCTGCCAGAGGGTAGGGCGAGCCACCGTCCTGGCCGACGACGACCGTCGTGATTCCCTGGCTGACGGCCGCCAGCGCGTCCGTATTTTTGAGGATAAGCCCATCGGCATGACTGTGCGTGTCGATAAAGCCGGGCGCGAGTGTCTGGCCACCGCCATCAACCACTTTCTCTCCCTCGCAGGCTTCCAGTGAACCGATCTCCGTGATGATGCCGTCCGTGATTCGGACGTCCGCCGGGGCGGCTGGTGTGCCGGAGCCGTCGATGACCTGTACATTCGTCATCAGGAAGCCTGAGTCACTGGCGCAAACGACAGTCTCCTCCGGGCTGCAACCTGTGGTTGCCGTAACTATTGCGAGGGACAGCGTGATTGTGCGAATTCGAGTTAATGTCATTAGGATTTCCATTACGCTGAGAGTGTCACCGGTGCGAGCGAGACAAGGCAAGATTCAGCAAAAAAGCGGAGTGTACACGGCACGTACATGAGTATTTTTCACCGGCTATTAACGCCGTATCGTGCCGCAAGAAGGCGTTTCAACTAGTTGTCACCGTCATCGACTTCAAACTGCCCCGTCAACCTCCGCCACACGTGCGACCAGCTTAGACCAACCGCGAGCAAAAAGGCGACGCAAACGAGTCCAACCCAGGTGGCGGATGAAACGGTTGCCACATTGAGCCAGCCGATATCCACCAGCAGCCAGACCACGCCACCCAGCAAAGCCCCGCCCAGCATCAATCCGAGGAAGCCAAGCGATCTTTGTGTCGCGGCGAGCAGAATGACCCAGCCGATCAGCAACACAACACCAACCACAAAATGCTCCGGTCCAATTGACGATGGCTCCGCGTTCAGGGCGCGCATGAGCCAGGCCCAGTATGAGTATTCCGTGGGGTTGTATGAAATGAGAACAAGGATCAGTGATGCCACGAAGCGCCACAGGAAACTCAGGAAATTGAATTCTCTGGAGGGACGGCCTGAGCCGCGTTGCTCGGATTTTTTTGCTGCCATTTCCTGTTCCGGTGTTGAGGTGTTCAGGCCGCTTGTCCCTGCCGTAACTCAGATATCCGCCGCTGCACCTCGTTGAACAGCTCATCACGGAGACCCATAATTTTGAAGATTTCGACTACCGTAAAAAAAGGTGCGGC
The DNA here is from genome assembly GCA_024640315.1 of Woeseiaceae bacterium. Taxonomy (GTDB): domain Bacteria; phylum Pseudomonadota; class Gammaproteobacteria; order Steroidobacterales; family Woeseiaceae; genus SZUA-117. The sequence goes on from JAHEFF010000038.1 coordinate 31,423, forward strand.
GAGATTTGCCTGGACGGGGTGTTTGAGCACGACTGGCGTCGACTTCTCCACGGCGTGGCCGACAAACTGGGCAGCGTAGCCGCCGAAAAAAGTCGCTGCAGAGACTGTTCCCGAAATGGCCATTGGCTGTGCGCCAATCTGCGTTGCGATCCAGGCGACTGGAACTGCATAGAGCAGGAACACGAAGCTGAAGAGTTTGTCCAGTGTGAAATAGAATGCAAACAGGATCAGCGTCGCCAGGTGTGCGCCATTTATCCACATACCAGCAATCTCGACTTTGGCCCAGCTGAATGCGATGAATGCACCGAGCATGATCGTTGGAATACCGATCATGTGTACCGCAACGTTAAACGGGTGCTGGTGCGCGGATGCGTAGCCAGTCAGCATGTCCATCAGTTTCGAGTCTGTGTTCATCAGCGCAGTCGTTGGTCTGGAACCGGGAATTTACCACGACTTGGACTCCATATACTTGACGCCCGGCCCTGATATCATCTGACGTTTCCCGAAACCGCCGGAATCTGCCGATGCCCTTTACGCCGTTTGATCTTGAATACACCCAGTCTCTCTGGGAGCAGAAAGTCGACATCAACCTGACTGAAAGCGGGGTACATCCGATTCGGCTCGACGAATTGCTTGGCGAGGACGGAGAGAAGGTCGCCAGGTTGCTCGCTACCGAGATCAATTACCCGCACGTCAACGGCAATCCGGAGCTGCGCGAAAATATTGCCAGCCTTTACGATGGCGCGGGGGTAGAGAACCTGCTGGTCACGGTGGGCGCCGCCGAAGCTAACAACGTCATCATGCAGACGCTGATGGAGCCGGGCGACGAACTGCTGACGCAGACGCCAACTTACAAACAAGTCTGGGGGATTGCAGCGAACGCGGGGCACACCGTGAAGTCGTTTCGCCTGCAGCCGGAGAATGGCTGGGCACTCGACGTTGACGAACTTAATAAGGGCGTCACAGATAAAACCAAAATCATTGCCGTAGTAAACCCGAACAACCCGACGGGCCACATCATGACGGACGATGAAATGTCTGCGGTCGTGACCGCTGCAGAGCGGGTCGGCGCCTGGATTCTTGCAGACGAGGTCTATCGTGGCGCTGAACGGTTGCAGGAAGAAGAGACACCTTCA
>JAHEFF010000001.1 GCA_024640315.1 Woeseiaceae bacterium
GTTAGTCAGTATCAGCCTCGGTGTGCTCAATCTCTTGCCAATACCGGTATTGGATGGCGGACAAATTGTTTACCACGGTATCGAAGGGCTTAAGGGCAGCCCATTGTCAGAACGCGCACAACTGATCGGCCAGCAAGTCGGTATTGCAGCGCTGCTGCTCCTGATGAGTTTCGCCTTTTACAATGACATTGCACGGATCCTCAATTAGATGGACCGCCTACATATTTATCCTGAGATGAATGAATTTGCACGATTGGCAGCAAATATGAGGCGGAAGCTGATCCTGCTGATCTGTCTTTTACTGGTTGTTCCAGCCTGGGTGTCAGCACAAAGTTCATTTGTCGTGCGCGATATGCGCGTGGAAGGTCTGCAGCGTATTTCCGAGGGTACTGTATTCAATTACGTGCCGATCAATATTGGTGACACCGTTGACGAGGTTCGAATCCAGGAGGCGATCAGGGCGCTTTATTCGCAGGCCTTGTTCGATGATATCGAAGTACGACGCGATGGTGACACGCTGGTAATCGCCGTTCGCGAACGTCCCTCAATTGAGAGTTTTACGATTGATGGCAACAAGGACATCAAGACGGAAGATCTGATGGAGTCCTTGCGGAGCGTTGGTCTTTCCCGGGGAAGAACTTTCGACCGCTCCGTGCTGGATAACGTGCAGATGTTCCTGACCGAGCAATACTACGATCGCGGGAAATACGGCGTATCGGTTAAGACCACAGTGACTGACAGGCCGAACAATACAGTAGCCATCAAGGTTGACGTGAAAGAAGGCGATCGGGCGAAGATACGTCAGGTCAACGTTGTTGGTAACCATAGTTTTGATGAAGAAGAAATTCGCGCAGGCTTTGAATTGGATACGGCCAACTGGCTCTCCTGGTTTCGGCAGGATGACCGTTATGCGAAAGAAGCGCTCAGTGGCGACCTCGAAAAATTGCGTTCCTTTTACATGGATCGCGGTTATGCAGACTTCCGTGTCGAATCCACGCAGGTAGCGATTTCGCCGAACCGTCAGGACATTTACGTCACGATCAGCATTCACGAAGGTGAAATGTATACGATCTCTGAAATCAAGATGGTTGGCGAGATGGTCGTGCCGGAAGAGGTGATGCGCTCGATGCTGCTGACCCAGCCGGGATCTATTTTCAACCTCCGTCTGCTGACGTCCTCATCCGAATTCATGTCCTTCCGACTCGGTGAGGAAGGCTATGCGAACGCCGAGATCGAGCCTGTTCCGCAGCTCAATTACGACGACAAGACGGTCGAAGTCACCTTCTTTATTAACCCGAACAGCCGGGTCTATGTTCGCCGTATTAATTTCAATGATGTTGACCAGATCGATGATGAGGTCTTGCGGCGCGAAATGCGTCAGACGGAAGGCGCCTATCTTTCTAATCGACTGATTGATCGTTCAAAGGTTCGCTTGCAACGCTTGCCTTACATCGAAGCTGTCGAAGTGGATACGTCGCCTGTCGATGGAAGCCCCGATATGGTTGATGTCGATTTCGATATTCAATATCGAATGCCCGGCCAATTCAGTGGCGGCCTCGGTTATTCTGACGCACAGAAACTAATGCTGAACGCAAGTATTGTGCACACGAACTTCCTGGGCTCCGGGCAACGTGTCGCATTGAATGCGAACTCCGGACGTTTTTCGACATTCTATTCCTTGTCGCATACAGAACCGTATACGACGAGAAACGGTGTAAGTCGCACCGTTGGTGTCAACTTCAGGGACGTTACGCAATTTACGTCGGCGTCTTCGGACTTTTCGACGACGAGCTATGGTGCTTCACTCGAGTATGGCATACCAATCACCGAGCTTCAGAGTCTGAGTCTCGGGCTCGCCTTCAACAGCGCCGAGTTGTTGTCGTCGACAAACAGTACCCAGCAGGCTCAGGAGTGGGTCGCCAACAATGGCAATCCATTCGTGACTGACATCGCCAACGGTGTTGCATTCTTTGGTACGGAATTTTATGCAACCGAGTTGATTGTGGGCTGGATTTATGACAGCCGGAACCGTGCGCTGTTTGCCGATCGCGGCTCCCGACAGCAGATGTTCCTCGGATATACAATTCCAACACTCAGCGAAGTCGAGTATCTGACGGCCCGTTACAACTATACAAAATACATCCCGCTGATCGATCAGTGGACATTCCGGATCAATGCGGAAATCGGCTACGGCCAGGCTTTAGGCGATACGACAGCGCTGCCGCCCTACAAGCAGATGTATGGCGGCGGTCCTGAGTCAATTCGCGGCTATAAAGAGTCCTATATGGGGCCCAAAGACAGCTTTGGAAACCCATATGGCGGCAATGTGTTGGTTGCCAGTCAACTAGAGCTTATAATCCCCCTCCCGGAAAAGTTCCGGAGTCAGGCGAGGGCCAGCCTCTTTTACGATATTGGCAACGTATTTAATACCGGCGAGGTGACTTTCACCGACAAATTGGGCAGTCCGGTAGAATACAAGCCGGAGTTCGATGAGCTAAGGACATCGGTTGGTGTTGCCGTACAGTGGCTTGCGCCACTGGGGTTGTTCCGCTTTAGTTACGCGTATCCGTTGAATGAATATAGCGGTAACGACAGATATTACGGAGACCGAATCGAAAGATTTCAGTTTTCCATTGGGCAGGCATTTTGAGGATTGGATTTTATATGAACGTTGTTAAACCATACCTGGTTAAGGCAGTTGCGGTCATTGCGCTGATTTTTTCCCTTGGCATTTCCGCGCAGGCTCAGGAGGTTAAGATCGGAGTCGTCAACATTCCACAGCTAATGGAGCAGGCCCCACAGGCGCGTGTTGCTATGGAAGCCCTCGACGAGGAATTCAAACCGCGGCAACGCGAAATTATAGCGCGCCAGACAGAATTCCAGGAGATGTCCGAACGAGTTCAGCGGGATCTCGCCGTTATGGGCGAAACGGAACGTCGCAATGCTGAAAAAGAAATGCGTGACCTGCAGCGTGAAGTGACTCGTCTGCAAACCGAATTTCGGGAAGATCTAAATCTTCGTCGCAACGAAGAGCTCGGCAATCTGCAACGATCCTTGTTGAAAGAAGTTCAGGATTTCGCGCAGTCAGCGGGATATGACCTGGTCGTTGGCGATGGGGTCTTGTTTGCAAGTACGGCGGTCAATATTACCGAAAACGTACTTAGAGCTATGGAAGCGAATTTCCAGGCAGCTGGCAACTAGCGGTCAAAAAAACTGGGCTGGCACAATACGTCGTCAAAGATAGCTGAAACATGCTCATTTACCTTGTGTAAATTCCGCTTTTTCGGCCAACTTTTCCTCGTCTTGCACGCACCTCAACTTTTTTTGGCGCGCAATTCAAATGCATGCTGGCGACGCCCGTCGTGTACGAGTTGCTATAAATGACTGAATTTTAATGGGTCGTTCGAATCAAGTTGATATAGGGGGATTCCAAATTGGCCAGAAGCCTCGGAGAACTGGCCGCCGAGTTCGGTTGTGAACTGATCGGTGAGCCGTCTGCCACGGTGAGTCGTGTTGCGACTTTGGCAGACGCCGGAGACGGTCATCTGAGTTTCTGTGCAGACAGTGCCTACCTCGAGCTATTGCGGAATACCCGGGCAACTGCCGTAATTTTGAGGTCGACCGACGTCGAACAATGCCCGGTTGCGGCCCTGATTACGGACAATCCGTACCTTGTTTACGCACGAATCGCAGTTGCGTTGCATCCGGAGCCGGCCCCTGTTGTTGGCGTGCATGAGACTGCAGCCGTCTCTGCGTCCGCGACGATTTCATCCAGCGCCGAGATTTCGAGAAACGCTGTTATTTGTGATGACGCGTTGATCGGTGATGATGTGGTCGTCGGGCCTGGCGCCGTGGTTGGTCCTCGCTGCAAACTTGGCAAAGGGACGCGCATCCTGGCCAATGCCACTCTCGTTCAGGATGTGACGGTGGGAGAACGCTGCCTTATTCATCCGGGTGCAATCGTCGGCTCGGACGGATTCGGCAACGTACAGGGTGAAAATGGCTGGGAAAAGTTGCCGCAGATTGGCGGTGTACGAATTGGAGACGATGTCGAGATTGGTGCCAATACAACGATTGACCGCGGGGCGCTCGCCGACACCGTCATTGGGAAAGGCGTCCGGATCGACAATCTGGTGCAGATCGCGCACAACGTTCAAATTGGCGATCACACCGCCATCGCGGCCCAGGTTGGAATTGCCGGGAGCACGGTGGTTGGCAAGCGATGCAAGTTTGCCGGGCAGGCTGGTATCGTAGGACACATTAATATCTGCGACGACGTGATCGTTGCCGGCAAAACGGTGATTTCCAAGCATGTGACTGAACCCGGCTTCTATGCCGGCAGTATTCCAGGTGAACCACATAAAGATTGGAAACGTAAGGTGGCCAGGTTCAGGCGCCTGGGTGACCTGACAGATCGTGTCACCGCGCTGGAACAGCGCGACAAGTCAACAAAAACGGCGAGCAGCGATGACGAATGAAATAGGGGCCATGGACTCGTTACAGATCAGGGAGGCGTTACCGCACCGGTATCCGTTTCTTCTGATTGACAGGGTCACGACGGGAACCATTGGCGAATCGATTACGGCGCTCAAAAACGTCTCCAACAATGAGCCATTCTTTCAGGGACACTTTCCAGGCAAGCCTGTGATGCCAGGTGTCCTCGTCATTGAAGCGATGGCACAAGCGGGTGGCGTGCTTTCACATGTCACGATGATCGACCTCGAACCGAAACCGCTGTTCTTTCTTGCAGGCGTAGATAATGCCCGCTTCCGCCGCACTGTGTTGCCGGGTGATCAGCTTGTCATCCAGGTCGATGTCGAACGCGTCAAACGCGGGATCTGGTTTTACAAATGCAATGCAACCGTCGACGGAAAGATCGCCGTGGCTGCAGATATTATGTGCGCACCGGGAGGTGAACGATGAACGTTCATCCGACCGCCATTATTGCCGATTCTGCAAAGCTGGCGGATGACATCGAGATCGGGCCATATTCAATCATTGGCGACAACGTAGAGATAGGCAGCGGCTGCAAGATTGATGGTCATGTCGTTATCAATGGTCCGACCACAATCGGCAGTAATAATCGCATATACCAGTTCTGCTCAGTCGGTGATGACCCGCAGGACAAGAAATACAGGGACGAGCCCACGAGGCTTGAAATTGGAGACGGCAATACCATTCGCGAGTTCTGCACAATCAGTCGCGGTACAGTGCAGGATGAAAGCCTGACCTCGATTGGCAACGACAATTGGATCATGGCATACGTACATATAGCTCACGATTGCCGTGTCGGCGATCATTGCATCTTCGCCAACAATGCGACGCTGGCCGGGCATGTGTACGTCGGCGACTGGGCGATATTTGCGGGCTTTACGGGTGCGCATCAGTTTTGTCGAGTTGGCGCGCACGCGTTTCTTGGCATGTATGCCGGCACCGGTCGGGATGTTCCCGCGTACACGATGATCGGCGGCCAACCTCCATCGCCGAAGGGCATCAACGCGGAAGGCCTCAAGCGCCGCGACTTTTCGGTTGACCAAATTCGCAATATCCGCAATGCCTATCGTGTGGTCTATCGCAGTGGACTGAAACTGGCTGAGGCGATTACCGAACTTGAGGGCCTGGTACCTGAGCAGCCAGAACTCGGAATATTCGTCGAATCATTGAGATCGGCGGAACGCGGAATTATTCGATAGCCATGCGTGTTGCCCTGGTCGCTGGCGAGGCATCCGGCGATCTGCTGGGTGCAGGGCTGATCAAGGCGCTTCACGCACAGCGTGAAGACATTCACTTCGAAGGTGTTGCAGGCCCGGCCATGGCAGCTGCGGGTTGTCATGTACTCGAGGACGCAGAAGCGCTGGCGGTGATGGGGCTGATCGAGCCGCTTAAGGAGATTCCTCGTTTATTGCGACTGCGGCGTTCGCTGGTCGACCGATGGACCGAGAATCCGCCCGACGTCATGGTTGGTATTGACGCGCCGGACTTTAACCTGGGACTTGAGAAGAAACTTCGGAAGCGCGGCGTCCGGACCGTTCATTACGTCAGCCCGTCGGTGTGGGCCTGGCGTCAGGGCCGAATCAGGAAGATCGCTGCTGCTGTGGACAAGGTGCTATGCCTGTTGCCGTTCGAAAAAGCCTTTTACGACAAGCACGGCGTTGCTGCAGATTTTGTTGGCCACCCGCTCGCCGATAGCAGCCCTGTCAACCCTGACATGACTGCAGCCCGGGCGAAGCTTGGACTGGGAGACGGGCAGGTGGTTGCAGTACTTCCGGGAAGCCGTCACAGCGAGGTGTCCCGGCTCGGTCCGGTGTTTGCTGCAGCGTGCGCTATGCTGCTGTCTGAGAATCCGCACATCTCCTTTGTTGCGCCGATGGCCAGCCGAAGTATCCGGGCGTTGTTTGTCCAACATATTCAGGCTGAAAACGTCACTGACCGATTCGTCCTGGTCGACGGCGACGCCGAAACCGTGATTTCATCGGCAGATGTGGTCTTGCTCGCCTCGGGTACAGCCTCGCTCCAGGCCGCGTTGCTTGGCAAGCCAATGGTCGCGGCCTACCGATTTTCCCCGTTGACCTATGCAATTGGGACTGCACTGAAGCTCGTCGATGTGCCGTATTTTTCATTGCCCAATTTACTGACCGAAAAACCGATGGTCCCGGAGTTTCTCCAGTCTGAGGCCAGTCCGGCGGCGTTGTCGGCAGCTGTTGCCGAACTTCTGGGTGACGAAGACCGCCGTATTCGAATCGCAAAAGTATTTCGCTCGTTACGAACCGAATTGGCACAAGGCGCCGATAATCGGGCAGCCGACGCAGTGCTGTCTGTTGCGGCAGGGGGCTGACCCGTGCAGCAGGTTCTGTTCTCAATCGCTGAGGGATTCGTTGCCGGTGTGGATGAGGCTGGTCGCGGGCCCCTGGCCGGTCCGGTCGTTGCGGGCGCGGTGATCCTCGACCCTGCACAACCCATCGAAGATCTGGCTGATTCCAAAGTGTTGTCCGAAAAGCGTCGTGAGGCGCTGGCGGCAGAAATCATGTCGAAGGCACTTGCCTGGTCGGTTTCCTGGGCGGATGCCAGGGAAATCGACAGCCTGAATATTCTTCAGGCCACTTACCTGGCGATGCGCCGTGCCATTATCGGGCTACGCATTCGCCCTGTACTGGTAGAAGTGGATGGCAATCGTCTGCCAAACCTGGTGTTCAGCGGGCAACGGATCGAGGGTAACGCTGTCGTCGGTGGAGATGCGCAAATTCCGGCAATTAGTGCCGCCTCGATTATCGCCAAAGTGCATCGTGATGATTTTATGCGGCGAATGGATTCGATCTACCCTGGCTACGGCTTCGCGCGGCACAAAGGGTATGGCACTGAACAGCATCGCGATTCAATCAGCCGCTTGGGGCCGTGCCAGCAACACAGGCGCTCTTTTCGACCGATTTCTTTAATATGACACGTTGAAATTGAACGTCCGTCAGCCGATCATTCGACTATGCTGATGTGCGCGCTCCGCCATCAAAACAAAAGAAACCCGATATTTCCGTGAACAAAGCTTTCGTCCACCTTCACCTGCACACCGAGTTTTCGATAGTCGACAGCACGGTGCGCATTCCCCGGCTGATGGAGCGAGCGACGTCTATCGGCATGCCTGCAGTCGCAATGACCGACCAGTGCAACCTGTTCGGCCTGGTCAAATTTTACAAGCAGGCATTTGCGGCGGGTGTCAAACCACTGATCGGTGTGGATCTGAAAATCCGGAATCCGGAGGAGGACGATCGGCCATTCAGCCTCGTTCTGCTTTGTCAGGACCTTGCGGGCTACCGGAACCTGACCCGGCTGGTGAGTCGTTCATATCTCGAGGGACAGCAGCGTGGTATCCCAATGGTCAGCCCCGATTGGCTGGGCGCGGAAAATACTGCTGGACTGATTGCGCTGTCGGGCGGTCTGAATGGTGATATTGGCCGGGCAATAATTGCCGATCAGGCTAACCTGGCACGGAAGCGGCTGGATTATTGGCACAAGCTATTCGGCGACAGGTTTTACATAGAGGTCACGCGCCTGGGTCGACCAGGCGAGGAGGCCTGTCTGCAGAGAGCCATCAAACTTGCCGCAGACAAGTCGGTGCCGGTTGTTGCCACCAATGATGTTCGGTTTATCGACGCTGAAGACTTCAACGCGCACGAGGCACGGGTATGCATTCAGGAAGGCCGCACACTCACAGATGCTGAGCGTCCCAAGCTATACAGCGAGCAGCAATACCTGAGAAGTGCCGGGGAAATGGTCGCACTTTTCGACGATATTCCGGAAGCGATTGACAATACCGTTGAAGTTGCTCGCCGCTGCAATCTCGACCTGCGACTGGGCGAGTCATTTCTACCCGCGTTTCCCGTGCCGGATGGCCAGAACACTGACGGTTTCCTCAGGGCCGAGGCGGAAAAGGGTCTGAATGCGTTTTTGCAGCGAAAAGCAGGACCGGAAGGCGCCGCTGTTGAGCAATTCGATGTGATGGCTGCACCTTACCGGGCACGACTCTCAGACGAACTCGACGTCATCTGTGACATGGGTTTTCCCGGGTACTTTCTCATTGTTGCCGACTTTATTCGTTGGGCGAAAGAGCACGATATTCCGGTCGGCCCCGGGCGTGGCTCCGGTGCCGGATCGCTGGTTGCCTACGTGCTGGGCATTACCGACCTGGATCCGTTGCAGTACGACCTGCTGTTCGAGCGATTTTTGAATCCTGAACGCGTCTCGATGCCCGACTTCGACATCGACTTCTGCATGGAAGGTCGTGACCGCGTGATTGACTACGTCGCAGAGCGATATGGCCGGGACCGCGTCTCGCAAATCATTACCTATGGCACGATGGCCGCCAAAGCAGTCATCCGCGATGTGGGCAGGGTGCTGGGCCATCCGTACGGTTTTGTTGATCGAATCGCGAAACAGGTGCCCTTCGAAGTTGGCATGACCCTCGACAAGGCGCTTGAGGACGACGATGAACTGGCGCGGATGTATCGCGACGATGAAGAAGTTACTTCACTGATTGATCTGGCCAGGGCTCTGGAGGGCCTTGCACGAAACGCCGGCAAACACGCAGGGGGCGTGGTTATTGCGCCGTCTGAGTTAACTGACTTCACGCCACTCTACTGCGAAGACGGCGGGGCGAACCTTGTTACACAGCTTGACAAGGATGACGTCGAGGCGGCCGGCCTGGTGAAGTTCGACTTCTTGGGCCTGAAAACTCTCACAATCATTGCCTGGGCTGTTCAAACCATCAACGCGAGGGATCCGCAACGCCATCTCGACATTGCGACGATCCCGATGGACGATCAAAAAACTTTTGCGCTTTTGCAGGCCTGCAAGACACGCGCAGTATTCCAGCTCGAGTCACGCGGAATGCGGGATCTTGTGAAACGTCTGCGCCCCGACCAGTTCGATGACCTGGTTGCACTGGTCGCGCTATTCAGGCCCGGTCCATTGCAGTCCGGCATGGTTGATGATTTCGTCAACCGGAAACACGACGTCAACAAAGCGGACATCGACTACCTGCATCCCGACCTGAAGTCGGTACTTGAGCCAACTTATGGCGTAATCCTTTACCAGGAACAGGTAATGCAGATCGCCCAGGTCCTTGCAGGCTATACGCTTGGCGGCGCTGATCTACTGCGTCGTGCCATGGGCAAGAAGAAGCCGGAGGAAATGGCAAAGCAGCGAGAAGTCTTTGTGACCGGTGCGACCGGACGAGGCGTTGCCGAGCGAACGGCGACGCGAATATTCGACCTCATGGAGAAATTTGCGGGCTACGGGTTCAACAAGTCGCACTCGGCGGCCTACGCTTTACTCTCATACCAGACAGCCTTTCTCAAAGCACATTATCCGGCGGCCTTCATGGCAGCCGCCATGAGTGCTGATCTCGATCACACTGATCGCCTCGTCATGGTCAAGGATGATTGCCGGAAGCTCGGCCTGGGAATTCTCGTGCCGAGCGTCAATCGGTCCGCCTACCAGTTCAGTGTTCCGGACGATCATTCGATTCTCTATGGTCTTGGGGCGATCAAGGGCGTTGGTCGTGGAGCCGTCGAAGCGTTGATCGAGGAACGGGATAAAAACGGTGAATTCTCGAGCCTCAAGGAGTTTTGTCGCCGTATCGACCTGGAAAAGGTGAACCGGCGGGCGCTTGAAGCAATGATCAAGTCCGGCGCAATGGATGATTTTGGTCTGTCGAGGCGTCAGCTCGTGCAGGAGCTTCCCGAGGCGCTCAAGAGCGCTGACCAGGAAGCGAAGGCGAAAGCGGCCGGGCAAAACGACATGTTCGGCCTCGCTGAACCGGAGCCGGCGAAGGAGGAGGTAACCCAGGCTCGCCTCGAGGAATGGACCGAACACGAATTACTCGCAAATGAGAAGGAGGCGCTTGGTCTCTATCTCACCGGACATCCATTCGATGCGGTCCGGCGGGACGCCCGCTACCTCGTTGATGGAAAGCTGGCGGATATCGCGTCGGAACCGCCGCCGCAATCGAGTGGTGGCGAGCGGAATTATGCTCAGCCTCGCCGCGAGGCAACAGTGGCCGGGTTGATCATGGACATACGCAAACGTGGCAACCGCGTGACCGTCGTGCTCGACGACGACTCCGGTCGGCTGGAGGTTAGCCTTTTCAGCGAGGCCTTCCAGGAGTTTCGCCATCTGCTCAGCAAGGACGAAATAGTGGTTGTCAGCGGCGCATTGCGGTATGACGACTTCATCGGCGGCTGGCAGGTCAACGCCAAGACCGTGCTGCATATTGACCGGGTCATAGAATCCAGGGCAAAAAGTATGATCCTGAGCCTCGCGCCAAACGGGCAGGGCCAGAACCTCCTGCATCGGTTGCACGATGTGCTGTTGCCATACCGGGAGGGTAGCTGCGACGTGGCAGTGCAGTATGTCGGCAGCAATGCCGCGGCCCGGCTAAATCTCGGTCCGGAATGGGCCGTCCGCCCAAGTCGGGAGTTACGGGACAAGCTGACAGAGCTCCTGGGCCGCAACAGTGTACGATTGCTCTACGCACCAGGCCGGGAAATGAGGTAGAGTTCGAGACCTGCGCCACTGTCCTTACTTGGGGACAATGGCGAATTTGTTTGGATGGCAGCTGATAGTTATGGACCTCAAGTTTCTTGATTTCGAACAACCGATCGCAGAGCTGGAAGCGAAAATTGATGAGCTCCGCTATGTGGGTGACGATTCCGAAATTAACATCAGTGAAGAAGTCTCGCGACTCAAGTCCAAAAGCGAGTCGCTGACCAAAAGCATCTTTTCCAAACTGAGCGCCTGGCAAATCGCCCAGGTAGCCCGTCATCCCATGCGCCCTTACACAGCCGACTACCTGGCTGAAATCGCTCCGGACTTTCAGGAGTTGCATGGCGATCGTATGTACGCGGATGACCCGGCCATCATCGGTGGTATCGGCCGCCTCGACGGGCGCCCTGTGATGTTTATTGGGCACCAGAAAGGGCGAGATACGAAAGAACGCGTGCGGCGAAACTACGGGATGCCGAAACCGGAAGGCTATCGCAAGGCGCAGCGGTTGATGAGGATGGCCGAGAAGTTCTCGATGCCCATTGTGACTTTTATTGATACGCCCGGCGCATATCCCGGCGTTGGTGCGGAAGAGCGTGGGCAGAGCGAGGCAATCGCCTATAGTTTGTTCCTTATGGCCAAGTTGCGTACGCCCATCATCAGCGTGGTCATTGGCGAGGGCGGCTCGGGCGGTGCCCTGGCAATCGGCGTGGGCGATCGATTGCTGATGCTTCAATACAGTGTCTATTCGGTGATTTCTCCCGAGGGATGCGCGTCGATCCTGTGGAAGAGTGCTGAAAAAGCTGAAGAGGCAGCGGAAGCGATGCGGATCACAGCCAGCAGCCTGAACGAATTCGGCCTGGTCGACGAAGTCCTTCCCGAGCCGCTGGGCGCGGCACATCGTGATCCGGGCGCTATGGCAGAGGTTGTCCGCAATGCGCTTGAGAAGCACCTGGCCGATATGGACAAGCTGGACACCGACCAGTTGCTCGAGCAACGTCAGCGGCGCCTCGCCGGTTTCGGACGCTACAAGGAAGGCTGATCCCGGCGGCGCAATTCGGACGAGCGAATGAGCCTTAATCCAGAAGATCTGCTTGAACGGCTGCAGGCGCTGACGGTGGAATTCCCGACGTCGCGATGGGTCGTTGCCTTTTCGGGTGGAATCGACTCCACGGTTTTGCTCCATGCGCTGGTAAGCTCGCGCACAGCTCTCCCGATTATCGCCGTGCACATTGATCATGGAATGAACGCCGAATCGGCAGCCTGGGCCGCCCATTGCGAGGCCGTGGCCGGCAACCTCGGCGTGATCTTCGAAAGTCACAACGTCACGGTCCCCGAAAATTGCGAAAACGGTCCCGAAGCTGCTGCCCGGCAGGCCCGCTATGCTGCGCTCCTGAAAATGCTGCGTGACGGTGATTGCCTGCTCAGCGGGCATCACGAAAACGACCAGGCCGAGACTTTGCTGTTGAACCTCATGCGCGGCAGTGGTCCCGCGGGCCTCGCCGGGATTGGTGCCAAACAATCATTTGGCCGGGGACTGTTACTGAGACCTTTGTTGGGTGTTCCGGAGAGTGACATCAGGGACTATGCAGAAAGTCGCGAGGTTTCCTGGATAGACGATCCGTCCAATGTCGACACCCGCTTTGACCGGAATTTTCTGCGCCGGGAAATCGTGCCGAAACTGGCATCCCGCTGGCCGGCAGTCAGCAATCGCCTGCGTCGCAGTGCCGAACTGGTCGGCGAGGCCAGCGAGTTGCTGAATGATCTGGCCGATATCGACCTGCAGGCCTGTGGTGATCGAAATTGTCTTGATCTTGGCGCGCTCACCGGCCTGTCTCAGCCGCGGCAGCGGAATCTGCTGCGGCGCGCCGTTCGGCTTTGTGGCCTGCCGCCGCCACCGGCAACCCGGCTTTACCAGGCTATCAATGAACTCATCCCGGCCCGAACGGATGCGCAGCCACTGGTGAGCTGGCCCGGTGCCGAAATGCGCCGTTATCGGCATCACCTCTATGTAATGGCGGCGCTGGCGGACAAGACCGAACCGCCCTCCGGGAGGCTTCGGGTCGACGGGGCGCCGCTGGCACTTGGCCAGGGCCTCGGCTCTTTGGCGTTGTCTGAAAGTGAGGTTGGCGGGATCGACCGCGCGCTGGCCGAAAAGGGTCTCGAAGTCCGCTATCGGGGCGGCGGCGAGGAGATTCGCATTACGGCTCAGGGTTCCACGAGAAAACTCAAGAAGCTGTTGCAGGAGACCGGAGTCGTGCCTTGGATGAGAGACAGGGTGCCGCTGATATTCGCCGGATCAGCGCTGGTCGCTGTCGGAGATCTCTGGGTTTCTTCGGATTACCTGAGCGCCGACGGGCTGGTGGTCACCTGGCAGGACAAACCGCCTCTCCTTTAGCGCGTTTGTCATTGTGATGACGGCAGTGTTCTGATAACTTGTAACACCGTCTTTAATCAAACGACGGGTCTTATTCAGAAGCCGCACTCATCAACGTTTCAGGCTTCTTCCGGGTTGGATTAAAAACACATTCGAGCGCCTTTTGCAGCGCTGAAAACGTGTTTTTATTCTGACCCTTATTTATTTCCCGCTAAGTGAAACTAACTGGCTAATTTAGTATGACATCCTATGTATTTATCACTGGCGGCGTAGTGTCGTCTCTTGGCAAGGGCATCACGTCGGCTTGCCTTGGCGCCATTCTGGAGTCCCGCGGGCTGTCGATCAGCATGATAAAGCTGGACCCGTACATCAACGTTGATCCGGGTACAATGAGCCCGTTTCAGCATGGTGAGGTTTTCGTTACCGAGGATGGAACCGAGACTGACCTCGACCTCGGTCACTACGAGCGATTTGTTCGCACCACCTGTAGTCGGAACAGCAATTTCACCACCGGCAAGATCTACGAGACGGTCATCGGCAAGGAACGGCGCGGCGATTACCTGGGCGCGACGGTGCAGGTCATTCCGCACATCACGGATGAAATCAAGCAAAGCGTCGCGCGTGGCGCGGGCGATGCTGATATTTGTCTCGTCGAGATCGGGGGAACAGTCGGCGACATCGAGTCGCTGCCGTTTCTCGAGGCGATTCGGCAGATGGGTGTTGAGTTAGGGCATGACAGGGTTGTCTACGTGCACCTGACGCTGGTGCCCTATATTGCGACGTCTGCTGAAATCAAGACCAAGCCCACACAGCACTCCGTCAAAGAGCTTCGCTCAATTGGTATTCAGCCGGATATCCTGGTGTGCCGCTCCGAACAGACGCTACCGGAAGAACAACGACGCAAAATTGCGCTTTTCACCAATGTGCCCGAAAAAGCGGTTATTTCGGCTTATGACGTCGATGACCTCTACAAGATTCCCGGAATCATGCACGACCAGGGCCTTGGCGACATTGTCGCGGACCAGCTGCGGCTGGATTTGCCGCCTGCAGACCTTTCCGAGTGGCAGTCGATCGTCGAGGCGAAGCAAAATCCTGAGGCCGAAGTCAATATTGCCATGGTGGGCAAGTATGTTGACTTGCGCGATTCCTATATTTCACTGTGTGAGGCGTTATTGCACGGTGGTATTCACACCAGGACGCGCGTCAATATTCATTATTTCGAATCCCAGGACATCGAGGAAAACGGCGTCGACTGTTTGCGTGATATGGATGGCATCGTCGTTCCGGGCGGGTTCGGTGATCGAGGCATCGAAGGCAAGGTGGCAAGTGTGCGCTACGCGAGGGAGAACAACGTCCCCTATCTCGGCATTTGTCTCGGCATGCAGGTTGCCGTTATCGAGGCGGCACGTAACCTGGCGGGACTCGAGGGCGCGCACAGCACCGAGTTCGAACGTGGTACGGAACATCCTGTGGTTGCGTTGATAACGGAGTGGGAAACCAGCGCCGGCGAGCGTGAAGAACGCAGTGAAAGCTCCGACATGGGCGGTACGATGCGTCTTGGCGCTCAGGAAGTGCATTTGATGGAAGGCTCGCTCGCTGCATCCATTTACGGTAGCCAGATGATCCGTGAACGCCATCGGCATCGCTATGAGGTCAACAACAATTATCGCGAACGCCTGGAGCAGGCAGGTATGCGTTTTTCCGGCCTTTCTGTAGATGATCTCGTTGAAATGATAGAAATTCCCGATCACCCGTGGTTTATCGCAAGCCAGTTTCATCCTGAATTCACGTCAAACCCGCGTGATGGACATCCACTGTTTACCAGTTATATACGGGCAACAGTGCAGGCAAAGAATGGTGAGTTGCCGAAGGCAGCCGAGGCATGAAGCTTTGCGGTTTTGAAGTCGGACCGGACAAGCCGTTTTTCCTGATCGCCGGAACCTGCGTCGTTGAAAGCGAGAGTTCGGCGATCGAGACGGCAGGGACGTTGAAGGAAATAACGGCCGAACTCGGCATTCCCTTTATCTACAAGTCGTCTTTTGACAAGGCCAACCGCAGTTCAAAAGACGGATTTCGCGGTCCGGGGATGGAAGAAGGTCTGCGCATCCTGAGCGAGGTGAAGTCGCAGCTGGGATTGCCCATCCTGACAGATGTCCATGAAGATACACCCATGGATGAGGTGGCCGATGTCGTTGACGTGTTGCAGACGCCTGCGTTCCTTTGCCGACAGACCAACTTTATTTTAAGAGTTGCCAGCGCGGGCAAGCCGGTGAATATCAAGAAGGGCCAGTTCCTGTCGCCGTGGGAGATGCAAAATGTCGTGACCAAGGCCAAATCGACGGGCAATAACGACATTATGGTCTGTGAGCGTGGCTTCTCGTTTGGCTACAACAACCTGGTCTCCGACATGCGCAGCCTTGCAGTGCTCCGGGGAACCGGCTGTCCGGTGGTATTCGACGCAACCCACTCAGTTCAGCTGCCGGGCGGCCAGGGTAGTTCGTCTGGTGGCCAGCGGGAATTCATTCCGGTTCTTGCCCGTGCCGCTACAGCTGCCGGTGTATCCGGCCTGTTCATGGAGACCCATGCAGATCCGGATGCTGCATTGAGTGATGGCCCCAACGCCTGGCCACTCGACAAGATGTACGCGCTTCTCGAGACCTTGCAGGCTATCGACAAGAGCGTGAAGCAGGAAGATTATCTGGAAGCGGAGTACGGCTTAGGCGTCTAGAGGAAGTTGCCGCCAGCGTTGCTCCCCACGAATTCAGTTTCAGGCTGACGGCACGATTCCAGCCGTCGACAACGGTATTACGGAGTAGAAATGATCAAGATCAGCAATGTCCACGGCAGGGAAATTCTCGATTCACGTGGTAACCCCACCGTCGAAGCCGAAGTCACCCTGGAAGGGGGCGCGACTGCACGAGCCGGTGTTCCTTCGGGCGCGTCAACCGGAACCAGGGAGGCCGTGGAGCTCCGCGATGGCGACATGTCTCGCTATCTTGGCAAAGGCGTCAGGAAGGCCGTTGCAAACATCAACGGGCCTTTGAAGGCTGCGTTGACAGCCGGGACGTTTGCGGACCAAAAAGCCCTCGACGAGAAAATGATCGAGATGGACGGCAGCCCGAACAAGGGCAATCTGGGAGCGAATGCTTTGCTGGCTATCTCGCTGGCGGCAGCCCGGGCGCAGGCGCACGCAGAAGGCCGATCCCTGTTCCGGTGCCTCGGCAACAGCACAACCATGCCGGTGCCCATGATGAATATCATCAATGGCGGTGCGCACGCGGACAACAGCGTTGACATTCAGGAGTTCATGATTCTGCCGGTCGGGGCGCCTAATTTTACGGAAGCACTGCGTTTCGGTGCAGAGATTTTTCACGCCTTGAAGAGTGTACTGCACGGCAAGGGGCTCAATACTGCAGTGGGTGACGAGGGAGGCTTTGCACCGGATCTACCATCGAACCGCGCCGCGTTGGATACGATTGTCGAAGCCATCGAGCGCGCCGGATTCAGCGCGGGTGAGGATATTCTGCTTGGTCTGGATGTGGCGAGCTCGGAATTCTACAAAGACGGAATGTACAGGCTGAAATCCGAGAGTCGGGAATTCGATGCCGCAGGTTTCTGCGACTTCCTGGCCGAGCTGGTTGCCAACTACCCGATTATCACGATCGAGGATGGTATGGACGAAGGGGACTGGGAAGGCTGGCGCCTGTTGACAGACAAGCTGGGCGGGACGGTGCAACTGGTCGGCGACGATCTGTTCGTCACCAACACCGAGATCCTCGCTCGTGGAATTCGCGAAAATATCGCTAATTCTATATTGATAAAACCCAACCAAATCGGTACCTTATCGGAAACTCTTGATGCGATTACTATGGCGGTGGATGCGGGATACTCGGCTGTTGTTTCTCACCGGTCCGGTGAAACGTCTGATAGCACGATTGCCGATATCGCAGTAGGTACGAAAGCGACGCAAATCAAGACCGGATCACTGTCAAGATCCGATCGCATCGCCAAGTACAATCAGCTTCTGCGCATCGAAGAGGAATTGGGTGAGTCCGCGGAGTATGCCGGCCGCGCGGCTTTTTCAGTGAAGGCGGGTTAACGTTCGACAACGGCATGGGCTGCCTGGGGTATAAGAATTTTGAGTGTGCGCTGGATTTTTCTGGTGTTGGCAATTGCCGGTCTGGCCTTGCAGGGCCAGCTTTGGCTGTCTGACTCGGGATTTCGCAAGACTCGCAATCTCCGCGACGCCGTTCAGGAGCAGCTGGAACAGAATGAGCAATTGCAGAGTCGCAACCTGGCCCTTGAGGCCGAAGTCGTCAATCTGAAAAATGGCAGGGCTGCAGCAGAAGAACGGGCGAGGACGGATCTCGGCATGATCGGTAAGTCGGAGACGTTCTACCAGGTGGTCCCTGCAAGCGGTGACAGACTGGTCGCCGATGCCAAGCACTAGCCACCCTCTTCCGGACTGGCAGCGAGCGCACGGAAGTCCCTTACTTCAAGGGCTTATCAAACAGAGTACAAGTGAATTCATTGTCACGGAGTCGCTGGCATACGACTTCACAGGCGATGGCGAGCATGATTACCTGTGGATTGAGAAAGAAGGCGCTAATACCACCTGGGTCGCGAGGGGGCTTGCGCGGCATGCTGGCATCGCGTTGCGGGACGTTGGCTACGCGGGACTCAAAGATCGCCATGCGATAACCCGCCAATGGTTCAGTGCGCGGCGACCAAGCGGCGTTGGTACCAATTGGGACACTTTCGATCTTGAAGGTGTCCGGATTCTCGAGACGGGCAGACACCAGCGAAAACTCAAGAGAGGTGCACATTCGGGCAATCGATTCAGGATTGCTGTCCGTGAAGTAAAAGGGTCCGAAGAAACTTTTATCTCCGACCGGCTGACGGTGATTCGGGAAAAGGGTGTACCGAATTACTTCGGTGCTCAGCGATTCGGTCGCGACGGATCCAACCTGTCACTTGCGGAAGATGTGTTTGCCGGCAAACGACTAAAGCGCGAGCTGCGGAGCATGGCGTTATCTGCGGCAAGGTCGTTTTTGTTCAACGAAATCCTGAGCTCACGCGTGACAGATGGAAGCTGGGACCAGGCGCTGCCCGGTGACGCCTTAAATCTCAATGGCACGGGCAGTTTTTTTATTGCTGAAGAAATTGATGATGAGGTGAATACAAGGTTGCGGTCACTCGATGTACATCCTACCGGCGCGTTGTGGGGGAGGGGGGATATTCAAGGCGGTCGTCAGTCAGCAACGAACGAACGCCGCATTGCCGATCGCTATCCCGATATCCGGGATGGTCTCGAGCGGGCAGGTCTCGACATGGCACGCCGGGCGCTTCGACTGGCCGTCACTGATCTGCAATGGGAAATTGACGCCAACAAGTTGTGGCTGGAATTTTCGCTGGGCCGCGGAAGTTTTGCGACTGCGGTTCTTCGCGAAATAGTAAGCTTACCGGGTGAGTAATCGACTACCGAAGATTGTTGGCGCCGCTGTCCTGTTGATCGGATTTGTTGCGGCTGGACACCTGCTTCCCGGACTGGATAGTTCGCATGTTGAGGCGTCTCTACGCAACTCCCTTCATTTTATTGGTTTCGCTGTCGTTGCCGCAACTTTGTTCGAAGTCATCCCAGGCAGCAATCTTCGCAAATCCGTCGCAACGCTCGTCGTTGTGGCTTCGCTGGGTTTTCTGTCCGAGGTGACCCAGCAATATGCGGGCAAAATATTTGACCTGATGGATGTTGCCCGCGACGTCGCAGGTGCGGCTGTTTTCCTGCTGGCACGAATGCTCTGGGGCAAATCTCGTGAGTACGGGCGGAGCTCCGGCATGCGAGCGTCTTTTGTGGTTGCCGCTGTGGTGGTCGCTTTGCTGCTGTTTGTGCCGTTGGCTTATTGGTCGGCTACCCTAAATTCATATCACAGCAGAATGCCGGTCATTGCGGATTTCAGCACGGCGGAAGACAGCAGGATGCTGATACCGATCGAATCCCGAGTCTCTGTCGACCTTGACGCCGGTTTCGCGGAGATCGAGCAAGCGCGCCGACGCTGGAGCGGGGTCATCATAGATACTGTTGTTCCGGACTGGTCTGAATACCGCAACCTGGTGATTCGAGTCAGAATGACCGGGGCGCCTGAAACAAAAATTGATGTTGAGCTTGTCGATGGCGATCACCCGGGTTACAGGTCGCAACACCTGCTCGGCGGCGAAAGCGTTGGATCTGAATTCCAGAATATCCGATTTGCCTTGAGTGAGGCAGAAGTGGTTCCTGGCCGCCCCGGCCTGGACACAACGGACATCGACCGGATCTATGTCATCGGAAAGCACAAAGGTACGACTGCGACAATCTTCATCGACTCGATCTGGCTGGAGTGACAGTCGACATCATCGCCATGCTTGCGGCACAGGATCCGGGCGCGGTCATCGATATTAGGTAAAAACGGACCTCGACCAGCGCGCACGTCTGGTCACTCACGATACGGGGCTCGTAGCAGGCAAGTACCAGTGACCCTTGTTGTTATTGTTTTTGTTAAACTCGGGGATACAACAAACCGCGGTCCACGCGGTCAAAACTTCACGGCACATTATCAAAATTATTAGCCGTGGAATGAAGGAGGGAAAAATGGAAACTGCCTGGATTCAGGTGTTCGTGCTGACCCTGACTCAATGTATAGCCCCTGCCGGAAAGATTGTTTGTCAGGAAGAGTCTGTTGAATACTACTTTACAAATGAAGATGATTGCGCGAGTGCGCTGGTGACGATGGTGGATCTCGCCGCACGTGCTGAGAATATCCTCGTCGATCGACAGAAATCGAACTGCAAGCCGGCTGCCAAGGAATCGATTGTGTACGCGGATGCTGAAGCTGCCAAAGCATCCCTTGCCAATACGGACGATTTCGTGCTGATTGACGGCAAGTCGCCGCCTGCAGATTTCATGCAGGTCGCACACAACGAGCGTCTCGAGAACATGAAGACCTGCGAGGACACCAATGGTGTGGCGCCATGCAGGATTGGTGAGATTATCGTCGAGGCCGCGGAGGAGAGCCGCAAGACGGAAGTCTGGCAACGCCAGAAATAGAACGTCGAACGTCCGTTGTTTAAAAGGTCCCATTTTTCAGTCACTAATGCTATGTTCACGGTCGCGTTAGAGGGAGAGTGACGCGTGGGTGATTTCCTGCAGGAACTGAAAAGACGAAACGTATTTCGCGTTGGCGTAGCCTATGCCGTCGTTAGCTGGCTGATCATTCAAATCATCGAGACGATCAGCGAGCCTCTGGCGCTCCCTGACTGGACGGAAGCGTTTTTTATTGTGCTGGTTCTGGCGGGCCTGCCACTCGTTCTCATCTTTGCCTGGGCATTCGAACTGACGCCGGAAGGCCTCAAGAAAACCGAAGAGGTCGCCAAGGAAGAATCAGTCACATCGGTCACCGGGCGGAAACTCAACTACACGATCATTGCCGTTCTCGTCGTCGCGCTCGGCTATGCTGTCTGGGATCGGCAGGGCATGGTCGAGCAAAGTGAGACCACCGCGGCGTCACAAGAAATCCCTGATGAAGTTGTTCGGACGTCCGCCGCATCCATCGCCGTTTTGCCGTTCGTCAATATGTCGGCCGATCCGGAGCAGGATTATTTTTCGGATGGCATTTCCGAAGAGCTCCTGAACCTGCTGGCCAAGATTCCCGACCTGCGCGTCCCGGCGCGTACCTCGAGTTTCCAGTTCAAAGGACAGAATCTCGACATTGCCGATGTCGCAGAGCAACTAAACGTCAAGCACGTTCTCGAAGGCAGCGTTAGAAGAGCCGACGTTCGTATCCGGGTTACGGCACAGCTCATTGAGGCTGAATCGGGTTATCACCTGTGGTCGGAAACCTACGATCGCGAGCTTACTGATATTTTCCTGATTCAGGACGAGATTTCTGCCGCCATTGTCGAGGCGCTTTCGGCGACGCTGGGCATCAATGCCGATGCTGCACCGCAAGTCAAAGCAGCTGCCAATCCGGAGGCCTATAACGCGTTTCTTTTCGGTCAACACCTCGTTCAAAAACGGACCAAGTCAGATATCGAAGCTGCAATCCCTAACTTTGAACGGGCCATCGAACTCGATTCCACCTATGCGCCCGCCCATGCAAATCTTGGTCTGGCCTGGTATCTGCTCACCGCCAGCCGGCCAACGTACGGGACACTGACGCTGGAAGAATCCCTCGGTAAAGCGCTGCCCTACATTGAAATGGCGCTGCAATTGGACCCGGAACTCGCCGATGCACATGGGGTGATGGGGCTGACGTTGGATGCTCGCCAGCGTTATGAAGAGGCGCTGCCGTACTTTGCGGAAGCGCTGCGCCTCAATCCTTCCTATATCGAAGTGCGCAACTGGTACTCCCAGACGCTGGATGCGCTTGGTCGGGAGGCGGAAGCTCTCGAACAGATGGAGATGGCTTACGAATTTGATCCGTTGTCCGTGCTGACGCTGCACAACTACACCAACGAGCTGGTCATGCGCCGGCGGCACGACCAGGTAAGACCGGTTCTGGACAGACTGGAGCAGCTCGATTCCTCCAGAGGCGCTATGTTCCGGTCTTTCATTTTGTCGGCGGAAGGCAAGCAGGGGGAGGCAGTAGAGGTGCTGTTTCGTGGTGCGGACAGTAACCCGGGAGATCTGCAGACGCGAAGCAACGCGGCGTTCGCATTGTTGAACTTCGGCCTTGAGGAGGATGCGCTGCAGGTCTGGCCCTATCCAAATTTGCTGCCCATCGTCTCGAATGGATTCGACAATGACTACGCTTTGCAACTTGCCAAGCAGCAGTTTGAAGGCGACCCGACCAATCCGAGTAATGTTGAATCGCTCGCCTGGAGTTACTGGAATATCGGGGACAAGGAACAGGCATTGAAGATGGCCCGCCGATACCGCGACTCGCTCGGTGAGATACGCGCACCTATCGACGGTATCAACAGGATGTTTGCGCTCGACGCGTGGCAAAGAGGCGATCGCGATGAAATGCTTTCGTATCTGGAACCGCTCGACGAGGACATCGGCCGGGCGATGGCTTCCGGCGTCGATATGTTCTTTACCAACTATGGCAAAGCGACCTTTGAGTACATGAAAGGAGACGTGGAAAGCACCTACCGGTACCTGCAGAAGGCAATGTCAATCGGCCTTGTACTGCCTTCAGGGGTTGCGTATTCCTACGACGTCTTCGGCTGGAACGAGCTTCCGGAATTCGTCGCGCTGCGAGAGGACCACGAAACGTACCGACAACGCGAGAAGGCCAAATTCCTGAAGATCGCCTGCGGACCCGATGGCTTTTCGACCTGGCAGCCAGCACCCGAGACCTGCGCGGAAATCGAAGCGATTTAATCAGTCCTTTCTGATCAGCACGTAAACAGCACCGGTGCCGCCATGAACCTGGCGCGTCGAAACAAATGCCAGCACGTCGTTCCAGCGCCGCAGCCAGTTGTTTACTTTCCCTTTCAGAACTGGACCACGGTCACCCGATCCAAGTCCCTTGCCGTGCACTATGCGA
Source organism: Woeseiaceae bacterium (assembly GCA_024640315.1). Taxonomy (GTDB): domain Bacteria; phylum Pseudomonadota; class Gammaproteobacteria; order Steroidobacterales; family Woeseiaceae; genus SZUA-117. Next base: position 22,939 of record JAHEFF010000001.1, read on the forward strand.
ACACAAGTGTGACCACGAAAGACAGACTCGCTGATGAAGTCCCGCAATTGGCCTTTCGCCTCCGGCACCGTCATGCCATGCAGGTCGATTTCGTTTTGCACGGCAAAATTGCCGCGAGCAAGCTTACGCATCGTTCTGCGCCCCACCGATGCGCGGTGAAAGCGCAGCGCCTCACCAGCGCCGGTTTCGATTTCATCGATTTCGCCTTCGAGACTTTCCCTGAGAACTGACCGTTCGTCGTCGCGCCGGAAACGTGCCCTGGGCTTGGGTTTCGGTTTGTAATCCGGCGCACGAATGTCGGGGTCGATCGGGCGGGCATCTCCCATCAGCTCGCGGAACAAAGCGACGTCTTCGTCAATAGTGGGCTTGTCGTCTTCCTTCGACACGGGATATCGGCACTTTTACGCTATGGTGAGGGTGAAACATTGAGTATAGTGAGCGCGCACTCATATTCGAACAACAATCTCAGTGAAAATTCTGGTTAGTAATGACGACGGCTACCTGGCAAGGGGCATTAATACGCTTGCGGCTGCACTCTCGGAAATCGCCGAAGTCATTGTTGTCGCGCCAGACCGGAATCACAGCGGCGCCAGTAATTCGCTGACGCTGCACTCTCCGCTGCGCGTACACAAGGTGGAGGAAAGGCGCTTTTTCGTGACCGGCACACCATCGGATTGCGTGCATCTCGCCTTGTCCGGTTTTCTGGATGAGGACCCGGATATTGTGGTTTCGGGCATCAATCACGGCGCCAACCTTGGAGACGATGTCATCTATTCCGGAACGGTTGCGGCGGCAATGGAAGGTCGCTTCCTCGGCCTGCCGGCAATCGCCGTATCCCTGGTTGGCCGGCATGCGGAGCATTTCGATACTGCCGCCCGGGTAGCAACAGACCTCGTCCGCAAACTGCAGGACAATCCCTTGCCCGGGGATATTATGTTGAATGTGAATGTACCGGACCTGCCATACGAGGAGCTCAGCGGCGTGGAGTCAGCCAGGCTGGGCTTCAGACATCGGTCCGAGCCGCTGGTGCCTATGCAGGATCCGCAAGGAAAGACGATCTACTGGATAGGTCCGGCCGGCGAAGGCGCGGACGCCGGTCCCGGTACTGATTTCGCGGCAATCGAACGGGGTGCGGTCGCGGTCACGCCGTTGAAGGTAGACCTGACCCGCCATGAAGCGCTCCCGCAGCTCAAGGGCTGGCTGGCGGACTGATGCAGCATAAAACGGACATCCGTGGTATCGGCATGACCAGTGCGCGTACGCGGGACCGGCTCGTGCAACGCTTGCGCGATAACGGCATCAAATCAAACGCTGTACTTGAACAGATTCGCAACGTGCCGCGGCACTTGTTTGTCGATGAGGCACTTGCCAGTCGAGCGTATGAAGATACGGCCCTGCCAATAGGCCTCGGGCAGACGATCAGTCAACCGTATGTTGTTGCCCGCATGACCGAGGCACTGCTGGACGGATTCGAGGGTGAGAAGGTGCTTGAGATTGGTACGGGTTGTGGCTACCAGACGGCCGTCCTGGCGCCACTCGTCAAACAGATTTATACGGTTGAACGAATCCGGGAGCTGCAGCGCAAGGCGAAACAACGGCTGCGAGATCTCGATATTTACAACGTCCAATTCCGGCCGGGTGACGGCTGGGAGGGTTGGGCCAAGTACGCGCCATACGACGGCATCCTCGTGGCGGCGGCGGCTCCGGAGCTGCCCGAGAAGCTCCTCGAGCAACTGGCGCCCGGTGGCCGCCTGATAATGCCCGTAGGCCCGGCCGGTCGTCAGGATCTGGTAATGATTACGAGGAAGGATGACCACTACGAGCAGGTTTCCTTAGGCGCGGTCAGTTTCGTTCCGCTCGTGAAAGGCAAGTAAGTCAGGAATTCACCCTTGATTTGGCATCGCTGTTGAAAGATTAACAGCAAACAAAACAATATCTTGTTTATACTATTTCAACTTGATTCTTCCGGTCAGGGCGCTGGCGTGCACTGACTGGACCGGCTTGGGCAGATTGTAATGAAACTTTTCGGACCTTTGTATGAGAGGGTGATCGGCTGGGCGCGTCATCCGCACGCGGAGCTTTATCTCGGGGGCTTGAGTTTCGCCGAGTCTTCGTTCTTCCCGATACCGCCGGACGTCATGCTCGCTCCTATGTGTCTGGCCGATCGCTCAAAGGCCTGGCGGTACGCGACCGTCACGACGTTGACCTCTCTTGCAGGTGGTATCGCAGGTTATGCGATCGGCTACTTTCTGTTCGAAGCGATTGAGCCCTGGCTTCATGACATGGGTTACTGGCCTGCATACCTGAAGGGCAAGGAGTGGTTCGCTGCCTGGGGCATATGGGCGGTCTTTGTCGCCGGTTTTTCGCCAATTCCATATAAGATTTTCACCATTACGGCCGGTGTGGTCGTGCTCAATTTTCCGGGGTTCGTCATCGCCTCATTCATCGGTCGAGGTGCCAGGTTCTTCCTGGTTGCCGGGCTCGTTGTCGCCGGAGGTGAACGAATGGAAGCAATGATTCCGCAGTACGTTGAGCGGATCGGTTGGGCGGTGGTCGGCCTGGTTGTAGCCATTGGTGTTTTCCTGACCCTGAGAGGCTGACCGTGCGATGACCCGGATGCGATCAGTTCTGTTGGTGTTGGTCGCCGCCACGTTGACTGCCTGTGGCAGCTCCGGCTGGAACTACACCCCCGGGGAAAGTCATGTCGTTCGATCCGGTGAAACGCTGTCATCGATTGCATTTCGATATGGCAAAGACTATCGCGACCTGGCGCGCTGGAACCGGCTCGGGGACGGATCGCTTATCTACCCAGGCCAGGTCATCCGGCTGACGCCACCACCGGGCGGTTCGGTTGCCAGGTCGCAAACACGGTCTCAGCCAGCACCAAAACGCACGGTACCGCCACCGCCCACGGATCCGCCACCGAAGTGGAGCTGGCCCACCGATGGCCGGATTGTTGCGGATTTTGATGGTGATTCAGGCGTGAATACCGGTCTTTTGATTGCCGGCAGGGCAGGCCAGCCGGTGCGAGCGGCGGCGCCTGGCCGTGTGGTTTACTCCGGCGGTGGACTAATCGGCTATGGCCAGCTTATTATCGTCAAGCACAACGACACCTACCTTAGTGCCTACGGGTACAACGCGTCGCTGCTGGTGAAAGAAGGTGACAACATAAAAAAAGGCCAGCGCATAGCGACCATGGGTGAGGGGCCGGGTAAAAAGCCGCGACTGCATTTCGAAATCAGGCGCAACGGTAAGCCGGTTAACCCGCGACAGTTTCTGCCTGCGAGATAACCCGACTCCAATAGCTTAGTACGCAGTCGTCCAACAATATTCCCGGTTAAAACGAGGAGTAAGTGTGGGCGAGATATTATTCTCAGAAGATCCACCCGAACGCCAGACTTCATCTGGCGCTGACTCACCACTGCGGCCCACAATTCTGAAGTCGACTGTACGGAACAACGGCAGTTCTCGCTCCAGGTCAAATTCACGCGACGCGACATCGCTCTACCTGAGCGACATCCGTGTGTCAAAACTGTTGACCGCTGATGAAGAAAAAGAATACGCGAGGCGCATTCAAAAGGGCGATGAGGCAGCACGCCACAAGATGATTGAGAGTAATCTCAGGCTTGTTGTGAAAATTTCACGTCGCTACCTTAATCGCGGTCTGCCGCTGCTCGATCTGATCGAGGAAGGCAACCTGGGCCTCATTCATGCGGTGAAGAAGTTCGACCCGGAACGAGGATTCAGGTTTTCGACCTATGCTACGTGGTGGATTCGGCAGACAATTGAGCGAGGGATCATGAACCAGTCCCGTACCGTGCGTCTGCCGATTCATATCGTCAAGGATATTAATACCGTTCTTCGGGCTGCGCGGCGTTTACGACAAACCCAGGAGACGCAGCCGACAGCGGCAGAGATTGCGGCGTCTATGGGCAAAGATGTAGCAGATGTCGAAAGATTACTCGGCCTGCATAATCGCGTCACCATTGGCACGACCGCGCCCTCGAATTCAGACGACGAGCGGGGGTTTCTTGATGGCCTGCCTGCTGCCCGGGCTGAGGAGCCGGCGGCCTGCGCGCAAAATGATGACGTCAACGAGATTCTTGATCATTGGGTCTGGGAGCTTGGTGACAAGCAGCGCGAAGTCGTCGAACGCCGTTTCGGCCTGCATGGTTATCGACGCCTGACGCTGGAGCAGATTGGCGCGGAACTCGGCGTGACCCGGGAGCGGGTACGGCAGATTCAGATTGAAGCCTTGAGAAACCTGAAGGACATGCTGGAAAGTCACGGGGTGGACTCACGCGCCTTGCTCGATTAGCGACTAGTCGATAAGCAGTACGGCGGCGACATCACGACCTTCGCTCACCAGGATGTTGAAAGTCCTGCAGGCAGCAGGCGTATCCATTATCTCGAAACCAATGCCTTTTCGGGCCAGGGCGAAGACCAGGTCGCGGGGCGGGAGCAACGACTGCCAGCCACTGCCGAAGAGGAGAATTTCCGGCTCCTCGGCAATCAGCTCTGCCAGATCTTCCTCTTTGAGGTTCGCGACATCGTCTGGTTTCCAACCGCGACGAATGGTGTCACGAAACAAAATGACGTTTTCCGTCACTATTTCGCTGCCAACCCTGATCAAGCCCCTCTCGACTTGACGGACGGTGACAGCTGAACCGGGCTCCCGAACAAATTTCATCAGTCGATTATCGCTGACTTCAGTAAACTGTCCACTTTTCGTGATCCGGGACGGCAATGAAAGATGCTCATGCGGTAGTGGTTCTGCCGCCAGGCGCGCATGGCAGGCTGGCCGACAGCTCACAACGGCAATGGCTGTCACGCGGCAGTGTGTCTTTTCTGCAGCCACGTACGGAAATGTTGACGGCCGTTTTGCAGGTCATTGGCTTGCCGGTTCCCGAAAGCGGGCTTGCGGCATTGAGATTCTGGGGGCAGACGGGAGGGCGTTCCGAAACCTGGATGGCAGCAGCTGATCCGGTGCACTTTGAATCCAGGTTGCGCCACATTGTCGTTCGGGCCTTGTTGCCGGGCGACCTGCCCGTCAGGGATTTGCGCAGCCTGTTCGAAATGTTCCAAGACCAGCTTGGTGTTGATGGCCAGTATGAGTTCGCAAGAATTGGCGCTTACGGATATCTCCGCTGTGAAAGCCCCATGGATACGCCGGGGGTATCCGCTGCAGTCGCAAACGGGCGGGTACCGGATGAATTCACGCCGGCGGGGGAGTCAGCCCGCACATATCATCAGCTGCAGGGCGAGTCGCAGATGTTGCTGCATGAGCACGACGTCAATCTTCGGCGAGTGGAGACCGGGCTGCTGCCGGTTAGCGCGCTTTGGTTCTGGGGTGGCGGTATCGCTCCTGAAAAAACGGTTTGCCCGATGCCGGCATTGTTCGCCAACGATCCACTGTTTGCGGGTTATTGGGAAAGCCGTACAGGCATTGCTGAGCCGTGGAAGGGCGACTTCGATGCATGTCTTGCATTGTCGCCCGAACAGTTCGTCGCGGTGATACCGGAGGTCGCGGCACAGGACGGCAAACAGGTTCTGAATGATTGCATCGACCGACTGCGCCGTTTTTTGCGGCAGGGCGACCTTCGGCGGCTGACCTTGTTATTTCGCGACGGGCTGTGTGTCGATATGAAACGCAGTGACATCATCAAATTCTGGAGCGGCATTTCTCCGTTCCTTGTGGAGCCGACGGCCGATGAGTGACACACGATTACGGCCGATAGTTTTGCGGACCATTCCTTCCGGCAATATGCTGAAGGACTCCGGCGATATCGATTCGGTGTTGTGCCGGATCTATGCGGCCCGCGGCATCAGGGACGTTTCTGATCTCGACTATGCATTGCGCGGCATGCTGCCGGTCGGTTCATTGTCGGGAATCGATCAGGCGGTCGAGCTGATTGTTGCGCACGCTGACAAGCGGATAACCATTGTTGGCGACTTTGACGCCGACGGCGCGACGAGCACGGCGCTCGTCATTCGTTGCCTGCGGGAATTCGGCATCGCCAATGTTGACTACATCGTTCCGAATCGTTTCAAGTTCGGCTACGGGTTGACGCCGGAGATCGTCCGGGTTGCGGCGCAGGCCTCGCCCGATCTGCTGATTACAGTAGACAACGGTGTTTCGAGTATTGACGGCGTCCGGGAAGCGCACGCTCTCGGCATGAAGGTGATTGTTACGGATCATCATCTGCCCGGCGCGGAACTCCCTGATGCAGATGCGATGGTCAATCCAAATCTTCCGGACAATAAGTTTGAGAGCCCAAATCTCGCCGGCGTGGGCGTTGCCTTCTACCTGATGGCCGCACTTGGCCGTGAGCTGGAATCGCGCGGACAGCAGGGAGCGGCGAAGGTCCCGGCGAAATACCTCGACCTGGTCGCACTGGGTACTGTCGCCGATGTCGTGCGCCTGGATCGAAATAATCGCATCCTCGTCCGCCAGGGCATTGATCGGATCCGGGCAGGTCACGCGGTTCCAGGTATTGCTGCTCTTTTTCGGCAAGCGGGTCGTTCGGTCAGTCGTGCAGTGAGCATTGATCTCGGGTTTGTTGTCGGGCCGAGATTGAACGCTGCGGGTCGACTGGAGGACATGGCCGTCGGCATCGAATGCCTCCTTGCCGACGACCCGTCAGTAGCGGCCCGGTTCGCCGCCATGCTGGATGAAATAAACAAAGAACGAAAATCTATCGAGGCGAAGATGCGGCAGGAAGCGTTTGCGTATGTCGATGCAATCGACGCCAATCGTTTGCCAACCTGTGTCTGTCTTTACGACAAGGGCTGGCACCAGGGAGTCGTCGGCCTGATCGCTTCGCGCGTGAGGGAGCGTTGCGACCGGCCGGTCATTGCATTCGCCAGGGAAGACGACGGCATATTGAAAGGATCGGCCAGATCGGTCCCGGGCGTGCATGTGCGCGATTTGCTCGAGGCCGTGTCATCAGCAGAACCCGGGCTTATCACACGCTTCGGCGGACATGCGATGGCCGCAGGACTAAGTCTCGAGGAAAGGAACTTTGATCGATTTTCTGCTCTGGCCAACGCCCGGCTTCGCGAGTTGTATCCGGAGGCTGACTTCAGCGGGGCGATTCTGACGGATGGTAGCCTGCCGGCTGAGTCTATGAACCTGCGGTTCGCGAAACTGCTGCGTGAAGCCGGGCCATGGGGTGCGGGGTTTCCGGAACCTGTCTTCAGCGGCGACTTCACGATTGACGATCAGCGCACTGTGGGTGAAAGCCACCTCAAGCTGCGGGTTCGGCCGGCAACGGGTGGTAACGCAGTCGAGGCGATCGCGTTCGGCCAGGCCGGGCCGGCCTACCGGGGTGTCGTGCAGCTCACGTACCGGCTTGACGTCAATGAGTTTCGTGGCATCGAGTCTCCACAACTGATCGTCGAGCAAATCGTTAATATCAGCGGAGCGCCGTGATAACATCGCGCGTCTTTTGCATAACTGACCAGCAGCACCATGGAAACCAGTCAAATCAGGCAGCGCATCTCGGATCTCACGGAACGCACCAATGCGTTAAGGGGGTATCTTTGACTATGAGGGCAAGTCGGAGCGCCTGACCGAAGTTCAGCGCGAGCTTGAACAGCCTGATGTCTGGAACGAACCTGATCGTGCTCAGGCGCTGGGGCAGGAGCGGGCGCAACTCGAGAACGTCGTCCTCGGGCTCGACAAGCTGAGTACCGGCCTCACAGATGCCGATGAACTCCTTGAACTTGCCGCCGAAGAAGACGACCAGGATACGGCTAACGGATTAACCACTGATCTCGATGCGTATGAGCAGCAGATCGGTGTGCTCGAATTCCGCCGCATGTTTTCCGGAGATCTCGATGCCAATGATGCGTTTCTCGATATACAGTCGGGCGCTGGCGGGACCGAGGCGCAGGATTGGGCTGAAATGCTGCTGCGCATGTATTTACGTTGGGCCGAAACTCACGAATTCAAAACAGAAATTATCGAGGCATCTGCAGGTGAAGTCGCGGGCCTAAAAAGTGCAACCGTAAGAATCAGTGGCGAATACGCTTACGGTTGGCTAAGGACGGAAACAGGCGTGCACCGACTGGTACGCAAGTCGCCATTCGACTCTGGTAATCGCCGGCACACCTCGTTTGCGTCGGTTTTCGTTTCACCCGAGGTCGATGATGACATCGACATTGAAGTGGACCCGTCAGATTTACGCATCGACGTTTACCGGGCGAGCGGGGCAGGTGGTCAGCACGTCAACCGGACCGAGTCGGCGGTACGAATCACGCACCTGCCCACCAATCTCGTAGTGCAGTGCCAAAACGATCGCTCGCAGCACAAGAACAAAGCGACTGCAATGAAACAGCTTAAAGCAAAGCTTTATGAGCTGGAGTTGCAGACGCGCAGGGCCAAGGCGTCCGAAGTGGAAGACTCGAAAGCCGACGTGGGCTGGGGCAGCCAGATCCGCTCGTATGTGCTCGATCAGAGTCGCATCAAAGATTTGCGCACTGGCGTCGAAACCGGTAACACTCAGGCAGTGCTCGACGGATCACTGGATAATTTCATTGAGGCAAGCCTCAAACAGGGACTTTAAGTGAGCGAAGAAGAAAAGAAGGACGAGAACGCACTGATCGCAGAGCGGCGGCGTAAACTCGACGTATTGCGCGAGGATGGCAACCCGTATCCGAATGACTTTCGGCGCAATGCACTTGCCGAAGAGTTGCACCAGAGTTACGGCAAGCACGAAGACGAGCATCTGCGCGAGGAGGATGTGCACGCCAGCGTCTCCGGCCGCATGATGGTCAAGCGAGTCATGGGCAAGGCCAGTTTTATCAAGCTGCAGGATCGCACCGGTCAGATTCAGGTTCGTTTGGAGCGTGATCGCCTTCCCGAAGGTGTTTATCAATCATTCAAAAAATGGGATGTCGGCGATATCGTCGGCGCATCGGGCAGCCTGTTTAAAACAAGAACAGGCGAGCTGACCGTCATGGCCGATGAGATTCGGTTGCTGACCAAATCTTTGCGCCCGCTGCCGGAAAAATTTCATGGCCTTCACGATCAGGAAACCCGGTATCGACGACGCTATGTAGACCTGATCATGAACGAGGACAGCCGGTCTGTCTTTCGCGCGCGCTCTGCAATCATTGCCTACATTCGTGCCTTTCTCGATTCGCAGGATTACCTCGAAGTCGAAACACCAATGATGCAGACGACACCTGGTGGTGCGATTGCCCGGCCTTTCAAAACACACCATAACGCCCTTGATATGGAGCTCTATTTGCGCGTTGCACCCGAACTCAATCTGAAGCGCCTGACCGTGGGTGGATTCGAGCGCGTCTACGAGATTAATCGCAACTTTCGGAACGAGGGCGTCTCGACGCAGCATAATCCTGAGTTCACGATGCTCGAGCTGTACCGGGCATACGCCGACTATGAAGATCTCATCGTCATGATCGAGGCGCTACTGAAGGGTATGTCGGAATCGGTCCTTGGCGATACGATTGTGACTTACCAGGAAGAGACTTACGACTTCGCGAAACCGTTTGACCGTATGACGGTCGAAGATGTTATTGAAAAATACAACCCTGACTTCGACATGACGAAGATCCGGGACTTCGATTACCTGGTCGACTTTGCGAAGAAACTTGGTATCAAGGTCGAAAACAACTACGGTGCAGGCAAGCTGCAAATAGAAATATTCGAAAAGACCGGCGAGGACCAGTTGCGCCAACCAACGTTTGTCACCCGTTACCCAACGGAGGTTTCACCGCTTTCAAGGAAAAACGACGCCGACCCGTTCGTGACCGACCGCTTCGAGTTGTTCATTGGCGGTCGTGAGATTGCAAATGGATTCTCCGAGCTTAACGATCCCGAGGACCAGGAAGAGCGCTTTCGGGCGCAGGCGGAAAATCGTACTGCCGGCGACGACGAGGCACTCGTCTACGATGCCGACTACATCCGCGCGCTTGAATACGGTTTGCCGCCGACCGCAGGTCTCGGCCTCGGCATCGACAGACTGGTGATGCTGTTTACTGACTCGCCATCTATTCGCGACGTGCTGCTGTTCCCGCATATGCGCCCGGAAGTTCTCGACTAGGATACGCATTCGAATTTGCCGATCACTGGCGAGCCGGCACGGCAGTTGCTGCGCGCGTCACTTTTTCTGCATCCAAATTCATTTTTCGAGTCATCTGTACAGGTAATAACCGTTTTGCCGGTATCAGCCGGGCAGGGAGAGGAAGGTGATCCGACACTGGTTCAGAAGTCCGCTGGACAATCGCCTGCGGGCCGGTTGGCGCATACTGGCGTTAGTGATGATGCTTGCCGCACTCTCTGCGGCCGGGCAGATCGGTGTTCGCACATTGCTCGGCAGCCTCCGGGCGGGGTCCACGCTGGTCCTGTTAATCATCGCGATAGCCGCGACCATTGCCGTTTTCGTCGCACGACGCTACCTGGACAAGAAGTCGTTTTCTTCGCTTGGCTTCGAAGATACCTCGGTCGCCTGGAAGGACCTCTTGTTTGGCTTCCTGCTCAGCGCCGTAATGGCCGCCTGTGTATTTGCCATGATGAGGTCATTTGGCCTGGTTGGAGATGTGCGGTGGAATTGGGGCGCTGGTGGCATGACATTCGGCGCACTGCTCTTATTGTTACTACCGACGATCCTGATTGGTTACTGGGAAGAACTGGTTAACCGTGGTTACCTTTTTCAGAACATGCGAGAAGGGCTTGGCGGTCCCGTCGCAGTAGTCATTTCGTGTCTGTTATATGGGCTTTTGCATGCGGCAAATCCGAATGCAAACATACTCTCGTCGGCCATTATTGTGCTTTTCGGCGCTCTGCGCCTGTACGGCTACCTTGCGACTGGTCTGCTTTGGCTTTCCATAGGGATGCACATCGGCTGGAATTTCTTCCAGGGACCGGTGTTCGGCTATGCCGCCAGCGGTCAGGCGGAAGTCCATACGCTAATCACCCATACACCGAATGGTCCGCAGTGGCTATCGGGCGGAGACTTCGGCCCGGAAGCCAGCCTGCTTGTTTTGCCGGTACTGCTGCTTGCAGCGATTGCGATGCGAATTTGGTCTCGATCACAGGTAAGGAGTCATTGACTTGAGACGATGACTTGGAAGCATGCATTGAGCCGATGGAACGCAGCGACCGGCGGCCTTTTTCTGACTTTCCGCCAGAGGCCCGACCTCCGCTTGTGACCGAAACCAGCCAGCGCGAATCAGGTTTCTGCGGGGCTTTTCCGGAAACGGTATGCGGAACTACAACGAGTAGGGCAAGGGCTGTGGTGTGACCGTTATGTCGCCATTCGTGAGCGGGCGATCGTGCAGTTCGACCGGTGTGACGGCCAGCAGGTCACGGCCTGAGACATTCACTACCTCGCCAACATTGCGTTCGCTGTCTGACAGCTTGTCGCCGACTGCCATTCCGTCGGCGTCGGCTGTGTATCGCATCATGCGCCGCTTGCTTTTACCAAGGTGCTCGGTTCGGGCTACCACTTCCTGACCCGTGTAGCATCCTTTGGAAAAACTAATGGCGCCGAGCTTGTCCAGATTCAGCATATGCGGCGTGAATGCCTCAGTGTTGGAGTCGTCAATAAGCGCGACGCCCGATCTGATCAGCGTCAGAGGATCGGCTTCGTCATCGCCGATGATCCCCCGCCAATCGTCGGACACTTCAAACGTGACGTCCGCACGAAGCCGGTACATCGTCAGCCGGCGAACCAGATCGTCAGCCAGACTTTCAGGCACCAGCAATCCAATGGAATCACCCTGATCAATCAGCCGGATCGTCACGATCACCCGGCCCTTTGGATTGCACCAGGCGGCCCACAGGCGTCCCGCATCAGCAAGCAGGCTGATGTCCTGTGTCAGCTGCCCCTGCAGGAAAATCTCTCTATCCGTGCCGCTTACTGTGATCAGTTTGTACAACTCGCAACCTACCTCTGGCATACTTCGCGAATGGCCGACAATACCAGCAAAGTTCAGGAATCCAAGGATTCCCCGGCCACACCGGATGATAATAGTGCGGGGCAGGATTCCGCCAGTATCGTTCGGCAAAAGGAAATTGGGGGTCGGGATGGCCCCGACCCGACCCGCTACGGGGACTGGGAGAAGAACGGACGTTGCATCGATTTCTGAACGCCGATTCACGTAGTAAACAAAACCAGGAATAAGGCAGGACATGAGTACAGAAGAGCGCCCGCTCTCACCGCACCTGACAATCTACCGTTGGCCGATCACAATGACCCTGTCCATTCTTCATCGAATGACGGGTGTCGCCCTGTCGGTCGGGCTGATTGCATTCGTAATCTGGCTCGAGGCGATCGCGTATGACGCGGTTCCGTATGATGCCGTGAGGGGTTTCATGGACAGTGTTGCCGGCCAGATATTGCTGCTCGGCTGGTGCTTCTCTTTTTTCTTCCACCTGTCAAACGGCGTGCGACATCTGATCTGGGATACCGGCAGGATGTTTGATAAAAGGCAGGCCGAAACCTCGTCCTGGTTCGTAATTGTCGCCTCGGTCGCATTGACCGCAGGTTACTGGCTTACGGTTCAGGGGGTATAGCGATGTCGTTACGATCCCCCTTGTCGCGGGTGCTGGGTTCCGGTTCCGCAAAAGAAGGCACGAATCACTGGTGGATGCAGCGGGTGACTGCGATCGGCCTGCTGATTCTCGGTGCGTGGTTCCTGATATCAATCGCGCAGATGGAAAGTTACGGACACAACGACCTGGCAGCATGGGTTGGCGATCCGTTTAACGCGGTGATGCTCTTGCTGGCGAGCATTACGCTCGCCTGGCATTCATCTCTGGGTATCCAGATTGTCATCGAAGATTACGTGCACGGCCCGGCGCTCAAAGTTGCGTCGATTATTCTTAACAAGTTTGCACATTTGTTCCTGGGCGCGGCAGCGGTGCTGGCGGTCCTGAGCGTTGCACTGGGCGGTTCCGTATGAGCGACTACGAATTCATCGATCACAGCTACGATGTGGTCGTAATCGGCGCTGGCGGCGCCGGTTTGCGCGCCACCTTCGGACTTGCTGAGGCCGGTTTTCGTACGGCCTGTGTCACCAAGGTTTTTCCGACGCGAAGTCATACTGTGGCGGCACAGGGCGGTATCAGCGCCGCGCTAGGCAACATGGGTGAGGATGACTGGCGTTGGCACATGTACGACACAATCAAGGGCTCCGACTGGCTCGGTGACCAGGATGCGATCGAATACATGTGCAAAGAGGCGCCGGACGCGGTCATAGAGCTCGAACACTATGGCGTACCCTTTTCCCGCACTGAGGACGGCCGTATTTACCAACGCCCGTTCGGTGGCATGACCACACGGTATGGCGAGGGAACAGCGCAGCGGACTTGTGCCGCGGCCGACCGAACGGGTCATGCGATGCTGCATACGCTCTACCAGCAATCGTTAAAGCATGACGCCGAATTCTTTATTGAGTATTTCGCCGTCGACCTGATTATGGAAGACGGCGCCTGTCGTGGCGTTGTCGCAATCGATCTTGCGACCGGTCGACTGCATCGGTTCCGTTCGCACCGGGTCATTCTTGCAACCGGCGGTTACGGTCGCTCGTATTTTTCCTGCACATCTGCGCATACCTGTACTGGTGACGGGAATGCTATGGTGCTGCGCGCCGGGCTACCGCTGCAGGACATGGAGTTTGTCCAGTTTCACCCGACCGGCATATACGGCGCTGGCTGCCTGATCACAGAAGGTGTCAGGGGCGAGGGTGGCTACCTGACGAATTCCGATGGTGAGCGATTCATGGAGCGCTATGCGCCGAATGCCAAAGACCTGGCTTCACGTGATGTCGTGAGTCGTTCGATGACCGTTGAAATTCGCGAAGGTCGGGGCGTCGGTGCGGAAAAGGATCATATTCACCTGCACCTCGAGCATTTGGGACCGGAAGTCATTGAAGAACGCCTGCCGGGTATCGCGGAGTCGGCGCGCATTTTTGCCGGCGTTGACGTGACAAAAGAGCCCATTCCGGTGCTACCGACGGTGCACTACAACATGGGCGGAATTCCAACAAATTACAGCGGCGAAGTCGTGACGCTCAAAGACGGTGATCCCGAGTCGGTGGTTCCCGGCCTGATGGCGGTTGGCGAAGCGGCCTGCGTTTCGGTGCATGGTGCCAATCGCCTCGGATCAAATTCATTGCTCGACCTCGTCGTATTCGGCAGGTCTGCGGCGCATCACTGTGCCGACACGATGAAACCCGGCACGCGACATCGCAACCTGCCGACAGATGCCGGGCAGAACAGTGTTTCCCGAATCGATAAACTGCGCAATGCAAAAGGTTCCAGGCCGACGGCCGAAATTCGGCTGGAGATGCAGCGAATCATGCAGAATCATGCGGCGGTTTTCCGGACGGGTGACTCGCTTGACGAGGGAGTGAGATTGCTCGGAGAAACCTATGCCACGTTCCCGGACGTACGCGTGTCAGATCGTTCGATGATCTGGAACACCGACCTGATCGAAACCATGGAGCTCGAAAACCTGCTGCAGAATGCCAAGGTGACCATCGAGTCAGCAGCTAATCGGCTCGAAAGTCGTGGCGCGCACGCACGAGAAGATTATCCGGATCGAGACGATGTCAATTGGATGAAACACTCGCTGATCTGGCTCGACGGAGAAGGTACTGTGTCGTTCGAGTACCGGCCGGTACACCGCGAAACCCTGACAGACGAAGTCGAAGCCGTACCGCCCAAAGCCCGCGTTTATTGAGGAGAACCCCTGTTGGCTGAGTTCACGCTCCCACCGAATTCGAAGATTAAGAAAGGCAGGCATTTTGCCGCTGAAAAAGGCTCAGCTAACCTGCGGCAATTTGTTGTGTATCGCTATGATCCGTCAAGCGGCGAAAACCCGCGCATGGATACCTACGAGATCGATATGGATAGCTGCGGTCCGATGGTTCTCGACGCGTTAATCAAGATCAAGAACGAAATCGATCCAACCCTGACGTTCCGCCGTTCCTGCCGTGAAGGCATTTGCGGTTCCTGTGCAATGAATGTCGATGGACGCAATACGCTCGCCTGTACGGTGCCAGCCGACAGCATCCGGGGCGACGTCAAAATATATCCGTTGCCGCACATGGGTATCGTGAAGGACCTCGTGCCGGACCTCACCAACTTCTATGCGCAATACGCATCGATCAAGCCGTGGTTGCAGACGCGGACACCGGCTCCACCTGATCATGAGCGTCTGCAAAGCAAGGAAGATCAGGAGAAGATCGACGATCCTGCCGCCTGCATACTTTGCGCTTGTTGTTCGACCAGTTGCCCGAGTTACTGGTGGAACAGCGATCGTTATCTCGGACCTGCCGCACTGCTGGCCGCCTATCGCTGGCTCGTGGACAGCCGCGACGAGGCAACGGGCGAGCGCCTGGACGACCTCGAGGACCCGTTCCGGCTGTATCGATGTCATACCATCATGAATTGCACGAATACTTGCCCCAAGAATCTCAATCCGGCCAAAGCGATCGCGGAAACGAAAAAAATGCTCGCTGAAAGACGGCATTGAGCGAGGCGCGACTCAGATGGCAGTGCAGGCGGGGAATGCGCGAGCTTGATGTCTTGCTGACGAACTATCTCGAGGAACAGTACCCGGAGTCCGCGGAGCCTGATAAGGAGGCGTTTCGCCGGGTTTTGGCGCTACCAGACCCGGATCTGATGAGTTACATGTTGGGCGGAGAGACGCCGACAGATCCGGAGATTGCCAGTGTCGTTACCCGTATTCGAGGTAAAGCTTCAAGCTGACCCCGGTCTGCGCCGGGTCGTTCTTATTTCGGGCGTGCTGGCAATGATAGCCGGCCTCGTGTTACTCATGGATCTCGATATTGCGTTTGGCTGGCGCGCCGCTTTCTGCGCTGTGTGGATCGCGGATTGCCTGCGAGAGTTGAAAAACCTGGCAAACGGCTCGCGGCGGGTCGCTGCCATAGGGTTCGATGCCGGCGGCGCAATGAAGTTGGTCAATCAGGACGGGCGAACAGAGCCGGTAAGGCTATTGAGCGGCAGCCTGATCCTGCCAAAAATAGCGTGGCTGAGGATGCGCCTGCCTGACGGCAGCAGACACGCTGAGTTGCTGATTGCCGGCCGGTGTGAAACCGACGCCTGGCACGGTTTTCAACTGATCTGGCAGCAATGTCGCGAAGCTTTTGGTCATACGCTCAGGGCTTGATACCATTTGCCGCTTCGTCCGATGACGTGATTATCCGATTACTCGTTATAACGGGCCTGAAACGGGGTCCGCTCAAGGTCACATTTTGGTGAAAATGCCCATAAACAGAGCCATATGCAGCGAACTTTCGCTGGCAGCCCCGGTCTATGCTGGAGTTGGCGGAGTTGGTTGGCTGAGCCGCTCTCATTGTGGAGCCCTGATGTATGGCCACTGAGTCCACCGATGCCCAACTGGTCCGGCGCGTCCAGAAAGGTGACAAAGGTGCTTTTGATCTGCTGGTCCTGAAGTACCAGCATAAAATCGTTAATCTGGTGATGCGTTATGTGCGTGATCCCGACCTTGCTTTGGATATTACCCAGGAGGCTTTTATCAAGGCCTACCGGGCGTTGCCGCGGTTTCGCGGTGACAGTGCTTTCTACACGTGGCTGTACAGGATTGCGGTGAATACAGCGAAGAATCATCTTGCTGCAGCTCGCAGACGTCCAATGGACGTCGAGCTGGATTTGCAGGACCCGGAGCAATATGACCTGCATGCGAAGCTCAAAGAGACGGATACGCCGGAAGGCGTGAATCTCAGCAGGGAGCTTCAGGAGCTGGTTGAAAAAGCGATCGAGGCGCTGCCGGAAGACCTGCGGACGGCGATAGTCCTGCGCGAGCTGGACGGAATGAGTTACGAAGAGATAGCACAAACAATGGATTGCCCGGTAGGTACGGTGCGGTCGAGAATTTTCAGGGCCAGGGACGCAATCGGCAAGAAGATTGGGAGTCTGGTCGCATAGTTGAACAAGTGGTGGGCTGGAAAACGGTTGACCCCTTGGGAACGAAGAAATGACGGGCACTTTGCCCGGGCGGGGAGTTATGAACGAAGCACTTAGAATGCAAATCTCGGCGTTTGTCGACGGTGAGTTGCCGGACAATGAGTCGGAGTTGTTGTTGCGCCGGCTAAGCCAGGATGCGGCGATGCGCCAGCAGGTAGCGGCTTACCTGGATATTGGCAGGTATATGCGTCAGGACCGGGACGTGCCGGGCATTGACAAGCTGCGCTGGCGAATCGCGGCTGCCCTGGGTGACGAGGTAGTTGCGGAGCCTGTCGAGGAAGAAGTGGTTGGCATGAAATTCATGACGCCCGCCAGCGGCATCGCCGTCGCAGCCGCTGTGGCGGCTATCGCACTGGTTGGGTTGAGCCAGCTAAGCGCACCGGTCGATGCCGGACTTCAGGACGGTGCCGTTGCGATTGACCTTGCGCCGGCGTATACAGAGCCGACAGCCGAGCAGGTCTTGCTGAACTCACCGAGTGAGCAACAGCTGGACTATATGCGGCGTCACGGTGAGAGTGATATTCTTTACCGGATGGCTAACTTTGAAGTCAGCGAGAGTCTTGAGGTCATCGAGCCCGACGGACACCTGGTAACAGGCGATGATCGGTCCGCAACACCTGAAGATGGCAACCCTGCGGAAGCAGGGACTGAGATGCGGTAGATCGGGCAATCCATGTCACTGATGTCGGCTTTCAAAAACAAAACCCTGTTACTTGCTGTTGCGATAGTCGCCAGTGCGGTGGCTGGCTATTCATCCAGAGCCATGGCTCAGCAAAATCCGGGTGACTGGTTGAAACTCATGGAAAACGCGGTCGGCTCGACCAGCTATCAGGGTACCGTGATCCGCCGCAAACGGGGCGAGTCAGAAGCGCTCAAGGTCGTTCACAAGATTGTCGATGGTGTCGTCAATGAGCGCGTGACGTCGCAGGAAGGCAATGGGCTCGAAATCATTCGTATCGGCAATGACGTCCATTGCATTCTGCCTGAAAAGCAATCCGTATTGGTTGAGGGCTGGAACAACCAGAGCGCGCTCTTTTCGCCGTTGCCGCAAGCAACGGTGGTTGATACACCGCAGTACGATTTGTCCGTGTTGCGCGAAGGAAGAATCGCGGGTCGCAAGGCCGTGTTGCTTTCAGTACGCCCGCACGATTCGTACCGTTACGCGCACAGGATCTGGCTGGATAAGGATTCCGGATTTCCGTTGCAGACCGAAGTTCTCGACGTGGATGGTGAACTGATCGAAGAGGTCAAGTTTGCTGACATTTCATTCAGCGAAGATATCTCTGAAGAAGCGTTGGATCCGTCGATCAGTCTTGACGGCTTCACGTGGTACAAGGAACCCGCACGCTACCAGGCAGTCGACATCAAGACAGACTGGGCCTGCGATGACCTGCCAGCCGGTTTTCGTGCGATATCAACGAAAACCGAGGAAGGCGGTGCCGGTGAAATAATGACCCGTATTGTCTATAGCGACGGCGTTGCCAAAGTCTCCGTTTTTATTGAGACCTCCGGCAGCGAAGAGAAATCAGGATGGGCGGTTCTTGGGGCGTCCAGTTCGTTTAGCGTGGCATCGGACGGATATCAGATAACTGCTGTGGGCGAGGTGCCCGGTATCACCGTACAACGCATTGCGTCGTCAATGCGGAGGCAATAAGCGCAACGCTTCCCGGGAATCAGCCCTTACTGCGCCCGCAATGACTCTGCTATAAAGACCCCATGGAATCCGTCGTTGGCAAAGTCAGTTCGGTTCGCGATCGCGTCGCGACAATCGTCGTCGATTCGCCTATTGGTTGTCACCGGTGTGCAACGGGGAAGGGTTGTGGCGCCGGTTTGCTCACAGGTACCGAAAAACCGCGGCAGATCGAGATTTTTGTACCTGCTGGAATGAATTTGCCTGTCGGCTCAGGTGTCAGACTTGCCGTGGCACCGCGTGACCTGCTGCGCGCTGCGTCGATCGCATACGGGTTGCCACTGGTCACGATGCTCGCCTTCATCGGCCTTGCGCGGGCATGGCTTGGCGCTCTGGATGATCTCCCGGCAATCCTTGTTGCGGCTGTCGGCTTGCTCGCCGGGCTCGTGGCGGGACGGCAGCTCCTGAAGACCGAAGCAGCCTGCCGGCACCTTGTACCGGTCATCGACGGTTTCGTTGGCCTCAGCGATGACTGATCCGGAAGTCGCCTCGCTGCGCGTATATAGCCGGCCTGGCTGCCATTTGTGTGAGCAGTTGATCGAGCAACTCTTGCCCATGATTCGTGGGCGGCTCGAGCTGGACGTCGTCGATATCGACACCCGGCCGGAATGGCAGGAGGAATTCGGTACCCGGGTCCCTGTCGTCGAATTCGCGGGCCAATTCGTTTGCCAGTACTCGCTGGATAAGGTGGAAATCCGCAGGATATTGGCGGATCTGATCGCGTCATAGCCCTCGCAGAACGTATATACTTCGCTGTTGGTTCACCGGACCCACCCTGAATGAAAAACATCCGCAACTTCTCGATCATTGCGCATATCGACCATGGCAAGTCGACGCTGGCGGATCGCTTTATTCAGCACTGCGGCGGCCTGCAAGACCGTGAAATGCTGGAGCAGGTTCTCGATTCCATGGACCTCGAGCGTGAACGCGGCATCACGATCAAGGCGCAAAGCGTTTCGCTCGACTATTCTGCGCCGGACGGCCAGGTCTATCAGCTGAATTTCATTGATACGCCGGGCCACGTTGACTTTTCGTACGAAGTTTCCCGCTCGCTGGCGGCATGTGAGGGCGCATTGCTCGTCGTCGATGCGGCGCAAGGCGTCGAGGCCCAAAGCGTCGCCAATTGCATTACCGCGATCGACCAGGGACTGGAAGTGCTACCGGTTCTCAACAAGATCGATCTGCCGGCAGCAGAGCCCGAAAAGGTGATCACTGAAATCGAGGAGATCATTGGTATCGATGCCTCTGAGTCGGTACGTGTCAGTGCAAAAACCGGCGAGGGCGTGCCGGAATTGCTTGAAAAACTGGTGAAGGTGATTCCGCCACCGGTCGGTAACCCGCAAGGCCCGCTGCAGGCACTGATCATCGATTCCTGGTTCGACAATTACGTCGGCGTCGTCTCACTCGTGCGAATCGTCAATGGCGAGCTTCCAAAAGGGAGCAAGATGACAGTAATGTCCACAGGGCGTTCCTACGTAGCAGATCGGGTCGGTTCGTTTACCCCGAAGATGGAGGACCGCACTCGACTTTCCACCGGCGAGGTGGGATTCGTTATTGCCGGAATCAAGGATATTTTTGGTGCGCCCGTCGGCGATACTCTGACGTTGACCAGCAGTCCGTGTGACAAGCCATTGCCTGGTTTCAAGCAGGTGCAGCCACGAGTCTTCGCCGGACTTTTCCCGATCCAGTCTGATGACTATGAAAACTTCCGGGAAGCGCTGCAGAAACTTCGGCTGAATGATGCGGCTTTACACTTTGAACCGGAAACTTCCGCAGCGCTGGGGTTCGGTTTCCGCTGCGGATTTCTTGGCATGTTGCACATGGAAATCGTTCAGGAGCGGCTTGAGCGTGAATATGACCTCGACCTGATCACGACGGCTCCCACTGTCATCTTTGAGGTGCAAAAGGTCAATGGCGAATTGGAATACATAGACAATCCGTCGAAACTGCCGCCAGCCAACGAGCTTGCAGAGATTCGTGAGCCGATCATTACGGCGAATATTCTCGTGCCGGAAAAACACGTTGGTGCCGTGATGAAGCTTTGCATCGAAAAGCGCGGAGTACAGAAACAAATGCGCTACCTGGGAGGACAGGTGGCGCTTGAATATGAGCTTCCTTTGGCTGAAGTCGTGCTCGACTTTTTTGACAAGCTTAAGTCGGTGAGTCGGGGATTCGCATCGTTTGACTATCATTTCGAACGATTTGAGTTAGCGCCGCTTGTGCGGCTGGATGTGTTGATCAACAAGGAGCGAGTTGACGCGCTTTCCATAATTGTGCACCGTGCGAAATCGAACTTACGCGGTCGTGATCTGGTCGAAAAAATGCGTAAGCTGATCCCGCGTCAAATGTTCGACGTTGCAATCCAGTCAGCGATAGGAGGCCAGGTCATTGCGCGAAGTACGGTGAAAGCTCTGCGCAAGAATGTGACTGCGAAATGTTACGGCGGCGACGTTTCGCGTAAACGGAAACTGCTCGAAAAACAGAAAGCTGGTAAAAAGCGCATGAAGCAAATCGGATCCGTGGAAATTCCCCAGGAAGCATTTCTCGCGGTCTTGCGCGTCGACAAATAAGAGATTCAAACTTGAGTATTAACCTCGCACTAGTTCTGACAATCCTGACGGCGGTCACCGGCGTTGTGGTCCTGTTCAACCGGCTCTATTACATGAAAAAAGTGCCGCCGGGGGGCGCTGGCAACGTTGTTATCGACACCGTAATTGAATACTCGAGGTCGTTTTTCCCGGTGCTGTTGTTTGTGCTGGTCGTCCGCTCATTTGTGTTTGAACCGTTTCGCATTCCGTCTGGTTCGATGATGCCGACGCTCGTGAACGGTGATTACATATTTGTTAAAAAATACTCATACGGATTACGCTGGCCCGTGATTGAGAAGAAGTTTCTTGAGACAGGCGACCCGGAGCGGGGCGACGTCGTTGTTTTTCGATTGCCATCCGATCCCAGTGTCAACTATATAAAGCGGGTGGTTGGGCTGCCCGGTGATGTCATCGTTTATGACGGTGCGCGATTGACGATAAACGGCGAGTTGATGCCTCTGTCCGGGTACCCGGACATTGAAACAGACGTGAAAGGATTCTTTTACGAAGAGCGCCTCGATGAGCGCGAGCACGCCATCCGGCACAGTGTCGACATTCTCGGCAAAACAGGTAGCAACCCGCGTTTGCAGATTTTCGAAGTGCCTGACGGGAATTACTTCATGATGGGTGACAACCGGGATAACAGTCAGGACAGCCGCTATATCGGCACCATTCCGGAGACCCATTTGGTGGGCGAGGCGGTTCGGATCTGGATGCACATGGAGGGGCTCGAATGGCCAGACTGGGGTCGTATTGGCACGAAGATTCAATAATGTGGTGCAAGTCACTGATTTTGCCGCTAAAATCGCGTCTAATTTGATAAATTATTGCGGTTTTTCAGTTACTTATTGAATTTCGGAGTGCGACAAATGAACGCTTCCACGATGCAGAACCCGGGTCCGTCCCAGGAAAGAGGCATGACGACGGTTGGATTTCTGATCCTGGTCGCATTTGTCGGCTTGTTCGCTTTCGCAGCCTTGCGTTTAACCACCGTCTACCTGAATTACATCAAGGTTGCCGGCGTGCTCGATGGCGTCTACGAAGAATTCGATAGTCAGAACCCGTCAAGGGCGGCAATTCGTACGTCGATCGGCCGGCGTTTTGATGTGGAAAGTGTCAGCGAAATCACTGAGCGTGATATTGTCGTGACGGCTGATAGCGGTGGTTTTCTGGTCAAGGCCAACTATGAACACACCACGCCGTTCATTGGCAACGTCTACTTCACCGTTATTTTCGATAAAGAAGTTCTGGTTCGCCGCTGATCACAACCCTTCGGTTCGGAGCCTTTTCCCTGATACGGGCCTGTTGCCGAACCGTAAACCGACTATAATTGCGCCGGATTCTGTTCCTTCCGACAAACCGGGCGTATCAACTTGCGAAAAGCCGCCGCGTGGCTTAAACAATCTCTGGACTGTGAATTTGCGAATGAAGACCTGCTTCAGCGGGCTCTGACGCATCGCAGTGCTGCCGGTGAAAACAACGAGCGCCTCGAGTTTCTCGGTGACTCTATTTTGCAGGTTGTCGTATCGGAGTACTTGTTTCACGAGCGGCCGGGTGCCAGTGAAGGTCGCCTCAGCAGGTTGCGGTCATCGCTGGTCAAGGACACTACGTTGGCCGAAATTGGGGAAGGAATCGGAATCGGGGAGCACCTGATACTCGGCGCCGGTGAAAAGAAGTCAGGTGGCCACAGGCGTGCATCGATATTGGCGGATGCCGTGGAGGCAATATTCGGCGCGTTCTACCTGGATGCCGGATTTCAAGCTGCCAGGCAACTGATCTTCAGAGCCTATGGCGAACGCATGACGAATTTGCCGAAATCCGGTGAGCTTCGGGATCCGAAGTCCCGGCTCCAGGAATACCTGCAGGGACGGAAGATTCCACTACCTGACTACAACCTGGACAATGTCACCGGAAAAGCGCACCGGCAGACTTTCGCGGTGAGTTGCACAATTAGTGACTCAGACCTTAAGTCCACTGGCAAGGGTATGACTCGCCGTGACGCCGAGCAGGAAGCCGCAGCCGCAATGCTCGCAATGTTGGAAGACGAAAATGAGTGAGCGCGCCTATCGCTGCGGATTTATCGCAGTCGTCGGACGTCCGAATGTGGGCAAGTCGACACTAATCAACACGATTCTCGGTAGCAAGGTCAGCATCGTGACACCGAAACCGCAGACAACCAGGCATCGAATACTGGGCGTGGATTCTCATTCAGACTACCAGGCCATCTATGTTGATACGCCGGGAATTCATCGCAAGGCAACCAAGGCGATGAATCGACTTATGAACCGCACCGCGGCGCACGCGCTTATCGATGCGGACCTTGTATTGTTCATGACTGAGGCGAATCGCTGGACGCCGGAGGATCAGGATGTATTGGAGCGCCTGGAATCGATCGAGGCGCCGGTGGTCGCTTTGCTCAACAAGGTCGACCGGGTGCACCCAAAAGAGGCGCTTCTCGGCGCGTTGGCGGAAATGTCGGCACGACGCGACTTCGCAGAGGTTATTCCGATTTCTGCAAAGCGGCGCGAAGGCATAGAAAGCTTATGCAAGCTGGTCCCCCGATTTCTTCCGGAGTCAGAGCCGTTATTTCCCGAAGAAATGATTACCGACCGCGGCGAGAGTTTTCGCATTGCGGAAGTCGTTCGTGAAAAACTGACCTTGGCGCTGCGCCAGGAGATTCCCTACGGATTGACGGTTCAGATAGAACGGCTGGAGCGTGACGAGCACGGTGTCGCCATAAACGCCGTCATCTGGGTCGAAAAAGACAGCCAGAAGGGCATCGTGGTGGGGAAAGGTGGCAGCCTCCTGAAGAAAATCGGGCGAGCAGCTCGTCTCGAACTCAAACAGCAGTTTGGCGTGCCAGTGCATCTCGAGCTGTGGGTCAAGGTCAAGGACAATTGGGCCGATAGCGAAAAGGACCTGTTACAGCTTGGCTATGAATCGCCGTGAGCCAAAGCAAACGGGTTGAGAACGAGCCGGCCTGGCTGCTTCATCACAGACCCTTTCGGGATTCCAGCCGTATTCTTGATATCCTGAGTCGCGATCATGGCAGGTTGGCGCTTGTTGCCCGCGGCAGCCGCTCAGCGAATTCCAAGCTCAAGGGTATACTTCGGCCGTTTCTTCCGTTGCAGCTGTCCTGGGTCATCCGGTCAGACCTTGGGACGCTGATCGGTGCCGAAATGCACGGGGCGCCGATTTCGCTTACAGGGGACGCTCTCCTCTCCGGTTACTACGTGAATGAGCTTATCCTCCACCTCTTGCATCGTCATGATCCGCAGCCGGAGATTTACTCTGTCTATCGTGCGACCATCAACGACCTCAAAAATGCGGCAGACGTAGCTGCTTCATTGCGCCGATTTGAAATTGAAACACTGAGCTTGCTTGGCTATGCGCTCAATCTGGATCATGATACGCAATCCGGAGAGGAGCTCAGCCCTGATTTGCGTTATGAATATCGCGTTGAACAAGGCCCGGTATTGATTGGCGAGCGAGACGGACCGATGATATTCACCGGACGAGAGCTCCGCGCCATTGCGCGACAGGAGTTTACTGATCCGGTTACATTGAAGAATGCCGGGGTCTTGCTGCGCAATGTTATTGCCTGGCATCTTGACGGCAAGGAGCTGAAGAGCCGCAAGGTATTGCAGGAGATGCGCCGAACTGCGCACAAACAAGGTTAGGACATTGCAGGAAGTGAAACCACTACATCTGGGCGTGAACATCGATCATGTAGCGACGCTACGGCAGGCGCGCGGTACCGATTACCCTGATCCGGTTGAGGCAGCATTGCTGGCCGAGACGGCGGGCGCTGACAGCATTACGTTGCACCTGCGGGAAGACCGCCGTCATATTCAGGATCACGATCTCCGGCGCCTCAGGGACGTCATGAAGACCCACATGAACCTGGAAATGGCGGTTACCGATGAGATGGTCAGTATTGCTACCGGGATCAAGCCTCAGGATTGCTGCCTGGTTCCGGAGAAACGCGAGGAGCTGACGACCGAGGGTGGACTGGACGTTGCCGGCCAACTGGATAAAGTAGGCGACGCTTGTGCCCGACTCGCAAAGCACAATATTCGGGTCTCTCTCTTCATCGATCCTGAGCCGGCGCAGTTGGACGCCGCGAAGCAGGTTGGTGCACCGGTCGTGGAGTTGCATACCGGGGCCTACGCGGATGCCAGCGGCGGAGAGCGGTCGCGAGAGCTTGATCGTGTCGTCAAGGCGGCTGCCTATGGCGATGCCATCGGCCTGATCATCAACGCGGGCCACGGCCTGCATTATGAGAATGTCGGACCCATCGCCGTGATTCCGCAGATTGTCGAACTCAATATAGGTCATGCGATCGTGGCACAAGCGGTCTTTGACGGCTTCCGGGTTGCGGTCAGCGAAATGAAACGCCTGATGACCGAAGCACGGTCTGCATAGCGTTGCGCAGATGATTTACGGGGTCGGAACTGACATCGTGGAGCTTGTGCGCATACAGGAGACGTACAATCGATTCGGCGAACATTTTGTCCGTCGACTGTTGATGGACGAGGAGCGCGAGCTTTTCGAGAAAAACAAATGGCCGGTGCGCTTCCTTGCGATGCGATTTGCCGCCAAGGAAGCGACAGTCAAGGCGATGGGCACCGGTTTCGCCCACGGCGTCTGGATTCGTGATGTCGGCATCGTCAATAGCCCATGGGGCCGCCCGGAGATCATCTGGTCTGAGCGGGGCCGGCGGCGTTGTGACGAACTTGGTATCGGCGGTGGTCACGTGAGCCTGTCCGATGACGCCGGGCTAATCCTGGCGTTTGCGGTAGTGATGCAGGCCGGTTCCTAATAATATTTAATTTAAGAAAGTCACATAATGCATTGTTTTTCCTTCGATATTGAGACAATTCCTGACGTTGAGTTTGGCCGGCACATGTGGAATCTCGACGGCTTGTCCGACGAGGATGTGGGTACGGCCATGACCTTTATGCAACAGCAGAAAACAGGCTCGGATTTTCTGCCCCTGCACGTGCAGCGCGTTGTTGCCATCTCCGTGGCGTTTCGGACAGCTGACAGCTTCCGGGTGTGGACACTTGGGGACCGGGAAGCGGATGAGGCGGAGATCATTCGTCGTTTTTTCGAAGGAATCGAACGCTATTCACCGGAACTCGTATCCTGGAACGGTAGCGGGTTCGATTTGCCGGTATTGCATTACCGCGCCTTGAAACACGGTATCCAGGCGCCGCGTTACTGGGAAATGGGCGATAACGACCGTGAATTTCGTTACAACAACTACCTGAGCCGGTTTCACTGGCGGCATCTTGATCTGATGGATGTGCTGGCCGGATTCCAGATGCGTGGACGCGCCAGTCTCGACCAAATGGCAGTCATGCTGGGCTTCCCCGGGAAACTCGGGATGAGCGGTGACAAGGTTTGGCAATGCTGGCTCGATGGCGGCATAGATGAAATCCGCAACTATTGCGAAACAGATGTTCTCAATACTTACCTGGTCTACCTTCGATTCGAGTTCATGCGCGGTAACCTGGATGAGGCGCGGCTCCGAAAGGAATATGAGCTGGTGCGCAGCACGATTCGCTCAATGGACGTACCCCATTTGAATGAGTTTCTTCAGGCCTGGCACGAAGACTGAATATTCATGGCACGCAAGAAACGTGAAGCCGAAACGGCGGTCATCCGATCAGTAACCCATGACGGCCGAGGTATCGCGGCGGTCACCGGAAAGAAGGTATTTGTTGCGGGTGCGCTCGAGGGCGAAACAGTCCGCTTTCAGCGGCGCAAACGACGGAGAAACTTCGATGAGGCACAACTTCTAGAGGTGCTGGAGCCGTCGCCGCAGCGCATCGAGCCGCGCTGCGCCGTTTTTGGCACCTGCGGTGGATGTTCGCTGCAACATGTCAGTGCCGGGTTTCAGCGTTCGATCAAGCAACGCGCTGTTGCCGATAGTTTGCAACGCATCGGCCAGGTCGAACCTGACACATGGCTGGAGCCCTTGTATGACGATTCTCAGGAAGGTGGATGGTACTACCGCCGCAGGGCGAGGCTCGCAGTCAAGGATGTGGTCGCCAAAGGTCGCGTTCTGGTCGGTTTCCGCGAGGCGCACGCGCCGTATGTGTGTGACATGCACCGATGCGAGGTTCTGGCCCATCCGGTGGGCAGCCTGATCGATCCCCTGAGTGAATTGATCGCAGGAATGAGCATCAGGAGCAGGGTGCCGCAAATCGAAGTGGCGGTGGCGGACAATGTGACGACGCTTGTGTTTCGTGTTCTCGATCCGCCTGCCGATGAAGACGTGCGGGCCCTGGTCGATTTTGCGCGACAGCACGGGATCCAGATTTCCTTGCAGACAGGTGGGCCTGACACTGTCATCCCACTGGAAACCGGCACGGCCCAGGTTCCTCTGCAATACTCGCTGCCTGAATTCTCGGTCGACATCGAATTTGGCGCGACGGATTTCGTCCAGGTAAACGGACCGGTTAATCGGCTCATGGTGTCTCGCGCCATCGGGCTACTGAAAGTTGCCGCGGAACACCGGGTGCTGGATCTTTACTGCGGTATAGGTAATTTCTCGCTGCCACTGGCAACGAAAGCCAGCTATGTACTCGGCGTGGAGGGCGAAGCCCACCAGGTTGGCCGCGGTCGGCACAATGCAGCGCTGAACGGGATCAAAAACTGCGAATTCCGCCAGGCCGACCTTGCCGCGATCGACGGCAATGAAAACTGGCTGCAGGAAGGATGGGATAGGCTGTTGCTGGACCCCGCGCGAAGCGGGGCGCAGGAGATCATCGCCAACATCGAGGCAATTGGCGCGTCAAGAATCGTATACGTGTCCTGTCACCCCGGCACGCTGGCCCGGGACGCAGGCATCCTCGTTAATGAGAAGGGTTATTCGCTCGAAGCGGCCGGGATCATCGACATGTTCCCCCATACCGGCCACGTCGAATCCGTGGCAGTTTTCCAGAAAGACCAATAGAAATAGATATTTACGCTATTTTTTACTAGTCTAGCGTAATGGCTCTGGGACCTGTAATGCTTGATATCGAGGGCTTGACCCTCACACCGGCGGATCGCGCGCTGTTGCGCGAGCCCGCGGTCGGCGGCGTCATCCTTTTTACCCGAAACTACGAGTCGCCAGCGCAGCTTGCAGACCTGGTTGCCGCTATTCGCGCCGTTCGCAGCCCACCGCTACTCATTGCCGCGGATCATGAGGGAGGGAGGGTGCAGCGATTCCGCGAAGGCTTTACCGCTGTACCACCCATGCGGCAAATTGGTCGGCAGTACGACAGTGACCCGGGCGCCGCGGTGTCACTCGCCAGAACGGCAGGATGGGTCGTGGCGTCCGAATTGAGGGCAATGGATATCGATCTCGCGTTCACCCCCTGCGTTGATCTCGACTGGGGTGTCAGTGAGATCATCGGTAACAGGGCGTTTCATCGCAACGCGAGTGTTGTAGGGGATCTTGCTGCCGCCTATTGCCGCGGTATGCGGGATGCCGGTATGGCCGCGGTTGCCAAACATTTTCCGGGTCACGGGGCTGTGGTTGCGGATTCGCACGAAAGGCTACCGGTTGACCGGCGAAAATTTGGTGAATTGCTGGACGACATGCGGCCTTACGAAAAGCTTGTCGCAAATCGCCAGCTTGCAGGCGTAATGCTGGCCCACATCGTGTATTCGGATGTAGATGCGATGCCAGCGGGTTTTTCCGCCTACTGGATACAGAATCAACTTCGTTCGCAGCTCGGTTTTGACGGTGCTGTTTTTTGCGACGACCTGAGTATGAAGGCGACGAAACAATACGGGTCGATGTCAGTTCGCGCGAAACTTGCGCTGGATGCCGGTTGCGACATGATCCTCGTCTGCAACGATCGTGCAGCAGCAAGCGCTACGGTTGCTGCGCTGCGAGAGTATTCGAATCCATTGTCCCTCGTCAGGCTGGCGCGTCTGCACGGAACGGGCCACATGCTCCGTGAAACGTTGCTGGCCAGTGATGAATGGCGGGCCGCAACCGAGCAGTTGCACCATGGTCTTGACGTTCCTCAGCTCACCCTGGATTCCTGAGTCCAGTGGCGGTTTCCGGAAAGCAATACGCGATTCTCGCCGGCAGCGGATTCAAGTCCTTTGGCAGTGATTCAGAGGGTATGTCAATCAGCACTTGCTTTGGCGATCCGTCAGGCCCGGTTCGCGAGCTTCGCTACGATGATCACACGGTATATCTGCTGGCGAGGCACGGCGAAGACATGCTGATTCCGCCGCATGCGATTAATTACCGCGCCAACCTGAAAGCGTTACAACAACTCGAGACTGACTGTGTCATTGCAATGAATACGGTTGGTGTCATCGGCAGCAATGTTCACCCGGGCGAGATTGCCGTGCCGGACCAGCTTGTCGACTATACCTGGGGACGTGCCCACAGCATTTACGAAGGCCTCGGTGAGCTCGATCACGTTGACCTGACAATGCCGTTCGCGGAACACCTGCGGCGCGAACTCATTGAGGCTGCCCGAATTGCAGAAATCAACGTCCATGACGGTGGTGTTTATGCAGTCACCCAGGGTCCGAGGCTCGAAACGGCCGCTGAGGTAGACAGACTGGAACGCGACGGTGCCGATTATGTCGGGATGACGGCCATGCCGGAAGCGGCACTGGCCCGCGAGTTGGGAATGGACTATGCGTGCCTGTCGCTGGCCGTAAACTATGCGGCAGGACGGGGCGTGAATTCGATTCATGCCGATATTGAAGCGAGTACGATGACCGCCAAGATTCAGGCCATGAAAATATTGAGAGTGTTTTTCGGAGTCATGGACGAATGACAGAATTAAATCGGGAATTGCTGGAGCAATTGATCGAGGGGTCGGCAGAGCCCGTGTTCGTGGCGCGAATCGATCATCCGGATTGGCCGGTCGTCCTGTGTAACCCGGCATTCAGTTCAC
The DNA here is from genome assembly GCA_024640315.1 of Woeseiaceae bacterium. Taxonomy (GTDB): domain Bacteria; phylum Pseudomonadota; class Gammaproteobacteria; order Steroidobacterales; family Woeseiaceae; genus SZUA-117. The sequence continues at coordinate 53,122 of JAHEFF010000001.1, forward strand.
TATCGGACAACGCGCCAGTGATCGACAAGCCAATGGCGGATGTTTTCGAACACCTGGTCGGGCGAGACCTGGCTCTGGAAATCAGTGAGACTGTGCGTGGCGGCCACGAGACGACCATAGCTGTCGAGCTGGGCAGCCGCGAATATTTGCTGGTGTTAAGACCCCTGGGCCCAGTCGGAGGCGAGACGAAATATTACGCCGCGTACTGGCGCGGTGCGGCAGGTGGCTCCCTGGCCGTCGATACAGAAATTCAACAGGCCTTGTTGAAGGCCAAGCGCCGTATTCGCGACCTTTCGAGGGACGATGCGGTCACCGGTTTGTTGAACTCGACAACATTCCTCGAAGTGCTGAATCATGATTGGGCGGTTGCGTCGCGAGAGAATTCAAGCCTTGCGCTGGTCGCATTTACGCTCAACGATTTCGAGGCGTATGTGGATGTTTTTGGCCGGCATGCCTCGGACTCCTGCATGCGCCGTGTGGCACAGGCTATTCGCCGGTGCCTGCGCCGGGCCAGCGATGTTGCCGCGCGAATTGAAACGGCCGATGGAGACCGCCTCCTTGTGTTGTCCCATTCGTCAGATGAAAATGCCGTCAACGATTTTGCTGCACGAATTTCGGCAGCGGTCCGTGAACTCGGGCTGCACCATCCACGTTCGCGGGAATCCAGGTTTGTGACGGTAACGTACAGGACGAATGTCATGGCCGCCGGAAAAGGCAAAGTGACGGCGGAGGATTTTCTTTCGACCGTGGTCAGTTGATGCCGGGGAGGAGATCTTCGGTCATATCCAGATCATCCTCAGGTCCTTCTTCCTCGACTCTGGTAATCTTCGCGATAACGCCAAATTTCGGGTGATCGTAGTACCGCAGTTCGCCATTGCGAACGATCCTGTCTTCCTGAATTCGATAGAAAGTTGATGGCGTTACGAATTCGGGATCAAAACTAAACGCAGCACGGGACTGATTGTCGCCGTAGTAGCGAACCCTTTCCTCCGTGCCGGTCATGCGCTGCGGCGCTTTCTGCTCAAGCGCCAGATCGACAACCAGGTGCAGGAATCGACTCAGGTAGAGCGATACAGTGCCATCCAGCCTGAGTGGAGGGTTGCCTAATCTTCGCAACGGCAACACGATCGTATCTTCTTTCTCGACAGTCGGTTGCGTCCAGGCGGTATGCATCAGTGGCTCATAAGCATCAAGGTTAACCAGTTTCTGGTAGACGTTACCAAGCACGTAATCTTCAGGATTAAGCAGAACAAGGCCCGCCTGTTCGTAGGTAAAGATCTCCTCAAGCTTCGCGTTCGGATCAATCGGCACTGGCAGCTCGGGTTCTTCTTCCGCCGGTACGTCGATCGCCATAGGCAGGTCTGCCTCGGGGGCCTGCTGGTCCACGAGCATCTCCGCCGATACTTCGTCAATGAATTCCCCGCCCGCAACCGGCTCCTCTGGCTGGTCAGGCTGGAAGTTCTCTGTGGTTCCGGCTGCAGTGCCAACGTACTGGAAGACGATCATTTCGACCGAATAACGCCGAACTTCCTTCGCCTCGGCCTCGAGAACGGCAGAATTGGGCACGGCCTGCTGCTGACCGCTCGCCACGACCGCGTAAAATACGCAGCATGCGGCCAGCGCCAGGCTCAGTGGGGGGATTGATCTCGATTTCGTCATATCGGGCATAGCTTCAACAGGCCTCGTCTACGGATTGGACATCATTCACGGCCAGTGTTTCCAGTAATTTCTCGGTTTGCGCGAATCGTTTTTCCGGATTCGTCAGATCCAGTCGGAACTGTAGTCGATGCGCACCGCTTAATCGATAGATGTCGCCCTGATTCTGTACAAGTTTGACGATCGCAACCGGGTCGGATCTTGTCTGTTCGCCGAATACCAGGTATCCGCCCTGGTCAGACGCGTCGATTTTCTCAATGCCGAGAGCGATTGCGTCGAGCTTGATGGCTGCAATTCGCATGTGATTCTTCGCGGGGTCCGGCAATAGACCAAACCTGTCAATCAGTTCAACCTGCATATCGCGTAGTTCGGTCCGGGATCTGGCGCTTGCGATTCGCTTGTACAGTATCAGCCTCAGGTGTACGTCGGGTACATAGTCTTCAGGAAGCAGTGCCGGCACGTGTAGATTGATCTCGACGCCAGCATTCAATGGCTTGTCCAGGTCGGCGACCTCGCCGCGCTTCAGCGCGTCAACGGCACGGCCAAGCAATTCCATATAGAGCGAGAAGCCGATTTCCTGTATTTGCCCGCTCTGCGTTTCGCCGAGCAACTCGCCAGCGCCCCGAATTTCCAGATCGTGCGTCGCAAGCGTGAAGCCGGAACCGAGATCTTCCAGCGAGTCGATAGCCTCCAGTCGTTTTATCGCGTCAGCCGTCATCGATGCCCTTGGCGGCGCGACCATAAATGCGTAGGCACGATGGTGTGATCGCCCGACGCGACCACGGAGCTGATGCAGTTGGGCCAGGCCGAAGCGGTCAGCGCGATTGATGATGATCGTGTTGGCTGTTGGCACATCGAGTCCAGACTCCACAATCGTCGTGCAGAGAAGCACGTTGAATCGCCGATGGTAGAAATCGAGCATCACCTGCTCAAGTTCGCGTTCAGGCATTTGCCCGTGGCCAATGCGAATTTTCGCTTCCGGTACCAGTCTTTGTATGCGCTGTTCCATGCTTGCGATGTCTTCGACGCGATTATGGATAAAGTAAACCTGCCCGCCGCGCTTGATTTCGCGGAGGCAGGCTTCGCGAATAACGACGTCGTTCCATTCACTGACGAAAGTCCTGACAGACAGGCGTTCGGCGGGCGGTGTCGTGATTAGAGATATTTCACGCAGGCCGCCGAGCGACATATTCAGCGTCCGTGGTATCGGAGTGGCGGTCAGTGTCAGGATATCGATCTCGCTTCGCAGCGACTTGATGGCCTCTTTCTGGCGGACGCCGAATCGATGCTCTTCGTCAACAATGACGAGGCCGACATCCTTGAAGTCCTTCGTGTGTTGTAGCAAGCGATGCGTGCCAATGACGATGTCGACACTGCCCGATCGCAGGCCGGCAATAATATCTTTGGCCTGTTTCGCCGAACAAAATCGAGATAGCACTTCAACACGCACCGGCCAGTCGGCGAAACGGTCGCGGAAGGTTTGGCCGTGTTGTTGCGCGAGCAATGTCGTCGGCACGAGGATCGCGACCTGCTTGCCTCCGTGAACTGCTGCGAAGCTTGCCCTGAGTGCCACCTCTGTCTTGCCGAAGCCCACATCACCGCAGACCACTCGATCCATTGGCTGATCTGATTCCAGGTCGGCAAGCACCTCTTTGATGGTCCGGTCCTGATCATCTGTCAGTTCAAACGGGAAGCCACCTTCGAATGCCCGGTAGTCAGACTCCGTCCAGCGAAAACGATGACCCGGCCTGGCAGCACGTCTGGCATAGACGTCCAGAAGTTCCGCCGCGACATCCCGGATTCGCTTGATTGCCCGTTTTTTGGCTTTTGCCCACTGGTCACTGCCAAGACGGTGCAGGGGAGCGTTTTCCGGTGAAGCGCCGGTATACCGGGATATCAGGTCGAGCGCGTGGACCGGCACGTAAAGCTTGTCACCGTCTGCATACTCGAGATGGAGAAACTCGGCGCCGACGCCGCCAACCTCGAGACTGGTCAGGCCAAGATAGCGTCCGACGCCGTATTCAGAGTGGACGACCGGCGAACCCGGTTCGAGATCATTCAGCTGGCGGATTATGGTTTCCGGATCACGTTCAGCGCGTCGGCGGCGATTTCTTTGTCGCGGCTTGTCACCAAATAACTGGTGTTCACTGACAATCGCCAGGCCGTTTTCCGGCAGGAGCACACCGTCCTCGATGGGTGCCACGGCCACGCCAATTCGCTGCTCGCTGGCGACAAATGACGACCAGCCGTCATACCGGGAAACACTGATGCCTCGACCGGCAAGCAGCTCGAAAACGCTTTCACGCCGGCCCGGGGAGTCGGCGGTAAACATCACGCGACCGTCAAACGAATCGAGAAACTGCATCAGGGAAGAAGCGGCATCTTCGTAGCGTGCTTCGATTCTGATTGCCGGGGGGAGTCGCGTCGGCATATTGACTGTCGTGCCGTCCTCCGCAAGCGATTGCCCGCTGTAGGTAATTTGCCGGAATGTCGAGAGTTTCTGTGTGACTTCGTCAACGTCGGAAAAACTCTCGCCCGGCTTCAGGATGGGTCGTTCAGTATCGTGTCGGCAAAGTTCGTAGCGCTCGCCAATTTCCAGCCAGGTCTGCTCGAGAACCGGGCGGAGATCGACGGGAGCAAGAATGACTGAATCGGCCGGCAGGTAATCGACAAAATTGGCAGTCGATTCGAAGAACAGGGGCAGGTAGTACTCGATACCGCCATGTGCGATGCCATCAGACACCTCTCGATAAACACGTGACGCCGACGGCCTGCCCTCAAAACGTTCGCGGTAGCGATGCCGGAAGAAGCGTATGTCGTCCGCATCGAGTGGAATTTCGCGAGCCGGAAGAATGCGAATCGAATCGACTTTATCCCCCGAAAGCTGCGTGTCCGGATCGAAACACCGAAGGCTTTCGAGCTCATCATCGAAAAAGTCGATGCGCAGTGGTTGATCCGAACCCATTGGAAAAATGTCGAGCAAGGAGCCCCGGACAGCGAATTCACCATGTTCATCCACCTGGGGAACACGGAGGTATCCGCAGGCATTTAATGAGTCGATGAACTCCTGCCGATTCAGCGTTTGCCCCTCACTGAGTTGCAGGGTCCGTGCCGCAACGTAGTCGACCGGCGGCAGGCGCTGCAGCAGTGCCGGGCCTGACACAATAACGATGCCTCGCGTTTGTTGTGCCAGTGAGCCGAGCACACGAAGGCGTTGGGAAACGATGTCCTGGTGTGGTGAGAAACTGTCGTAGGGCAAGGTTTCCCACTCGACAAAATGCTCGACCGGAAGATCGGGTCCTGCGAACCAGCGAGTTTCTGCCTCGAGCTGGTCTGCGTGGCGGGGATCGTTGGCAAGCAGGACGAGTGGCTTATCCAGATTTCGGGCCAGCTCGACGACTGACAGGGACGCGCTGGCGCCGATCAGGCGGCCAAGGCCGGCACCGGTGGACGAGCCGCTCAGCAGACGATCGACAGTCGCCGGATTGAAGAGTAAATCATTCGGCACGGGTAGTTTGACGCGCAGGGAAATTCGAGCCGTAAATTATGGCACAGACCGGCGACCACTTGCGCTCAACAAAAAACGCGCGGCAGGGCCGCGCGTTTCGAAAAACTGCAGAAATTCCCGTTTACTTTGAAACGGCGTGGATTACCTTGTCAAATTCGAAGAAGACGACGAAATTTGCATATTCCCAACGGGTGATCGGTGGGTCGCCGATAGCCTCACGCGCAGACTGCGGCGCGCCGAAGTTCGCCTCAACGCTGGCCTGGGTCATGCCCCGAGTTGGCTTGCCCGGCTGTTCGAACGTTGATGACCGGTCACCGGCGCTGACGTCGAGATTCTGAGCTCCTGCTCCCATCGCAAAAGCGAGGGAAAGAGCGAAAACGAATTTTGTAATGACCTTTGCCATCTGTGCCTCCGGAGCTAGTCCCTGGCGACTATAACACCGCCTACAGGGCCAAAAAACAGTTGATTTGACAGGATTTTTACACTTTCAGCCCGCAAATCACGCTGACCTGGTTCTCAATATTGTTTCGATCGCCAGATTGAACTCACGGTAGCGCCCGGAGCTGCAGGTCGGATGTGATCGCAGTCACAGTTTTGCAGCCACGCCGTCCGTTGGGATAGCAGCAGTGGCAGCTGCCATTTATGTGGTTTAATTCGCCGCATGATCAATGCTGCCGAACTCTTCGTCGGGCTCAGGTACCTGCGGGCCAAAAGAAAGACGAGGTTCGTATCCTTTATTACTTTCATCTCGCTGGCCGGCATTGCGCTGGGCGTTGCCGCGTTGATCGTCATTTTATCCGTCATGAACGGTTTCGAAGGGGAATTACGCGACCGCCTGCTGAGTATGACGGCGCATGGCTACGTAACAGGTGATGATGGTTCCCTGGGCGACTGGCGTCGGCTGCGAGATGATGTCAGTAATGACCCCGGGGTCGTTGCAGCGGCGCCGTTCGTGGAAATGGAGGGCATGATTCGAACCGGTCGGTCACTGACCGGCGTGATGGTGCATGGCATTCTTCCCGAGGCTGAGAAAGAGGTGTCTGGCAGGACCGTCAATTTTGTCGAAGGATCTCTCGATTTACTGGTGCCTGGCGAGCGCAGTATTGTGCTGGGACGTTTCCTGGCGATCGACCTCGGCGTCCGGATCGGCGACGGCGTCGTGCTGCTCATTCCGCGACCTGTAGGCGATGGAACGCTCGAGCCTGTGCTTGAAAGATTCGTGGTTCGGGGCGTGTTCGAAGCCGGAGTACAGGATCACGATGCAACGCTTGCTCTGGTACACATCGATGATGCAGCACGGCTGCTTTCCCTTCGAGACCGGGTCACCGCGATCCGGTTCCTCACCAGCGAGGTCATGTCGGCACCGGAAGTTTCTGGACGCCTCGCCGCTCGGCTTGGTGCAGGTTATGTGACGAGTGACTGGACGATCGAAAATGCAAGTTACTTTCGGGCTATTCGCCTGGAAAAAATGATGATGTCGTTGTTGTTGTCGCTGATCATCGGGGTCGCTGCATTCAATATTGTTGCGAGTCTCGTGATGGTCGTGACTGATAAAACCACCGATATCGCAATACTGCGAACGCTGGGTATGAGCCCGGCTGACGTCGTTCGAGTCTTTTTTATTCAAGGTGCGGTGATAGGCTGGCTCGGCGTTTTCCTCGGGGTGGCAGCGGGAGTTGTGCTGGCGATCAATGTGCCTGTCGTGGTGCCGTTTCTTGAACAGCTGTTTGGTTTTCAGATAATGCCGGGCGACGTCTATTACGTGACGGCAATTCCATCCGTACTCGAAGTGGAGGATGTGATGGTCATATCGGTTGCCGCTTTCGTGCTGACGTCGTTAGCGACGCTCTATCCTGCGCGTCGTGCTGCGCACGTCAATCCGGCTATCGCGCTGAGGTATGAATAGGCAATGACCAGCAGATACGAATACTGGATCGGACGCCGATATGTGAAGTCCCGCAGCGCCAATGGATTCATTTCGCTGATTTCGGCGATTTCCATGCTTGGAATAGCGATTGCCGTGGCGGTTTTGATTGTCGTCTTGTCAGTTGTTAACGGGTTTGAACGAGAACTGCAGGACCGGCTTCTTGCGATGTCGGCGCATGCCAGCATCGAGAGTTCCGACGGCCGCTTGTCAGATTGGCAGGCATGGGTGGAAATTGCCGAGCGGCAGCCGGATGTGACAGCTGCGGCACCATTCGTCAATGGCCAGGGACTCCTGGTATTTGGTAACAATCTGAGCGGCGCGGAATTACGTGGTATCGATCCGACCCTTGAAGCCAGAGTATCCGGGGTAGGAGGTACGGTGCTTGAGGGCGATCTGGAGAGCCTGACCGCCGGTCAGTTTAATATCGTGCTTGGGATAGAACTGGCGAAGGAGCTGCAGGCGTCAATAGGGGACAAGTTAACGTTGACGCTTGCCGAAGGCACGGTTACGCCTGCCGGCTTGATGCCGCGCTACCGCCGATTCACCGTAAGCGGAATTTATCGCGTCGGGATGTACGAGTTCGATCGTCGCTTGGCGTTTGTCAATATCGAGGATTCCCAGAAACTGTTTCGAAAGGGTGACGACGTGAGCGGCATTCGCCTCGCGGTTGCCGATATCTTTAATGCGCCAAATACCGTTCGGGAAGCGGCACTCGCCGGAGGCGGCGGAGTGCTGGTTAGCGATTGGACTCGCCGACACGTCAATTTCTTTCGCTCAATTCAAATCACGAAATCGATCCTGTTTGTGATTCTCCTGATGGTGATTGCTGTTGCGGCGTTCAATATCGTTTCGACGCTCGTAATGGTCGTCAGGGACAAGCAGGCCGACATCGCCATACTGCGCACGGCCGGTGCGACACCCGGCGATATATTGCGGGTATTTGTAACCCAAGGAACCGTGATCGGCGTACTGGGTACGTTTTCCGGCATGGTTCTCGGTGTTTTGTTGTCATTGAATCTGGAAGGTATCGTTCATTTCATGGAAGCGAGTTTTGGCGTTAAATTCCTGGCGGCGGATGTGTATTTCATCAGCGACTTGCCAGCTGACCTGAGAATTCCGGACGTTGTTCGGATTTGTTCCATCGCGCTCGTGCTTGCGCTGTTATCGACGCTTTACCCGGCATGGCGGGGCGCGAAGACTTCACCCGCGGAGGCACTTCGCTATGACTGATGCAGTGCTTGAGTGTCGCTCGGTTGTCAGGCGTTTTCGAGAGGGTGATTCCATGCTCGAGGTGCTGAGCGGAATCGATCTGGCGGTGAATGCGGCCGAGAGGCTGGCCATCATTGGTTCGTCCGGCTCGGGCAAGACAACCTTGCTGCAGATCATGGGTGGCCTCGATGATCCGACCTCGGGAGACGTCTTCGTCAATGGTCAGTCGATGGCCAATACCGATGAGAAAGCCAAGGCAGCACTGCGGAATCAGTACATCGGCTTTGTTTACCAGTTCCATCATCTGCTTCCGGAGTTCACGGCGCAGGAAAACGTCGCGATGCCACTGATGATCCGCCGGGTGAAAAAAGACGACGCGCTTGGCCAGGCGGCGGAACTGCTGGACCGTGTTGGCCTGGGAAGCAGACTTGATCACAAACCTGGTGAATTGTCTGGAGGCGAGCGGCAGCGGGCAGCGGTTGCCCGGGCGTTGATCACCCGTCCCAAGCTGGTATTGGCGGACGAGCCGACGGGTAACCTTGACGCAGGGAATGGCGAGCATGTCTTACGGCTGATGCTTGAACTGAACAACGAGTTGCAGACCAGCCTGGTCGTCGTGACACACGATCATTCCATTGCCAGGCAAATGGACCGCATTCTCGTTCTCGAGAACGGCCTGCTCAAGAACGCAGACTAGCGGACTGCTTGCAGCAAGCTGTTAGTCCTGGCGCCTTGCTCGCCGTTCTGCCTGGTAATCAGAGATGGACGATCGCCAGAGAAGATCCAGCCCGATATAGCCCAGCAAAGAAAGGATCGCGCCCAGCAGGACACACCCGAGCAGCATCGGCTGCCAGATGTAAGCAAATCTCTCTCCCAGCCACGCGAATGACATTTCGAATTCGAAGTCCTGTGGCGGCAAGCCCAGGAGCACGCGTCCGACCTCGAAACCAGCGTAGAACATCGGACCCATCGTAACCGGGTTGCACACCCAGACACTCGCTGCTGCGACGGGAATGTTGACTCTCAGCGCAAGCGCCAGGAGAGCGGCGGTCAGCATGTGGGCGGGAAAGGGCAGGTAAGCGACGAACAGACCCAGCGCAAAGGCAGGCACCACGGTGCGGCGGCGGATCCCCCAGAGTTGCGGATCGTGCAGCAGATGATCAAAGGGTTCCAGCCACCACTTTCCCCGAAGATGTTCGCGTTTCAGGGCAAATTTTCTAAAAAAGCGTCTTGGCATGTCTGCGTGGAGTCGTTTCCATGGATGGAGCGGAATTCGTGAACGGCATCATAACGACAAACCGCACGGAAGCGGAAAATGATGATCAACTGCCTTTGCCTGCTGGCCGGCGCCTATTCCCTCGAGTTGTTTCAGCAGTTGCCTTCGGCGAATGACTTCTTCGCCATTTTCCTCGTCGTGGCCATGCTTGGTTACCGGGCGCGAACATGGGCACCGCTTTCTGCTTTTGCCGGACTTGTCGTTATGGCGCTCGCGGCCCATAGCCAAATAAGCAATCGGCTCGACAGCGATTTGCATGGCGAGCAGCTGATTCTGAATGTGCGAATCGGCGATTTCCCTGAACGAAACGGGGATTCGCTGCGGCTTATTGTTCGCCCGCTTGGGCAGCATGCATTGCCGGAAAAAATCCGCCTGACCTGGTTGCGAACTGAGGCGCAGCCAAAAATTGGCGAGGTGTGGCACCTGAGCGTTCGACTCCGGCGTCCGCGAGGATATGCGAATCCAGGTGGTTTCGACTACGAGGGCTGGTTGTTCCGGCAACGAATTGGGGCAACGGGATACGTCGTCGCGGAAGAGCACAACTACCAGCTAAAAGGAGAATCGGGTGCAAGAATCAATCGTTTGCGCCATCAGGTTGTAGAAAGGATTTCCGCTATCGTCCCCCGGGATGACGCAGGGGCTGTCCTGATGGCGATTGCCGTAGGTGCTCGTCACGCGATCAGCAGAGAACAATGGGACTTGTATGCCGCAACCGGCACCAGCCACCTGATGGCGATTTCGGGTTTGCATATCGGTCTGGCGGGAGGTGGCGCATATCTGATTTGCTGGGCGATTTTCGCACCGTTCTTCAAACGCAGGAATCTTCGGGACACAGCCATAGTTGGCGCGATTATCGCGGCAGGTGCCTATGCAACGGTATCGGGATTTGCAGTGCCGGCACAACGCGCGATGTTGATGGCAATCATTGCAGGTTTTGCCCTCATATTTCGACGTAAAGTTGCGCCGTCCGAACTACTCGGCATAACGGCAACCCTGGTCTTCCTCGCCGAACCGCTGGCCATTCTTGCACCGGGTTTCAAGCTGTCTTTTGCGGCGGTCGCCATTCTGTTCTTTGTCGCCAGGCAACACGTCAGCATCGATGGCAACCATTTTCAGCGCCTCCCCTGCATAGTGCTGACTAACGGCAAGCGCCTGCTGCTCTTGCAGCTGGCATTGCTCACCGGCCTGTTTCCGCTGTCGGTAATGGTTTTCGAACGATTTACGCTGGTCGCGCCGGCAGCCAACCTGGTGGTAATGCCCGTATTCAATTTCGTCACCGTGCCGCTGTCACTCGCGGGCATGGCGCTGGATGGTCCTCTCCAACCGGCTGGCGACAGGCTATTCATCTGTGCATACCAGAGCATCCGGCTGGTCCTGTGGATTGTGACGAAGTTCAGTGAGCCGGGTTTTCTCAGTTTTCCAGCTGTGCATTCACCCAGCGCAATCAGCGCGATTTTGCCCGCACTTTACCTGCTTGCACCGGCTGGCTGGCCCGGGCGAAGATTTGCGCTGATCGCGATGATCACAGTGACCAGTTACCGACCTCTTCAGCCACCGGAAGGGTGTCTTGATTTTCACGCGCTGGATGTCGGGCAGGGACTTGCAGTGGTTGTTCAGTCGCAATCTCATGCGATGTTGTTCGATACCGGGCCTTCTTTTCAGGGAGGCAGCAACACCGCGGAGCTCGTCATCCTCCCATTTCTTACGCATCTTGGCATTAGTCGGCTCGACCGCGTCATTGTCAGTCATGCGGATCTGGACCATTCCGGCGGTATCAGGTCGATTATTGAAAATACCGAAGTTGGCAAAGTGTTTGTCGGTGAATTGCTGTCGGATCTCGGACTGGCGCAGCGGCAGTGCTTATCCGGCGACAGGTGGAATTGGGACGGTATCGGGTTCACGGTGCTCCATCCGCGTCGGGATGCTCGCTGGGCCGGCAATAACTCGTCCTGCGTGCTGGAGATAAACGTCGGAAACCAGTACCTGTTGCTGGCAGGCGATATCGAATCGCCGATTGAAAAGCTGTTGGTACACCAGGCCGCACTAAGACGAAGCCAGGTGGTTTTTGTGCCGCACCATGGCAGCAGGACCTCCTCCAGCGCAGAATTCGTATTGGCGACGCGACCAGACCTTGCCGTCGTTTCGGCGGGATACGGCAATCGCTGGGGTTTCCCGAAGGACGATGTGGTTCGCCGATGGCAGGGCATCGGCGCCACTGTCCTCAGTACAGCGACATCGGGTGCCATCAGCCAGCGATTCTGCCGGAATAAAGCGGGCGGGCCGTTCCGAGAAGAAAGGACCAGGGCCGCCAGATACTGGCATGAGAAGCCACTGGAAAGACCCTGATTGCAGAATTTTCCGGCCGGTCACTGTATATTCCTTTTTTCGCTTGAGGTGCTTTTATGGTTGATATTGTCCAAGCTGGCGGCTGGTTGATGGCGCCGATTATCCTCTGCGCGATTATCGCCATGGGGATCGTTCTCGAACGCTACTGGACGTTACAGGCCAAGCGCGTGATTCCGGAAGACCTGACCAGCAAAGTCTGGGCATGGGTCAAGAGGGATGCCCTGGACCAGAGTCAGATCCAGACACTTCATCAGGGGTCAGCATTGGGCCAGATCCTGGCTGCGGGATTGATTAACAGGGACCGCGAACGGGCGGTGATGAAGGACAGTATCGAGGATACGGGTCGTCATGTCGTGCACGAACTGGAACGTTACCTGGATACGCTCGGTACGATTGCCGCCATAACACCTTTGCTTGGCCTGCTGGGTACGGTGATCGGCATGGTCAAGGTGTTTACGGCCATTACCACGCATGGTGTCGGCAATCCCACGGTACTGGCGGGTGGCATCGCGGAAGCTTTGATTACGACCGCGGCCGGTCTGACTGTCGCCATTCCGGCATTGATCGGTCACCGATATTTTCGCAATCGCATCGACGGGCTTGTCGTCGACATGGAAAAAGAAGCCATCAAACTGGTTGAAGCATTGCACCGCCGTCAGGAGGCGGAACCCAAGCCCGCTAAAAGTAAAAAGGCCGGCAAGAAGAAATGAGACTCAATCTGCGGGCAAAAACGGAACCCGAAGTGAACATGACATCACTGATCGATGTCGTACTGCTACTGCTGATCTTTTTCATGGTTTCAACCAGCTTTGTCAAAGAGTCGCAGATTTCGATTACGCTTCCTGAGGCGGATAGCGAAGCCGTTGCCGAAGATGTTCCACAGCAACTCGAGATCATGATTACAGAGCAGGGCACGTACCTGGTCAACGGCAGGGAACTCGTCAACAACAGGCCGGAAACGATCCGGAACGCGCTGCAGAGAGTTTCGGCAGGTGATACTTCGCTACCCCTGACCATCAGCGCTGACGCCAACGCGCGCCATCAACACGTGGTGACGGCGATGGACGTCGCCGGCCGGCTTGGCTTCACCAGAATCAGCATTGCGACACTCAACGATCCCGCCAACGAATGACTGTGAATGACTAACCGCCTCGATCCTCGCGTCAAAGTGGTCTATGGCCGTCTTTGGCGATATGTCATGCCGCACAAGATTATCGGCCTGATTGCGGTTATTGCGATGGCGGCAACGGCCGTTGTCGAAGCAAGCATGGTATGGCTGGTCGAGCCGCTGATGGACGAGACACTGGTGGCGCACAATCTAGAAACGGCCCGCTGGATGCCCGTCGCATTCGTCATTATTTTCATCGGCAGGGGAATTGCCGGCTTCGCGACCGAGTCATCATTGGGCTGGATCGGACGCAGTGTAATCAGCGATCTCCGCCGCGACGTATTCAAAAAGTTTTTGACGCTGCCCACCAAGTTTATCGAAACCCATTCCACGGGCCCCATGCTGTCACGGATGACCTACAACGTTGAGATGGTTGCTGAGTCCGTCACGAACGTTGTGACCGTGATGGTCCGGGATTTGCTGACGGTTATTGCTGCGATGGGCGTCATGATTTACCAGAGCCCGCGGCTATTTGTTTTCGTGATGATTCTGTTACCTATCATCGCTGTACTTATACAGATTCTGGGCAAGGCATTTCGCCGTTACAGCGGGAGGATTCAGGATTCCGTTGGTGAGGTCACACAGGTGACTGACGAGGTGCTTCGCGGAAACCGGGTCGTGAAGATTTTTGGCGGCTACGAATATGAGCTCGAACGACTTGTCAGCGTCGACGAGCGGAATCGCAGGCAGAATTTGAAACTGATTCGTTCGAGGTCGTTGGGTGTGGCGGTAACCCAGGTGATATTCGGCATCGGCATTGCCGGGGTCATTTACGCGGCTGGTATCGAATCCGTCAATGGCGATCTCAGCCCTGGCAGTTTCATGTCGTTTTTCGGCGCCATGATGCTGATGCTGCAGCCGCTTCGGAGAATTACCAACATCAGCGCAACGCTACAGCGCGGCATCGCTGCAGGTGACAGTCTGTTTAGCATTATCGACGAACCGGACGAAATCGATTCGGGAGCTCATACCTCCGATAAAGTCCGGGGATCCGTAGAATTCCGCAACGTGAGTTTTTCCTACAATGACGGAAACTCGCCAGTGTTGGCTGGCGTGTCATTTAAGGTTGACGCCGGAAAGTCCATTGCGATCGTTGGGCACTCCGGCAGCGGAAAATCCACGCTGGTCGGGCTTTTGCCCCGGTTTTATGATGCGGATTCGGGCACGATTCTACTGGATGGGACGTCAGTCAAGGATTATGAACTGGGCAACCTGCGAGACAACATCAGCCTGGTCAGTCAGGACATCGTGCTGTTCAACGATACGATAGAAAACAATCTCGCCTACGGGCAATTGCGTCGGCGCAGTCAAGCGGAAATATTGCAGGCGGCGGAGGCCGCGCACATTCTGGATTTTGTGCAGGAGCTTCCGGATGGTTTCGAGACGGTGGTCGGGGACCGCGGTTTGCTCTTGTCGGGCGGGCAACGGCAGCGTGTCGCCATTGGACGGGCTCTCCTGAAAAATGCACCTGTATTGATTCTGGATGAGGCGACGTCTTCGCTGGATACGAAATCTGAAAGGCGTATTCAGGACGCTCTTGAAAAATTGATGAAGGATCGAACAACGCTTGTCATCGCGCATCGACTTTCTACGGTTGAAAATGTAGATCAAATCATCGTGCTGGATCGCGGTTGCATCGTAGAATCCGGATCGCACAAGGAATTACTGGCTGCGGATGGGCACTATGCTGCGTTGTATCGTATGCAATTCTCTGACGAAACGTCGGACGACTGATATCAAAACCAATTAAATTGAACCATTCGGACGACAACTGGGTGGAAAAAATCTGGTATGGCAGTTCGCCGGTCTTCTGGCTGCTATTGCCGTTGACCTTGCTGTTCGCAATCGCCGTTGCCGCTCGAAGACTGGCCTATGCACGAGGACTGAAGAAGGTTCAGGCTGTTGACGTTCCAGTCATCGTGGTGGGCAACATTTCCGTTGGCGGCACCGGCAAAACACCAGTCACCATCTGGTTGGCGAAAGCGCTGGCAACCAGCGGGCGGAGGCCGGGAATCATCAGTCGTGGTTATCGCGGTAACGTGGGATTGCAGCCGTTGCAGGCAACGGCCGAAAGCGATCCGGCAAAAGTTGGCGACGAGGCGATTCTGCTCGCCGCCCAATGCGACTGTCCGGTCGTTGTCCATCCGGATCGTGTCGCGGCCGCAAGAAAGGCCATCGAACTGGGCGCCGATATCGTGATATCCGATGATGGTCTGCAACACTATCGGCTCGGGCGAGATTTCGAAATTGCCGTGGTCGACGGATACCGGGGCTTCGGTAACGGCAGGCTGCTGCCTGCAGGTCCACTAAGAGAGCCCATCTCGCGACTCAAATCGGTAGACAAGATCGTCATTCACCGGCATCCGGAGATTGAAAACGGCATTCTCCGGAGATCCTATGATCGGCGCCCGCTGAGTTTCGTGCTGCGGGCAAGGGGAATTTCCAGGCTCGACGATTCGGAGCTAAGGCCGATCGACGAATTTGCCGGCAGCACGGTTCACGCTGTCGCCGGGATCGGTCATCCGGAGCGATTTTTCCGTATGCTGGAGTCGCACGGCATAAAGGTTCATCGTCACCCATTGCCAGACCACGCGGAGATCACCGCTGACGATATCGTCTTCGATGACGACCTTGAGATTCTGATGACCGAAAAAGATGCGGTAAAATGCCACTGGCTCGATGTGAGCAAATGTTGGTATGTACCGGTAGAAGTTGAATTCGAGGGCGCTGACGCGGATATATTGCTGGATATGGTACTCGCCATTAAAAAAGACAAGGACCGCTGGACGTCATGACGGAATTCGTTATTGTCATTCCGGCTCGCTACGCTTCCGAGCGATTACCCGGCAAACCGCTTCGCGATATTGCCGGCAAGCCCATGCTTCAGCACGTATTCGAGCGTGGCTCGGAAAGTGATGCGTCTGACGTCGTAATCGCAACCGATGACCATCGAATCGCTGCAGCAGCCGAATCGTTTGCCGCGCAATGTTGCATGACATCAAGCGAGCACAAGTCGGGGACGGACCGACTGGCCGAGGTCGCTCGCGAAAAATCCTGGGCCGATGACATGATCATCGTCAATTTGCAGGGTGACGAACCATTGATGCCGCCAGGGTTGATCAATCAATGCGCTGCGTTGCTCAATGACGACAGGGCTGACATCGCAACGCTCGCATCGCCAATTCAATCTCAGGCGGATTTCGAGAACCCGAATGTCGTGAAAGCGGTGACGGATGTGGACGGCTTCGCGCTTTACTTCAGTCGTGCAACTATTCCGTACCCGCGATCAGGGGGTAGTCGGAAACTGGCTTTCACTACCGCACTACATCATCACGGCATCTATGCTTATCGAAATGCGGTTTTGCAGAAGTTCGTCGCTGCGGAACAGGCTGCTCTCGAAGTTTGTGAGCAGCTCGAACAGCTTCGCGCATTGAGTCTTGGTATGAAGATCAAGGTCGGCATCCCTTCGACACGCCCCGGTCCCGGCGTAGATACTGAAGAAGACCTTGCTGAAGCCGTACGGTTGCTGAACCGAGTCAGTTGACCGGCGCAGTAAGCCATTCGAGCTCGGTTGCAAGCGGCGCATCCAGTGAACCAAGAAAGGCCTCCAGCCATTTCAGTTCCCGACGACTTAGGCCAAGGGGCTTTTCAACTTCGTTGTGACCAATCATTGCAAGCGGTGCGCGATTGTACAGATCCAGAACACTTGCAAGCGTATCGTGCTGGCCTTTGTGCGAGTAGGGCGCCGTCCCCCCCAGGTTTCTGAGCGATGGCGTCCTTGTTGCGGCGATCAGTTCGATGCCGGTTCGGACGTAGGTGAGTTCGGGGCAGTTGCGATCCGGGTCGTCACTGTATTCGCCAAGGCAATTGAAGGGATCATTTCTAACCAGTCGAACGCCATCGATGCGCCCGCGGTCCGGCAGGTCACCGGGGAATGTCAGAACGCCGGTGTTATGAAATTCGTTATTGGTGAACAGCGGTCCGTTATGGCATTCGGTACATCGCGCTTCTCCGATAAAGAGCTGTAGCCCCAGGATTTCTTCGTTGCTCAGGATGCCTTCGGCTGTGGTTTGATTGCCGCTCAATACGGCACGCACATAGGCATCGAATCGCGAGGGTCCTGGCAGAATCAGACGTTCATAGGCAGCGATCGCTTTGCCAAGATTCGCGAATGCGATATTTACGCTGTGTTGGTCTGCAGCTGTCATTTCTTGCCAGGCGGCGCGTAACGCCGGATCAGCAACGGGCGCTGCGGCATCAGGAAATCGGCGACGGTCGCTGAAGTCGGGCAGGGAACCAAAAAGCAACTCATAGAAGTGCCGGTATGCAGGATCGTCGCCGATGAGGCGAACGAATTGCATGCGGTTGCCTCCGTGTTCGGCAGGATCTTCAAGCGGCGACAACGCTTGCGCCCACTGGCTGTCTCTGCGCCCATCCCAGTAAAGCCATGGGCTGTAGGCAGTGCCGACAATACTTCGCGAATTTCTTCCCGACAAACCAATGCCGCGACCCTTCGGCAGGCCGTCGCTGAAGCGTCGTTCGGCTTGATGACAGGTGGCGCAGGACACGGAGCCATTCGCGCTCAGCCGGGTATCAAAGAAGAGCCTGTGACCAAAACGTGCGGCAGTTTCGCTGTCGGCGACGGCGTTGGATGGGTCCGGCGGTAACGGCGGCAGATTGTCGATGGACAGGGATTGCAGTATCGCCAGGTCTGTTGCTGTCCACGTCGAGGGTGAACGGGGACCGTACAACCACCAGCCAGCGGCAAGCAAAACAACCATGACTACCAGTGCGCCGGTATTTCTGGAAGTTATTGACGTCATAAGTCAAGCGGCACGATGACTGTGTCGCGTTTGCCGTCGACATCAATGGTGACAAGCAGCTCCCAGTAGCCGTTCATGTGAAAACGAACACCCTCGAGCCGGTAGTCGCCATTACCGATTTCGGTGGTCATTTTCGGATCGGTGGGTAGTCCGTGATTGTGCAGGGGCATGCCACCGGTGACTGAAATCTCAGCGCCGAGCAGCGGTTCACCAGCGGGTGACTCGATATGAACGACCCAGCTGTGAATTCGATTGATCTCGATGGGTTGCAGTTCGCTCTTGTAGCTGATTCGGTAGTAACCAGATCGTGTCAGCCAGCTATCGTCCTCGGCCGAAGCGGCGAGCGGGAGCAGCAAGAAAACCCATGCGGTTTGCAGCAGAAATGTCCTAGCCATGATTGGTCCCGGGTATGGCCATCAATCTCTTTTTTCCTGTGCGCTTCCAACGCGCGAAAGTACCGTTCATCCACAAGTAGTTGAGCTGCAACGCTACAAAAACGGCCGCAAACCAGGGCCACCAGCCGAAACCGGCAAATCCGACCTCGAACGGAAAGACTGCGGTATATACCTTGCCGCTTTCCGGGTTCTCAACCGTCACGATGCCGACAAACTCACCTTCGTCGTCAAAGTCATACCTGATCGTAAATACGTCGGGCTGCACGGCGGCAGAGTGGTGTACTACGGTAATTGCGTCCAGGTTTCCAAGTGAGTTGACGTCTTCGAGCGACGTGAAAACGCCCTTGTCAGTGACATTTCGAATCACCCGGAAGTCGATTGGCACCTCGCCGAGACCACTGTGCTCGTATTCCATGACGAATATCGTTTCCCCGGTTCCGGGAATATCCTCGCAGTATTCGTCATGGCCGTCGGTCTGGGGAATGTAGATCTTGAAATGCGCCTTGTAATAGCCGATTCGGATGATGCAAATGTCGTCCTCCGGCGTCACGCTGCCATGGGCGGAGGCTGTTTGGAAGTCGAGTCCGATCCAGAAAAATGCGGTCAGGGTGAGCAGTCGGAAGATCATTGGCCGTATTCTATAGGAGCCTGAGTCCGGCCAGTACCCAGATGAGCGGCGTTGTCCGGATTGTACGCCTTGCCATCACCAGGCCCTGACAGGTTAGAATCCGGGTGCCCCTGTTTTTTGAACCGGGCCTGACTAACCGGGTATGTATGGCCGATCCTTCCGCGAAAATTAGCGTCCTGTTTGTCTGCATGGGCAACATATGCAGATCACCGACGGCAGAGGCTGTGTTCCGCAAACATCTCAGCGATGCCGGCCTTGAAGGCATTGTGCATGCCGATTCTGCCGGAACCCATGCGTATCACGTTGGTAACAAGCCTGACCGGCGAGCAAGGGCCGCGGCTGAAGGTCGAGGGTATTCGCTGGAGCAGATTCGGGCGCGTTGTGTTGCCGATATGGATTTTGAATCTTTCGACTTCATTCTGGCAATGGACAATGACAACCTGGAGGCACTTTGCGGCGCGTCGGGAGATGAGCATCGGGACAAGATTAGCCTTTTCCTGGAATTTGCTGAATCGGTGACTGTGACCGAGGTGCCCGACCCCTACTATGGGGGAACGTTGGGTTTTGAACGGGTTCTGGATCTTATTGAGGAGGCGTCGGCAGGATTGCTGGAAGCCGTCAGAAAAAGACTCTGACCCGGTCATCGCCCGTTCGCGATGACCGGGAGCTTAATCCGGTTTTAATCCTTGTCAGCGGGTGCCGATGGGGCGGATTCAGCGGGTTCCCAGGGCAACAGCCGGCCTTCAGGCTTCCCAGCAGCCTCAGTGGTTTTCTTCCCGGCGGAAGAATCCGTTCCCTTCCGCCTCGCAACTTTGCTTTCGCCATTTCCCGTATCGGGCTTCTTATCCGCTTTTGCAGTTGTATCGTCGTTTACGACAACGAGCTTCGGCAGTGACGGTTGCGTGTCATCGTAATTGTCGGGCCGTGTTGGCTTATCTTCCACTGCCTTCGACTCTGATTTGCTGGCGGCCGTTCTGGGAGATTCTTCTTTCCCGGGTTTTGCGGCAGCTGGCTCGGTTTTCGGTTTGTTTCTCCGCGTAGTTCTTGCTTCCGTTTTTGCTGACCCTTTATTTTCCGCAGCTTTAGGCGCATCCGCTTTAGGCGCATCCGCTTTAGGCGCATCCGCTTTAGGCGCATCCGCTTTAGGCGCATCCGCTTTAGGCGCATCCGCTTTCTGTTTCTTTTCGCCTTCCGGTCGGTCAGATTTTGGCTTCGATCGCGCGGGTTTCCTCGCAGCAGGCTTGTCAGTCTTCGCCTCGGTTACCGGTTTGTCAGCAGACTGTTCATTGACGCTCTGATTGTCCGTCGTCGCAGCGGCATCCTTGGCCTCGGAACCACGCCGCCGCCGGCGCCCGCCGCGACTGCGGCGCTTGCTTGTACCCTGACGACCTTCCTGCCGACCGTCTTCACGTTGTTCCTGCTTTTGCCTGGGTTGCTGCTCGTCTTTACGCTGTGAATCCTGGCTGCCAGTTTTCTTGCTCTGTTTCTTCTTGCTGCCTTGTTTTGAGCGTTGTTGCGTCTTCTTTGCCTGCTGACGTTGGCCGTCAGATCGCTTCTGTGTGCGCTGGCCGCCGCGCCGCCGGTTGTCGGACGTCTTGCGCGTGCGTTTCTGTTGCTCTTCTTCTTTCTTCTTCTCATCATCAGATGAGCCTGCAAAAAAGCTGGCAATTCGTTCGAGAAACCCGGGGCCACTGGCTTTCACAGGCTCCTTCACAGGCTCCTTCACAGGCTCCTTGCGTGGCGGGGCCGGTGTCGTGGCAACAATCGTCGTAATAGCCGCGATTTCCGCCTCTTTTTTGTCCTGCATGGCCTGCGTGATTTCAGGTTCATCTTCTGATTCGGCGAGTGTGTAACTGATGCCGGTGTTTTCAGGAAGATCGACCTGGTCATCGCGAACGCGGCGTATGTTGTAGTGCGGTGTCTCCAGTGCGGGGTTAGCTACCAGAATAACCTGTGTGCCGTGGCGCGTTTCCAGGCCCTGCACCCAGTCTCGTTTTTCATTCAAAAGATAAGTCGCCACTTCAACCGGTAACTGCGCGATGACTTTGGAGGTGCGTTCCTTGCGCGCCTCCTCACCGATAATGCGCAGGATGGCAAGCGCCAGCGACTCGACACTGCGGATATTGCCGATGCCTGAGCAGCGCGGGCAAACCAGGTAGCTCGATTCGCCAAGCGAAGGTCGCAATCGCTGGCGGGACATTTCGAGCAGGCCGAAGCGTGAAATCTTTCCGAGCTGAACGCGTGCACGATCCTGTCGAACAGCATCCCGAAGTCGGTTTTCGACCGCGCGCTGGTTTTTCTGCGGCCCCATATCGATAAAGTCGATAACTACCAATCCGCCAAGATCGCGCAAGCGCAACTGGCGGGCAATCTCGTCGGCAGACTCCAGGTTGGTGTTCAACGCGGTCGCCTCGATGTCGCCACCCTTGGTTGCGCGGGCTGAGTTGATGTCTATGGATACCAGGGCCTCGGTGTGGTCAATGACAATGCTGCCACCGGATGGCAGGGTGACCGAATGGGCAAAGGCAGATTCGATCTGCGTCTCGATCTGATAACGCGTGAACAGCGGTACCGGATCTTCATAATGTTTCAGTTTTCGCAGGTTGTGCGGCATGACCTGCTCGACAAATTCCTGGGCCTCTTTAAAAGTGGCCTCGTCGTCAATCAGGATCTCGCCGATGTCGTTGGTCAGGTAGTCTCGCAGGGCGCGGACAACCGCATTGCTTTCCCTGTAGATCAGAAAGGGCGAGTCGCGTTTGACCACAACTTGTTTGATCGCCTCCCAGACTGACAGAAGATTCTCGAGGTCCCATGCCAGTTCTTCTCCGCTACGATCGATGCCGGCGGTCCTGAGAATAACGCTCATGCCAGAAGGCACCTCGACTTCACGAAGCGACGTTCGCGCGAGGTCGCGGTCTTCGCCGACAATTCGGCGTGATACGCCGCCGGAACGTGCCTTATTGGGTTTCAGTACGATGAATCGTCCGGCAAGGCTTACGTAGGTGGTCAAGGCGGCACCCTTGTTACCGCGCTCTTCTTTGTCGATCTGAACGACGATGTCCTGGCCTTCTTTCAGGACGTCCCGAATGTTGGGTTTGGCACCGGATACGTCCGAGACGAAGTACTCGCTCGAAATTTCTTTCAGTGGCAGGAAGCCATGGCGATCTGCGCCGTAATTTACGAAGGCGGCTTCGAGGCTGGGCTCGATCCGCGTAATCTGGCCTTTATATATATTGGCTTTTTTACGTTCGCTGGCGGGTAGTTCTATGTTGAGGTCGTAAAGCTGCTGGCCATCGACCATCGCCATCCGCAACTCCTCTTCCTGAGTCGCGTTGATTAACATTCTTTTCATGATGCCCTTCTTTGTTTCTCATGTCGGGCAACAGGCCGGTGCGGAATAATGAGAGCGAGGCGACAAAGCAGGGGTTCGCATATAGCGATGCGATGTGGAGAATGTCCACACTAGAACTAACGAACTTCGGGCGGACCTGATATTGATTTATCAGGCCCAACAGAAAAATGATCATTTGTACCCTGCGGCTTGGCCGCGTCGGCGCTCGCCGGATTTCCGTGCTTGCTGCCGTGGAATCTGGTCTCGTTCTTGTCGAGGCCAGGAATGAATAGTTTTGCTCATACGGAGGTCACGCCAGATATGAGCCTCATGTCGATCTGGCAGTGGACTAAATGGTCCATTTGCCTTCACGGGCAGGTAATATAGCACAGCTTCGGGGCCCGGCAATGCCTAATAAGTCCTTGACCGAACTTAAAATTAGTCACTTTTCATGAATACTATAAAAGCTGCTGGCGACGGCGTTCGTCAAACTGGCGTACGCAAAGTTCTGATTGATGGAGAGCAGTCAGGGCAACGTATCGACAATTTTCTCCGGCGGGAGCTTCCGGGCTTGCCGAAGGGACGCCTTTATCGAATCCTGAGAAAGGGCGAGGTCAGGGTTAACGGTGGCCGGGTGCGTGCCGAGTATCGGTTGGCGGAGGGCGACGAAGTCAGGATTCCGCCGGCAAGAATCAACGAAGGTCCCGCTGAAGTTGCACAAGGTAGAATCGCGGCAATTGAGAACCAGATCATATTTGAAGACAAACGATTGCTGGTCATCAACAAGCCGAGCGGCCTGGCCGTTCATGGCGGCAGCGGAATCAGTCACGGTGCAATCGAACTCCTGCGTGCAGCCCGTCCCGAACTTCGGGATTTGTCCCTCGTTCACAGGCTCGATCGCGAAACCTCGGGTTGTCTCGTTCTGGCCAAAAAGCGGAGCGCGTTACGTGAACTTCATGGCCGGTTTCGTGATGGCACCGTCGAGAAGAACTACCTCGCGCTGGTAGCGGGCGACTGGCAATTCGGCGAGCACCTGATCGATGCGCCGCTGCTTGTCGAACATCGCAAGAATGGAGAAAGACACGTGGTGGTCAGCGGCGCCGGGAAGTCGGCACAGACAGTCATGAGACTGTCGCGGACGTTCGGCATTTACAGCCTCTTACAATGTCAGCCAAGAACCGGCCGCACTCACCAGATACGTGTTCACGCGTTGCATGCGGGGCATCCAATTGCCGGAGACGAACGCTATGGAGACCCTGAAGTTAACGCACAGGCGAAGAAACAGGGGCTGAAACGGCTCTTTCTGCATGCCCAGTCAATTGCATTTCCGGATGACAGTGGCAATGAACTTCATTTCACAGCGCCGCTTGCCGACGACCTGCAAATATTCCTGGATAAGATCACTGGCGGCAGAAATTTGCGTTCGCGGGCGGGAAACTGATCCTGTTCTTCAAGTGAGAAGGTAACCGAGGTCCTGCAGGATTCCTGCAAGCCAGATCATCGGCAGTCCAATAAGCGCCGTCGGGTCATCTGATTTGACTGAATCGAACAAGACGAATCCGGCACCCTCGATTTTGAAGCTCCCTGCGCAATCATAGGGCTGGTCGTGATGCAGATACGCATCGGCCAGCCGCCGATCGAATTGTCGGAAGGTGACCCGGGTGTGGTCCGTATGTTCCAGCCTGCGTCGTGAGACCGGATCAAGCACGCAGACGGCGGTCAGGAACCGCACCTTTTTGCCGCTGGCGGCCAGTAGTTGTTCTACCGCTCTCTGGTGATCGCCGGGTTTGCCCAGGATTTGGCCGTCCAGAACGGCCAACTGATCGGCACCGATAATCAATGCGTCCCGGTTTTTACTGGAGACTGATTCGGCTTTGGTCCTTGCCAGCCGGGTCGCTACTTCTTCCGGTGCCTCGTCCGGCAGCGCAGTCTCGTCGACGTCCGGCGACACGGTCTCGTAGTCGTTCAGGAAACGATCCAGCAAACCCTGGCGGTAGCGTGAGGTTGACGCCAGGATGATCCGCGGAGAAGAGGGATTTTGCATAGGTAATCAGTGCGTTGTGATTTTTTGTTAAGTTTAACCACATTGGTGGACACGGTCCCGATATTTGTCCGTGAGAATATCTGCGGAACCTTTGACAGGGGTCGTTGACCTACTTATCATGCGCCCGCCATGTCCAACCCACTCCTGGAACGCGTATTACCGGCTGAAGCAGCGGATCGTTCTCAAGTATTTGATTACAAAGGGAAAGTAGGGGATTTCGATCGGTTGGTCGGAATTCTGGAAGCGGACCTGGGCACACTTGAAGAGACAGACCGGCCGCGCGGATGGCGGGCGGCGCCTGTTGAGATTAGACTGGACTTCGCCTGGGCCAATGCAGGGAGAGACATCCCTTCAGTGACCGGCCGGGTCGAGGCCCGGTTGGCTGTGGTTTGCCAGCGGTGCCTGGCGGCATTTGATCTGCAGGTCGAGACGTCCTTCAGTTTGCTCTTTCAGGCGCCTGATGAAGACGCCACTGAATTTGCGGGTCTGGCGGATTTCGATGTCTGGGAGCTTGAGGCGGAGACCGTTCGGCCGGTCGATTTGGTCGAAGAGTTGCTGATTATGGCAATGCCGTTGGCGCCAATGCATAAGGCGCAGGAAAGTTGTGGCATATTGCCGATAGCCGAAGAGGACAATGGATCGGAAACGGTTCGGCCATTTGCTGATCTGAGATCGCAGATGGAAAAAATGAATAGTTGAGCGCCAGGTCAGTGCCTGGCAGATGAAAATGAATTCGATGGTGGCCGCCTGGGTCACCGTTATCTGGAGATTGAAATGGCAGTTCAAAAAAGTCGCAGGACACCTTCAACCCGCGGCATGCGGCGTGTACACGACAAGCTGAAAAGTCCGGCTCTGTCGGTTGATCCGACCTCGGGTGAGACTCACCTGAGACATCGTATTACGCCGGACGGCTTCTATCGGGGAAATCAGGTTATCGTCCAGCCTGAAGAAGATAGCGAAGAGTAGCCGTTCTCGTTCTTCGGTTCGTGCCTGCTTGCCCAAGCTAGCTGACCGAAAGATATAGTGGGAACAAAATCAGTCATATCGCTTGATGCCATGAGCGGCGATCTGGGCGCCGAGATCGTGGTGCGCGCAGCGAAAGCGTGCCTCGACAGGCATGCCAATCTGAAGTTAATCCTTGTCGGCGACCAATCGGAA
This sequence comes from Woeseiaceae bacterium, assembly GCA_024640315.1. Classification (GTDB taxonomy): domain Bacteria; phylum Pseudomonadota; class Gammaproteobacteria; order Steroidobacterales; family Woeseiaceae; genus SZUA-117. The sequence continues at coordinate 78,591 of JAHEFF010000001.1, forward strand.
CTTGAAGAACATGTTACGCGTATCGTCGGCGACGAATCGCGGCTGACGATCTGTAACGCTACCGAAGTGGTTGGCATGTCGGAAGCGCCAGCCGACGCCTTGAGAAAGAAAAAAGATTCCTCCATGCGGGTGGCGATAAACCTGGTCAAGGAGGGCGCCGCCGAAGCCTGCGTCAGCGCCGGAAACACCGGTGCACTAATGGCGACAGCCAAGTTCGTACTAAAAATGTTGCCTGGAATCGAGCGACCGGCAATTATCGCTGAGCTCCCGGCCATTGGCGGCACCGTTCACATGCTTGACCTTGGTGCAAACACGGTCAGCGATTCAGATCAGCTGTTTCAGTTCGCGGTGATGGGCTCGATTGTCACTTCGGACATTAGAAGTATCCAACGGCCGCGCGTGGCATTGTTGAATATTGGTGTCGAGGATACGAAGGGTCATGATTCTGTTCGCGATGCTGCCGCCAAACTGAATGCGAGTGGACTTAACTACGTCGGCTTCATTGAGGGCAACGAGATCTTTTCCGGAAAGGCCGATGTTGTCGTTACGGACGGTTTCACCGGAAACATTGCACTCAAGACCATGGAAGGGACTGTCGGCCTGGTTTCACACTATTTGAAACGTGCGTTCACCCGGAATATTTTTGCGAAATTGCAGGCATTGTCTTCCCGCTCCGTATTGAAAGGTCTTTCTGTCGAGATGGATTCGCGCAACTATAACGGTGCCTCTTTGGTTGGCCTTAATGGTATTGTTATCAAAAGCCATGGCAGCGCGGATTCGTATGCATTTCAACATGCAATCGAAACGGCGCTGGTCGAAGTGAGGAACCAGGTGCCGCTACAAATCGGCAATCTGCTCGAACAGGAAGCCGCCTGACCGGCACTTTCGCAGTTCGAACAAAAACACACGAACAGGAAGCCGCATGATCTACTCGAAAATCGCCGGGACTGGCCGTTATCTTCCGGAGCGCATTCTGACGAACGCCGACCTCGAGAAAATGGTCGATACCAGCGACGAGTGGATTCGTACGCGTACCGGCATCGAGCAACGTCATATCGCTGACGAAGAACAAATGACGTCGGATCTCTGTGTTAAGGCGGCACAGAATGCCATGGATTCGGCGGGGGTTGCCGCTGACGACATCGATATGATTTTTGTGGGTACGACCAGCCCGGACCTTATCTTCCCGAACATAGCGACGATCATCCAGCACAAGATGGGTATACCCGCCTGTGCCTGTTACGCGGTGGAAGCGGCGTGTTCCGGTTTCGTATATGCATTGAGTGCAGCCGACAAGTTCGTTCGTACGGGCGATGCGAAATGCGTGCTGGTTATTGGCGCAGAAATCATTACCAAACTGATCGACTGGGACGATCGCAGCACCTGCGTTTTGTTCGGTGATGGTGCCGGAGCAGTCGTGCTTAAACCATCAGGCGAACCAGGAATCCTCTCGACGCATCTGGGCGCTGATGGACAGTATCAGCAGTTGCTCTATTACCCGGTCGGCGTGTCGAACAACCTGGCTGCGGCAGGCGTTGGTGATTCGAGAATCATGATGAGTGGCAACGATGTGTTCAAGGTTGCTGTCAAAACATTGACCGCCGTCGCCCAGGAAGCGCTGGATGCGAACGATGTCGATCTTGACGAGCTTGACTGGCTGGTTCCTCATCAGGCGAACCTTCGCATCATTCAGGCGACTGCAAAGCGTCTGAAGCTACCCATGGAAAAAGTTATTCAGACTGTGCAGATTCATGGCAACACTTCGGCCGCGTCTATTCCGCTGGCGTTTGATGTTGCTGTTCGCGATGGTCGCATCAAGCGCGGTCAGCTTGTTCTTTTCGATGCATTCGGGGGCGGATTTACCTGGGGCGCTGTTCTGCTGCGCTACTGATTCACCAAAGCACGGTCGACTTTTTAGCTTTTCTGTCTCTGGTTAGCCGGCGTTTCATGCGCAGGTGCAATTGCTGCCGTTTGCGGTCGATGCGATCACGTCTTACCGCGCCATCGTGACCCGTCTTGAATCGATTGTCGTAGTTTTCCCGGAATTTACAGAAATCATCGTAAGCTTCACGGGTGTGGTGTAACTCTTTAACGACCAACTCGATAATGATGACATCGTCGAGATAGCCAATCACCGGAATATGATCCGGCACGATATCTTCCGGGTCACCGAAATAAACAAATGCCGCCAGCATTCGCTCACGATCATCGATGGGCAGCGACCACTCGTCGTCTTTTAGCATGGAGAGCATCGTTTCGAGTTGCGGAATGCGTTTTGATACGAAATCGGGCAGCGGCTCCTCGTTCTTGATTTCATCAAGCACGTCGCCGATTGCCTCTATGATCTCGGATTCCTCGGCATGACGAACCGCATCGCGGGACTTTTTGAGGGCCTCACGAAAAAATTTCAGGTCACGATTGCTCAGTTCAAGCGTGAATCTCATAGGTGTTCAGGGGGGCGGTGATCAGGACGATAAGGCTACCCGCCCGGGCAAGAGCGGTCAACGCGGAAAAAGACCAGTAATTCAAGCACCTCAGGGCAGTGTTTAAGACGCTTCTGTGAAATAATGGCGGCTAAATCTGAATATTCCGGCTACATCGTGAAACTTGTCATTGGAAATAAAAATTACTCCTCCTGGTCGTTACGGGCGTGGTTCCTGATGAAGGAGGCCGGCTTTGAGTTTGAAGAGCACCGGATTCCGTTGAATACCGATTCGACCAACGCCGAAATCGCCAAATACTCGCCAGCCGGACGTGTTCCGATATTGCTGCTGGATGACCAGGCGATTTGGGATACGTATGCGATTGCCGAAACCCTGAATGAGCGCTGGCCCGATAAGAAAATCTGGCCAGAGGACCCTGTGGCACGGGCGCATGCCCGGTCAGTCAGCGCAGAAATGCACTCGGGATTTGCAGCGTTACGTGAAGCAATGCCTATGAATTGCCGGGCGATGGGCCGTAAAGTGACGTTAGCGGATGAAGTTGCCGCGGACATTGACCGGATCTTTGCCATCTGGACCGATTGTCGCCATCGCTATGAATCCGCTGGTGAATGGTTGTTTGGTAAATTTAGTGTCGCCGACGCAATGTTTGCACCGGTCGTTCTGCGGTTTAGAACGTACGGTATTAATCTGTCGGAATCGGCGAGTGTTTATCCGAAGAGATTGTTGGAAAGCCCCGCAATTCAGGACTGGCTCCTGGAAAGCGAATCTGAAATTGAAGTAATCAGTCAGGACGAGACAGGACAGTGAAATCAGTAATTAAACTCGTTAGTGGATCCATAGCGCTCGTCCTGGCGGTATTGCCGCCCGGTGCAGTTGCCGAGGTCTACGACCTCCCGCCTGAAGGCAATGACGTGGTCGGTGCGCTGACGACCGTCATTGCACGCGACGACGATACCTTGCTCGATATTGCGCGCCGTCACGGGCTCGGTTACGAGGACATCGTGCGTGCGAATCCTGACGTCGATACATGGTTGCCGGGTGAGGGCACTGAAGTCACATTGCCTACTCGCTATGTATTGCCACCTGGCCCGCGTCGTGGTGTCGTGCTGAACCTCGCTGAATACCGTCTTTATTATTACCCGACCCCTGAGGCTGGACAGCCGGCGGTGGTCATGACATATCCGATCAGCATCGGCCGTATGGACTGGGAAACGCCTCTCGGTCGTACGACCATTGTTTCCAAGATGCGCAATCCAAGCTGGTATCCGCCGGAGTCCATTCGTGCAGAGCACGCAGCGGACGGGGATCCACTGCCCCGTATCGTGCCGCCGGGGCCTCAGAATCCGCTTGGTGACTATGCAATGCGGCTGGGGCTTCCCGGCTACCTGATCCATGGCACCAACAGGCCGGACGGTGTTGGCATGCGCGTGACGCATGGCTGTATTCGCATGTTCCCTGAGGATATCGACTACCTGTTCGGGCGGGTCGATGTGAATACCTCCGTAAGGATTATCAATGAGCCCGTGAAGGTTGGCTGGAATGGTGATGAACTGGTTATCGAGGTCCACAAGACACTCGAATTCAACCTGCCAGAGTCAGAGCCGAATGCTGAAGTAATGACAGATGCTGATCAGCCGGTTGTTGAGCCACCGGTGATTCGCAATGCGCTGACGGCATTGACGGAGCAGTTTGTGGCTGCGACGAATGAACAGCCCGGTATGCTCGACTGGGACAAGGCGGAAGATTTACTCGCCCGCGCTGACGGCATACCTGCAGTTGCCGGGCGCAAAATAAAAGACGCCGCGACAAGCGCGGCGTCAGAATAAGCCTTTAGTAGTTTTTTCCTACTTGGCCTGTGACCTCTGGAACATACGTTCCAGGCGATCGCGGTTTGCATCACAGCAAGCCTGTGCCTCGGTCGCCGCCGACAGAGCCTGGTCTGCAGTGCTCTGAGCGCTGGCAGCTGCCTGTACTGCGCTGTCAGATGCTGCACGAGCTGCTTCTGCCGCAGATTTGGCCGCCGCTGCATCACGTGCTGCCGCATCGGCAGTAGCCTGTGCCGCGTCAACTGATGACTGGCTGGCGCAACCAGAGGCTACGCCCAGGACGAGCACGATGGCGCCCACTTTCAATACTTTCTTAATCATTGTCCAAATTTCCTCTGTTGGGATAAAACTGCAGGCGCATTATTTCGTAAAGTCACCTTGGCCGCAACGAAATTCATTGTTTTTCTTAGGATTGTCGCTCTTCGCAGACAAGTTTTTGTGTCTTTCGACCGTGCAGCGAGCGAAGTTTTATGGCGCCGGTGTCGGTTCTGAATTTTCACGGCTCATACGAACTCGACTTCGCTGATCCGTATTCTGTTCGTTGACACACGTCCCGCCGGTCACCGGGTCTGTTTTTAGTGTCCCTCGCAGGCATCGATCCGTCTCGACTGGTAACGCGCTGACCGCCGCCCGGACGAATGAGATGTCTTGCCAAACCAAACTAACTGTATATAATGCCACTACTGTTTATTCATACAGGTATGCTCAAATGCGCCAACTGACCCCCAGGCAGAAGCAAATTCTTGAATTAATTCAAGACTTTATAAATGAATTTGGAATGCCGCCCACCCGTGCCGAGATCGCTAAAGAGCTGGGTTTCAAATCTGCTAATGCGGCCGAGGAACATCTTCGTGCCCTGCAGAAAAAAGGGGTTCTGGATCTGATGCCCGGCGCCTCGAGAGGTATTCAGCTCAAGGATTCCCTGCGTGAACAGCTGGGTTTGCCCCTGATTGGCAGGGTTGCGGCCGGCAGCCCGATACTTGCCGAGGAGCATATCGAAACGCATTACCGGATCGACCCGGCGTTTTTTGATCCCAAACCTCACTATCTCCTGCGTGTTCAGGGTATGAGTATGAAAAATGCCGGCATTCTCGACGGTGACCTTGTGGCGGTACACCGGACACCGGAAGTGCGCAGCCGGCAGATCGTTGTTGCGCGAGTTGAGGATGAAGTCACTGTCAAACGCTACCGGCAGGACGGGACGGTAGTCTGGTTGCTGCCCGAGAACGAGGACTTTGAGCCGATTCAGGTCGACCTGACCGTACAGGCAATGGTGATCGAGGGAGTGGTTGTTGGTGTGATCCGCGATGGTATTCCGCTCCACTGATGTGCTGATTTAAATGTCCGACGCGCTTGAGAACTTGCTGACAAATCCACGCATCTGGCGAGGGCAGGCGCGGACAGAAGACCCGGGTTGGCAGGGTCTTGCCAGTGGTTACCCGAAACTCGACCAGCACCTGCCCGGCGGTGGCTGGCCGCAAAATGCATTAACCGAAATCCTGCTGGACCACTATGGTACCGGCGAATTACAGCTCCTGATGCCGGCGCTGGCTAAGCTGAGTCAACCTCAAAATGATCAGAAGGATGGCAGGGAAGCCGGTTGGATTGCCTGGATAGCGCCGCCCTTTGAACCTTACCCACCCGCATTGAAACAGTGGGGTGTCAATCTCTCACGGATCCTGATTGTCCGACCAAGGGGGGGGAAAGAGGCGTTATGGGCAGCTGAGCAAGCTTTGATTTCCGGGAATTGTGCGGCCGTTTTACTGTGGTCAAACGAACTCGATGACGTAGCAAGCCGTCGTTTGCAGCTTGCTGCAGGAGCGGGACAAAGCTGGGCAATCGCTTTTCGTTCATTGCGGGCATTGTCACAGCCATCGGCTGCGGCGTTGCGTATCCGGCTCGATGCGGGCAAGCAAGGCACAGATCTCGGCATACTGAAGAGTCGCGGTGGCAGACCTGCCGTGGTGCAGGATTATGCGGGTTAAGTTGTGGGCAACTCACGAAAACCACCGGCCCGTCTGCGGGAAGCCAACCCGACTCCCTCTTTAAAAAGCAAACAACGCAGACATCAGTCTGTACCTCTGCAACTAACGCTGGCAGAGGTTCCTCAGACAGAGCCTTCACTACTACCTGTTGTTCCTCTGCGGCAGTTGTGGCTTTGTGTTTATTTACCGGCACTACCGCTCGAGGCATTGATCGATACGCCCGAACCTGCGGCTGTTTTCGAAGAACAGCAGGGAATACGAAAGATCCTGCTGGCGAATGCCAGTGCGCGTGCCGCCGGCATTGGTCCCGGTCTGACCATAAATGCGGCACTGGCCCTGTTTTCAGCGTTGCGTCTTGACGAGAGAAACCCGGTTCGGGAAGCACGTGTGCTTAAGGACCTGGCGGAATGGTCTGAGAAATTTACCTCTTTCGTTTGTGTAGAAGCACCTTCGGTACTGCTACTGGAAATTGCCGGCAGCTTAACGTTGTTTGGTGGTATCAGGACCTTGCGACAACGCATCGTCAGAGAGCTGGATAGCCAGGGTTTTCATGCCGGTGTTGCGATTGCACCGACGCCACTTGCGGCAACCTGGCTGGCGCGAGCCGGGCGCAAGGTTTGTATCCGCGACCCGGGAAACCTGGCTGGCAGGCTCAGAACTCTGCCAGTGACCTGCCTGGGATGGCCAGATTCAATCACTGCATTGTTAAAGGGTATGGGCATTACTTCGGTCGGCGAGGCTTTGCGTTTACCCAGGCAAGGGTTTGCCAAGCGCTTTGGGGCAGGTCGGTTACTGGACCTCGATCGCGCTCTGGGGAGACTTCCTGATCCACGGGTGAGTTACCGGATGCCTGAACGGTTTATCGCTGACTATGATTTGAATGAAGAAGAGAGTGATGCAGGTTTATTGCTGAATATCTGTCAGGAATTGCTGGCTCGGCTCGAGCGCTTCCTTTTGAGCCGGCAACTCGCAGTTCAAAACATTGATTTCAGTTTTTTTCACCTGCAAATGCCAGCGACAGGTTTGAGTATCGGTTGCGTACAGGCGGACAGAGCTGTGCAGCACTGGTTTGATTTGCTGGAGATAAAATTTGCTCGCCTGGCATTGCCGGCACCGGTGATCGCTATTCAATTATGCGCGGGGCAGGGTCAGCAGTTCACAGCAAAGTCAGGCATGTTGCAATTTGAAGGGCAGCACAAAAAACAGCAGAGCACATCGATCGCGCAGCTTGCGGAGAGGCTAAGTGCGCGCATTGGCGACGAATTGGTGCACGGTGTCATGGCTGTTGCCGAACATCGACCACAATATGCGTGGCAGCCCCGGAGCAACTTCGAAGATATACCGCATTGCGCTAACGTTTCGTCCTGGCAGGTGAGTGCTCACAGTCCCGGGTTATTGGCAGAGGCTCACCGCACAAACAGCCTGGTGTTGCAAAGGCCGTTATGGGTACTGCAGGAGCCCGAGCTACTGGTTGTCGAGAGTGGAGTGCCTCATTACCAGGGACCTTTAAAGTTGCTCAAGGGACCTGAGCGTATCGAGACCGGCTGGTGGGACGACGATGGTATTGCGCGGGATTACTACGTGGCCGTAAATCCAGCGGGCGTACATCTCTGGGTATACCGGAATCGCGATAAAGACAGGAACCGCTGGTTTTTGCATGGAAAATTTGGATGAGCGCTTATGCTGAATTGCATGCACTCAGTAATTTCACTTTCCTGAGAGGCGCATCGCATCCGGAAGAACTTGTCGAGACTGCAGCCAGGCTTGGTTACGAGGCGCTGGCCATTACGGATGAGTGCACCGTCTCGGGCGTTGTACGGGCACACGTGGCAGCAAAAGAAAGTGGCTTGCAGAAACTCATCATCGGCTCGGAGTTTCGCTTCGACACGGGTCTGAAGCTTGTCGTGTTGGCCAGAAACCGTGCGGGATATGCACAACTATGCAGGCTTATTTCCCGCGGCAGACGTGCGGCAAAGAAGGGTAGCTATAAAGTCACAGCGGAGGACTTCGCGGATGGGCTGAACAATTGTGTGGTGTTGTGGGTGCCCGATAATCAACTCCTGCTGGGAGCTGAGGACGCATGGATTCTCGATGCGTTCTGTGACCGATTGTGGATTGCAGTCGAGCTGCTCGCGGACGGTCTTGAACGCCTGCGCATGGAGCGCCTTCGCAACCTGGGTGAAGCACTCGACCTGCCACTTGTTGCAAGTGGTGATGTCCATATGCATTGCCGCGAGCGTCGCTTTCTGCAGGATACTGTGACCGCTATCCGTGAAGGGGTGACGCTCGATCGTGCTGGTTTTGCGTTGTATCCCAACGGTGAACGGTACCTGCGGCCCCGTGAGGTACTGGGCAGCATCTATCCCGGAGAGTGGTTGCAGGAGGCCTGTGTCGTTGCCGAGACAATTCAGTTTTCCCTTGATGAATTGCGTTACGAATACCCGAACGAACTGGTACCGGATGGCGAAACATCGACTAGCTATTTGCGGAAGCTAACCGAGGAGGGGATGCGCAAGCGCTGGCCGGATCGGGTACCAGCAAAAGTCATGGCCCTGGTCGAGTACGAACTCAAACTGATTCGTGAACTTCAGTATGAACCTTACTTTCTGACGGTCTTTGACATCGTCGCTTTCGCCAGAAGCCAGGATATTTTGTGCCAGGGACGCGGCTCGGCGGCGAATTCAGCGGTGTGTTTTTGTCTCGGTATAACCGAGGTCGACCCGGAGCGCATGGCGACCCTGGTCGAACGTTTTATCTCGAAGGAGCGCAACGAACCACCGGATATCGATGTCGACTTCGAGCATGAACGTCGCGAGGAAGTTATTCAGTACATCTACCGGAAGTATGGCAGGGAGAGGGCTGCGCTTGCGGCTACCGTCATTACTTATCGTCCACGCAGCGCCTTGCGGGATGTTGGCAAAGCATTGGGTTTGAGTGGTTTGCAGGTCGACAGGCTGGCGAAATCAATGCAGTGGTGGGATGGCACGGAAGTGGATGAAAGCCGGGTGCTGGAGGCCGGGCTTGATCCGGCAAGCCCTCTTATCAGGAGACTATTGTATCTTGTCCGTCACCTGATCGGGTTCCCGCGTCATCTGTCACAACACGTCGGCGGATTTGTCATTTCGAACGGACCGCTTTTCGAACTTGTTCCTGTCGAAAACGCGGCTATGGATGACCGCACTGTTATCCAGTGGGAGAAAAACGACCTCCAGGATTTAGGTCTTCTCAAGGTCGATGTGCTTGGTCTCGGCATGTTAACGGCGATACGCCGAAGCTTTGACCTTATTCGGGAGTTTGACGGTCGGGAATATACGCTTGCCACAGTGCCGGCTGAAGATCCGGTCGTTTACGACATGATTTGTGAAGGTGACACGATGGGAGTTTTCCAGATCGAGTCGCGCGCACAGATGGCGATGTTGCCAAGGCTTAAGCCGCGTTGTTACTACGACCTCGTGATCGAGGTGGCGATCATTCGACCTGGCCCAATTCAGGGTGACATGGTGCACCCCTACCTCCGGCGACGGAGTGGTGAGGAAGCTGTTGAATACCCGAGTGAGGAGGTCAGGGAAGTTTTGCAACGAACGCTGGGCGTGCCCATATTCCAGGAACAGGTGATGCAACTGGCTGTGGTCGCTGCGGGTTTTACCCCCGGAGAGGCCGATCGCCTGCGTCGTGCAATGGCTGCGTGGAAACGTCGTGGCGGGCTCGGGCCGTTCGAGAAAAAACTCACTGAGGGAATGCAGGCACGCGGCTATACAGAAGAATTTGCCAATCAGATTTTTAAACAGATCCTGGGTTTTGGTGAGTACGGTTTCCCTGAGTCACATTCCGCCAGTTTTGCATTGCTTGTGTATGTCTCCTGTTGGCTTAAACGTCATACGCCGGCAGCATTCACCTGCGCATTGCTGAACAGCCAGCCAATGGGTTTCTATTCAGCCTCACAGCTAACGCAGGATGCGCGCAGACATGGCGTCGAAGTTCGCCCGGCCGATATCAATGAAAGTGGCTGGGACTCAAGCCTTGAACCTGCCGTTAATAGTGAGCCTGCCTTGCGGCTTGGATTGCGGCAGGTGAAAGGATTATCGGAGGAAGCGGGCCGCACAGTGGTCGCGCAAAGGGAACGCGCCTATCAAAGCGTCCAGGAGTTGCTGGAAAAAACCGGTTTGAACCGACGTGAACTGAGCGCACTGGCGGCCGCCGGTGCATTAAAGTCACTTGCCGGACACCGGCACAAGGTTCGCTGGACTGTCGCGGGTGTGGAAGAAACAACACCGTTGTTTTCATCGCTCGACCGGTACGAAGCTATTCCGATGCTGCGACGGCCAACTGAGGGGCAGGACATTGTTGCGGATTACCAAAGCCTTGGATTGACGCTGGGGCGCCATCCACTGGCGTTGATTCGACCGTATCTGGACAGGCATCGCTATGTTTCGGCGAGTCGACTGGGCGAGATCAGTAACGGAAAACGAATCCGCATTGCCGGTCTGGTGATTACAAAGCAGCGTCCGGGAACAGCAAGTGGCGTAACATTTGTAACGCTCGAGGACGAAACGGGATGCAGTAACCTGATCGTGTGGAAAAAAATCGCCGATGAGCAAAGGGACGTTCTGCTGAACGCCCGGTTGATGGGGGTGCAGGGGGAGCTACAGAAAGAAGGGAAAGTCATTCATGTGATCGCGAGGAGGCTCATCGATCACAGTGGGTTGCTAGGGGAGTTGACCGTTAATTCCAGGGATTTTCGCTGAATTTGACAGCCTTCAGTCGTCGAAGTCGATTGCGTAGGTGTCTTCGAAAGACTTGTCTTCGGCCATCTCTTCCAGTCGTCGCCGGATTGCCTTCTTGCGTGCCGCAACTTCGGCAGGAGTGCCCTCGAAGTCGGCTATCAGTGCTTCGACATTGATTTCCATTGAGTTACCGTCATCTGAGTCCGAAAAATCAGTGTCCTTGAGAACGACCGTATCGCCAAACTCGTCATTATCGTCGAACTCGCCGTCGTCGTCGTCGTCAACTCTCGATTTATCTATTTCATTGTTCATGCGTCACAAACCCCATTCAATGACGGTTAACAATCCTTCGGGTTTCCAGATCTTCCATAAGATGTTTTGCCTGTATACCGCGAAAGATTTTCATGCGCAAGCGCTCATTCGACACATTTGCCGATAACGTAAAAACGTAACCGGAATAATGGGATACAGCCGATGAAATCAGCGAATAAGGTTGTTGATTTCGAAAATCGGCAGGAGGATGGCGAGAACGATCAGCAGCACGATAAAGGCCATTACGATGACCAGCAGTGGCTGCATGATGCCGAGCATGGTTGAGATCAAACCATCCACTTCGCGTTCCTGGTTGGTGGCGGCGCGCGACAGCATCTCTTCCAGCTTACCACTGGCCTCACCGCTGGCAATCAGGTGAGTGGTCATAGGGGGAAATAACTTACTGGCGGCAAGCGAACGGCTGATCATGCCACCTTCGCGAATTCGCAGTGCGGCCTCTTCAACAGCCTCCCGCATCGGAATGTTGACGACGACTTTTGCGGCAATCTTCAGAGAATCCAGTATCGGTACGCCGCTTCCGGCCAGGATACTCAGTGTTTGCGTGAAGCGCGCCGTATTGATGCCACGAGTGACCCTGGCGACGATCGGCAGATGCAATAGCAAGTGATGGTATTGGCGGCGCGGGCCTTCATTTTTGAGGAGTTGGCGTATCCCGACGATCAGAAGCACAACCACGGCGATGATCACAAACCAGTAATCTCGAATCAGGTCGCTGGACGCAATCATGATGCGCGTCAGCAACGGCAGTTCCTGATCGTAATTTTCAAATATATAGACGACCTTGGGTACCACGTAGGCAAGCATGAAGCTGATAATAGCGACTGCAGTGACAATAAGAGCAATTGGGTAGATGAGCGCGTTTCGAATCTGCTGCTGCAGCATTTGTCGCGATTCGGTAAATTCCGCAAGTCTCTCCAGCACTGCGTCCAGATGCCCGGACTGTTCGCCCGCTGCAACCGTTGCACGATACAACTCCGGAAATGCCTGAGGAAAGTCTGTCAGGCCGTCTGCCAGCGAGTGGCCTTCCATGACGCGTGACCTGACGCCAAGAAGAATGCTCTGTGCTCGTGGATTCTCATTCTGCTGGCTGACAGCCAGCAAGGCTTCCTCCAGCGGCAGCCCTGACTGCGCCAAAGTTGCGAGTTGACGCGTCACCAGGGCCAGCTCGCCAGCGGACAAGCCGCGTCGAAAAGAAAAACTTTCCTGGCGGCGGGACTCCTTCTGCGCAACCTCCGTTACCTTGACCGGCAGGAGTTTTCGTTCCCGCAGAAGTTGTCGAACGTGTTTCGGTGTGTCGCCTTCGAGAAGCCCCTTCGACTCTTTGCCGTTCTTGTCGAGTGCTACGAATTCAAAGGCGCCCATCAAATAGTCTCGGAGGGCGGACCTAGTCGGCCCGGGTGACGCGCAGGACTTCCTCCAGGGTTGTATCACCCTGAAGTACGCGCCGCTGGCCATCAGCTCGAATGCTGCAGGTCATGGTTCGGGCGTGTTTCTCGAGATTCTGTTCGCTGGCACCGTCATGGATCATCGTCCGCATCGTGTCGTCAACGGAAATCAACTCGTAGATGCCGGTTCGGCCTCTGAAGCCGTTGGATTCGCTCTCACCAGGCCGATACAGGGTGGGCGGGTTTTCAGGATCGACCTGCAGTGTCCGGCATTCATATTCCCGGGCGACATACGGTACTTTAGTATCGTCATCCAGGACACGCACGAGTCGTTGTGCTATTACGCCGATCAGGCTTGACGACAGCAGAAAGGGCTCGACACCCATATCCCGCAGCCGTGTCACTGCGCCTGCTGCCGTGTTGGTGTGCAACGTAGACAGGACGAGATGACCCGTCAGACTGGCCTGTACCGCAATTTCCGCGGTTTCGAGGTCACGAATCTCACCAACCATGACGACATCCGGGTCCTGTCGAAGGATGGCCCGCAGTCCTCGCGCAAATGTCATTTCGACTTTGGTGTTTACCTGCGACTGTCCGATGCCGTCCATAAAATACTCGATCGGATCTTCAACGGTCATGATGTTGCGGCTATTGTCGTTGATTCGTTCAAGCGCAGCATAGAGCGTGGTTGTCTTACCGGAGCCAGTTGGCCCTGTGACGAGAATGATTCCGTGTGGCTTGTGAATCAATTCATCCATCAATGCCTGTGACTGTTCGTCCATGCCGAGCGATGAGAGATTTAATCGGCCGGCCTGTTTGTCCAACAGTCTGAGAACTACCCGCTCGCCATGCCCCGACGGCATTGTGGAGACGCGTACGTCGACAGCGCGACCGGCAATCTTGAGGGAAATCCGACCATCCTGAGGCAGGCGTTTTTCGGCAATATCCAGTTTTGACATGACCTTGATACGCGATACCACCAGTGGCGCCAATGCCCGGCGCGTTTGCAATACTTCCTGCAAGACTCCATCGACCCGGAAGCGAACGCCCAGGCGGTTTTCGTACGGCTCTATGTGGACGTCAGAAGCATTCTCTTTGACGGCTTCTGTGAGCACAGCATTGATAAATCGAATGATCGGTGCGTCATCGTCGCTATCAAGGAGGTCGGACGGCTCGGGAAGGTCTTGAGCCACCTGCAAAAGATCGGTTTGTTCGTCAAGGTCACCAGCCATTTGCATGGCCATGTGACTGCCTTGTTCATACGTCTGCTGCAGCATGCCGTCGAATGCATCAGCAGTCACCCGCGTTAGCTTCAGCGGAATGCCGGCATATCGTCTTGCCTCTGCGAGACTCAGTGGTGATGCGCCTGTTCTGTAAACTGCCTGACCGACGCCGTCCGCAAAATCCCGAATCAGGACTCCGTGCCGGCTTGCGAACGAGAAGGGCAGCACCCGCCCCGGCGCTTCGTCCGCCAGCGTAATGTTTTCGGCTGGCTCCGGCTCAAGTTCCAGGATTATTTCGGAATTGCTTTCCATCACATATGCCAGCTACTGCTTGTCGGGGCCATCATTTTCGGGAGCCAGGTTAGTCGGCGGATTTCGATAGGACTCGATGGGTGGCAATGAGGGTCGTACAGCACCCGGCATCAACTGGATTCGATCACCCTGTAACGCTTCTGTGATTGCGTTGTACTTGGTGTTTGTCTCGAACCTGGTCTGAGCCGTATCACGCAAAATTTTCGGGCGGATAAAAATCATGAGATTGGTCTTGACGAGATCCGATTTCTGGGTTCGGAACAACGCACCGAGAATAGGAATGCTCCCCAGTATCGGCACTTTTTGCTCAGACTCTCGCAGCACATCTTCCATCAATCCACCTAAAACCAGGATCTCACCGTCTTCGACAATAACGGTGGTTTCGATGATTCTTTCATTGGTGATCAGGTCAACCGCTCCAGCTGCAGATGACGCAATGTTGGATATCTCCTGAGATATCTTGAGCATTAGCGAATCGCCACCTTCATTGATTTGCGGAGTGATCGTCAGTTTGACGCCAACCTGTTCGCGCTGGATGGTCTGGAATGGGTTAACTGCTCCGCCAACGCCCCCGGTATTTGAAAATGAGCCGGTGACGAATGGGACTTCCTGACCTACGTTGAGACTCGCTTCTTCGTTATCCGTAGTAACGATCGACGGCGTCGAAATGATGTTTGTGTCGGCATCACCCTGCAATGCATTCAGAATGGCGGCAAAACTGACGCCGTTATCCGAGATTCTTCCCACACCGACGGTGATGCCTTCGCCAATCAGACTGGAAACGTCGCCGGTAGTGCCGTCACCGCCCAGGGCCGCGCCGAGCTGCACAACACCAGGACCTGAGGACGGGAAATTAGTGACAGCGACCGGGTTGTTGCTGGAACCATCGTCGACTGCCCAGGTCACGCCGAGCTCCGAAGTTCTGTCGGCAATCACCTCAACAATAATGGCTTCGACGAGAACCTGGGCTCGGCGAATATCCAGCTTGTCTACGATACTCATCAGGGAACGCATCATTTTCGGCGGCGCGTTAACGATGATCGCGTTTGTCTGCGTATCGGCCCACACGCTCACATCGCCACTCAAATTCGGGGCAGAGACAGCTCCTTCAGCCGCTTGCTGTGTAAAGTGCTGCTGCAGCTTGGTTGAAAGCTCCTCGGCATCCGCAAATTGAAGATACCGAACCTGCGTATCACCGCCGTCTTCAAGCGGCGTATCGAGATGCGCAATCAACGCCCGCAGACGCAGTCGTTCTGTCTTGTCGCCACCGATCAGGACGCTGTTCGTCCGCGCGTCCGAGATAAGTGACGTAGTGACCGGCACGCCGTCAGCTCGCGGCGCCTGAGTCAGTGCCGTCAGGACCCTGACAACCTCGGCAGCAGATGCATGCTCCAGGCGGATAACTTCGATTTCATCGTCATTAGCCTGGTCGATACGCCGGATAATTCGCAGCATTCTGTCAACATTCGATGCCCGATCCGAAATGATGAGCATGTTGGAGCCGGGGTGTGCCGCAAGGTGTCCGTACTGAGGGATCAGCGGCCGCAAAATAGGAACGAGCTGGGCTGCTCCGATGTTTTGTACCTGGACCACCTGTGTGACGATATCGTCGGCAGCAGCTCCGTCAGTGGTTAGCAGGCCGGAATATTGGCGTGCGCTCGCGTCGGGCACGATCTTTACGATGTTGCCGGTTGTTGTCGCAATGTAACCGTTTACCTGCAAAATAGAGAGAAACGCTTCGTAAAATGCGTCAGGAGACATCGGCGTGGATGACAACATGGTTACTTTTGCCGTAATACGCGGATCGACGATGAAGTTTTTCCCCGTTACTTCGCCGACGGCTTCAATAATCTGCCGAATGTCGGCATCGCGGTAATTTGGCGTGATAGTCGGTTCTTGCCCCCTGGCCAGCGGGAGCAGCAGGAGGAAAAGAATCGTGGCCAGCGCTACGCGCTGACCCCTATGTAAATGCTGTCTGTGCACTGATTTCGATTCCTTCATTGCTGGCTATCGAGTTCAAGCTGACTGGTGCGGAGGACAAGAACTTCCGGCGATCCGTTACGTTCAACCGTAACGGAAACCTGATCTTTGTCACCCAGACCCTGAAAAATCTGCGTTGCCTGCTGCGGATCCGTAAGCGCGGCGCCATCCACATCCTTGATCAGGTCGCCTGGCCTCAGCCCCAGCGCCGCAAACTGCTTGCGGTCGCGGCCCGGATAGACGCGGTAACCCTGCATCTGCCCCGATACATAGTAGGGGGTCGGCCGAATCACGTCTGCGAGCTTGGTAACATTTTGCGTAACGACATTCTGAATACTTTGCGAATTACTAACAGCGGTGCGGCTGGCCGCCGTCGTATCTCGTCTCGTGGGCGTGCTGCCCTGCGGGAATTCTTTGGGTAACTTCAGGACTTCCAACGCGCCGCCCCGGTTCAGTACAACCCGATCCAGGTATATCGCGTGTAAGGTGGTGCCGGGCGCCACCGTGTCTTTGATCAGGTATATTTTCTCTTCATTGCGGGCATCGGCAATGATGGCAATGGAGGACTTTTCCTCGGGAGACGCGATCGTACCCTTCAGCGACAGGTTGAGGCGCGTTTCCGCAAGATTCTCGTGGCTTTCCTGCGGAGCAATGACGACTTCCGCAGGGTCCGCCTCACCGAATATGTGTGTGTTGGCTATAGCCTGGACATCCACGGAGCTGCCGGCGGTGGCGGGTGAGCGGGAGATCTGCACCGGCGGGGCAATAACCGTGTTGCCTGCGTCGGATCCGGGCATCAGGATCCAGATGGCCTGGGCGAGTTTCCAGGCGATGGCAATGACCAGCCCGAGTGAGACCCACCTGGGCAGCAGCTCGTTAGCGGCTGACAGCATGCGCCCCGCATCTAAGCTACTGAAATCAGACCAATTAGCCTCAGTTGTCATGTCCGGACAGATCCTCGCATACGTTTAGCCACGGGACGGGATGCCCGGGCACGTACCCATTTAAACGCAGCAAGCTGATGATAAGGTCTGCGGACCGTTGGCAACAAGCCCAAAACCCTGAAAAACCTATATATGGCAAGTATATACCTGTTATTTCTCGCATTCGTCTTAACTTTTCACGGCGATTTCACAAAAAACACCGAAATTCACCACCCAGGGGCTTGGAGAACGTACCCGCGCGCCCATATATAATGATTCTTCATGACCCAGATATTTCAGCATTCAGCCAGTTAGAGAAACCATGACCGAACGGAAATCGACGACACCAGGTATTGACGACCTCGATATCGACGTTAAGGAAGCGGAACCCAAACTCAAGCGGCCGCCATTATATCGTGTCGTGCTGATTAATGACGACTACACGCCTATGGAGTTTGTAGTTGAAGTATTGGAAACGGTGTTTGCAATGGAACGGGGTCAGGCCACGCGCGTAATGCTTGAGGTCCATACCAAGGGAAAAGGTAATTGCGGAATATTCAGTTTCGAAATTGCTGAGACCAAGGTTGCCCAGGTAACCAGTATCGCGCAGCAGCAGCAGCATCCGTTAATGTGTACGATGGAAGAGTCATAGGAAGGCCTAACCGCAATGCTCTCAAGTGAATTGGAATTTTGTCTGAACGAAGCATTTCAAAATGCTCGTGATCGTCGTCATGAATTCATGACGGTAGAGCATCTGCTACTCGCATTGCTCGATATTCCACGGGTACATGAAATTCTCAAATCCTGCGATTCGGATATCGGTCAGCTGCGTCGGCAACTGATCGAGTTTATTGACGAGGCGACGCCTCTCATGTCGCTGGGCGATGAAGGTGAAGTTCAGCCGACGCTCGGGTTTCAACGCGTTCTGCAACGCGCGGTCTATCACGTTCAGTCCAGTGGTAAGAAAGAAGTCACGGGCGCTAATGTGCTGGTGGCCATTTTCAGCGAGAAGCAGTCTCAGGCGGTCTATTTCCTGGCAATGCAAGACATCACACGGCTCGATGTAGTGAACTATATTTCTCACGGAATGCCGCAAGTGCCTGGCGATACTCCGGATGAACAGGAAACCTCCGTCGAGACCGACGGCGAGTCCGAGAGCGGTGCGCTGCAGAAGTATACGACCAATCTGAATCAACGAGCGATCGAAGGAAAAATCGATCCGCTGATTGGTCGGGAAATCGAGATCGAAAGAACGGTGCAGATACTTTGCAGGCGACGCAAAAACAACCCGCTTTATGTGGGTGATGCGGGTGTTGGCAAGACCGCTTTGGCTGAGGGGCTTGCACGCATGATTACGGAAGAGCGAGTGCCGGATGTGCTGCGAGATGCCACCATCTATGCTCTCGATATGGGGACGCTAATTGCTGGCACAAAGTACCGTGGTGACTTTGAGAAGCGTCTCAAAGGCGTCATCCGTGAGATTCAGGAGGATCCTGGTGCAATCCTTTTTATTGATGAAATTCATACGGTTATCGGTGCCGGGGCTGCTTCTGGCGGTGTCATGGATGCGTCGAACCTGATCAAGCCGGTGCTGGCCAACGGTGAGATTCGTTGCATCGGGTCAACGACTTATTCTGAATATCGCGGTGTATTCGAAAAGGATCACGCGCTGGCACGTCGTTTTCAGAAGATCGATGTCCCGGAGCCTAGCCTGGAGGAAACCATAGAGATACTCCGTGGCTTGAAAACGCGTTTCGAAGAACACCATGGCGTGAGCTACGAGAACGAGGCGCTTGACGCTGCCGCTGAACTCGCGGCAAGACATATCAATGATCGCAAATTGCCAGACAAGGCAATTGACGTGATCGATGAAGCGGGCGCTAAGCTGAGATTGCAGCCTGAAGACAGTCGCTCGGATCGCGTGACCGTTGAAATGGTGGAAAACGTCGTCGCCAAAATGGCGCGGATTCCGGCGAAAAGTGTCTCGACTTCGGACAAGAAAGTTCTGCGAACCCTCGATCGAGACCTAAAGCTTTCTATTTTTGGTCAGGACCCCGCAATTGAGGCCCTCAGTTCTGCGATCAAGATGTCCCGTTCCGGACTTAACGAGGACGAAAAGCCGGTTGGTTCGTTTTTGTTTGCTGGACCGACCGGTGTTGGCAAGACCGAAGTCACCCGTCAACTCGCGATGGTAATGGGCGTTGAGTTGATTCGTTTCGACATGTCCGAATACATGGAGCGCCACACTGTATCTCGCCTGATCGGCGCACCACCGGGCTACGTTGGTTTCGATCAGGGTGGCTTGCTTACTGAAGCAGTGACCAAGAATCCGCACGCAGTTGTGTTGCTTGATGAAATTGAAAAAGCCCATCCCGAAGTATTTAACCTGCTGCTGCAGGTGATGGACCATGGCACCCTGACGGACAACAATGGGCGCAAAGCGGATTTTCGAAATATTGTCCTCGTGATGACGACCAATGCGGGCGCACAGGAGATGAGCAGGGCGTCGATTGGCTTCACGCAGCAGGATCACAGCACCGACGGAATGGGGATTCTCAAGAAGTCGTTTTCACCGGAATTCCGAAATCGCCTGGACGCAATAATCCAGTTTGCAGCCCTTGATGCGCACTCGATTGCGCGAGTTGTCGACAAACTGGTGGTAGAGCTTGAGAGTAAGCTGGGTTCGAACAACGTAACACTGGAACTGGACGACGCCGCCCGCAGCTGGATTGCGGAGCGCGGCTACGATCCCAAGATGGGCGCAAGGCCGATGGCCAGGATTATCCAGGAACATATCAAGCGGCCGCTGGCGGAAGAGCTGTTGTTTGGCAGTCTTGCGGACGGCGGACATGTGCGGATCACTGTCGGAGATGACGACACGATTCAGCTGAATGCCGAGCCTGTGACCAGGGAACTCGAGCACCTGCCTGAAAACTAGCTCAAAATCATCAGGCGACTCGAAACGGTGTTACCAGGCGCCCCAAGATGCTGTTGCTGTAGGTCCTGTATACACTCCGCCTGATGGAACAGGCGTTCGAATGTCGCGGAGCGAGCAAAGTCTCGCGGCGGGCTTCACTTTGGGCATGTGTCAATCGTTGCGGGGATGTCGAGAGAGCGGGGTTCTCCGATTCGTGCCTTGTCTCTTGGACACCCGGCGCTTTTGCCTGCCGGCTAAGGAATCAGGTCCTTCCGCGGTAGACAATGCGGCCTTTACTGAGATCGTAAGGCGTCAGTTCGACGGTGACGGTGTCACCGGTGAGAATCCGGATATAGTTCTTGCGCATTTTGCCGGAGATGTGGGCAGTCACAACGTGACCGTTCTCCAACTCGACACGAAAGGTCGTGTTGGGAAGCGTGTCGGTAACGACGCCTTCCATCTGCAGGGCTTCTTCTTTAGCCAATTTCCTTTGCTCTCCGGTAGATTCAGCGAGCCGAATTGTGCAGAAACGAGCGCTTTATTGCAATGAATGGTTATCTATTCAGACTAGGAATTCGTTGATTTGGCACGGTTTCGTGGGCCAATCGTCGAATGTCACGCTTTCGCGGCAGAATTCCTTCAATACGGCCGAAAACTGACTTCGTGGCATCAGGGTCGCCCCGAGGCTCCTCAGGTGCGGAGATTCGACCTGGCAATCGAGCAATTTGAAGTCGTGTGTCGTTAGCAGGTAGCACAATGCCACCATGGCAGCCTTTGATGCATTCGTTTGCCGACTGAACATCGATTCACCAAAAAAGATCCTGTCGATTGCAATTCCGTAAAGCCCGCCGACCAGGTGACCCGATGACCAGACCTCAATGGAATGGGCCCATCCGCTCCGATGCAAGCCGCAGTAAGCAGCATGCATTTCCGGCGTAATCCAGGTGCCATCCTGACCGGGCCGGTTTTCCGCGCACGTCGCAATCACGCCCTCAAATGCGGAATTGAACCGAATGTTGAAATCGCTTTGCCGCAACGACCGTCTCAGGCGTCGCGGTATGTGGATCTCGCCGGGCCGCAAAATGCAGCGTGGGTCCGGGGACCACCAAAGGATTGGCTGCCCCTCATTGAACCACGGAAAAATTCCGTGGGCATACGCATACAGCAGCCGCTCCTCGGACAGATCGCCGCCGGCCGCAAGCAGCCCGTCCGGCACATCAAAGGCGTTGTCGATATCCGGAAAAGCATTGGGTGGATCATCACTGTTGATCCAGGTGATTCGCGGCGATTTCACCGCGAATGGCCGTCTTTGTATGGGCTGTGGTCGGTGACCGCGTCGATGTATTGATCAACATGACGCCCTTCAGCTCGCAGGTATTGCGCGACGGCTGAAAAAAATTCCGGTCGCGCAAGCCAATGGGCGGACCATGTCGTGACCGGGATAAAGCCGCGGCTGATCTTGTGCTCGCCCTGCGTACCCGGTTCAAATCGCTGTCGGTTGTTTTCGATGCAGTAATCTATCCCCTGGTAGTAACAGGTTTCGAAATGCAGCGCGTTGTAGGCGGTATCTGCACCCCAGTAGCGGCCGTACAGCGTATCCATCGTGTCATAGAAGACTGCTGCCGCGATGGGCATCCGGTCTTTTTCCGCAAGCACAATGAGAATGTTGTCGGGAAGGCGCGCTGACACTTCGACGAAAAAATCAAAGCTGAAATAAGGCATGGAACCACGCCGCAGGAATGTCATGCTGATGAGTTCGTAAGCGTCTTTCCAGACTGCGAGATCCGCCTCGCTCCCCTTGACCCGGCGAAACGTGATTCCCTGTTCTGTAACATGGCGGCGATCGCGGCGGGCTTTCTTTCGCTTGGCCGAACTGAACGTTGCCAGGAAATCATCGAAGTCCCTGTAATTCCTGTTGTGCCAGTGAAACTGGCAGTCTTTGCGGAGCTTCAGGCCGGCGTTTTCCAGGGTCGGGAGCTCATCTTCTTCGGGAAACAGGATGTGTGCCGACGACGAGCCGGTGCTGCCGGCCAGGCCGAGCATCGCATCCAGCAGCTCGGCTGCGTGATCCGGTTGTTCCGTCAGCATTCGGCGACTGGTTGCCGGCGTAAACGGTATGGCGGAAACGAGTTTTGGATAATAGTTAAGACCGGCACGTTCATAGGCCTGCGCCCAGCTCCAGTCAAATACGAATTCTCCCCAGGAATGGCTTTTTTGGTAAAGCGGCATGGCGCCAACCAGCTTGCCATGCTCATCCCGCAGGCCCAGGTGGCGCGGTTGCCATCCTGACTCGGGTCCGGCGCAACCGGAAGACTCCGCCGCATTGAGGAACTCATGTCGCAGGAACGGGTATCGCTTACCAGCAAGCCTGTTCCAGTCCTGCGCACTGAATTCGCCAATACTCTCGGCGATATCTACGCGCATGGACCCCTTCGATCAATCATGCTGCAGCGTCACTGGTGGCTTCTGCTGCCACTTCCGCGTCGAGGAATTTTTCCGCGTCCAGCGCAGCCATGCAACCGGCACCGGCCGACGTAATCGCCTGCCTGTAAACCTGGTCAGCGACGTCGCCCGCCGCGAAAACGCCGGGCACGCTCGTTGCAGTCGCATCACCTGCCAGGCCCGTCTTGACGACGATGTAGCCGTTATTCATTTTTAGCTGATTTTCGAAAAGGCCCGTATTAGGACTGTGCCCGATCGCGATAAATACGCCGTCGAGATCGAGATCCGCAGTTTTCGACTCATCGACCGCACTTCTGACCCGCAAGCCGGTCACGCCGGCATCATCACCCAATACCTCGTCTACAACGTGGTCCCAGAGGATATCGACGTTGCCATCTCTTTCTTTCTGGAACAGGTGCTGCTGAAGGATTTTCTCCGCGCGCAGTGCATCGCGCCTGTGTACCAGGGTGACCTTCGATGCAATATTGCTAAGATAGAGAGCCTCCTCAACGGCGGTGTTGCCGCCGCCGATCACTGCGACTTCCTTGCCGCGATAGAAGAAGCCATCGCAGGTTGCACAGGCAGACACGCCGCGCCCTTTGAATGCCTCCTCCGAAGGCAGGCCGAGATACATTGCGGTGGCGCCCGTGGCAATAATCAACGCGTCGCAGGTGTAGCTTCCGTAGTCTCCGTGGAGCTTGAATGGCCGTTCAGACAGATCGGCTTTGTTGATATGGTCGTTCACAATATCAACGTCGTATCGTTGTACGTGTTGCAGCATTCGTTCCATTAGCTGCGGGCCCTGAAGGCCTTCAGCATCACCGGGCCAGTTGTCGACGTCGGTGGTCGTCATCAACTGACCGCCTTGCTCGATTCCTGTGACGATAACCGGTTCCAGGTTTGCTCGAGCCGCGTAGACGCCCGCTGCATATCCGGCGGGGCCTGACCCCAGGATAAGAACGCGGCAATGTTTGGAGTTGCTCATGTATAATTTGCCTTCAGGATTTTCATCAACATATTTGCCAGGTCGGCTTTCAACCCAATCAGCTCAAGTCAGCCGGGATGCGTTCTCGATGTTCGCATTCAAGTCCCGGGCAGGTGTGCGAAAGTGCGGGCCGATGGGGAAGTGTAGGGTTCAGTATTGCGCGCGTAAAGCGCGTTTTGAGTATTACGCATGAAGATCGGTAAATGCATGGAGAGAATGTCTGACTGAAGGAATAATGGTCACTGAAGTCTCCTGGCACGACAGGGTTTTGACAATACCTGTTACTCTTGGATGTAATAGAATCAGTGTGTTAGATAAACTTCATCGCAGAATACATTAATATGGCAAGAGCGCGGCAAACCCGAAAAGAACCAAGCAAGCTGTCCGCACAGGTCGTCAAGACATTGCGCGAGGGTGCGTTGTGGGTGTTCGCCGCATTTGCGCTTATCCTCTGGTTTGCCTTGTTTACCTATGACGCCTCGGATCCCGGCTTTTCGCAGGCGAGTAGCTCGGGTGATATTCAAAACGGCGTCGGTCGAATTGGCGCGTTGATTGCCGACTTGCTTTTCAATCTCTTCGGCCGGCCCGCCTATCTCTTCACGATCATGGTCTTCTATTTCGGCTGGATGATATTCAGAGAGCACAAGACCAACGAAATGTTTACGCGGGCAGACTACACGCTCCGCTTTGCTGGCTTCCTGGCGACTCTGGTCTCCAGTTGTGCGCTGGCGACCCTGCATTTTTCGCCGGCAGGCTTCCGCCAGACAGCCGGCGGCATTATCGGGCAACTGGTTGGCGAGAACCTGGAAGCGTTGATGAAGCTCCTCGGAGCCAGCGTACTGCTGTTTTTCCTCTGGGTTGCTTCGGTTTCGCTATTCCTGGGCATATCCTGGCTGGCGGTGATGGATCGTCTCGGCCGCTGGTGCCTGCTCGGATATGAGAAAGCGCGGGAAAAGATCGGCGAGTTTCGCGATCGTGCTGAAGGTAAACGGCAGATCGCGGCACGGCAGGACGTCTTTGAGAAAGAGCGAAAACGAACTGCGGGGCGTTCGCCGCCCAAAATCGAGCCGACGATGGCACCGCTCGAACCCAGTATGCGGGCGGAAAAAGAGCGCCAGGTGCCGTTGTTCGAGCCTCCGTCCGAGGGTGAACTGCCACCTCTGTCATTGCTCGATGATCCCGTTCCGCAATCGAGTGGCTACTCCGAGGAATCACTTGAAGCCATGTCGCGTCTCGTCGAACTGAAATTGCGGGATTTCGGTATCGAGGTCGAGGTGGTTTCGGTGTTGCCGGGACCGATTATCACTCGCTTTGAACTGGACCCGGCTCCCGGGGTAAAAGTCAGTCAGATCGTGAACCTGGCAAAAGATCTCGCGAGGTCTCTGTCCGTTGTCAGTGTCCGGGTGGTTGAGGTAATTCCCGGGAAGGCTTTCATCGGGCTGGAAATTCCGAATGAAAACCGGGAGCTGGTCACGCTGGGAGAAATTCTCAAGAGCAAGGCATATGACGACCTTGCATCGCCCCTGACCCTGGCGCTGGGCAAGGATATTTCCGGTAATTCGGTGGTTGCGGATCTTGCGCGGATGCCGCATTTGCTGATTGCCGGAACAACCGGCTCAGGCAAGTCCGTTGCGATCAACGCGATGGTGCTTAGTCTTTTGTACAAGGCGAAACCTGAACACGTCAGGCTGATCATGGTTGACCCGAAGATGCTCGAGTTGTCTGTTTACGAGGGCATCCCGCACTTGCTGACGCCGGTTGTAACGGACATGAAGGAAGCCGCCAACGCATTGCGCTGGTGTGTCGGTGAAATGGACCGGCGCTACAGGTTGATGGCCGCATTGGGCGTCAGGAATATTGGCGGTTACAACCGAAAGGTCAAGGAAGCCATTGATTCAGGCAATCCGATACCGGATCCGACCTGGAAGCCACCCGAACTACTGGACCCGGAAAAACCTGTTGAGCAGCCGACACTGACTCCGTTGCCGTTTATAGTGATCATCATTGACGAGCTTGCGGACATGATGATGATTGTCGGCAAGAAAGTTGAAGAGCTGATTGCAAGGCTTGCACAAAAAGCGCGCGCATCCGGCGTTCACATGTTACTTGCAACCCAGAGGCCGTCTGTTGACGTGATTA
Source organism: Woeseiaceae bacterium (assembly GCA_024640315.1). Taxonomy (GTDB): domain Bacteria; phylum Pseudomonadota; class Gammaproteobacteria; order Steroidobacterales; family Woeseiaceae; genus SZUA-117. The sequence goes on from JAHEFF010000001.1 coordinate 104,209, forward strand.
CGGGCCTTATCAAAGCAAATATCCCAACACGTATTGCGTTCCAGGTGTCGGCTAAAGTTGATTCCCGCACCATTCTGGACCAGATGGGTGCCGAAAATCTTCTCGGTCACGGTGACATGTTGTATCTGCCGCCTGGAACGTCACTGCCAACTCGGGTGCATGGCGCATTCGTGGCAGATCACGAAGTGCACGCGGTGGTGCGTAACCTCAAGAAAGCGGGTCAGCCAAGGTACATTGATGAAATTGTCGAGGCTCCGACGAGTCTAACTCCGGGACTGACTGGTTTGGAGACGTTACCGGGAGATGATGTTAGCGCTGAACAGGATCCGCTTTACGACCAGGCAGTCCAGGTCGTGATGGAAACGCGAAAGGCGTCAATTTCCGGCGTGCAGCGACGTCTGAAGATTGGTTATAACCGAGCGGCACGAATGGTTGAATCAATGGAGCAGGCCGGTCTTGTTGGTCCGCTACAGTCGAATGGTTCCCGTGAAATACTGGTACCGGCGCCGGCGAAGGAATAAGGAATTGAACAAACGCACCGCAGTGATACTAATGGCCGCCGCTCTTCTCGGCACGGCTGATTGGTCTTCTGCGCAGGAAGAGAATGAAGAGGGCCAGCGGCTTGTCGAGGACTTTCTGGAAAACGTCAAAACGCTTTCCGGCCGTTTCGAACAGCAGCTGATTGATGCGGACGACATGGTGGTCGAAGAATCTTCCGGCACCCTGAGCATTCGTCGGCCCGGGCAGTTTCGCTGGACTTACTTCGACCCTTACCAGCAAATTCTCGTTGCCGATGGCCTGAACATCTGGAGCTATGACGTCGACCTCGAGCAGGTAACGGTCAAACCGCAAGGCACGGCATTGGGCAGCACTCCGGCCCTATTACTGGGTGGTTCCAGTGATGTTCTCGACGATTTTGACTACATAGGCAGCCAGACCGAGCGAGGAACAGTCTGGGTCAGGTTGCGCCCCAAAGACACTGACAATGGTTTCAATAAAGTAGAGTTGGGATTTACCGGCGGCAAACTGACACGCATGTTGTTTGGCGATAACCTGGAACAAACTACGCTCATCGCGCTTTTTGACGTGTCGTTCAACGAGCCGATTGCCGAAAGCACGTTCGAATTTAATCCACCAGCAGGCGTCGATGTCGTTGGTGAACCGCTGCCGGTTCCATCAACAGAGCGTTGAATGCTGCCCCTTGAATATCCCGGCCGTTGGCGAACCGTCGGCGTTTTGCTTCCTCTTATCGTGATGAGCCTGGCCTTAGCACCTGCATTCTGGCCCCGGCCGGACGACGCCAGACTGGATTGGGTTGAATGGGACAAGTTGATTCACGGAATCACTTTCGCATTGCTGGCACTTTGGTACACCGGGCAGTACGCTCGGGGCTCTTATTGGCGAGTCGCACTCGGACTCTCCGTCTACGGTTTGCTGATAGAGTGGCTGCAATCGATGCTTTCATATCGAACGGCGGAAGCGGGAGACCTGGTGGCCGACGTGATCGGGATAGCCATAGGTATCGTCATCGCCCTGATTGCTACCGGCGGCTGGAGTCAGCGCGCCGAAAACTGGCTTAAGAATCGAATTGGCTGATTTGTTTGCGCATGAAGAACAACCCGGGCAGGTAAGCGATGACCTGAATCGCCCACTCGCCGATCGCGTACGCCCGGAATCGTTGGATGGCTTTTTTGGTCAAAGGCATCTGCTTGCTGACGGCAAACCGTTGCGCGTCGCTATAGAGCAGGGCAGGGCCCATTCGATGATCTTCTGGGGTCCCCCAGGTACCGGCAAGACAACGCTGGCGCGCATGATCGCGAATACCACCGACGCACATTTTATTGCGCTATCGGCGGTCATGGCTGGCATCAAGGAGGTTCGCGCAGCGGTCCAGGAGGCAAAGGACTATCGGGAAGCCTATGGCCGGTCTACGGTGCTTTTTCTGGACGAGGTACACCGCTTTAACAAGTCGCAACAGGATGCGTTTCTTCCTTATGTCGAAGACGGGACGCTGACTTTTATCGGTGCAACCACAGAGAATCCGTCTTTTGAGTTGAATAATGCGCTCCTGTCACGCGCGCGTGTTTACGTGCTGAAATCTCTGGAGGAAAGTGACCTGCAGGATGTACTCCAGGGTGCACTGAGTAACATCGCGGGGTTGGGTCAGGAACATATTCAGCTCGACGATGAAGCGGCGAAACTGATTGTGCTGGCGGCGGACGGTGACGCGCGGCGTGCGCTCAATCTGCTTGAGCTTGCGGCAGATCTTGCTCAACAGAGCGAAGATGGCAGGGTAATCAATGCTGCCGTTGCCAAAGATGTCGCACAAGGCAGTCGCCGCAGATTCGATAAACAAGGAGAGTACTTCTACGATCAGATATCGGCATTGCACAAATCGATTCGTGGTTCCGATCCGGATGCGTCCCTTTACTGGCTGATGCGCATGCTCGACGGTGGTTGCGACCCGCTGTACGTGGCCCGGCGAATGATCAGGGTCGCTTCCGAGGATATTGGTAACGCGGACCCGCGTGCGCTCAGGCTTTGTCTCGACGCCGCAGAAACATACGAAAGACTGGGCAGCCCGGAGGGTGAACTGGCCATCGCGCAGGCCGTCATTTTTCTGGCTTGTGCCGCAAAAAGTAACGCGGTCTATAAGGCGGCCAAAAGCGCTGCGGCCGACGTCCAGCAATACGGCTCTCTGGAGGTACCCATGCATCTCCGAAATGCGCCGACTCGACTTATGAAAGAGCTCGGGTATGGTGAGAAATACCGCTATGCCCATGACGAGGAAGGCGCGGTTGCGGTGGGTGAAAATTACTTTCCGGAGGACATGCCGGCGGTTAAGTATTATCATCCCGTGCCGCGCGGTCTGGAGTTGAAGATCGGCGAAAAACTGGCGGAAATTGCCAGGCAAAATCAACAGCAAAAAGATTCCGACCATGATTGACGCAAAACTCCTGAGAGCCTCTGCGGCCACAGTCGCCGAAAACCTTGCCCGCCGAAGATTTGAGTTTGATGCGGATGCGTACCTCGCACTGGAGGAACAACGAAAAGCGCTGCAGGTCGAGGTGGAAAATCTGCGTGCCGGGCGAAATGCAAGCGCGAAAGACATTGGTAAGGCGAAGGCCCGGGGCGAGGACATTACGCCTTTGCTGGCAGCGGTCGAGGAACTCGGCACAAAATTGGCGGCAGTCGAAGGAAAACTGCAATTGGTGCAGGAGCAAATCCGGGAAATCGAGGTTGGCTTGCCAAACCTGCTCCACGACGATGTTCCCGTTGGCGCCGATGAGGCAGACAACACGGAAGTCAAAAAGTGGGGTGAGCCTCGCACGCTTGATTTCGAGGCCAAAGACCATGTTGATCTTGGCGCGAGTCTTGGCATGCTGGACTTTGATTCGGCGGCCAGGATATCCGGATCCAGATTTGTGGTACTACAGGGGCCGCTTGCGAGGCTGCAGCGCGCGCTTATTCAGTTCATGCTCGACGTGCACACTGCGGAGCATGGCTATGAGGAGGTCTATGTTCCTTACCTCGTTCAGGCAGATGCGCTGTTTGGAACCGGTCAATTACCAAAATTCGAAAACGATCAGTTCAAGACGACGGATGATCCGCCGTTTTACCTGATTCCGACAGCTGAGGTGCCCGTCACCAACCTGGAGCGGGAAAATATTCTCGAGGCGGCTGAATTACCGTTGCGGCGGGTCGCTCACACGCCTTGTTTTCGATCTGAAGCCGGGTCATACGGCAAAGATACCCGAGGCATGATTCGCCAGCATCAGTTCGAAAAAGTCGAACTCGTGCAACTGGTCGAGCCGGGTAAGTCGGATGCGGCGCTCGAGGAGTTGACCGGTCACGCCGAGGTGATACTCGAACGCCTGAATTTGCCTTACAGAAAAGTGATTTTGTGTTCCGGTGATGTCGGATTCGGCTCGCACAAGACCTATGACCTCGAGGTGTGGTTGCCCGGACAAAATGCGTACCGCGAAATATCATCGTGCAGCAATTACGGCGATTTTCAGGCAAGAAGAATGCAAACTCGCTGGCGCAATCCGGCAAGCGGAAAGCCCGAACTGCTGCATACCTTGAATGGATCCGGTGTCGCTGCCGGACGCGCATTAATTGCCGTCATGGAAAACTACCAGGAGGCAGATGGCAGCGTCATGGTTCCGGATGCATTGAAACCCTACATGGGCGGTCTGGACAAGATCAGCGCCTGACGCTGAATACCCCAAAAAAAAGGGGTCGCCTTGAAAAAGGCGACCCCGGAACAATCCGAATCTGACTGGTTTCTAATCTCTGCTCATAAACAGGCGCAGGATGTACCAGAACATCATGGCGATCGAAGCAAATAGCGCCATTGAAGCGGCGACATATTTGTCCTGTGGATAGTGATGCATGATATTCGAGGTATCGTACAAAACGGCGGCGCCGGCAAATCCGATCATGGCAACCGAGAACCACGTGCCGAGATGGAAGCCGAAAATCAGGCTACCGATAATTGCGATGAACGCGAGCATGCCAATCCAGAGCAGCATGCCGCGCAGGAACGAGAAGTCCTTGCGAGTGATCATGGCGACTGCGACCAGGCCGATGCTGCCGAGAATCGTGACGCCAGCGGCGCTGTCGATGATGCCTGGCTCCATGGCATAGGCGATGAACAACATCGGCGCAAAAATCAGCGCTTCCATCACGATGAAGGCGGCAAACGCGGCGTACTGCGCGTTCTTGGATTCAATGCGATGGGCAACATGGGTGGCGCCCATACCGACCAGGATGAATGCGCCGAATACCATCCACCAGTTTTCGAGCATGGGCTGGGCGATAGCTGCAGCAATACCTGATTGGAAAAAATAAACTTCAATGGCGGCGAACGCAAGAATCGCGCCGACTACGTGGGCATAACACTTCCAGATGAAATTCGCGCGATCCTCAACGGACAGCTCGGAAACGGGCGCCAGGTAATTGACGTTCTCGTTCATCATGCATTCTCCTGCATATAATTGATGGGGCGAAGTCTACCATCTATGACCCAAATGAATGCGGTCGGGTTCCTCAAAATGGCCACTTTCGGTAGCGAGATATATGGCCAGATGGATGCATTTCAATAGCGACGTAAGTACCGGAGGCCACTGATCCTGAGGCCTCCGGTGGCATCGCTATTTTCTGCTGTACTTCTTGATGGCTCGCGGGCCGACTTCAGCGCCGTAGATGTTGCCAGCGGCGTCAACGGCGACGCCCTCGGCGGCGCTGGTGGCGGAGTTGTCCTGATCAGGCTCCGGATCGGGGATGAACGCGGTGACAAAGCCATCTTTCGCGCTGCCGATTCGGATGCCCCGCTTCCAGCCACCGTTGCGGCGGGCGTTGGACTCCGAATCAGTGGAATAAAGTATGTCATTCTTATCGATGAAGAGTCCGCTCGGGCGCCCGAACTGGGTCCACGTGGCAATGTGCTCGCCGTCTTGCGAGAATATTTGCAGCCGGCTGTTGCCCCGGTCACCAACAAAGAGCCTGCCCTGGGAATCCATGGCCAGTGCGTGCGGGTCACGAAATTCCCCGTTCTCGCCGCCCATCGAACCCCATTGCATGAGGTAGTTGCCGTCTTTGTCGAACTTGATGATGCGGTTATTGCCGCCGGCATCGTGCCCATCAGCAACGAAGATGTCGCCATTCGGCGCAACAAGCATGTCCGATGGTTTGTTAAATACGTCGGTACCGTCTCCTGCGACACCCTCTTTGCCGAGGCGCATCAGCAACTCGCCGTCGGGGCTGAATTTCATGATGGTATGCCCAAGACCGTCCGGCACCGGCGCGTAGCCAACGGCATCAGCAATCCACACGTTGTCATCAGCATCGACGTAAATGCCATGAGGCCAGGTGATCATGCCGGCACCGAAGCTCTTCACGACATTGCCTGCCTGGTCAAACAATAGAACGGGATCCACATCGCTGCCGACACAAAGATTGGAACCGCATCGCTCAGCTATCCAGATGTGCTTGCCGTCATTTGCCGGGTACACCGCGCTGGTAGCACCCCAATTCCGGCCATCCGGCAACTTTGCCCAGCCATCGATTGTTGCGTATGGATTCGGCGCACTGTTTTGCCCGTGCGCAAGCCCCGATAGAGCTAACAATATCAACGCAATACTCGTGATTTTTCTGCAGAACATTCTGTATCCCCTATGGCCCATTAATGGTTCGCTGCAACAATGTGATTTCGCAGGATGCCGACGCCTTCCACTTCGACTTCGACGATGTCGCCGGGTTTCATTGGCGCAGTTGCCCCCGGCGTTCCGGTATAGATAATGTCGCCGGCGTGAAGTGTCACGTACTGACTGACGTAGCTCAATATCGCGTGGACATCATGGATATGATCGATAGAGCTTTGATTCTGCATGGTCTTGCCGTTCAGACGGGTTTGCACGCGTAAATCCAAATAGTTGAGGCCGGTCACGACTGCCGGACCGAGAGGTCCGAAGGTGTCACTTGCTTTGGCCCGCAGCCACTGCAAATCGTTTGCCTGCCACGATCGCTCGCTCACGTCATTTCCTGCGGTGACGCCAAAGATGTAGTTGCTCGCGTCTTCGGGCGAAACTTTGCTGGCTGTCTTGCCGATCACGATGACCAATTCGCCTTCGAAATGAAGGTCGGTTGCATCGGGCGGGTAAACCACGCCTGTGTTGGGGCCGGTGATGGTGGTTGGCAGCTTGAGAAAAAGCGGCGGATGTTCGGGAATAGGCCGGGATTCCTCGTGAGTCATTTCCTCACGGTGGCTGATGTAGTTGTAACCAACAGCGATCACCTTGGAAGGCTCCGCTGGTGCGAGCAGCGTGACATCCTCAGCCGCGACACTTGTCCCGGTCCGCTTGCCGTCCAGCCATGGCGCCGCATCCAGCTGATGAATCCGGTCACCTTCCTCGATGCCATAACTGATATTGCCGTCGTCGGAATAACGAACGTACCTTGAGACTTCCGCTGCCATCGTGTTCACTCCGTATAGCGCAACTAAAACAAGCGCCAGACGGGTGGCCGCTTTTACTGCAGTCATGATATTTCCCCCGGATGCTGGCCGGCTATCGCGGCCTCTTTCCTTGTGAGTCGGAGTTTCCAAGTCTTCAGAGTCTAATGCAAGCCGACTTGCGACTTTGACTAACCGCCGTTGTAATCTGCCAGCAAAACTTGCATCGTAACGCACCATATTATTGCTGGATGATCAGGCATGTCGGAGTTGGACTGGGGGGTGCTGTCGCTGTTGCCGCTATTGGCAACCCTTGCACTTGCCTTCGTTACCCGATCAGCGTTGATCGCCATGCTGGTCGGCACGTTCGTCGGTACTCTGATGCTCGGCAGCGCTCCGGGCATTGGCATGAACGAGTTGTTTCAGTCTTCACTCGGTAATGGCGATTTCATCTGGATATGCCAGATTGTTGTCCTGATCGGAATCCTGTTTGAGCTCTTCAAGCGTGCGGGGGTACTCGGCGCCCTGGCTTTGCGATTTGCCGGCGGAGGTGGTCACCGACGCGGTGTCGAGCTGTCCGCCTGGGGAATGGGCTTTGTTATCATCGATGACTATTTCAGCCCCTTGCTGACGGGTGCAGTTATTCGTCCGATGTCTGACCGGGCCGGAATTCCTCGCGAGAAACTCGCTTTTATCCTGGACTCAACCACCGCGTCAGTTTGCATACTGGTGCCTTTCACGGCTTGGGGCGCTTACATGGCCAGCCTGATTGCCGCGCAGGGCGCGGATGTCGGTTCCGTAGAGCAGGGGCTCGCCATTTTCATCGGAGCGATAAAATACAACTTTTACCCAATGCTGATGCTGCTGTTTACCTTGCTGATTTGCGCCGGGGTAATTCCGGACTTTGGACCAATGCGCACAGCAGAGAAAAGGGCTGCAGCCACTGGAGAGCTGGTCAAGCCGGGTGGCAAACCGCTACTGACTGACGATGGTGACGACGTTCTTGAAGTTGCCAGTGGTCGAAAGGCGTCTCTGATTCTCGAACTGCTGATGCCGGTCTTGTTATTGATCGGCGTCGGTGCGTGGACCCTGATCGCTACAGGTTCGGTAAAGATTGTTGAAGCTTTCATGCTGGCCAATGGCTGGCTTCTGGCAGTGCTCGCTATCAGGGGCAGTTTTTCCAGTGTCGAAGAGGTGGCCGACGTCATCGTCACCGGCACGAAGAGCGTGATGGGAGCGTTGTTGATTGTTGCGCTGGCGTACTCGCTGAACGCGGTGACGACGGAGCTCGGTGCGGGTGAATACATAATCGAAAGGTTCACTTCGGACTTAACTCCCAATTCACTGGTTTTAATCACCTTTTTGCTTACTGCTGCCATCTCGTTCTCCACCGGCACTTCATGGGGCGCATTCGCCATGATGATGCCGGTCGCGCTACCGGTCGCGTTTGAAATCACGGGCGGCGAGATAGAGCCACTCGTCTACCAGACAGTCGCCGCGATCGCCGGTGGAGGAATTTTCGGCGACCACTCATCGCCAGTATCAGATACCACAGTGCTTTCCTCGGTTGGTGCCGGCAGTGATCACATTGACCACGTCGTCACTCAACTTCCTTATGCGTTGTCGATGGCAGCCATCACAGCAGGACTCTATGCATGGATGTGAAATTCGATCTTGACGCGCGTATTGAGCGTCGCGGTTCTGACTCCTACAAGTGGGACGACAACGAGAAGTTGTTCGGTCGCTCCGATTTGCTGCCGTTCTGGGTTGCTGATATGGACTTTGCGACTCCGCAGCCGATACTCGATGCGATATCGGCGCGTTGCGAACATCCGGTGCTCGGCTACGGAATTCGTTCGGACGAATATTTTACGGCCTTCCAGGATTGGTTTCGAAAGAGACACCAGTGGGATATTCCCCGGCATTGGATGACATTCAGCCCGCCAAGTTCGATCGTTGGAATTCACGGCGTCATTTCCATGTTGACGAAGCCAGGTGAGACCATCGCCGTTCCAACGCCGACGTACGGACCGTTAATCGACCTTGTAGTAAAAAACGATCGCTCCATTATTCGTAGCTCATTGCGAGAGGATGAGGATGGCCGCTTTCATCTCGACGTCGCTGACCTTGAGTCGAAACTCGAGGCCGATACACGATTGATTGTCTTTTGCAGCCCGAACAATCCGGTTGGGCGGGTATTCACACGAGACGAGTTGGAAGCACTTGCAGATCTTGCAAATAGACGAAATCTCATCGTCGTTTCAGATGAAGTGCATTGCGATCTCGTAATGCCTGGCCACCGCCATATACCCTACGGTACGGTCGGTGGTGAAAGATCGGTGACTGTCGTTTCGCCGAACAAGACATTCAATACCGCGGGTATCCCGCAGGCGACTTTGATCATGCCTGATCCGGAACTTCGCGACCGTTACAAAGCGTATCTCGACCGGATGCAACTCAATCACGATAGTACTTTCGGTGCCGAAGGCATGGTGGCCGGCTATCGGCACTGTGCGTTGTGGCTTGACGATGTGATTACCTATATCGCCGGCAATCATCAATTCGCAGCCGATTACCTTGAGGAGCACGTAGCCGGTGTCTGCAAGGTCACGGCGGAAGCGACTTACCTCGGTTGGCTCGACTTCAGGGAAACAGGCCTTGCCCAGGCCGATGTCATGGACAGGCTGGTCAATATCGGCGGCGTCGGACTCTATAGCGGTACGGATTTCGGCGCGGAGGGCGAGGGCTTCTTTCGCATGAACCTGGCATGCCCGCGAGCGCTGCTGGAACAAGGACTGGAGGGAATCAGGAAGGCGATGAAGTGAATGGCAAGCTATTGGTTGAACGATTGTTTCAACTCTGCGCTCCTGCCGGCAAACAAAAAAAGCCCCGTGGGGGCTTTTTTGATTTGGCGGAGAGGGTGGGATTTGAACCCACGAAGGGCTATTAACCCTTGCTGGTTTTCAAGACCAGTGCATTCAACCGCTCTGCCACCTCTCCGAATTGTGCCCTCGATCCAAAAGGACCAGTGCATAGACTCGGCGCATCCTGCGCCTCGCCCTGCGGGCGTACTCACTTTGTTCGTACGTCCCAATTCGCTTCCTGCGAATTGGTCAACCGCTCTGCCACCTCTCCGAATTGTGCCCTCGATCCAAAAGACCAGTGCATAGACTCGGCGCATCCTGCGCCTCGCCCTGCGGGCGTTCTCACTTCCAAACTGTCCATGCAGGCGACGGCGCATTTTGCTGGCTGAGAGGCATCATTTCAACCGAAACGCTTACAATCGTTGATAATAGGCAACCGCAAGGCAAAATCTTGGCGAACCATAGTCCGCAAGGTCTGTCTCAATTTCCATCACTACCGAAGCGAACGGTTGCAGTATGACTACTAAAATCAATAAGAACAAATGGTTACACGTATTTCTTGCAGCGATCTTTGTTGTTTTGTCCGGGATTTCAGTTGCTGACATTCACGATGACCTGATGACCGAATTCAGGCAACTTGAAAAAAGCGGCAGTGCATCCGGGCAGGCGTGGTTTGAGCTGGCGGGTAAGGCCCGCGCAGCTGAATCGCTGGATGTGGCTGGTCAGGCGCTGGAACGGGCGGCGGCAAATGGCTTCTCACCGGTTCGGGTCAGCGTTGAGAAATCGCGGCAATTGATTGCAGGCGATGAACCGAAACTGGCCATAGCGGAGCTGCAAGGTCTGGTCGACCAGGGTTTAATCTCAGTGGGCTTTTTAACCGGCGACCCGGTGATCAATTCGCTCGCGGGAAATGCGGATTACGACGCGTTTATCGATAACGTGACCAAGCTGGCCTATCCATGTGAGCAACAGGAAGGTTTTTCAGATTTCGATTTTTGGATCGGCGATTGGGATGTGCATGTCGCCAATGGTACACCTGCGGGGAGTAACTCGATTACTCGTGAGGAACGAGGTTGTGTGCTGGTTGAGCATTGGGTCAACGTGAACGGCGGCACCGGAATGAGCATCAATTACCTGGACAAGATCACGGATGAATGGGTGCAGGTCTGGAACGCGGAGGGCGGCAGTCAGATCAATATGCGCGGTGGCCTTACGGATGACGGCATGGCAATGGAAGGCACTCTTCACACGATATCGACTGGAGTGACACAGCCATTTCGTGCGCTCTTCACGTTACTGCCGGATGGGCGTGTGCGACAATACTTCGAGCAGTCCAATGACGATGGCGCCACTTGGGTGCCATGGTTTGAAGGCTTTTACACCCGCAAAAATTAATAGAGAGAAGTAATCTTGAATCAGCAGTTCCGACACAGGCAATTTCCTGCAGGCAATCCGCTCGCCAACGTGCTGGTGGTCATTGTCGGTATGGTGGTGATATCCCTGTCACTGGCGCTGGGTTTTGTCGTTTTCGTCGGAATTGCAGGCTTCTTGCTGGTGATGGGGCTCGTAATGCGTGTCCGCAACTGGTGGCTTGCGCGCGGAATTCGTGCCCGGACGGGATCTGATCAATCGGGCAGGCCGGCGTCGTCGCCCGGGCAGCGGCACATCATCGAAGGCGAGTACCAGGAAGTCGGCAAGTCGACTGACAGCCAGGATAGATCCTGAAACGTAGTCAAAACGCTTAAAAACTCGTAAGCTCGATCTTCATGGCAAACGGCAGAGCAGATCCGGATCGACGCAGGAAGCGCCGCAAGCGCCGCATCCAGGCGATCGTCATCTATACGGCTATTGCCGTCGGGCTCGCATGGTTCTTTGAGTCCCAGGCGACCACGACCATGATCTTCGTTCGCCACGCCGAGAAAGCCCTGATACCGGTAGGAGATCCGGGGTTATCCCCCGAAGGACAGGGCCGGGCGGCGGAACTTGCACGCCAGCTCGTGGATGCGGATGTTGTGGCCGGAATTGACGCCATTTACTCGACGCCGTTCCGGCGCACAGTCGAGACAGCTCAGCCCGTTGCCGACCTGCTTGGGCTCGAGATCAATCGTTACGATCCCGACGACAACGAAGCGGTTCTGGCACGGATTCTGAGAAATCACAAAGGCAAGATCATCCTCGTGGTTGGGCATAGCGATACCCTGCCTGCGCTGATCGCTGATCTCGGCGCAAGCAAGAAGGTGCCGCCGATAGCCGAGCTCGAGTACGACAACATCTACGTGATATCGATTCCCTGGTTTGGCAAAACCAAGACAATTCGACTTCGATATGGCGAGCCGTACACGGGCAAGCCGGCAGACGAGAGTAATTCCGGCGTCAATATGACGAAATAGTCATTCGGCACCGATAGGGCAATCGGCATGATCTTGCAGCAAGAGTTGAGTATCCCCACCGATGGTCGTGGAACCTACGACCTGAGCAGCCAAATCCAGAAAATTGTCGCTGCGTCCGGAATAAGCACCGGCATTTGCCATGTATTCGTCCGGCACACAAGCGCATCATTGATGCTGTGTGAGAACGCCGATCCGGCCGTCCGGCACGACCTGGAGACATTCATGCAGCGCCAGGCGCCCGACGGCGATCCGATGTTTACGCATACCGCAGAGGGTCCGGATGATATGCCGGCACACGTGCGCAGCATTCTGACCCAATCAGATTTGAATCTCCCGGTAACGGAGGGTCGGTGCGCGCTTGGTACCTGGCAGGGCGTCTATCTATGGGAGCACCGCTTCGCACCACATCAGCGCAAGGTGATGCTCACGATTACGGGCGAGTGAGCCTCATTCCGACTCCGGGTTCGGCTGAACTTTCATGCCCGCGGATTCCCGCAGAACGATGGCCTTCCTGATGAAATCCTCGTGCTTGCCGATTTTGAGGTCTGCCTGTAAAACACCCTGGACCTTCTGGCCCTGGCTGATCAGGTAGGTAACACGACGAACGCCGAAACCCAGGGGTCCATCCGCGTCATACATGCGAATAGCGACTTTGTCGATATCGCAGACCAGGGTGAACGGCAGATTGTGTTCTTCCTTGAAGCGTCTATGGCTTTCCTGGTCCTGCGGGCTTATACCGATGACTTCCAGGCCAACGGACAATATGTCGTCATGGATATCACGAATAGCGCACGCCTCTTTCGTGCATCCCGGCGTGAAATCCGCAGGGTAGAAATACAGGACGAGGGCGTTCTCCTGCAGGCGTTTCGTCAGCGAAACGTCATTTCCGTTCTCGTCCGGGAGAATAAACTCCGGCGCAACGTCACCCACTTTCAACATTGTCAGGTTTCCCCTTGTGTCGCGAAATTCAATTCTATGACCAGGTAGCCGGTCTTCTTCATGCCGGGCGTCTGGCAGGTCTTCTGTGCACGGTGGTTACCTTTGTCGACATCCAGGCGAAGTCCACATGCGCCGTCGTCCGCCTTGGCCTGCGATTCTACATGTTTGTCCATCGCCGAAAAGACTCCCTTGGCCCGGCACGGACTGGTTACGTAATCGCTCTGAATCCACCGGTGCGTTTCATTTCGCCAGTCACCCCACTCACAGGTGATCATGATCTGCCCGGCGGTCTCGCCATCCACGATCGCCAGCCAATAGCGGCCTTTGCCGGGATCGGCGAGAAGTGCCGTGAAACCGGGACCGATGATGTCCTGCTGCAGTGCCTTGTCTTCGGTTTGTTCCGCCATTCGGGCATTGAAGTCTGCAGGTCCTAATGGGTCGGGCGGTTTCGCATCGCGTATCTCGATATTCAAGCGTTTGTATTTCCTGAGGTTTAGCGTTGTCGAAATTTGCCGTCAATGCTTTCGCCGCTTGCATTATAATTGACCACATCAAAATAACCGGGCGCAGCACGCCCGCACAATTCGACTGGCAAAATCCGCTGGTCTCCCAATATATTTCAATGAGGCGTTATCCATGCAAAGCATCAAATCGTGGACCGTATTTATAGTGGCCGCCCTGGCACTAACGGCTTGCAGCAAGAGCGAACCGCCCGCCGAAGCAGCGCCAACCGCCGACGCACCGGTTGTCGCCGCTCCCGTGACTATTCCCAAATACAGCGCCGAGGCGTTTTTTGCGACTACCAGCTACGGGCTGGTTGGAGGATCCGCAAAGGCTTTTTCACCGGATGGGGCCGCACTGCTGGTTTCATCAGACAAAACCGGCGTATTCAACGCGTACAGATTGCCAGTTGATGGAAGTCCCGCCACTCAGTTGACCGAGTCGGATGACAACGCCGTGTTTGCGGTCAGCTGGTTTCCTCGCGATACACGAATTCTCTATACCTACGATGGCGGCGGCAATGAACTGAATCACATCGTCGTTCGTGAAACAGACGGATCGAGCCGCGACCTGACGCCTGGTGATTCGTTGAAGGCCCAGTTCATCAGCTGGAGTGGTGACGATGAAAGTTTCTACCTGACCACCACAGAACGGAACCAGACGAGTTTCGACCTTTATCGATATTCGGTGGAAGACTACAGCAGAGAGCTCGTGTATGAGAATCCGGGGTTTCAGATCAGTGCAATTAGTTCGGATGGACGCTGGCTGGCCCTCGACAAGCCGCGGACAAGCGCCGACTCGGATATATACGTCGTTGATCTTCAAAGCGACAGCCCGGAGCCGGTTCTGATTACGGCGCACGACGGGAATATCGAGTATTCCACGTTCGATTTCCTTGCTGATAACGAGCATCTTGTGTACGGCACGGATGAACACGGGGAATTTCGTCAGGCCTGGAGTTACAACCTGGAGAGTGGCGATAAGTCCGCGCTTGTCGTGTCTGACTGGGACGTCAGCTACGTCAGCAACTCACCGTCCGGCAGGTATCTGATTTATGGAATCAATGTCGATGCGCGAACAGAGGTGACGGTGCGTGACCTCGAAACCGACAACGCAGTTAAACTACCGGAATTGCCGCCAGGCGATTTGGGCAGCGTGCGTTTCTCGGCGGATGAGTCGCATATCGCCTTGATCGTCAATGCCGATAACTCTCCGTCCAATGTTCACGTCATTGATCTCGAGCAGGGCAATACACGTCAGCTGACGGATGCATTAAGCCCTGAAATTGACCAGGCACATCTCGTAATGAGCGAAGTGATTCGGTATGAGAGTTTTGACGGGCTCGAGATTCCGTCTATTCTTTACAAGCCGCATGGTGCAAGCGCCGAAAATCCGGTACCGGGCATGGTGCTGGTGCATGGTGGGCCTGGTGGCCAGACGCGTACCGGATATCGCGCGATGGTGCAGCATCTCGTCAATCACGGCTACGCGGTGCTCGGCGCGAACAATCGTGGCTCCTCGGGCTATGGCAAGACCTTCTTTCACCTGGATGACAAACGTCACGGCGAAGAGGATTTGCAGGACATCGTTTACGGTCGCAAATACCTGGAATCACTTGACTGGATCGACGGCGAGAAGGTGGGTGTCATTGGTGGATCCTACGGCGGTTACATGACCGCTGCCGCGCTGGCATTCGAACCGGAAGCATTTGATGTCGGCATCGATATTTTCGGTGTCACAAACTGGGTCCGAACGCTGGAGAGCATTCCGCCATGGTGGGAGTCATTCAAAGAATCACTTTATGACGAAATGGGTGATCCGGCGACCGATGCGGAACGGCACCGCCGCATTTCTCCCTTATTTCACGCGAGTAATATCATCAAACCAACGCTGGTGATCCAGGGATCAAATGATCCGCGAGTGCTGCAGGTCGAAAGTGACGAACTGGTTGCTGCTATCCAGGCCAATGAAGTGCCGGTCGAATACATTGTGTTCCCGGATGAGGGCCACGGATTTCGCAAGAAGGTTAACCAAATCGCGGCTTCCAATGCCTACGTGAAGTTTCTGGATACTCACCTGAAAGGCGGGGCTGACGACGAGTGATGGTTTGTGGCGCGATTCTGCTGGAATCGCGCCACCATACTCCGGTCGCGCAGTTGGGTGAACGTCTGTTGGGGCGTAAGTGCTGCTTCTCACCAACACTAAAAACTGAAACAATATTGAAAACAATGCCCCGGTAGCTCAGTTGGGTGAACGACGGTTGGCGCATATGCGCCAAGTCCGAGCACTGCTCGGACAGGAGTGAACGCGCCGAGCCTGCAGGCGAGGGGCCGGGCCCGAGGTTCAAAGAACCGAGGGGAGCACCTGCAGCGCGAAGCGCTGCTGTTCAACGACAAGACAAACTGAAACAATATTGAAAACAATGCCCCGGTAGCTCAGTTGGATAGAGCACCAGATTCCTAATCTGGGGGTCCCATGTTCGAATCATGGTCGGGGTACCAATTCAGAGTCAGGGCCGCAGGCGCGCCTGAGCGCTGGCATACAAATTTGGAATTACTGAGGTCCGCGTACCACCAGGTACAGGTGCCTGCCGACACGAAGCTCCCGCATCGTTCGTGCTCGCCAGGCCGGCTCGTTGCCCGCGAAGACCTGATCGACCGATTCTTCAATGATAAGTACCACAGAAGCGGGGTGCTCCCTGAAGAAGCGCTCGACCTCGGCCGGTCCTTCGAGCAGGTCAACCATCGTTCCTGTGTAGTAGCTGAATCCGCCACGTCGCCCGACGCCGGCGGGATCGACCATACCGAAGTGGGTCTCATCACCGATTTGCTCGCTAATCCAGTGACTTTGAGGTGCATATGTCTTGGTTGGGCCAAATGCTGGCAATACGAACGCAAGGATCGCCACATAAATGGCGACCTGCGTTCCGCCAATCCGGACAAGTGCGGTGTCTGCTTCGTTTCGTCGCCACGCACGCCAAATCGCGACAGCGGACACCAAAAATACTACGGACAGCAATATTAATGGCCAACGAATATTTTCCGCTACCTGTAATTCCTGCTCGTTCAGGTCCAGGTCGGAAATAATAGAACTGAGTCTTGCCAAAACGCCGATTATTGCGGCACCGATGGCCGCGTAAAAAATCGAAAGAATCAACGAGTAGATGCGTACCGGACGCCCGGACGGCGCCGTTTCCTGTTCCGAAGGCCTGGTCCGTCCAAAAGATGCCAGCCAGGGGCCCAGCAACAATGCGGCAGCTGGGTAAGCCGGCAGCAAATAGAGTTGACGTTTGGTCGCCGCAATTGAGAGAAACACGAAAAAGGTGCCAAACCACCAGAGGGCTAGCTGGACCTTGCGCTCTCGCCAGCGCCCGGATCGAACAAGCCATATGGCGGCAGCGGGAAACAGCCAGGACCACGGCGCGAAATCAAGCCAGAAATTTCGGAAGTAGTAGAACCACGGCTGCGCATGACCACGATATTCACTGGTCAGGAAGCGTTCGAGGTTTTGCGAGTAGAACTCGTAAAGCATGCTGTCCCAGCCCATCGCCTGGGAAGTCGCAACAAACCACGGCAAATAAACCGCTATTGCGATCAGCGAGAGTGGTGCCAGCTCAATAATCTTGCGCCACTGACGCTGCGTACCGAGCCACAGGACCAGTACCAACCCTGGCAGTAGCAGGCCCAATGGTCCTTTGGACAGCATTGCCAGGCCGAAAAATACGAACGCCAGGGCTCGAAGCATCAGTCGCGGGCGATCGCCGACACCGTCGGCGTAGCTCGTTATCCCGGCAGTGATCATCAGGGTAAACATGACATCCGGCCGATAGCTGTTCGCTTCATAGACGAACGACAGAAATGTCAGCAACGCGAATCCAGCCCAGAGTGCTGTCCTGCCATCGGACCAGCGTTTAGCCGCAGCGCCCGTGATGATAACGGTGACAATCGCGGCTAAAGCATTTGGCAGCCTGAGCGCAAACGCCGACATTTCTCCAAAGACGTGTGAGGACAGCGTGCCGATCCAGTAAATCATTGGCGGGTAATCGACCCAGATTACTCCCATTCGGCGCGGTGAAATCCAGTCACCGCTGACAAACATCGCGCGAGCTACCTCTGCGATGTCGAGTTCATCGGGATACCAAAGGTCACGAAGACCGATGTTAGCAACATACAAAAGCGCCCCGAGCAGCAGGAAGAAGATCGAGCGATGTTTGACCGCCTGGCGGCTAAGGTCTGGCAGGTTCATGTGTGTTGTGCTACCCCTGGAAAAAGTACCGGGTCTGGTCAATTGTGTTTTTTTGCGGCCGAAAGTGAGTGGCGATGTCGACGCTTATTAAGAGTTAGACGCCGGAACCGGGAAAATCAGTCGGTTCGCGAGAAAATAATCACGCGATCCCGACGCTGCAGTATTACTCGTCATAGTGCAATGATTCAGCAGTGCGCGTTCGGTCCCCGTCGACTGACTTTTTGGTGTGAATCGGCGCGATTTGTGAGCCTCCTCCTCGGTGGCCAAAATTGGTATCATCTGCGCGCCCGCAGGTGCCAACGACCACTGCTTGACCTGAAAACCGTCCCGTGCTGACACAGAATAAAAATAATATGACGTCTCAACGCCCTGAAACGCCACCAGGTTACATGCATTGGCAAAGCGTACCATCGCTGATTGGATCATTGCGAGCCAGGTGCCTGGTGGCCCGTGTGGACAATGAGGCGGCGTGCCGGGATACGATAGATTACTGCCGGCGCAACGGTCTCTCCATTTGCGCTCGTGGCGGTGGCTATAGCTACGGCGACCTCATTCTTAATGACGAAAACGTGTTACTTGATACGTCAGGAATGGATCGCATTCTCGACGTCGACGAGGAGAACGGTCTCATTACGGTGGAGCCGGGTGCGAGGTTGGTCGATATTCTTAGAATCGTGTTGCCCCTGCGTTTTGCTCTGGGGGCGCTTCCCTCGGAATCGACGATCACTGTCGCCGGGGCGATCGGGACCAATGTGAATGGCAGGGACAGCTGGCGCCTGGGAAATTTTGGCGATCAGGTAGTCAGCCTGAAATTGATGCTTGCGTCGGGTGAGGTAATCGATGTCGATAGAGGTTCGAATCTCGAGCTTTTCAATGCAGTGGTCGGCGGCATGGGGCTACTTGGCGTCATCGTGCAGGCCACATTAAGACTCGAAAAGGTTCCGTCCCCGTTTCTCGAAATATCGAGAGTACCCGTCCGCGACGTTGCCGAATTGCTGGCACATATGGAGCGTGTGGAATCGACAGACGACTTTGCTGTTGTGTGGGTCGATCCCTGCTCGCGTAGTCCCGCGCTCGGCCGCTCCGTTGTTCATGCGACCCACTGGGTTGAAAGTGATGCTACGGCCGATGAGCTTGTGCCGCAGGTTGAGGCAAGCCTGGGACGGCTGGAAACCAGGCTGCGTCAGGCTCGAACGGTGCTCCCGATATCAGAATTCGTGGTCACCTCGATGTTGCAGATACAGCAAGTCTCCGTGCGTCTCTTCAATAGTTTCTATTTTTTCTATAGTCGGATTCGACACCGATTGCACTCCGCAGACAATGTCGAGAGTTTCCTGCGTTATAACTTCGACGCAAGTTTTATTATCCCTTCAGCATCGACGGTGTGCGGGCCTCATGGCTACACTATTCAGCTGACGTTTCCCCGCAGTGCAGCACTGGAAGCGATGACTGAGATGATCGAACTCTGCCAGGCTTCTCCATGTTTTCCAGCAAAATTGATCATGCGGGCGCATCGGAGCGATGATCACCTGATTTCATTTTCGGAGGACGGTTACAGCCTCAATTTTGAGCTGCATCCGAAGAAGCGCCACATTGAGCGGATGAATCGCTTTGTCGAGGATCTCATTGAGTGTGTCATTCGCTATGGCGGCAAGATCCATTTGGCTAAAGACCAGGTTTTGAACCGAAACCAGTTTCAGAGACTGTTTCCCAGATACGATGAGTTCCTGAAGATAAAACGTCGCATCGACCCGGACGAATTATTCCAATCTGACATGTATCGACGGCTGATTCGGACCGACGCCGGTTAAGGAGTAGGGCATTTTGCTATGGCTTTCCGTCAAAACAACACACGTCGCGCCGTCTGATTACGTGGCGACGATCGAGCTTTGATCTGCGAGAACCGCCGCGACTTTGGCTGCAACTGAATCAATTTGTTCGGCTGACAGTTGCGGGTGCGCCGGTAAGTGAAGCGCTTCCCGTTCGGCCCGGGCCGCATTCGGAAACTCAGCTGTTTTGTCGAACATCCGGCTGCAATCGCGCATATAAAGATGTTTGCTATCGATCCCGACTCTCAGCAATTGATCGGCAACTTCGCGCAGGTTCGGCATCAAGGTGGTCACCAGCATGTAGTTTGGCCGGACGTCAGGCCCGGCCGGCTCCTGGAACGTTGCTTTGTCCCGCAATTGACTGATAAGGCGCTCCGCGTTTGCTGTGCGTCGCTCATTTTGCTTCGCGGCGGCTTTCATTTGTTTGAAACCGAGTCGCGCCTGGTAGTTCGTATAGCGGCCCATTTTGCCAGCCATCGACACCTCGTCGCCGTGATAGCCGGAGGCAAATCGGTCTTCACCATCTCTCCCGCGGGGAGCCAGGCGTAAAGCCGGGTAGACGCCAAGGTTGAACAAGATCGGGTTGGTTACCGCAGCTTCGAAACTGGTTTTCAACAAGCGCCTCGCCAGCCAGCGCATTCCGTTACGCGGTTCCTGGTTGCCGGCGTCGCGCACCCGTTTACCGAGATCAGAGTCGCGAACTGTGACCATGCCGCCGCCCATCGTATTGATGACTTTGGATGTCTCAAAACTGAAACAGCCACCGTCGCCGAATGTGCCGACTTTTTGTGACCCGACGGACGCGCCAAAACAATGCGCACAATCTTCGATCAGCGCAGCATTGTGGGACTTGCAAAGCTCGGCAATTTCGCGAATTTGGCATGGCACACCATAAAGGTGGGTAGCGATGACGGCCTGGGTTCGGTCTGAAATACTCGCTTCCAGTGCAACAGGATCCATACCGAGGGTCTGCATCTCGCAATCGACGAATTTGAGGTCATACCCCAGGGACTTAACGAGGAACGGAACAATCGGGTAGCCAAAAGCCGAACAAATTACTTCGCTGCCGGGCTCCAGCTGAAGTCCGGCAAACAAGAAGCGAAATCCGGCGCGCCCCGAGGGCACAGCAACCGCATCCGCAGCACCGATCGCGTCCGCAAATGCAGACTCGAATCGCTGAATATCCGGACCGTCCCACAGGTCTCCACGGAGCATGCCGCGGAATGCGCTCCACCAGGCGGACTTTGGTAGTCGGATGCGTTGTCTTGGAATAGCCATGGTCTGGGCGCTCTGCGGGCTGGAGAAAATGCTTGGGCGCAATGTATGTAATTGGCACCGATCATGCAATTATTGATTGGCGCACTATTCGCGACAATGATTGACACTCTCCATAGCTTGTCATTAGGATTCGGCGCTTAGCTGATTCAATGACTATCATGCGATCGCACGATTGCAGGATCTCCGTCTTTTCACCAGGTTAGAACGGCAAGAGCTGTCGCACCGGGGACCATGCGCGCCAAAATAATCAAGTTCGCGAGGCTGTCGGCATTTGCGCTTCTGGCCATTGTCACGCTGGTAGGTATGTACAGCTTCATGACCGGCGACTGGACCATGGTCATCGAGTACTGGCGTGATAATCTCGAAATCATCCCTTTGCTAATTGGCTTTTCGATCCTTGATGTTGCGCTGGAAGGGGTTGCCTGGATGTGGGTTTATCATCGATTCCAGATCCGGGCACTCGATAAAGGGGGATATGCCACATATCTTGCTGGTCGTGCAGGACTCTTGCTACCGGCACAACTGGGACGTTTGATTCGCCCTGATGCCATGAACAAGCTGGGACGGGCTTCCCTGGCAGAATGTCTTAAGGCCGAAGCCGTAGTTTTCGTTCTGGATGCCATGTCCGTCGTTGCGTTGCTCGCGGGTCTTTTCATCTACCGGATATTCCCGCTGGCTGCCGTACCGGCGGCGGTTGTCGTGGTGCTGGTCTCCGTGTTTCTTGGAAACCGAATCGCCGCCATGCTGACGCACACGCGCTTGAATATGCCGCCAGCATTTTGGTGGGCCTGGCCGACAATCTTCATTGTTGGCCTGAATATGACGGGCTGGGTTGCACACGGCCTTGCACTGCATGTTGTCGTGGTCGATATGCCCGGTGACATGACTTTGTGGGACTCACTTTTTGTAGCACCAGGCTCGGCGGTACTCGGCGTGAGTACGGGTTTGCCCGGGGGGCTCGGAGCCACAGAAGGTATTATCGGTGCCTCGCTCCGCCTGCGAAGTGTGCCGATGGAGCATCTCGCCATAGCGATCGCGGCATTTCGGCTGATCACCTTCTGGATGTGGATTCCGATCGGCTGGGCCGCGCTGGCCATTGTCAATCGCCGCATAGCTCGGCCGATCACAAACGAATCGGTGGCTAAGCTTTCTGAATCGGAGTTGGTCGGATGACAAAACGCTATCCATTCACCTTGATCAAAGAAAAACTCGCTGCCCGTGAGGGCAAGGCGATCGACTTTGCTGTTGGAAGGCGACGACTCGTGCTGCCTGAAGCTATCGATAGCTGGGTTCGGTCTCACGTGGAGCTTGCGTTGCAGCCTGCGACGCGGACAGAGGTCGACGAATTCGCAGCCGCCGCGGTAGCGCTCCTTGCGCGTGAATACGACGTAGACGTCGAAGCCGCCAATGTCTTGCCGACACCCGGTGGTCGTGCGGCAATGAGTACGTTCGTTGCCTGTTCGCTCGAACCCGGAGACTCTGTGCTGGTCACGGAACCCGGATATCCGGCCTTTGCACGTCTCGCTTCACACAGGCATGCACGGGTCCATGAGGCGTTGCTGGATGGCGAACAGGCCTTTGTTCCGGACTTTAAAGCGGCCATGAACGGCGATGCGACAGCACCGCGTGTAATTGCCGTGAATTACCCGAACAACCCGACCGGGGCGACTCTGACTCCTGAGGCGATAGCGTCAATCAGAAACGTTGCCGGTTCTCGAACGATTATTTTTAACGACGCAACGTATGGCCCGCTGGTATATGGGCAGAATCCTGTTTCGTTGTTGTCCAAAGGCGTGCTTGGTGATGAGCAGTTCGAAATGGTGGAGTTACATTCCTTTTCAAAACTGTTTCCGCTTGGGCCGATTGCGTTGTCTTTCCTCGCTGGCACGCCGCAGAGCATGGAGAGCATTTCTACCTACAGCGAATTCGCCTGGTCTCCTCCCAGTAAACTGCAGCTCAAGGCAACTGCGATGTGTCTGAATGACGCTGAGCGAATGCGCGAATTGCGTGAATTCTTTCCGTCACAGCTTGGAAATTTGCAGCAGGCACTTTGCGATATCGGATTTCAGCCTTTTCCGGCACCGGCGGGCGTTTACGTGCTATGCCGGGTGCCACCGCAGATTGGGGGTGAGGTGGTGAAATCTGCCGAAGAAGCAGCCAGTCGACTAATGGATGAGTTCGATCTGGCCGTCGTTCCCTGGGACACGCCGCTGCACGGTTACTTGCGGTTTTCTTCGCAATACGAACCTGAGGACCTCGATCGACTGTCGGGTCTGCGGGAAAGACTGCGACTCGGCTGAATCTGTTTCTGCCGGAATACGTTCTGGATGGCGCGGACGCTGCGAGGCCTAGTGAAGGGCGCGGGCAGTATCGGCGCCTTTCGAAGCCGCAACGGATATGGGCGCGCACACCTTGCCCCTTTGCTCAATGACACGACAGACAGTAACCATGACTTCCAGCACCGTAATGCGCTGCATGCACAGATTGTTCGTGCAGGTGGTTACGCGCTGATTGAACGCGTTGACACATGGGCTGCATGCAAGGCCGGCCCAGATAATATGACTACGCGGCGTCTGCGCACCAAAAATGGCAGGGGTTTCCGGGCCGAAAAGCGTCACAACATCAATCGGTGTCAGGCTCGCATAATGGGCAGGCCCACTGTCGTTAGTCACCAAAACCTCGGCAAGGCAGTACAACACCAGGAGTTGGCGTAGCGTCGTGTGTCCACCGAGGCTGACACAGCGATCAGAATCAACCCGTGCAGCGAGTTGCTTGGCTTCATCTCGCTCATCGGGCGAGCCCGTAAACGCAATCACGATGTCCGGGTAGCGCTCGAGCAGCTGCTTCGCCATTTCGATATATCTGTCTGCCGACCAGCGTCGCAAAGGCAAAAGGTCGCCGGAGTTTGCGTTCAGCAAAATCAGTGGCGGTATGGTGTCCCTGCCCAGCAGGTTCTTGAGCAGCGTCTCGACTTCTTCTATTTCGCCCGGCCTGGGGCGAAAATTAGATTCCCCCTGATATTCGTCAACCTTGAAGTCCATCGCGGGCAACTGGTCGGCATCCATCGCCGCGGCCTCGATGAGTACCCGGTAAATCTGGCTCGCGTGCAGGGTGAGGTTGTAAGCCACGCGGTGAGTCATCAGATCACCACGGTATCCCGCTTCGCCCGCGAATGAATGAAAGCCGACACGGCGCTTCGCACCGCTCAGGTATGTCAGAGCACCGGAAAACCGCGAGAAGAACTCGAAATCAACAGCAGTGTCGATCTTTTCGCGACGCATCCGCCAGAGCACGCGCAATGAATCGATTGTGGCAACGCCCAGGCTCGAACTCCTGATAGTGAGCACGTTTTCTGCCGGAATTACGTCGAGAATATCGAGAATGAAGCGGTTCTCCTTGAAAACCACCATGAAGACGTTGTCGCGCCCCACTATTTCTGCAGCACGCCGAAGTGCCGGTCCGGCGATCACGGTGGCGCCTTGCTCGACGAGTTTGACCACGAGAATGCGCCGCGGTGATCCGGCCGGCCTGCGGCGAAATATGTCGGCGAACTTCCGCGCTACAGTCAAAATAGCGGACATCGGCGATCCGACCCAGCGATCCAGGAAGCGCATGCTGTTTACCTTCATCGCTGCCTCAGCCGGTCCGAACTCTGACCCTGAAAATCGGTTTGCACATAGTTTTTCTTATTTTTTTCAGTTAATTACATTCGAAACACGGGCCAAAATCTTATCCAGCCCGCACCGGTTGCTGGGGAGATTTGCCAATTTCAACGGATTGCGCTGAAAACCCAACAACTTTGGTTAGATGCATATCTGGCGAAAATCCTTCGCATGTGCTCCAAAATAGGACTCCTGCGCGGGGACAGACGCTGTCTTCCGTCAAGACTGGTTGCGCCTATACGGGATTCGTGCCGATGCGGCCGATAGCAAACTCAAGTTTGTCAGCTGGTTTTCACGTGGATATTCGCGACTGGCGCACCTTGAGCCATTGCGTGCGTTTTTGCAATGCAATTCACTGGATAGCCGGGGTACGGGCCATCGCCAGTGGTTTGCGTGGTCGTGGTGGCGTCGTTCCTGAAGATGTTGCAGACTAGCGCCTGTCCGTTTCATCAGGCAAATCTGCAAAAAGACCCTGGGAGAAACCTGTCCTGACAGGTCACCTGCCAATGATTCAATTAAGGAATTAGACCATGATCGTGGTTACCGGTGGTGCGGGTTTTATCGGCAGCAATATCGTCGCCGCTCTGAATGCGAAGGGGCACGACGACATTGTCGTTGTTGACGACCTGAGCGATGGCACGAAGTTTATCAATATTGCCGATCTGAACATTGTCGACTATTTCGACAAAGACGACTTCCTGGCCATGATCGAGGGCGATGAGAAGTTCATCCGTCCGACAGCCATATTTCATCAGGGAGCTTGCTCCGATACCACTGAATGGGATGGCCGTTTCATGCTGCGCAATAATTTCTCTTATTCAAAGCGCCTTTTAAGTTACTGCCTCGAGCGTAAAGTACCTTTTTATTATGCGTCGTCGGCATCGATTTATGGTGATGGAACTGTTTTCCACGAGGATCCTGGAAATTCAAAACCGCTAAATCCGTATGCGTATTCCAAACACCTGTTTGACCATTACGTTCGACGCTGCCTGCCTGACGCGAAAAGTCAGGTCTGCGGCTTTCGATACTTTAATGTTTACGGACCTCGAGAACAGCACAAAGGCAAGATGGCAAGCGTTGCATTTCATTTCGACAGACAGATCAGGGACGCTGGAGTGGCGCGACTATTCGAGGGATCGGACGGGTATGCGAACGGCGAGCAAAGAAGAGATTTCATTTATGTTGCGGATGTCGCTGCCGTTAACATGTGGTTTTATGAGAATCCGGGGGTTTCCGGAATATTCAATTTAGGCACCGGGAAGAGTCAGACTTTCAATGATATTGCCAATACCGTGATCAAATTCCACGGCAAGGGGAAGATCGAATACATTCCGTTCCCGGGCGAACTACGAGGGCGGTACCAGAGTTTTACTGAAGCTGACACCAGTGAACTTCGTGCCGCTGGATACGAAGCACCATTCAGAGGTGTCGAAGAAGGTGTCATGGACTATCTCGGCTGGCTTCATCGGCAATAATTCTAATGGGTCATGAATGGCTGAGCGAATTGGCAGGATCATTAGAGGCGTTTTTCTGATGTTCGATTGTCAAGCGTCTCGCGCATGCTCAGAAACTGTCTGAACATCGAAATACCTAGTCATTAAAGATACTATTACGACGATACCAGAGATCGGGAGTGAGAGTTTTGGCGCCAGTAATTTCAAGAAGTTTGTTGCTTGTTTTTGTTTTTACTTCATTCCAGAGTGTCGCGCAGGACGCGGTCTGTCCGGATCGCTCCGATGCGGAGCCAGCACGGCTGATTGACTCGGATGTTCAGAAAAGGCGTGTCGCGAATCTTTCTCCTCCCTGGAGAGGTGACGAGCAATTTCGTTTTACCTGGTTCAGCGGTTATGTTGGCGTGGATGGTCGCCTCGACGGGATCTGCTGTTATTCGTCGTCGAAGCAAATATCCTCCAGCGAGAGTCGCGACCTCCGCGAGAAACTGAAAGACCTTCGTTTTACGCCGGCTTCCCATAATGGCGAGAAACTTGAGGCATACGTGAGTTTCACGATCATAGGCGTAAAGACCGATTCCGGTATCGAGGCTCGTATGTTCCTTAATCAACTTCGTTCGAAAGAGGAATTTGGCATCGACTATATTGCGCCGCAGCGGATTGGGGTGTTCGGAGCATTTGCTTCAAGCCGAATACGAGGCGAGTATGCGCTCGATGTCGATGAGCGGGGCACACCATCGAATGCGCGCATCACGCAATGGCATATGGGCTCGGACGGTGCGCGAGACGGCCTGCTCGAACATGTTGGCCAGAAATGTTTTATTCCTGGAAAAGTGAATAACCAACCTGTTGCAATGCCATATTTCGAGGTAATCCAACGTTCGTAGACGTTGTTTTCCTGGCGCTGGCAAACCCACAAGGGAGTGAGTGAATGGCGATCTGGTCCCAGGTGAAGCAGTTGGCCTCGCAAACGCCGGCCGAAAGAAATCGATATGTTGATTTCTTGCGCGCAGTTTCAATTCTCGTGGTGATAACCGGACACTGGCTTATTGCGACATCCTGGTACGCCGAGGGAAACCTGACCAGCGGACACTTATTGAAGTCGCATCCGCAAACGCAGTGGCTTACCTGGTTGTTCCAGGTCATGCCGATATTTTTCATCGTTGGCGGTTACTCGAATGCAGTTTCGCTGGAAAGTGCGCGCACGAAAAACGTGGATTACGCCACGTGGTTGTCAACAAGGCTAAACAGACTGGTGGCGCCACTACTGGTTCTTATCGTTGCGTGGGCTGGAATCGGCATCACCATGGGTTTGT
Organism: Woeseiaceae bacterium; assembly: GCA_024640315.1. Taxonomy (GTDB): domain Bacteria; phylum Pseudomonadota; class Gammaproteobacteria; order Steroidobacterales; family Woeseiaceae; genus SZUA-117. The sequence goes on from JAHEFF010000001.1 coordinate 131,639, forward strand.
TCGGGGTCAGCCCGGAAGACATTCAGTACGCGTCGCAAGCAGCGCTGATCCCGACCTGGTTTCTGGCGATCTACATCATGGTCGTGATTCTTGCTCCGGCCACATACGGGCTCTGGCGAAAATACGGGTTTCTTTCATTCTGGATGTTCGTCGCGGTCGCCATTGCTATCGATGCGGCGTTTTTCCTCGCAGACATTCGCTGGCTTGGCTGGAGCAACTACTTCTGGGTGTGGATGGCAGTGCACCATCTCGGTTTCGCCTGGCGCGACGGCCGTTTCAATAGCCCGGCCAGGCTGGTCGTCTACTCGGCCCTGGGATTCGCCGCGCTGGCGGCGATGATCCTCAAGGGGCCCTACCCATTGGCGATGGTTGGTTCTCCGGATGAAGGTCTGAGCAATACCTTACCGCCCAAAGTAACGTTGCTTGCGCTTGGTATGTTTCAGTTTGGCCTGCTGCTGGCGCTGGAAGGGCCCATGCGGCGTTTGCTCGGCAGTCTTCGATGGTGGGCGGCGACGGTATTGATCAATACGATGATCATGACAGTATATCTCTGGCATATCACCGTCATGATCGTGTTTGTCGCTGTGCTCTCCCTTGCCGGTGGCTATGGTCTCGGGCTGGAACCGGGAACCCCGGAATGGTGGTATTCGCGGCCGCTGTGGATCGCCGTGCTGGTCGTGCTGCTGGCGCCTGTCGCGCTGATTATGTCGCCGCTGGAGCGGCGTCCGCGAAGCTCGGAAGATGGTATTCCGCCGGCACGTCGACAGATTATTGGCGCGAGCATGCTTTGCCTGGGAATTGCACTTCTCGCCATGTACGGTTACGGCGGGGGGCCGGTACAGCATCTGGACAAGATGTCGTTCGCGATGGTGATTTTTGGCGCCGGCATAAGTGGTGTCCTGCCCGGAATTCGGTCGAAGTAACTGCTATAGCAGTGGTTCGATAGGCAGCAGGTTCACAAAGCCCAGCTGCAAACGTTTGCCTCGACTCACTTCGAAGTCCGGCGCGTACTCTTTTGTGGTGTGCCAACTGTTTTCTGCCAGCATGTCCCGCTCGATACTTTCGGTCAGTTGGCGCGCGAGTTTCTCGCTTTCGACAAATACTCCAACTTCCGTATTCAGATTTGCCGATCGTGGGTCGAGATTAAATGTGCCGATGAACACCAACCGCTCGTCAATCACCATGCTCTTTGCGTGGATCGCAAAGACCGGGTTGTTGGCGGCGAGGGTTGGATATCGCTCGATGAGTTCGGCCTGAATGCCCGGGTGTGGTTTGAACTCGAAAAGTTCGATACCGGCATTCAAAAGCCGAGGTCTCTGCCGATGATAGCCGCTGAATGCCGGTATGTTGTCGGTAGACGCCAGCGAGTTCGTCGAGATACGGGTCCGGACGCCCCGGCTGTGAAGCTCGGAAAAAAGTTCGACGCCGCCAGGTGGAAGTACCAGATACGGTGACTGAATCAACACCGAGTGCCTGGCATTTTTCACCGCGTCGATCAGACGCCGGGTCGATAGTCCGCCACCGGCGAGGCCCAGGCTACCGTCATTTTTTCCCGGCGCATCGCTAATGAATTCGACGTCCTGCCAATTCATATCGGCAAGCAGGGCAGGGATCGCATTTGAGAGGTTTGAAATGGCCTCGCGGACTTCGATTTCAAAGTTCGCCGGATCGTCGGCGTATGCATGAAGTTCCGCTGCTTTTTGCGCCGCCCCTGTCGCCGAGATTGTCGAGGCCGATGAGCCAAGAATGTTTTCAACTGGTACCGCCAGCTCGCTTGACCAGAACTCCTCGAAGTTTTCCTGCATGTCAGAAACCGCCGGGCCGAGTAGCAGTATGTCCCGGTCGCGAAAATTGTAGGCGTGATCAAAATCGAAGTATTCGTCAGCCATATTGCGGCCGCCGGTGATTCCGGCCACCCCGTCGAAGATTGCAGTTTTGTCATGCATGCGCTGATTGAGCGAGCGAAACTGAGTGACGGCATTGACGATTCGATCGAAAAACGAAGTGCCTACCGTGACATTTGGGTTGTAGATGCGAATTGAGACATTCTCATGGGCAGACAGAAGCAGCAGTGTCTGATCGTCCGCGTCGATCAACAGGTCGTCGACGATGACTCTGACCGATACGCCTCTTTCCGCCGCGCGGAGCAGCTGTTCGGCGGCAAGCGTACCGATGTTGTCGCTGCTCCAGATGAAATACTGTACGTCGATGGACTTTTGCGCGTGTTGTGTGAGCCATGCCCGACCGATAAGGGCTTCTTCGCCTCTTTCCAGGATATGCGCGCCGGTCTGGGAGTGCATGCGTTCTGCGCAGTGTGCGCAACTGCCGCCAATCCAGTCCTCAATGGTCTGCGCCCGGGTATTCGCGGCGACGGATAGCAGCACGGTCAGCCATACTGTCCCGAGACGGCGCCTGATTTTCGATCGTGATGACGCTCTGTGTGTCAATGAATCTCGCCGAAATAAACCTGCGATTCAGTTTACGGATCTCTTACTGACGAGTATCGACGCAGTGCACAATTAACGAACGTGGCGAAAAAAATTAATGAAAACAAGACATTAGACTTTATCTGGGGTGGCGATATTCGACTTGATGTGTGCGCTAATCCATTGTTTTCGGAAGTCCCGAACAGTAATCTTCGTGTCATAAACCTTTGGGCAAGTCATTTGATGAAGATTCGAATCCACAATTCCCGGTGGTGGTCAGCTGCGATTGCTGTATTTGCTGTGCTCACTATGGTGCCTGCGCTTGGCGAAGAGTTTCAAAAGGGATTGGATGCCTTCAATGTTAAAGACTACGAGGGTGCACTTGCCGCGTGGATGCCGCTGGCAGAAGACGGCGATCTGAACGCGATGTATAACGTTGGACTTCTGTATGACGAGGGGTTGGGCGTTGATATTGACAAGGAACAAGCCCTTCAGTGGTACCTCGTCCCTGCAGAGGAAGGCGACGTTTCTGCGCAATTTAATGTAGCCATGATCTACGACTTCGGCGACGGGGTGCCCGAGGACAACAAGAAGGCGATTTACTGGTACAAACGAGCAGGTCAGCAGGCGGACGAGCAGGCGCAGTTCAACCTCGCCGTGATGTACGCCACTGGCGAAGGTGTGCGGGCCGACATGGATGAGGCTATTCGCTGGTATCGTCTGAGCGCGGACCTGGGGCATGCGCCCGCACAGTACAACCTGGCTTATATATACGACACCGGGGAGTTTCTGCCGGAGGATAATCAGCAAGCCATGGATTGGTATTTGAAGGCCGCCGACCAGGGTGATGCCGACGCCCAATACGCCATCGCGTTGATGTATGACGAAGGCGATGGATTTATCGAGGATGATGCGAAGGCGATCAAGTGGTATGAGCTGGCGGCGGCGCAGGGCAATTTGCGTGCGCAGTTCAATCTCGCAATTATGTATGACGTTGGCGAGGGTGTCCCGGAAGATGATCTGGCAGCAATCCGGTGGTACACGGCGGCTGCGAAACAGGGTCATGCCGATGCGCAGCTTAATCTGGGCATCATGTATGAGAACGGCGAGGGGGTGGAGGTCGATCAGACCAAAGCGATGCATTGGTATCGGCTGGCGGCGGAGCAAGGCTCGACTGACGCCCAGTACGCGGTTGCGTTGATGTTTGATGAAGGCGTTGGCGTGGCGGAGGACAATGTGGCGGCGATAGACTGGTACTCACGGGCGGCGGAACTTGGAGATGCTCAGGCGCAGAACAACCTGGGAGCAATGTTCGACGCCGGAGAAGGCACACCAGTAGACGACGAGAAAGCGGTGCACTGGTATACATTGTCGGCGAACCAGGGAAACACGATTGCGCAGAATAATCTCGGCGCGATGTACTATGCCGGTGAAGGAATCAAGGAAAGCAAAATGGAAGCCTACAAGTGGTTCTATATTGCAGCTGAGCTTGGCAATGACGATGCCAGGGATAACAAGGAACTTGCCGCGAAGGGGATGCGCAAATCAGATATCCGCAAGGCCACCAAACTTGCCACGCAATGGCTGAAAAAATTCAGCGGCGCGTCGCCTGACCTTTAAAGTCGGAGAAATACCCCCACAGATAAGGGCTATGAACGGAATAATTCTGCGCACACTGATTACGATCCTCGGACTCTTCCTTGCGTCCTCCCTGATACCCGGCGTTACGATCAGTGGCACGGGTACTTTCATCCTGGCTGCGCTGTTGCTTGGACTGGTGAATGCCTTCATTCGACCAATCGCATTCTTGATGACCTTGCCCCTGACGCTGCTTACACTCGGCTTGTTCCTGTTTGTTATCAACGCGGCGATGTTCGGCCTCGTAGCCGCCATGCTCGATGGGTTTTTTGTATCGGGCTTCTGGTCGGCTGTTTTTGGATCGATCGTTGTCAGCATCACGGCGACGATTGCATCCTGGTACGTAGGGCCCGACGGTCGCGTAGAGGTCTACGTCATCCGTAACTACTGACGTCGCGCTCACCGAAACCAGTGCTTCAGGCAGCCTTGGCCGGGCGTGAGAGGCAGCCTTCCCGGCCGAAGACCACGCATTTCGACTTCCGTTAGCGGAATCGTCATGTCCTCTCCCGAGCAAAATCTCTGCGTGAGAAGCTCATCAAGCGTTTTTTGGATAAGATTGCCTGAGGACTCAAACGGGAGCGAAGATTGGGGATTCAAACAAAGACCGTCGAATACAAAGACGGTGATACCGTATTAGAGGCCTACATGGCCTGGGATGACTCCGGCAGCGACGTGCGACCGGGGGTACTGATCTCGCATGCGTGGGCTGGTCGGAGCGCGTTCGAAGAGAGCAAGGCGGTGCAACTTGCCGAACTTGGATATGCCGGATTTGCGCTCGATCTCTATGGTAAGGGAGTACGCGGCACAAATCCGGACGAAAATGCCGCTCTGATGAAGCCGCATCTGGATGATCGCGCTATGTTGCAGCGGCGCATGAAGCTTGCGCTCGAACAGTTGCGGAAACAAAAAGAAGTTGATGCCGGACGGATTGCCGCCATGGGTTTCTGCTTTGGCGGGCTTTGCGTTCTGGACCTGGCTCGAACCGGTGCCGACGTGCTCGGTGTTGCCAGTTTTCATGGTCTGTTTGGCAAGCCAGGTAACCTGGACAGCAGAAGCATGTCGGCAAAGGTGCTCGTGATGCATGGGTGGGACGATCCGATGGCTACGCCTGACCAGCTGTTGGCGCTTGCGGAGGAGCTGTCCGCGGCGGGCGCGGATTGGCAGATTCACGGATATGGAAATACGGTGCATGCGTTTACCAATCCGATGGCGAATGATCCGGTTCATGGCACGGTCTATAATGCCGACGCGGATCGGCGGTCATGGCAGAACCTGCAGCTTTTTCTCGCCGAAATATTCTGATCGTGAATTGCTCAATAACCACATCGAATTTTTATTTGGCTATGGAGCCGGATCACAGAGGTATTGTATGAAGAAATTAAGACTCACTAATTTCGCATTCGGCTGTTCGCTCCTTGTTGTCGCTGCGTTCGCGGCCGCGCGACTTGAAGTGCTTGCCCGGGAGGCGGAGTAACCGATGCAACAGGAGATTCTCGTTACTGGCGCCACCGGCAACATCGGTTCAATCCTGGTTCCCCAACTGGCTGGGCTGAAAGGGGTTTCGGTTCGGGCGCTCACTCGTGATCCTGACAACGCGAGGGAGCTTGCGGAGTGCGGCGCGGAAATTGCTGTTGGAAGATTCGATGATAAACCGTCGCTGGCCGCGGCCGCCGACGGTGTTGATACATTGATTCTGATCGTTCCTCCGAGCGCTGAATGCGTCGCCCATAATCGCAACATTATCAGCGCGGCAAAAAAGGCCGGTGTCAGAAAGGTCGTACGCATTTCTGCGATTAAAGCGGCGGAAGACGGCCCGACCGAAAATACGCGATTGCACGGCGAATGCGATCGCCTGCTGCAGGAATCAGGACTCGCCTACACAATTCTGCGTCCCAACTACTTTATGCAGAATATCTTTATGTCGCTTGAATCCATTAATGCGGATAATGTCTTCTACGCGGGCACTGGCGACGGCCGGCTCGCGATGATCGACGTCAGGGACGTGGTGGATTGTGCGGTGGCAGCCGCCACAGCGACGGACTTTGACAACCAGGCGCTGGAAATTGGAGGTCCGGAGAGTATTAGTTTCAGTGACGTTGCTGCAACGATAAGTGAAGTTGGCGCACGCCAGGTCGCTTATGTCGGCGTTTCGCCGGAAGACCTTGAAGGCGCTCTGCTGCAAATGGGCTTCGACGCCTGGATGGCCGGCCTGTTGCGGGAATACTCAACCGTCTACGGGCAAGGGTGGGGTGATCTGATTACGGACGGCGTACAACGGCTTACGGGCAAGCCCGCCAGAACTTTCCGGCAGTTCACGGCCGAAGTACTGGCGCCGGCACTGGTCTGATCGCTCTTCGACGTTGCGGCGCTAGCCCGACCGAATATTTGCGTTCAGGCGGAACAGGTTGCCGGGGTCGTACTCCTGCTTGACGCCGAGAAGCTTTTTGAAGTTGCCTTCGTAGTTGCTGTTGATAGTTTGCTGTGATTCGTCCGCGACTTCATTCGTGTAAAAGCCGCGCGTTCCAGGCTCGACTTCATTCCAGTACTTCCTGACGTAACTCACATGTGGATCGCGATCGACACCCGGTTCCCAGGAAACAGTCGTGAACACGCTATGGCTGGCCCACCGTTGCGCGAATGCCGTAGCGTCGCTCGGCACTCTGCCAATTGCACCGCCAGATTGCTGAAAGAATGAAATAGTAGATCGGTCGGGGTGAGGCTCAAATCCCTCGGCCAACGCATCAACCAGTTCGTCGCTGATACCGTCGGTAAAGCCTGATTTAAGATATTGGCCACCCGTTCTGGGGTCGGAGTCATCGCCACTCCTTTGCATCTCGACGTAGTCTATGGTTTTGATTTGATTGACGAGCGGCGAGCCAAAATTATTCAAAGGCGCAAGGACCGTATCCGCTTTGCTGGCAGGTCCGCAGTAGCATGCGTGAATTAGCGCTACCGGTTCTGCATTTGCCGGAGGTGAGAACAAGACAAAGTCCAGGTATAGATCATCGGTAGCTGCGGCACAGTAGTCGGCATAGAATTTGAGCACATCTCGTGCGTCGCTAAGTGGCCAAATGACATTGCCGCCAATGACATCACGTTGCATCTCGTGCAGGGCAAATTCGAACGACGTGACGATGCCAAAATTGCCGCCTCCACCGCGAACCCCCCAGTACAGGTCCGGGTTTTCATCAGCACTCGCATGACGAAGTCGTCCATCTGCCGTGACGATGTCAACGCCAGTCAGGTTGTCGAGTGCCAGGCCAAAGCGCCGCGCTACCCGACCGAATCCACCGCCGAGCGTCAGGCCGCCTACGCCCGTGTGTGAAACCGTTCCGGCGGTGGTGACGAGACCGTGGGCCATGCATTCGTGATCAATTTCACCCAGCAGGCTGCCGCCCGAAACGTAGGCGGTCTTGTTTCCGGTGTCTACCCGGACATTGCGGAAAGAAGAAAGGTCGATCTGCATCCCGCCGTCGCAGGTCGATTTTCCCGAGAAGCTGTGTCCGCCACACTTGACGGCAAGCAGGAGGTTTCGTTCGCGCGCAAAAGTAACGGCGCTCTGGATGTCAGCGACGCCGGTGGGCTGGACGATCAGCGCAGGATATTTGTCGATCGACTTGTTTAGAACGCGCCTTGCAATGTCATAACCGTCGCTACCTGTCACCAGCAAATTGCCGCGCAGACTATCGCTGAGTTCCTGTACGGCAGCCTTTTCAAGAACCGTGTTGGCACCATCACCGGTGATGGCATCGACGTCGGACGTCACTTGCAGTAGCGCCTGAAGCGCTGCTGCAATCGACCGTGACGAGTACAAAGATGCAGTTACAGCTGCAGCGGTCGATCGACGGATAAACTTCCTGCGATTCATCTTCGGTGCCCCTTTGTAATCACTGCGGATTACTTATTGTTGTTTAATGAATTGATCTTAGACGACAATTTGCAGGTGCGCTACGAATGGAAAGGCGTTTATTCCGTATTCTTGCCCACCCAGCGCTCCCGGCGCTTCGAAGCAAGGGCATAAAGACCGAAGCCTGCTGCGAGCATGACGCCCGTAACCTGCCAGGCCTGGGTCGTTGATTGCGCCCCAATCCAGAGACACAACAACAAGGCGACCGCTGGAATCGTGTAACCACCCTTGAGGCGATAGGCCTCTCTCTTTTCCTCTTCAGTGGCTTTACGACGAATAATTGGCAGGGATCCGATACAAAGGACGTAGGAAATAAGGCGGGTTAGTGAGCTCGCCGCGGCGAGCTTTTCGAAGCTGCCGGTCAGCGCGAAAACCAGACCGAGACCGCCGAGCAGCATGATTGAATTGCTCGGTGTCGAGTACTTCTCGTGTACGTGCCCGAACCAGCGTGGCAACAGGCGTTCCTCAGCCAGCGCGAAAGGTAAGCGTGGCACTGCGAGCATGATGCTCGAAAGGTTTCCACCGATGGAGAAGAATGCGGCGAACGTGATCATGATGGCGCCGGCTGGCCCCATCAATTCCCGTCCCACTTCGGTCAGCGTTGCCTGGCTGGCGCCGGCATCCGGAAGTACAGAGATATAGACGAGAACGATCAGGAAATAGAGGACGCCGATCACCATGATCATCTGGACCAGCGCTTTTGGCATAGTTTCTTTTGGTTTCTTTGTCTCCCCTGAGATGATGGTGGCTGATTCAAAGCCGACGAATGCGTAAATCAGCAACAGAGTGGTACCGCCGAGATCGTCGATTGTCGGCATGTTGGCCGGGAACAATGTGTCGCCACTTACGTGTTGCAGGCCGAGCAGGATCAATATCAGGATGGGCACGATCTTCAGGAAAGTGATCACGGCCATCGTGCGCACGCCCTCCTTGACCCCCAGGACGTTAGCCCACGTCAGTGCTGAGCAAACCACGACTATCAGCAGACCGCGTCCGATGCCACTACCGAACCAGGGCCATACTACGGCCAGATAGACCGCCATCGCGTTGGTGTTTGCGGCAAATGCCGTCATTCGGCTGACGAACAGGATCCAGCCCGTACTGAAGCCGACCAGGGGGCCGAAGGCGCTGGTCGTGAATAGCACAGGACCGCCAGAGTCCTTGAAATAACTCGACAGTTCGGCGAAGGTCAGGACGATCGTGATAACTAATATACCGATGACAAGGAATAGCCATGGGCTGAGAACGCCTGCGCGTGCGGCAATTGCGCCTGGCAATGCGAATATCCCGGCGCCGATCACGGAGTTGAGAACCAGCACTGCAGCGCCGGCAAATCCGATGCCGCGCAGCAATTGCCTTTTATGAGTAATTTCTGGTTCGTGTAAAGACACGGATCCCCCTGTTGCGACAGTCGCGATTTGTTTTTGCAACAGGCACTATAGCGGGCAATCCTGAATCATCCAATTTTGAACGACTCACATGATTTTCGGTTACATTGGCCATCTGGCGAAACCCGGGGAGCAAACGTATGAATAAACTGGTCACAGCGGGAACCGCAGCTGTCGTTGTCGCAATATTTACATCCGTTTCGGGCGCTGCAGAATTGTCCGAGATCAGAAACTACAAGGAATACTCAGCGACTTTTTCGAGCGCCGGCCAGCCGAGCCAGGAACAGCTCGAAGCGGTGAAAGCAGCCGGTTTCGAGCGCGTCGTGTACATTGCGTTTACCAACAGTCGTGGTGCAATAGAAGAAGAGGACGCAGTCGTAAAGGAACTGGGAATGGACTACGTTCACGTTCCGGTAATCTGGGACGCTCCAACCAAAGCCGACTTTTACGCATTTGCCGGAGCTATGCAGCGGGAGCCCGGAAAGAAGACGCTGCTGCATTGCCAGGCAAACTATCGGGCGTCTGCATTCGCCTTTCTCTACCGTGTCCTGTACCAGGATGTTCCGGTGGCAGAAGCCAAGTCGGATATGAACACGATATGGCAGCCTAATGACACGTGGCGGCAACTCATCTTCGACGTGCTCGCAGACAACGGCGTTTCACCGATGTGCGCTGGCTGCGACTGGGAAGCGGAAGAAGATTAGTCTTCCGGCTTCCTGACGATCAGGATGTCGCAGGGCAGGTGATCCAGCACTTTTTCTGCGGTGCTGCCCAGGATTGCTCGTTTGAGGCCCCACCTGGCAAGCGCGCCCATGACGACCAGGTCGGCGCTGTGCGTCCGGGCAAAAATCGGCAGTATTTCCTTGGTATCGCCCGGCAACTGGTGCGTATGTTCAGCGTCGATGTGGCTGGCGGCCGCAAGCCCGTTAAGTCTTTCGCGGTGCTCGGCCTGAATTTTCATTGAAAGTTTGTCAATGGGAAGCTCGATCGGCTTGAAAGTCCTGGTCGCCTCGCGGCCAACCCCGACAAGTCGGTGATACGTATGCAGCAAATGTAATTCGCCGCCTGATGCGCCGGCAATGGTTTGCGCGGTGTCGATAATCACCTCGTCCAGCGCGGCCGGTTTATCGTGACTGTGAGTTGGATCAACCGCTGCGATGATGACCGGCTTCTCGCGAATCTCATGTTGCTTCACCAGCCACAACGGAAACGGGCAGGTTCTGATCAGCTGCCAGTCGCTGTCGACAAAAATCGAACGCTCCGCGGAGCTGTGATAATGCGTTCCTTTCAGGACGAAACGCGGATTCATGTCGACGGCTTTGTGCAGAACACCATCCGCGACCGGCCGTTCTTCCAGGACTGCCGTGGTCACATTCAACCCGGCGTCACGCGCCGGCTTCGCAAGATCGTCAATGATGTCGTTTTGAGCGGTTCTTATTTTCTCTGCGATATCCCGGGCTTCATTGGAAACAAAAAAACCTTCACGAAGCGCTCCGATATCCGGATCACATAGCAGCAATTCGAGGTCACACTCGGCCAGTTTGGCAAGCCATGTCGCTCTTGCGACGACTTCGGTCGGATGTATGTCGGGCTCGATGATTGCCAGGATTTTGTCGCGATCGCTCATTTATCTGTGCTCCTTAGGGTCACTGCGAATCGAACATCCCGCAAACGTTTGGCGATGTCTTGCGGGATCGCATGGTCAGGATATCGGGGCAACGAAAAACAGAGAATCCGTAGGCTTCGTTGAAAGATTCGGCTATTACCTATTTCGGCAATTGGCAAATGTCCGGAGTTTCAACTAGTTGCCGGCGTCTGCCTGCAACTGCAATGACCTCGACTTGTCGTCATCGGTCAGGACGCTGAAAATAACGTCGGCCGCCTCACCGTAGGTCAGGTCAAGATCCGTTTCCAGGGTCGTAATATCATCCAGGTAACGGACCGTATTGTAGATGGCAAGGCTCAATATTTCGCTGGACAGGTTCTGCGGACTGGTGAGCTCCGCCATGCCGGAGCGGGTTGCAAGCTGATAGCGATTTTGCAGGCTGTAGGTCAGCGAAAGGGCGGAAACAATATTGTAGTCCATCTTGGCGAGGGAGCCCGTGGCCAGCGCGGTCTCCCAGGCTGTTGACTGCAGATTGACGGTTTCGTAGATCTCCATCATGTCGACGAATTCATCGACAGACAAAAGTTCGGTATCGTCATATCGTCCCTTAAGAACATTCAATAGTCCCTCGTTAACCGGCTTCGCATACTCCAGCCGCGACCGGTTTTGCTGAATTTCCCGATGAAAATTTGCCAGGGCCTGTTGCACTGTTTCTGCATCTTCGCGGTTCTCCCGCCATTCATCCAAACCCAGCGCCACGAGAATGCTCATTACAATCAGCGCGGATTCGATCAGAACCCTTGGTAACCAGTCAGAGGTGTTTCTTCCGGCCATTCTTGTCGAGCCTTTGATTGTCGACTATCGCGCCGGGATTATAGCAACTGTGCGCTGCGGACATGGCTGAGATAACAAAAAGCCGGTAATATCCCCATTGGGGTTGCTCTGACGCTAAAACAATAAGATATGAAAAACCGTGGCCTTGCCTGGTATGTGTTCGTCAGCAGCATGATCTGTGCACTATCTCAATCAGCTGTTGCCCAAAGCTATGACTATGACGAAGTCATTTCGTCGGCCAACTCGGATGAACCGGAATTCAACGTTATGGGTTTCGGCGATATCGGCTATATTTCCCAGGATGGAAATAATGAAGAGGGCTTCGTCATTGGCCAGGCCGTTGGTCATCTGGCGGCGTCGCTGGGTGGCTCACTGAGCATCTTTGCAGAGGCCTCCGCCACCGCAAGAGACTCCGGCTACACGTTCGAGATAGAGCGCCTGATTGCCAAATATGAATTCTCAGATCTTTTCAAGCTCTCGGCCGGGCGATACCACACGCCAATTGGCTACTGGAACTCCGCGTTCCACCACGGTGCCTGGTTGCAGACCACGAACAGTCGACCGGAGATGGTCAAATTTGGTTCGAAATTGTTGCCAATCCACTTTGTTGGTGTGCTGCTCGAAGGGAATCTGCCGAGGAATCGGCTGGGACTTTCTTACAGCGCCGGCTTTGGCAACGGTCGGCACGAGAATGTTGCCAGGGCAGGAGATGCCGGCGACATCAATGGTGACAAAGCCTGGATGGCGCAGATCCAGATTTCGCCAGACCGGTTTGTTGGCTTGAACGCCGGCATCGGGTTCTATAGCGATGAGATTACGCCCGACGATCGGCCGGAGATCAGGGAAAGCACGGTTTCGGCTTACGTGGCGTATACGAAAGAGTCGCCGGAGATCATTGTCGAGTTACTCCATTCGAACCACGAGGAATTGCTGGATAGCAGCGTGTCCGGTGACGTAACGGCCTGGTACGCCCAATTCGCTTATCGCCTCAAGGATGACTTGTCCGACTGGAAACCCTATGCGCGTTATGAAAATACCGATGTAGATGACACGGACCCGCTGCTATTCGATCAGGGGATTGATTACGATGCGGCGATCCTTGGGGTCCGTTGGGACTTCAATCGCTACGCGGCATTGAAGGCTGAGTACAGGGCCGAAGAGTTCGACAATAACGGACGCGAGAACAACTTTCGTTTACAGTTGTCGTTTGTCCTGGCACGGCTTTGAGTTGTGGCGTAAATGAACTGTATCGTAAAGAAATCTAATACGCGGACCTGGCGCATCGCCCTGTATCTTGTCGCCTTGTTCACGATACCATTTGTGGCGCAAGCCGAGGAATCAATCGCACAAACCGGGCTGGCGATTGTCGTTCATAAAGACACAGCAGCCGACGATGTTACGATGGGCGAGCTACGCAATATCTTCATGGCAAATAAACAATTCTGGCCGAACAGATCGCGGATAATTTTGCTGGTGCGCGCACCGGAATCAGATGAACGCGACTACGTATTGAACACGATCTATCAGATGGATGAGGACGCGTTCCGTAAGTATTGGATTGCGAAGATGTTCAGGGCCGAAGTGCCGCGAGGGCCGAAAATCGTATTCAGTTCTGATATGACACTCGACCTGGTCGTTGCAATACCAGGTTCGATTTCCTTCATGAGGGCGGATCAGGTGAGCGACGCTGTTAAAGTTCTGCGGGTCGATGGTAAATTACCGAGCGACGATGGCTATCCGCTTAAGTAGTAATTTCGACTGCAATATTTGCGGTCTTCACTGTCGATAATAAAATCAGAATACATTCAGGTATCGAGGGCGTCCGCCTTCACGGTGAGTTCAATGAAATTAATTCAAAAAGCCAGCATGATCGCTGCGTTATTAATGACTTTTTCCGGGCAGGCATCCGCTCAAATAGCAGATTTCGTGGCCACAAATGGCGTTATCTGGACTGTCGACGAAGATAATCCACGAGCTGAGGCGGTCGCATCGCTCAATGGCAGATTGATCTATGTCGGATCGGATAGTGGCGTTGAGCGACACATTGGTGCGGACACGGAAGTTATCGACCTCGATGGTGCCTTCGTCACGCCGGGTTTTTACGACAATCACGTTCACTTCGAGGGAACGGGTCGCCTGCTCTACGGACTTAATCTGCTGGATGTGTCTGATGAAGATAGTTTTGTCGCCCGGATCCGGGATGTGCACGAACGTTATGCGCCCGGAACCTGGATTCTTGGTGGTGACTGGTCGGCCTATGAGACCTGGGCAGAAGGTGACGTGGCCGAGGCCGGCAGGGAAGTAAACCCCGATGATCAGTACGGCAACTTCTTCCTGCCAAACAGGGGAATGATTGACCGCATCACCGGCGACCGTCCTGTGCTGGTTCGGCGATTTGACCGCAAGGTGTACATGGCGAACGGGGCGGCCCTCGAACTGGCTGGCATCAGGAAAGGTATGCCGGACCCGGAAGGTATTGCTGTTGAACGTGATGAGAATGGCGAACCAACTGGTGCGCTATTTAACCCGGTTTCAGGGGCAGTTGAATCGACCGTGCTTGTTCGCGACAACGTCCGGACGCACTTTAACAATTTGATTCCGGCGCCTTCCAGGGAGCAACGTATCGCCGAGACCAGGGAAGCCTGGAAGAAGATGGCGAGCGTCGGCGTCACCAGTTATTGCGACATCACGTCAAATCCCGTTTATGTCGACATCTATCGGGAGATGCGTGATAAAGGCGAGATGACGGCCAGGGCACGTTACCGGCCACCGCTGGACAGGTGGCAGTCGATGGCAGACCTTGGCATAAAGGTAGGATTCGGTGACGACTGGATTCGGTTTGGCGCAACCAAGGCCTGGATCGACGGCATCATGGGTAACAGCTCCGCGCGTTTCTATGAGCCCTACACACATAACCCGTCGAGCCGGGGAATCTGGCGCGACATCATGTTTCCGTTCGAACGCAGTCCGGATAATCCCGAAGATATGCAAAGCCGTCTCGAAAGGCTCGCGCTCGAAGCCGATTCGAATGGAATCCAGCTGACGGTTCATGCAATCGGCGATGAGGCTAACGGCTACCTGATGGACATGCTGGAAAGAATTATCGCGAAAAATGGCGTGAGAGATCGCCGTTTCCGACTGGTTCACGCACAAGTGATGACGGACCGCGACATCAAGCGTGGCGGTGAAATGAACATTGTGGCCGAGGTGCAGCCGTTCCATACGTCGGACGACATGCGCTGGATGGAAGAACGTATCGGCCGGGACAGATCGCGTGGCGCATACGCGTTCAGACGTCTTTGGGATTCCGGTGCCGTGGTCAGCTTCGGTTCCGATTCTCCGGGAACCAATGCATCCAGGTATTACCTGAACCCGATGTTGGGTCTGTACGCGGCAGTGACCCGCAAAACGCTTTCCGGCCAGCCCGAAGGCGGCTGGTTTCCACAGGAAAAGTTGACGGTTGAGGAAGCCATCCAGGCGTATACGTTGAACACCGCGTATGCAGGTTACGAAGAAAACATGAAGGGCTCGATCACTGTCGGCAAGCTCACCGACTTCGTCGTCTTGTCCGACAATCTTCTGACGATGAATCCGGACGACATCAAGGATGTGACGGTTCAATCCACGGTCGTCGGGGGCAAGGTCGTCTATTCCGCGGAATAGCGCTCTATCGCGTTGCGAAAGACCATTGCGATAGCGGGAAACATAGGTGTCGGAAAATCCACCCTGGTGGAATTTCTCAGCCGCACCTACGATATCTCGCCTTACTACGAACCAAGTGAGGATAATCCATATCTTCCTGATTTCTACCAGGACATGAGTCGCTGGGCGTTTCACTCCCAGCTCTATTTTCTGAGTAACAAGTTTCGCATCCACCAGGAACTGGATCGGATGCCGGGTCTCGTGGTTCTGGACCGGACTATTTTTGAAGACGCGGAAGTGTTTGCTACAGCGCTTTACGAGATGCGCAAAATAGACGAGCGAGATTGGGCGACCTATCGTGAATTCTACAAGACTATACTGGATGCCATACAACCGCCTGATCTGATGATCTACCTGAAATGCTCGATGCGTACGCTGCGCAAACGCATCAAGTTGCGGGGAAGGGCGATGGAGCAGGGCATGCCATTGTCCTACCTGAAGCGGCTCGAGCGGTTATATGATAACTGGATCGGCTCCTACGATATGGGCGAAGTACTTATCCTCGAAACAGATAACCTGGATTATATTCACGACCTCGTGCATAAGCTCGATGTAATGGAGCGGATTGAGGCGATGCTGCCGCTTTCTGAGCCGAAGAAAGCATAGGCGCGCCTGCGGTCGGTGAGCCCGAAATCAGTTACCGAAGAATTCGACGAAGGTCGAGGGCACGGGCTCGCCATCGGCCAGGGCCGGCGTGTACTGGCTTGATAGAATGGTCTGTTTGATTGCGTCCTGGCAGGTTGCCGTTGGCATGATCCCGTCGACATGCTGGACAGACGGACTGTCTGCCTGGCCATCTTCACCAAGATAAGCTCGTACCCAAACCGAGTATTGCGCCCGTTTCGGGCAAACCTCGTTCCATGGTTCGACCTTGCCAATCGCCCGTTGCCCGGCAACGTGGTCGTAACCGTAGGCCTTAACGTTCTCTTCGTAGCCGGGGTTCAGATAGAAGTGAATTTCCCTCTGCTCGCCTTCGGCAATGAACGCAACGCGAAACTGCAGAAATACCCTTCTTTCTTTGCCGCCGATGACGGCCGGATTCATGCGTGCTTTCTTCGCTGCCCTTGCGATGGCGCCGACAAACGGCTCATCGTAATTGTTCTGCAGAAAGCAACCGGTGCTCTCCATCTTTCCATTGGATTCGATTTGTGAGAAGCAATTCAGGACGACCGAGATGTCGCCTTTAATTTCCGGCCACTCGATCAGCTTGTCCATCCTTTTCTTGTCTTCGGCAAAGTCAAAATCGGCTGGACGCATTCCTTCAGCGGCATAAGAGATGCCTGCTGCGAGGATCAAAAGGGTTCCGAATTTCCTGATCACGATTTTCGAGATCTCACGTATAGTCATAGTTGCTTAGAATGCAAAAACGGGAGCAGGTTCAATCTCCAAGCGCCAGATTTCGTTGCCAGAACTCGTACATGGACTTATAAACATGAAGCTGCGCAGCGTCGTCGCTGATTCCGTGTTTTCGCATTGGGTAGATCATCATGTCGAAAGTGATGCCGGCACCGATAAGTTCGTCGCTGAACGCCCAGGAGTTTTGCGGGTGCACATTGTCGTCATAAGTCCCGTGAACCAGCAACAGGCGCCCATGCAAGTCTGCCGCACGTTTGGCGTGTGACGTTGACTCGTAACCCTCTTCGTTATCCTGCGGGCGTTTCATGTAACGTTCCGTGTATACGGTGTCGTAATAGTGCCAGTCTGTGACGGGTGCCACTGCGGCACCCGCCGCAAACTCCTTGCTACTGGTCATTGACTGCAGCGTCATCGTTCCGCCGCCGCTCCAGCCCCAGATTCCGACCCGGTCAACGTCAATAAAAGGCTGCTCTTTAAGCCAGGCAATACCGTCCATCAGGTCATTCAGCTCAACAGGCCCATATAGTTGATTGACGATGGTATTCGCATCGATCTTGCTCTTGCCGGCCGCACTACGGTTGTCTACATAGAACACGATGACGCCGCTGTCGGCCAGTAGTTGATGATAATAACCGCGTGAGCCGCCCTGCCACGTGTTGGTGACTGTCGGTGCGGACGGACCGCCATAGACATACGTGACGACGGGGTACCGGGTTTGTGGATCGAAAAATCTCGGCTTCAGCATCATTGCGGGCATCTCGAAGCCATCGCGTGCGCTGATGCTGAAGAGTTCCCATGGCTGCAATTCGAAGCGCTGCGGAATGTCATTGGCGCCCGGTGTGATGGTGGAAACCTGATTGCCGTTACGACTGTGCACCGCAAGCGAGGGAGGACGATTCAGTGCGGATGACGCGTTCAGGAAGTAGGCACCGCTTTGATCAAAGTAGACTGAATGTGCGCCCTCTGCCTGAGTCAGTCTTTCCATCCCGTTGCCATCAAGGCCGATTCTGTACAGGTGCCGCTCGGTGGTTGCCTTTTCCAATGCCGTGAAATAGATAACGCCGGCCTCTTCATCGATGAAGCTGACGGCCTGGTCCATTCCGGGCGCACCACCAGATGATTTAACTGCCCAGTCGCCGCGGGTTATCTGGTGCGATAGCTCTCCATTCATGTCGAACATATACAGGTGGGCATAGCCGTCTCGCTCGGATTGCCAGATGAAGTGTTCGCCGTCTTTCAGGAAGTACAGGTCGTCGTGCACGTTAACCCAGCCTTCATTGGTTTCGCGCATGAGATGTCTTGCGTTACCCGAACCCGTATCTGCGATGAAGATGTCGAGAACTGTTTGAGGCCTGTTCAACGTCTGGACAGCAAGGCGCTGGCTGTCAGGTAGCCACTCAACCCGGGCAAGATACTCGTAAGGATATGAACCGAGATCGATCCACGTCCTCCTGGCATCATCCAGCCGAACAACACCGGCACGTACTCTCGGGTTTGCCTCGCCGGGCTTGGGATGTCGTTGCTTGATGACCTTCGGCAGATTTGGTTCGAAGTCCACAAAATGCATCTCGCCTACGCCGGAATCGTCGGTTTGAAGAAAAGCAATTGAGCTGGAGTCCGGCGACCAGGTGTAACCACGGTCGGACCGGTTCAGCAGCTCCTCCCAGTACACCCACGATACCGTGCCGTTCAACAGGGTATCTGTGCCGTCGGTCGTCAGTCGCTTTTCCTCCTGATCCTCGATATTCCAGGCGTAAATGTCATTGTCCCTTACGAACGCCAGCCACTGACCGTCCGGGGAGAATCGCGGCGACGTTTCTGTTGCATTCGTCATGGCTACCGGGACAATTTTCGAATTGCGAAGATTGAGAAGAAAGATGTCGTCAGATTTTGCGTAGACGGCCCAGTTGCCGCTTGAATCAAATGCGTCCGGCCAGCCGAGCTCTTCGATGGGATCATCCGGTTCGAGCAATGCGGTCATTCCTTCAATGACCTTCTCGGCGTCGACAAGCGCGCGCCGCCGACGGTTCTCAGGATCATAAGTCTCGAGCGTCCGTTTCGCTTTCGGAACACGTGTGTCATACAGGACCACAACGCCTGAATCGAGCCAGGCACGACGGGGCACGGACATTGCCGTTTTGCCTTCTTCGCTGAATATCCAGTCGAGCGTCAGGCGTTCGTCTTGAGCGGACGCGTCGGCGAAAACAAGAGCGGCCAGGATGGTCAATAGTCGTGGGATACGGTTCTGCATTGTTATGCCCTTGATTGAGCGCAGTTTTTTATTAACAAGCTGCTGCGAAGCTGCTATTTTCAACGGGCAGTGTACATGAGAGAAAAATAAAAAATGAGCGACACACCGCACGACCTGGGTGGCGATACCCATATTGTGACTGAAGACGAGGCTGCTACTCCGCCTGATGCCGCTGCAATACGCAAGTTTGCGGTGCCCTCTCTTCTAGGCATCGTGACGTTTCTCACGCCCGTGCGTGTAGATGGCAACTGGACCATCCTGATGGGCCTTATTTCGGATACGGGAAGGGATCTGGTCGGCGCCGGCATGCCCTGGATCGTCTTCGCGCTGCTATGTGTCAGCGCCATCGGCACCCTCTACGCGATTTCCATCGGCAGGAATACCCTCGTTGAGGGGTCCTTGTTTGCCCGCCTTTTTCACGTCGCTCCGATTTGGGTGGTTTTGCGTGTCGTCGGTCTGATCATGGGAACAATGACTATGTTCCAGATTGGACCTCAAATGTTCTGGGGTCCGGCGACCGGTGGCACCGTATTGAATGACCTTGCAGTCAATATTGTGCCGATATTCCTGTTTGCCGGTCTGCTGATGCCATTCCTCACCGACTATGGATTGATGGAGTTTGTTGGCACGCTGCTGAAGCGCGTATTTCGCAAGTTGTTTACCTTGCCCGGTCGCTCGGCAATTGACGCGCTAGCGTCCTGGATGTCGTCGGCTCCTGTGGGTGTCCTGATCACGATTCAGCAATATACTTCGGGTCACTATACCGCCAGAGAGGCAGCGGTGATCGCGACCAACTTTTCCGTCGTCTCCGTGCCCTTTGCATTGCTGGTCGCGAAAACGGTCGGTGTTGATCATCGTTTCCCGGAATATTACTTGGCGGTTGTACTCACCGGCGTCATAACAGCGATGATCATGCCGCGCATTCCGCCGTTGTCCCGTTTCAAGGACACACCGTTTGACACGCTGCACCCGTTGCGTGAAACACATGCCAGTGGCGGCGGTTCATTGATGAAAGAAGCGGTTACTCTGGCGGCGAAACGGGCCGGGACTGCCGTTCCATTGAAAGAGCAGTTCCGGATAGCGGCAGGCCATATTCTGGATATCTGGTTTGGCCTGGTGCCTGCGGTGATTGCCGTAGGCGGGGCGGGGCTGATTATTGCCGAATACACGCCGATTCTGGGCTGGCTGACGGCACCTCTTGTACCGGTGCTTGAATTCTTCGGCTTGCCCGAAGCGAGCGCAGCGGCGCCGGCATTGATAGCCGGATTCCTGGACATGTTCCTGCCCGCGTTGCTCGGATCCAGCATCGAATCGGAGATCACGCGGTTCGTCGTCGGTGTACTCTCGGTGACACAGCTTATCTACATGTCTGAGATAGGCATTCTAATGATCAAGTGTGAAATTCCACTTCGGTTTTTTCACCTGGTCACGGTGTTCCTGTTACGAACGTTGATCGGCTTACCGATCGTGATGTTGTTCGCGAATTTCGTCGTCTATTAGTCGAATAAACCTGACCTCGCCAGTTGGCGTGCGATGCGGGTCATCTCGTGGCCGTCACCGCTTTCGTCGAACGTGCCGAAGAATGCGACCACCAGGTCTCGTGATGGCGAAATATAGAGTCCCTGGCCACCGTAACCACCTTTAAAGAAATCACCGTCGTCCATGACGAAGTCCCATTGGTAACTGTTGTGGCGTGCAGGTTCTCCATCGATTCTGCTTGAGTCAGTCGCGCGATCGACGCGGAAAATGTCGGGGCGGCCACCGTGCTGTATTTTCTGCAGATAGGTATCGGATACAACCTGCCCTGAGCCTTGCCGGCCGCTCGGCGTGAACAACAAGCCGAATCGTGCGACGTCCCTCAATGTTGAGCTGACGCCGCCATGGACGATCGGCACGCCACGCTTCGGCGCCGTAATGACAGCGTCTGATTCCGCGCCCATTTTCTGCCAAATTTCCTGCGCCAGAAAATCGGCATAGGTCGAGCCACTAACTTCCTCGATCAGCCACCCAAGAACAAAAGTGTCGGGTGACGTGTATTCAAAGGCCTCTCCGGGTGGTCGGTGTGATTTCAGAGTTGTTACATACTCATGTGTGCTCTCGAATGTTTTATCAGTAGGACGAACCCAGCCGAGTGACGCCTCGAACTGGTAATAACAGTGATTCGGGTTGGTATAGGAATCCTCGTCGCCCTCGAGGCAGCCTATACCGGAGGCCATGTCCAGAATATCGAGCACACGGATGCCCTCCCAGTCGGTCCCGCTTAACTCGGGGAGGTAGATTTCGATCGGACTGTTCACTTTGATTCGGCCGCGGTCCTCCAGAATGGCAACCAACGTCGCGACGAGACCCTTGGAGATGGACATGTAGTTGTGCTTGTCCTCCGGCAGCATGCGCGGATAGGACTCGAAGACAATTCGGCCGTCATGAATCACGATGGCGCCATTGACCGTCGAGTTGCCGACATACTCGGAGAGCGTCAGTTTCCCTGCGCCCGTCGTCGTCTCGAAATTTGCGACATCGTTCCGCAGGTTGAGCGGTAATTCGCGAACCGGACCGCCACGGTCGATAATCGAGTGATTCCAGAACTCGGACATATTCAGGAACACGTACCGCATCAATGGGCCGCCCTCATCCCAGTTGTCCATGTTCCATTCTTTGTGGAATGCGTTGGACTCCTCCAGTGAATAGCCCTGGAATTCGCCCTCCGCCTGTGCGGTCGCGGCGAAAACGAGTAATGCAGAAGACAAAACAAAGTTTCTCATGACATTTTCTCTTTCAGACAAGTGGTGGCCTCTCATTTACGACGCCGAGTTCGGCCTCGAGCGCCCGGCCCACCGTGATGAGTTTGCCTTCCTCGAACAGATTTGCCCATAGGGAGACGGATCTTGGAATGCGATGCAAAGTTTCGTCCGTGTCATTCTCAGGGTGGTTGAATAACGGACGTGGCGTGATTTCCTCGAAGCCGGCCCGCAACGCGAGGCTGGGCTGGCCAGTGTAATTAGTAAGGCTGAGCATCGGCGTGCCGAAGCTTGGACCGAAAACGACATCGACAGCCGCAAAGAACTTTTGAGTGTCCTGCATCACCACCCGGCGTAACCTTTCCGCCTGCAGGTAATCAACGGCTGAAAAATAGCGTGCTTGTCTGAAGGCGTTGGGCCAGGCGTTGTCGATCTGGCGTCGAAGCAAATCGTCGCGGCCGGATAATGTCAGTTCTTCGAACGCTGCCGCAGATTCGACGTTGAGGGCGGGCGCGATCTCGTCGACCGGGAGGTCGGGAAGGGTGATCTCGCGAATGGTCGCGCCAAGTTTGCCCAGCGCTTCGAGAGCCGCTTTGTCGGTCTCGCTGACTTCGTCCCCTTCGAACCAGCTCGGATCGTAGCCAATGGTCAGGTCGCGTACCGGTTTGCGTCCGTCGTATGCGAAGCCCATGTCGATCGATCCTGAATCATATTCGTCGTAACCATTCAGCACGCTCAGAACCATTGCGGTATCTTCGGTAAAGCGACACATCGGGCCTATCTTGTCCAGCGACCAACACAAGGCCATCGCACCCACGCGGGATACGCGACCAAATGTCGGCCGCAAACCAGACAGCCCGTTCCGGTCGGACGGGGAGATGATTGAGCCAAGTGTTTCGGTACCGATACCGAATGAACAAAGGCCCGCGGCCGTCGCAGAGCCTGAGCCGGCCGATGATCCGGACGCTCCTTCCTTCGGGTTCCAGGGGTTTCGCGTCTCGCCGCCGAACCACACGTCGCCCCAGGCCAGTGCGCCCAGCGTAGTTTTGCCCAGCATCACTGCGCCGGCATCCTGCAGGCGTCGCACGACAGCACCGTCACTGGTCGCAATTCGGTCCCTGTAGGGCTCGGCGCCCCAGGACGTCCGTATGCCCTTGGTGTCGAGGAGGTCCTTCACACCGTAAGGTATGCCGTGGAGCGGGCCACGAACCTGCCCGGTGGCACGTTCGCGGTCGGCCTGGTCGGCCTGTGCGCGCGCAACGTCGGGCGTTACCGTAACGAAACATTCGAGAAGTTCGCCGTAGCGCTCAATCCGTTCAAGATAAATTTCCGTGAGTTCGCGACTGGATATCTGGCCGGACGTCATCCAGCGCGCCTGCTGCTTGACCGACGCAAATGCAATACTCTCCGCGTCGCCGGGAATGGCAGCAATTTCCTCCGGAAACAACGTCAGGGTGTTTTCCTGGGCACCGTAGTCTATTCCCGGCAAACGTGGATCAAAGCTCGTCGCCGGCGCTACCGTTATCGGAATGTCCTGGTCGCGCCGCTTCTTTAAAGAGGCGATCTGTCCTGCGAAATAGCCGTCTTCGGCTTCCTCGACGGCTCCGCCCAGGATCTGGCGCCGTTCCGCCTCCGAGAATTCGATGCCAAATATCTTTTCGACCTCTGCAAGCGTTCGCTCGGTAATCCGCTCATCGAAACCGGCCCAGATATCCGCGGCCTCCGTTTCGGACTCGTTGCCCGGCGAGCAGGCTGCCAGGGCAGCGCCACCGCCACCCAACAGGGCTGCATAAAGGATTCGGCGTCGATTGAGCATTACGGGATCTTCGGTATCCATGAATTGTCCTTAAGTCTGGGTTGTCGTTTTCGTGTGCAAATGGATATGCTTCTTCGGATGGATCAGTTTAACACCCCATGGCGAGTGACTTCCGCCGCGATATATACCACGCCGACTGATTCCCGGGTCTACGGAACGCTTGATATCGACGTGACCGACGCGAAACAATTCATGAAGGAAAAGCGCGAAGCCGGGGTGAAGATCACAATGGTGCACCTGGCCACGGCCGTGCTTGCCCGGGCAGTTGCATTCGACGTACCGGAAATGAACTGCTTTATTCGCAGGGGTGGCGTGGTTGGTCGCAAACGGCTCGACGTCATGGTGCCGGTGGCCATGGGCGGCGAAGGAGTCACATCCGTCATAGTGCGGGATGCTCATGCACGAACAGTGACCTCGATCGCAGAGGAGATCAGCGGTAAAGCGCAGCGTGCGAGGGCTGGCGAGGAAACCAAAGCAGCGCAAAACAAATATTTGTTGAATCGAATTCCGTGGCCGCTGCGCCGGCCGGTTTTCCGGTTTCTCAAATGGATTACGGTCGATATGGGAGTGGAGATTAAGGCGCTGGGTCTCTCCGCGAATAGTTTCGGTTCATTCGTGGTTTCGGATATTGGCAGCCACGGACTGGCGACAGGAATGACCTCGCTGATGCCGGCGGCCAAGGTTCCCGCCGTTATTGTGCTGGGCAAAGTTGAGGAGAAGCCGGTCGTAAGGAATGGCGAGATCGTGATCCGCACGATTCTTCCTTTGACGGGGACGTTCGATCACCGCATCGTTGATGGCGCGCAGATCGGAAAACTGGCGCGCGGTATCAAACGAAATTTCCGAAAACCCGAATGGCTTGACGAAATTCCGGCAAAGGAGCTGGAACTGTGTATTTTCGAACCCGCAGAAGAACATCATTAGCTGAACAGGAATAGCAGAATGCAATTTAAGATTTTCAACAGAATTCGCTTCGCCATGCTGGCAATTCCGGCTGTTTTCGTGCTCGCAAGTACGAATGTATTCGGACAGGAAGTGGTAGAAGGCCCCAAACCTGCGTGGAGCAGTCTGTCCGATAGCGAGCGACGCGACGTATTGGCATTTGCTGAGGACTACAAGGACTTCATGAGCAGGGCAAAGACCGAGCTGAGTTTCGTCAGCGAAGCGGTCCGAATTGCGAGAGATGCCGGTTTTCGCCAGCTGACGCCTGCCAGCGATATGCGCCCCGGCGCGCGCTACTATGATGTCAATCGTGACCGCACCCTGACGCTGATCGTTGTCGGTTCAAATGAAATGACAAGTGGCTTCCGGGTCGTCGGTGCGCATGTTGATTCACCACGGCTCGAACTCAAAGGACGGCCCCTGTACGAGGCGGAAGGGTTTGCTCTGTTTCAAACCTACCGTCATGGCGGGATCAAGAATTATCAGTGGGTAAACATTCCGCTGGCACTTGTCGGGCACGTTGACAAGAAGGACGGCACTCGTGTGCCCGTTTCGGTCGGACTGGATGATGACGATCCGATCTTTATCATCCCGGATCTGTCGCCTCACGTAGACCACGATTATCGTGAACGCTTGAATCGTGACGTGATCATGGGAGAGGAAATGGACCCGATCATTGCGTCCATACCGAACGAAGAAAATTCTATTTCAGATGCCGTGCTGTCTTATCTGGCAAGCGAATACGGAATTGAAGAAGAAGACCTGGTCTCGGCCGAACTGGCCATTGTGCCGGCGATGGCTCCGCGCGACGTCGGATTCGACCGTAGCCTGATGGCGGTTTACGGTCAGGACGACAAGCTTTCGTCGTTTACGGCGCTACGGGCAATCATGGAGCAGGGCACACCGGCCCAAACTTCCCTGGCATTTCTTGTCGACAACGAGGAAGTTGGCAATGTGAACAATACCGGTTCGAACTCGGACTACCTGGTCGACCTGATGAGTGAGCTGATCTTCAGGCAGCAAAATGGCGAGTACAACGATATGGATTTGCGGCGTGCCCTGAAAAATACCAGGGTCGTGTCATCAGATGTAAATCCGGGAGTACACCCTACCTACCCCGCAGTCTGGGAGGCGGGTAATGCCCCACGACTTGGCTTTGGAGTGAATCTCAAGCTTTACGGCGGAGGCTTCAACGCTAACTCGGAATACATCGCCTGGAATCGTGCTTACCTGGATGATGCGGGTGTCGCCTGGCAGACGGCAACCTATAAGGGAAGGGCATCCGGAGGAACGATCGGCAACTCACTTTCCCGGCGAAATATGGAAGTGATCGATTACGGCATTCCGTTGCTCTCTATTCACTCGACTTATGCAGTCAGCTCGAAAGTCGATGTGCACATGCTCTATCGAGCCATGAACGCCTTCTACCAGTACGACGATTAAAGCGGCCCTGGTCGGGTATTCAGGTAACGAGCATGTGCTACCAGGGGAGGGTATAGCCCTCGGCATGCCGAAATTCGCCACTGCTCGCCAGGCTCAGTTCATCGAGCCTGGCGATAAGGCCTCTGGCAGAATCCGCTGGTGACACCCCGGTACCGCCGGTCATGTCGGTTGCCACCAGTCCAGGGTGCAGGAGAAGTACAGCAATGCCTTTCGGTGACAAGTCATGGTGCAGGTTGACGCCGACCATGTTTGCAGCGGTTTTTGAGCACCGGTAGCCGTAGTTATTGCCAGAACCGTTGTCTTCGATCGAGCCAACGCGACTCGTCACGATTGCGACTTTAGAGCCCGAATGTAAATTGCCGAGAAGTGCGCGCGTCACTCGGAGCGGACCGATCGTGTTGATCCGATACTGCTCAAGCATGTTGTCGAAGTCGACGGTTTCCAGTGAATCTGACCTGAGAATCCCGGCGTTGTTGACGAGGACGTCGATAGCTTGATTTCCCAGCGCCTCTGCCAACCGGGAAACGCCAGCGTCTTCACCAACATCCACTCCGTCAATGATCCGGATGCCAATGGGCCGAAGTTCGTCGCTGGCAGTGCGGCAAGCGCCGATGACATCGTCGCCGCGTTCATGCAGCTGCCGACAAAGTTCAAGTCCGATGCCGCGATTGCAGCCTGTGATTAGTACCGTTGCCATGCCGCTCTCCGCTATTTTATGTCTTCGCGCGATAAGTTCCTGGTCAGGCGATACAGAAATTCCTGGCCTTCAAAATAGGACTCGATCCGGATCCGCTCATTCTGGCCGTGTGCACGAACGTCATCGATATCGCCAAACAGACCCGAGACTCCATACACCGGGATGCCGGCTATTCGCAAGTACAGACCATCCGTCGCGCCGGTACTCATAGTTGGAATGACCGGCACACCCGGCCACATGTCCTCCGTGATTGCCTCAATCGCACCCAGAACTTCCGGTGTTAGCGGCGAGGGCGGCGACGGTTGCGCAGGAGCGGCCCTTGTAATCGATATCTTGTCGTTGCCGATGACCGTCTCGAGCGTGTCATGCACGGCATCTATCGATTCACCAGGGAGGACGCGGCAATTCACAGTCGCTTGTGCTCGCTGCGGAAGTGCATTATCGGCGTGGCCTGCGTCGAGCCTCGTTGCGACACAGGTCGTACGCAATCGTGAGTTGTAATAGGGCGTGCCCTCCAGGTATGCAATTGCAGACGGGTCGGGTGGATTCTGCAACACGCCACGCATCGCTTCCGCGAGTTCGCCTTCTTCAAGGTTGGCGGATCTCTCGAAAAACAATTGTGTTACTTCGTTCAGGCTTACCGGAAAGTTATAGTTACGGATTCGGACCAGCGCATCGGCCAGGTGATAAATTGCGTTGTCCTTGACGGGGAGCGAACTGTGGCCGCCGGGGTTGGTGGTCTCGAGAATGAATGTCTGGTAAACCTTCTCGCTTGCCTGAACAGCATTGGCGACATGAATGCCGTCTTTCATTGCGCCGCCACCACCCTCGTTGAGGGCATACTCGGCATCAATAAGCTCCGGATGGTTTTGCAGCAACCAGTCCACGCCGTTATGCGGCCCGCTTTCTTCGTCAGCTGTCAGTGCAACGATAATGTCGCGGTCGGGCTGGAATCCCTCTTCTTTCATACGGATCAGGTTGGCGATGTGAATAGCCGCTTCATCCTTGTCGTCCGTTGTGCCTCGGCCGTAGTAATAGCCATCCTCCTCGATGAACGTGAATGGTGGAAGTGTCCAGTCGGCAGGGTCGGCGGCAACCACGTCAATATGTGCAAGAAGTAATAGTGGTTTGCGTCCTGAATCGCGGCCCCGATAACGCGCAACGAGGTTCCCTTTTTTGTCGACCGGACCGAGGACCTGGACATCCTCGGGCGGAAAGCCGGCGGCGAGCAGGCGGTCGGCCATGGCCTGGGCTGCCGCCGTGTTGTCACCCGTGGCATCGGTCGTGTCGATCTCGATCAGTTCCTGCAGCAGATCTCGTGCCAATTGTTGATGAGGCAGCAGGCCTGGGTCATTCCGGGCGGGCGCTGATGCAGTCGGCGGAGGGGCCGCCGGTTCAGACGCGTCCTGTCCACATCCGGCTAAAAGGAAACCAAAAACAAAGACGTATGGCGCGCCGAATTTCATCCACATTAGTATTCTCCCGATTGTCAGGCAGCGAAGATTACGGCATATCGCGTGGCTTGACGACAGATAAGTAGTAAAGTTACACGGAGAAGAAAAACTAAAAAGGGGGGCTAGTCGTGAGGCGATTCAGTCTTGTTGGCGTTGTTTTTGCATTGTGGTCCACGCTCGGCATTTCGGCGGAAATGGATCGAAGTGAGTTTCCAGAAAATCTGCGAGCCCTTGAGTGGCGTGAGGTAGGGCCCTACCGCGGTGGCCGTTCCGCAGCAGTCGCAGGAATTGCGGCCGACCGGGAAACCTACTATTTCGGCGGAACGGGCGGTGGAGTCTGGAAAACCCAAAACGGCGGCCATTCATGGACTAACGTATCCGATGGCTTTTACGGCGGTTCAGTAGGTGCGGTTGCAGTATCTGAATGGGACCCGAATGTCGTTTATGTCGGTCTCGGCGAGAAAACGGTGCGAGGCAATGTATCTCCCGGCGACGGCATGTGGAAATCAACCGATGCGGGCGACACCTGGTCCCGGATTGGCCTGACGGATTCCCGGCATATCTCGAGAATACGCATTCATCCCAAAAATCCGGACCTTGTCTATGCATCGGTGATGGGGCACCTGTTCGGACCGAACGAAGAAAGGGGAATCTTTCGCTCGAAAGACGGCGGCGCTAACTGGGAGAAAGTCCTTTACGTGAGCGACGAGGTCGGCGCAGTCGATCTCGCAATGGATCCGACCAATCCCCGCATCCTCTATGCGAGCTTCTGGCGCATATTGCGGACACCCTTCAGCCTCGAAAGCGGCGGTGAAGGTTCCGGCATATACAAGAGCGTTGACGGAGGAGACACGTGGGAAGAGATTACTGGCAACGAGGGGTTGCCTGCAGGACCGATTGGCATCAGCGGTATTGCTGTTTCGCCAACAAACAACAAAAACGTTTACGCAATCATTGAGGCTGAGAACGGCGGCGTATTCCGTTCAACCGATGGCGGCAAAACCTGGAACAGGACAAATGAGGACCGCAACCTGCGTCAGCGTGCCTGGTATTACACGCGGATATATGCAGATCCGGCGGACGAAGAATCAGTCTATGTGCTGAACGTGAATTTCCATTATTCGAAAGACGGCGGCCGCAGTTTTTCCGAAATCGACGTACCTCATGGAGACAACCATGACCTCTGGATCGATCCTGACGATCCGTTGCGCATGATTCAGTCCAATGATGGGGGTGCCAATGTCTCCTATGATCGC
Source organism: Woeseiaceae bacterium (assembly GCA_024640315.1). Classification (GTDB taxonomy): domain Bacteria; phylum Pseudomonadota; class Gammaproteobacteria; order Steroidobacterales; family Woeseiaceae; genus SZUA-117. The sequence goes on from JAHEFF010000001.1 coordinate 161,093, forward strand.
GGTGAGACATGGTCGGTTCAGAGTAATCAGCCGACGGCACAAATGTATCGTGTCTCCACCGACAACGATTTTCCGTATCGTCTGCTGGGCGGGCAGCAGGATAATTCTGCGGTAAGAATTCGCTCACGGTCGGCATTTGGCAGATCCATCGGCGTTCGCGACTGGGAACCGACCGCCGGTGGCGAGAGCGGTCATATCGTTGCCAAGCCGGATAATCCGAGTATTGTTGTCGGCGGCTCGTACGGCGGCTATCTTCGGGTGATCAATCACGAAACCGGCAGTGTTCGTTCAATCGATGTCTGGCCCGACAATCCTATGGGCTGGGGCGCGGCGGAACTGAAGTATCGCTTCCAATGGAATTTCCCGATTCTGTTTTCGGTGCATGACCCGGACTTGCTCTACGTTGCGGCCGATGTGCTGTTCCGGACAAGGAATATGGGTCAGACATGGGAAACGATCAGTCCGGACCTGACGCGCAATGACAAGACCAAGATGGGGCCGTCAGGTGGTCCAATTACCAAGGACAACACCAGCATCGAGTATTACGGCACGATTTTCGCCGTTGCTGAATCTCATCATGAACGGGGTGTTATCTGGACAGGCAGTGATGATGGGCGCGTCCACGTTACCCGGAATGATGGCGACTCGTGGACCGACGTAACGCCCTCGGGTCTGCCGGAATGGGCGCAGATCAACAGTATCGATATCCACCCGTTCGAACGAGGCGGTGCCTACATCGCGGCTACGCGTTACAAGTCCGACGACTTCAGTCCCTATCTCTATCGCACCACGGATTGGGGCAACAGCTGGCAACGAATGACTGACGGCATTCCGGACGACGAGTTCACACGTGTTGTGAGGGCGGATCCGGACCGGCCGGGTTTGCTTTACGCCGGCACCGAGAAGGCGATCTATTATTCAACCGATGATGGCCGCAACTGGCAGTCACTTCAGTTGAACCTGCCGATAACGCCAATCACTGATCTCGCTATTAAAAACCAGGACCTGATCGCGGCAACTCAAGGTCGCGGCTACTGGATCCTGGATGACCTGAGTGTGCTGCATCAGACCAACCCGGCGGTTGAAAGCAAATCAGCTCACCTGTTCTCGCCCCGGCCGGCATACAGGCTTACGTCGGGCGGGCGCGAAGATAACCCTGGCAACGCCGGTACCAATCCGCCTGTCGGCGTCGTATTTCATTATTTGCTCGGTGACGAGATAGCGGAGGAGACCGGGATTTCGTTGCAGATATTTGAAGAGCGCGGAGCCGAGCCGATCTGGGCCTGGACACGCAAACCGCCGCCGTCGGAGGAAGAAGAGGAAGATCCGGGTCCGAATGATCCACCGGATACGCGCGTGCTGGAGTCAGATCGGGGGCTGAATCGTTTTGTCTGGGATATGCGCTATCCGGGCATGGAGCGGTTTGACAAGTTGATCATGTGGTCTGACATGAAAGAGGGGCCAAAGGCGGTCCCGGGCAGCTATCGCGCGCAACTGACGGTAGGCGACGCGACAGAGGAGGTCGAGTTCGAAATTGTTGCTGACCCACGCAGTTCCGCGTCGGCATCTGATTATCGCGCTCAGTTTGAATTTGTTATGCAAACGAAGACGCTGCTGTCGCGAACACACGGCGAGATCCGGCGGGTTCGTGCGCTGCGAACACAACTCGAGGGGCTCAGGGTCAGGCTCGAAGCGGATGCTGCATCAGACCAGGCCAGTGCGGACCTGATCGAGGAGATCGACCTGTTGCTGGAGACCGTTACCCCGATTGAGGAATCGCTTTATCAGACCCAGAATGAAAGTCGCCAGGACCCGCTCAACTATCCCATCAGATTGAACAACAAACTGACAAGCCTGATGCGGACGGTCGACGTTGGCGATGAGCGACCTACGGACGGTGCGATTGCCGTTCGCAAGGAGCTGAGCACTGCGATCGAGTCCGAGCTTGAGCTACTTGAAGAAGTCTGGGAAGAACACGTACCGGCCCTCAACAGTCAGATTCAAACGATGGGCATTGACCTTGTATCGATTCCGGATGAGTAACCAGAGAGAAAAAATATCATGATGAGGTACAGGAAAGTTCTGCCCGGAATATTGCTGGCTTGGGTCGCGTCGCCACTTGCGCTCGCTCAGTCGGGACCGCTCACGTTGGAAGATGTGGCGGCGCTTCGAAGCGTATCGTCAGTCCATATCAGTCCGGACGGTGACCGTATTGCCTACTTGTTGATGGTGCCCAGGGAAGTGTACAAAGAAGATGACGGGCGTCCATATCACGAATTGCATTTGGTGGACTTCGAGGGTAACTCGACGCCGTACATAACCGGCAAAGAAGACATCGGCAGCATCGCGTGGGCACCTGACGGTGACAGGCTATATTTCGTCGCCAAACGCAATCCTGATGCGAAGTTCAACTCGATCTGGCAGATTCCGGTCGCTGGCGGGGAGGCCAGGCAGGTCTTCACGCACGTGAGTTCAATTGGTGATATCCATCCTTCGCCGGATGGAAATACGATTGCGTTTACCGCAACTGAAGCTGCGCCGGAAGCTCAGGAGGATCTTGCGACAAAAGGATTCAAGGCGGTCGTCTACGAAGAATCGGTAATGCCCACGAAAGTCTGGCTCCTCGATCTGGCTTCAGGGGAAGCCGAAGCGCAGGAACTGGTAGGCTCTGCGTCAAGTTTTACATGGTCACTTGACGGCAGCCAGTATGCTGTCGCGCTGGCTCCTACGCCGCTGATCGATGACTCATTTACATCGCGGGACGTCTATCTCATTGATACGGATAGTGCAGAAGTTAAGGGCAAGCTCGGCTCTGTCGGCAAGCTCGGCCAGTTCGCTATTTCCCCGGACGGCGAGCGGATTGCCTACGTTGGTAGTGTCGACATAAATGATCCGGCCAACGGGAGGTTGTACGTCGCGTCGTCGACAGGTGGTGAACGTCGTGAACTGGTCACCGAGTACCTGGGGCACATAACCAGTTTCGCCTGGGAAGATGACGTCAATATTCGCTGGGTTGGTCATCGTGGTGTCTGGTCGGAAATGTCAATGGTATCAACCATGGCCGCACAGTCTGCGGGCGATCCACCGACTTCCGGCCCGATTATCAGATCGATCGACACTATTGCCGGTCAGGGTATTGTGGCGGCTATCGCTGACACACCTTTGCATCCTCCAGAGGTGTATGTCTACGAGGACGGTTCAGCGCCGAAGCGGCTGACCGATTCGAATCCCTGGTTGAACGATCGCAGCCTCGTTGTTCAGGAGCCGATCACCTATCCCGCACGTGACGGACTGCAGCTCGAAGCCATCCTGATGCGGCCCGCCGAGCGAGAGCGCGGCGGTAATCCGCTGATCATCTATGTGCACGGCGGCCCGGAGGCGCACCACTCGAACGGCTGGTTGACCAGCTACAGCTTGCCCGGACAGGTAATGGCTGGCGATGGTTATGCCGTCGTTTATCCGAACTATCGTGGCAGCACCGGTCGGGGCGTAGAGTTTTCCAAGCTCGATCAAAACGATTATGCGGACGAGGAGTTCAATGACCTCGTCGACGCGAAGACGTACCTGGTGAGTGCCGGGCTGGCCGATGCAGACAGGGTGGGAATCTCCGGGGGCTCCTACGGTGGCTACGCGACCATGTGGGGCGCAACCGCCCTGAGTGAAGAATTCGCTGCGGCCGTTGCATTTGTCGGTATTTCCAACCAGACGTCGAAATTCGGCACCGGCGACATTCCCTACGAGATGTACTACGTGCACTCACTCCGCTGGCCGTGGGAGGACTGGCTGGGAATGCTGCAGCGCAGCCCCGTCTATCATGCTGGCAATGCCAAAACGCCCTTGTTGATTATGGGCGGCGATCAGGACCCGCGTGTCCATCCAAGTCAGTCGCTCGAGATGTATCGTCACATCAAGCTTCGTACCGATACCCCGGTGCGGCTGGTGATTTATCCTGGTGAGGTGCATGGCAACCGCAACTCCGCGGCGCGTTACGATTATTCACTGAGATCCAGGCGTTGGATGGATCACTACCTCAAAGGGCCAGGCGGTGAACCTCCGCCGTACGAAATCGATCATGCCGCCCGCATGGAGGCGTTGAGCGAAGAGTAGGGCGAGCCGCGATTGGCCGGGCGCAAAAAAAAGCTGCCGGGTTTTAAGGTTGATCGGGATGCAGTGTTGCAATCTGTGTTTCGTGTTGCTTCTTCTTGCTGAAGAGCGGCGCGGAGTTGTAGATCAAGCAGGAACTGAAGCGTTTTGAACGATTGAAAAATCGCCTGCCTGTTACGACTGATATTGGCTAGTCGGCCAGCCCGATTTCTTCCAGCAGCGCCACAAAACGGGGATCGTTTCTGACGAAGTCATAAGAGGGGTTTATTTTCATCGACAAAAGGCTGCGAAAACCGGTGCCATTGTGATGAGCGTTTTGCAGAGCTGCAATGGTGTTCTCGGCATCGCCCAGTGCGGCATAGATCTCCGGTACTTCAGTGCCGACCTGCAAACGGTCGATTAAATCATCGGTTAGTTCAACAGGCTCGCCAAGTGCCTGGGCGCGAATGATGAGTTCACCCATTTCAATCGCTGCTTCATTGTTACGTCCGGTGGCGGCCGCCCAGTTCAGAAGCTGCGCGGCGGCCTCTTCAGGACGCCTGGCCCTGAGTTTGGCAATCCAGAGATTGCCCATTAACGACGGAGACGGGTTGCGGGCTAGTGTTCGGTCACCAATTTCGAAAGCCGCATCCCATTTTTGAGCGTCAGCAAGTATGTAACTCTTGTTCGTCATCATCAGGACAGACAGGGGATCAGCCTCGAACGCCAGGTCTGCGGCATTGATGGCCTCGTCGTGCATGCCTTGCCAGGATAGCAAGTGCGAATACCAGTGCAGCGCATTGATATTCGTTGCCTCAATTTCCAGCGCATTTCGAAATGCTTCTTCGGCTCCCGACCAGTCGTAGTTGTGCAGCAGCATGTGCCAGCCGAGCACAGCCAGAGCCTCTGGCGAATCAGGGCTCAGTTTTAGCGCCTTGATTGCCGCTGAAGCGGCCTCCCGACGCACCCGCTGTGAGTCTGCACCAGCCGAATAGTTGGGCAGCTCCAGCCAGGCTTCGGCAATGCCAGCCCAGGCAAGACCAAATTTCGGATCAAGAGACAACGCGGTTTTGAACATTTCGATCGACTGGATCAGCGACTCGGTGCCACGTTCTTCGAGGAGGTATTTACCGGAAAAATAGGCCTCGAGCGCGTCGAAGTTTTCCGTCGGCACCGCGTCCAGTCGGGCCTGCTCGAGAGGGCTCAGCCTGGCCTCGAGTGCGTCCGCGATGGCTGTGGAGATCTCCGCCTGAATTTCGAACACGTCGGCCGCGTTCAACTTGCCATTGAAGGTATCGGCCCAGATGTGCTCGTCTGTTCGGGCATCGATGAGCTGCACGTTAATGCGGACTTCGTTTCCGGAGCGCTGCACGCCGCCTTCCAGGATGCTGCCGACGCCGAGTTCTTCGCCGATCTGGATGATATTCTTGGTCGTATCCCGGTACTCCATTACGGAGGTTCTGGATATCACCCGGAGATCAGCGATTTTTGACAATCTCGTCAGCAGTTCGTCGTGTATGCCATCGGCAAAGAACTGTGCATTTTCTTCCGCGGCACTTCGATTGATGAAAGGAATGACAGCGATTGTCTGCCGATAAGCGAAGTCGGGTTCCGGTACAATTTCCTCGATCAACACATAATTATCGACAACCAGGACGACAACGGCCAGCGAAAGAAGGAATATGACAACGTGGTTGAGTTTGCGCCCGGTCTTAACCGTAATGCTCTGCGTGCGATCGACATCGGCTGTGGATTTGAAACCTTCAGGTGTCAGTTCATAGGCCCAGGAAAGTAATACCGCGATCGGGAAGATCAGGATCAGGCCAAGGACCAGCACCTGCATAATCCATTGAGGTGCATTGAATGTCGGCAGGACGACATCCGCAACCTGGACGATGAGCCACGACACCAGGGCGTAGGCCAGACTGACCTTGAAGATGTTACGCCGCCGCATTTCTCCCAATAAGGCCATAAGTGACTCCGTGTATCCGCTGTCCCGATTCTACCGGGGCCGCAGAAAAATCGCGCCGGTAATTGAAAATATCAGTCTTCGGCTTCGCCGTCCCAGTAATCAACCGCCGTTTCCTTGCGTGCAAACACCAGGAAGCTGCCGGGGTCGCGCGTGTCGCGGGTCTTGCCATGCCAGACGCCGTATTTGCCCGAGTCAGGATAGAGGAACACGTCCGTCTGTTCTCCGCTGCTAAGTGCTATATAAATCAGGTCCTTATCGGAGGTATTGATGATCTGGTGTGGCTGGTCGGGGTCCGGGGGCGAGCAGATGAAGTCGCCCTTGCGGATAGGGTATTCCTCGTCGGCGTGCCGCAGCGTTCCTTCTCCATCGATAATGAAGAAGAATTCCTCGACGACGTAGTGTGAATGGTAGGGCCAGGCGCGCTTGCCCGGCTGCAGTCGTACGACACCGTAGCCCAGTTTCTCGGCGCCTATTTTGGTCGAAACCTCGGCACGACTGGCCAGGAATTTATCTCCTTTACCAAACTCGATATACTCAAGATCTTCTATATTTATTAGTGGCTTATCCATTTCTTTTACTCCAGATTATTGGAACTTTTTCGCCCACTGGCCATGATCATACGATAGCTCAAGGACACTTTTTGTCATCCCGGTAGTCGCGGCCCGTCCCGTTTGTCAGGTCGCGTTCAGCAAACAGGAAGCCGGCCACCAATGTGCTGATACCAGATTGCAGTACGGGCAGGCATTCGTGCCGGTGGCGGATGAAGGCATCGAGGTTGCTGATTTGCCGCCCGATCGGCTGAAGAAAGACTCTGTCGCCATGTCAAAAATCGTGACCGGGCCGGATCAAGGCGAGGTTGCCGCAGAAAAGGCAGTCGCGCCTGTGCCGGATCCACTGATCATATGGTGTCAGGAAGGTAAAGCCGCGTTTCATGCGCTATCATCCGGCTATGCCACCGCGAGCCCAACAGGCTCGAAATAATAATAACCAGAATAAATGAGGTAGCCACAATGTTTACGATGCCACGCTCTCTCGCCGCAGTCGCGGGCGGATTGATCCTCGCATTCGCCACTTTCGCAATGGCTGATGATGACAAGCTTCTTGCAGTCGCCGATCTTCTCGAGTTCGAACAGGTTAGTGATGCCCAGATTTCTCCGGATGGCAGTCAGATCATCTATACACGCCAGTGGGTCGATCAGCAGGCAGACAGCTGGGCATCGGCACTCTGGATCATGGATGCCGATGGATCGCGGCACCGTTTTTTGCAGGAAGGCTCAAACGCGCGCTGGTCGCCGGATGGAGACCGAATCCTATTCATTGCAGGTGGTGATAACCAAAAGCCGCAACTATTTGTTCGCTGGATGAACGATGAAGGTGCAGTGTCCCAGGTGACACGAGTCAATGTGACCCCGTCTTCGCCGCAGTGGTCCCCTGACGGTAACCAGATCGCATTTGTTGCTGTCGTCCCGGCCGAAGAGAAGTGGAAGATTGATATGCCAGAGGCGCCGGAAGGTGCGGAATGGAGTAAGACACCACGGATTCTGGACCGGCTGCATTACAGACAGGACAGGGTTGGTTTCCGGGATCCGGGATTCACACATTTGTTCGTTGTTCCCGCTCACTCCGGTACAGCCCGTCAGATCACGGACGGAGAGTGGAATGTTGGTGCCCAGTTTGATGGTCTTTTTGGCGGTGCGGGTCTGAGCTGGATGCCCGACAGCAAGACCATCATATTCGATGGCTGGAACGATGTTGACGGCGACCTGGTTTACCGACGTTCGCACATCTATTCGATCAACATTGAGTCCAAGGAGATTGTGCAACTTACCAGCGAGCTTGGCGCCTGGACATCACCTGTTGTATCGAACGACGGAGACCAGATTGCGTTTATGGGCTACCCGGCTTCGGAAGTGACTTACGAGATGAACCGGATTCACGTTATGGATGTTGACGGCAGCAATGTCAGACAGCTTTCGAACGAGTTCGACCGGCCGCCGGGCTCCATGATCTGGTCGGATAACGACCGCGGAGTCTATTTCACCGCGCAGGATGATGGCTACATCAACGTGTTCTATATGGACCTCGATGGTGACGCCAGGGCGGTTACGCAAGGACAGCATACGGTCAACCTGGATTCGATGACCAGGAACGCCAGCACAGGTGTCGGAATTGGTTCGTCATATTATGAGCCTGGCGACGTGTATTCATTCGCCATGAACGGACGGGGTGAGCCACGAAAACTTACCTCGGTGAACGCTGACCTTCTATTAACCAAAGATCTCGGCGAGCAAGAGGAGATCTGGTATGAAGCATCTGACGGAAATCGCGCCCACGGCTGGATCGTAAAGCCGCCCGGGTTCGATCCGGAGAAGAAGTATCCGTTACTCATGGAGATTCACGGCGGACCGTTCGGCATGTACATGGGTCGGTTTAATTTCAACTACCAGGTATTTGCGGCAAATGGTTTCGTTGTCCTTTACACCAATCCCAGGGGCAGTACAGGCTATGGCGAGTCGTTTTCCCAGGCGATCGATCACGCCTATCCGAGTGTTGACTATCTCGACCTGATGGGTGGGGTGGACGCAACTATCGCGCAAGGTTACATCGATGAGAAACGGATGTATGTCGGCGGCTGCAGTGGTGGCGGTGTCTTGTCAAGCTGGGTGATTGGCCACACCGATCGATTCGCCGCCGCGGCTGTGCGATGTCCGGTCACAAACTGGCTCAGCATGGCCGGAACGACTGATATCCCGGGATTTGTTTTTTCCTTCTTCCAGAAGCCTTTTTGGGAAGATCCGACGGACTGGATGGAGCACTCGTCGCTGATGTATGTAGGCAATGTGAAAACGCCGACTGCCGTCATGACTGGCGAGCAGGACATGCGGACACCGATGGCGCAGTCGGAGGAATACTATGCGGCATTGAAGATGCGTGGCATTCCGGCGAGATTGCTGCGCTTCAACGATCAGTACCATGGTACCGGCACGAAGCCGTCGAACAATATGCGTACGATGTTGTACATGATGTCCTGGTACAACAAGTACACCCTTGACGGTGAGGTAACCGAGGAAGACGGCGAGTAATCGTACCGCTTATTGCTAAGGGTCGACCCGATCTATCGAGGTAAACCGCAAGACAGACTGTCCGTCCTCATTCCTCAGGGCGAGTCGACTGTCGACGCGTGCCGCAGATTGGGTCGCATCCAAAGCTTCGAGAAACGAAATCTCGAACGAGCCCGCCGGTTCAGGGCAAGACATCCTCGTCGAGCCGATTGGCCCTAACCGGAGCTTGGCTTCGATGAGCTCGAAGCTGCCAAAAAACCGGTTGCAACCTGCATGGCCAACAGCTTGTCCATCGGCGTTGAACTGGAGAAACATCTGGGTGTCTTCATCGAGCGCCATTTCTCCGATATGAGTTGGCCTCCATGCCATATCAGTAAGCTGGTCGATTGATGTGACCGTCGCGTCGTCTTTTTTTTGCATACCCTGGAGATTGACTAATGCGATGCCGGCGAGGAATAACATAAAGAATATAAATGCGACAGTCGCTTTCATTTGCGTACCCTGTTCAATTCGAGTTTGAACTTTAGACGATCATCCTGCGTACGGCAATTGCGCGTTGGGGTGGATTTCTGTTGAAATCGCGCGTTGATGAAATAATACAGGTGTACCCGAAGTGAACCGATTGCTACTCATCATTGCTTTGTTCCTGGTATCTCTCTCCGCATTGGCAGAAAAGGCCGAGCTCGTGCGGCATACCGTTATGGTCGATGGCCACCCAATGGCGCTCTGGGAGAAGAGCGCTGAGGCGGCAACGGAAGCGATTCTCCTGGTACACGGCAGAACCTGGAGCGCACTCCCGGATTTCGATCTTCAGGTCGAAGGTGAGGAGTTGTCACTCATGGATGGGCTGGTCGAGGAGGGCTACGCTGTGTTTGCCGTTGATCTTCGTGGCTACGGGGAAACTCCGCGAGACAGAACCGGGTGGCTTACGCCAAATCGTGCGGCGGACGACCTCGCATCTGTAGTTCCGTGGATCGATGAAATGAATGACTGGGAGCGGAAACCGCACCTGTTCGGCTGGTCGATGGGCTCGACGATTTCCCAGTTGATGGTTCAGCGGCATCCGGGGCTTGTGTCGTCTTTGACACTCTTCGGCTACTGGCGTGATGACGATGAGCGGATTCCTGCGGACCAACCGGGGCTCGAGCCGCTGAGGGAAACCAATACCGCGGCAGCGGCGGCGAGCGATTTTGTCACACCCGGATCGATCAGTCAGAAAGCCATAGATGCGTATGTCTCTGCGGCGCTCGCGGCGGACCCGGTTCGTGTCGATGTGAAATCGATGGACCAATACAACGCGCTGGATGGATCGAAGATCACCATACCAACACTGATCATCGCGGGAGAGCATGATCCGCTGGCACCGCCAGAAAACCTTGCCAAGCTATTCGTAAGAATTGGCACAGGGCACAAGCAGTACGTGTCGGTGCCGGGAAGCGATCACGCGGCATTCCTGGAGTCGCCGCGCGCCTATTTTATTCATGAACTGGTGAGTTTTTTTGCGGGCGTGTCGCTCCAGGGAGAAGTTCAGTCCGGGGACTGACTCATTACCGACATCAGTATTGCTATACCTTCGATGAAACTGCCGAGGCGAATATTTTCGTTGGGACTGTGCTGATTGTTATCGATGTTGACGGTCGGTACCTTGGCTGCCGGCACGCCCAATGTTTCGACGAACGGTGAAATCGGTACTGAACCGCCCGACGTCCGAATCAGAATCGGCTCTTTTCCGTAAAGGTGCCGCATTCCGCCACGCGCCATTCGCCCTGCTGCAGCATCCATATCAGAACGGTAGGCGTTATAGCTGAAGACATGAGTGAACGTGACTATATCGGCGTTGGCGAGTCGTTCTTCTTCCGTTGGAATATGATCGATGACGTGATAACCCATGTCGACTATGTGCGATCGGACCAGGTCGAGCAGGTACCGATAGTCGGATTCCTTGACCAGCCGGATGTCGATCTCTGCTGTTGCTGTAGACGGCACAATCGTTCGCGACTCTTTGCCAACCCATCCGGATGACATTCCGCGGATATTTAGCGAAGGATATTGAATCGCTTCCTGTAACGTCGGGGCGACCGTATCGGCTTTGATCAAACCCATGTCAGCGAGAATCTTTTCCTCGTCATCGGGTACGGCCTCGAGAATCGCCCTGGTTTGCTCATCGATGCTCACGCCATCGTAGAATCCCGGGATTGTGACGCGACCGTTCGCTGACTTCATCGAACTCAGAATGCGCGACAGGTGAAACGCCGGATTCGGTACGAAGTTGCCGTAGTGGCCACTGTGTTGCGGTAATTTGGGTCCATGCGTCACAAGCGTCACCGTGACGATGCCGCGGGCCCCAAAGCCGACCGTTGGCTCATTGCTCGGATGGGGCGGTCCGTCGAAGATCAGCAACATATCCGCAGCGAGCAGATCCCGATTCTCTGTGACTGCGTCCGGAAGGTTCGGCGAGCCCATCTCCTCTTCCGTGTCTATGATGACTTTCAGGTTATAGTCGGCCTCGAATCCGGCGTCATCCAGTAACTCGATCGCGACCAGAAACTGGGTCATAGGGCCCTTGGAGTCGGAGGCCGATCGCGCAAATACCCGCCACTCCGGATCAAAGGAGTTTGTCAGGAGATCCCAGGAGATTCGTTCGAATTGTCCGTCGCTGTTTCTTTCCTTGAGCACCGGCGTATAAGGGTCTTCCTGGAACCACGCGGCGGGATCGACTGGTTGGCCGTCGGATTGCAGGTAGACCAGCACGGTTTTTGCCGCGTCAGAGATATGACGTTCGGCGAGAAGCAGCGGACTACCTTCGGTAGAAATACGCTGGGTAGAAAACCCTCTTGCACCAAATGCGTCCTCCAGCCAAACAACCATTTTGAGAATGTCGTCCGGATAATTGGCATCGTTAGGCAAGCTCAGGAATTCGCGATACAACTCGATTGCCGGTCGCTTGTTTTCCTCGGCCAGCCGCCGGATTGTCTCTGCAGGCAAGGGGTCGGCGATCGCGTTAGCGGCACCCCAGAGGCATAGCGCCATCCCCACGCATACAGTCAGAGTTTCCTGGTATTTCATTGCTATTGGCCGCCGTCTTCGAAGCATGGAGAATACTACGGTTGGGACGCGTGGAAAAACCGGAATTGTCGTCTAAACTTAAGCGACATTCGCTAACTGCAATATTGGGGATAATCGTATGAAGAAACCGCAGAAATGTTTGGCATTGGCGGTGCTAGGGCTGCTGCCCCTCACAGGCATGGCACAGGACGACGATGGGCCGACAGGGTATTCGTACGTAACTTATTATGTCTGCGATGTGGCCACGCAGGGCAATATGGACAATGTGGTCGAGACCAATGAGAAGCCTGTATTCGATCAAAAAGTTGAAGATGGTGAACTTATGGCGTGGGGATACCTGTCGCACTTCACCGGCGGTCGCTGGCGCCGGGCGCAATATCACGTAGCGGCGACTATGGAAGATGCGCTGCGTAATCAATCAGAGATCTTTGCCGGGATTTATGCCGACAACCGCCAGGGCGGGCAGGCTCGCGCCGAAGCCTGTGAGTCGCACGACGACTACATCTGGGCGCTGGATCAGGGTAGCGCTCCCGGGACCGAGCGCGGAGACGTCAGTCTTTCCGCCTATTTCGTCTGTAGCGTTGCCGATCAGCTTCGGGCTGACGAAATATTCGCAGAGGTATTCGCGCCGAAGCTCGAAGACATGAGGGAAGACGGCAGAATTGCGTCCTGGACATGGCAGAGCCATGTATTGGGCGGCCGCTACCGTCGCCTGCAAACATTGACCGGAGATGACTATGCGGCGGTCAATGCTGCTCGCTTCGAAACCCTGCAACAGGTGAATGAGGAGCATCCTGCATTGGCCAGAGAGTTCGCGACGATCTGCGATGAACATGCGGACTACCTTTGGGATATTGTTCACGAAGCACCATAGGAAACAGCATTTCGCAAAAAAAAGGCGCCCTCGCGGGCGCCTTTTTTGTGTTTTCGGCAGCGGACTTATATAGCGTCGCGCCTGTCTATATGATGGTGATGTAATGGACGCAGCAGGAAATCATGACAACGACCAATAAACGTGCCCAGGTTCGGATTCGCGATCTGTCACGCAGCTTTTGGGAGGGCGAACGTCAGCATGATGTGCTGCGGAACCTGAGCGTCGAATTTGCACAAGGCGAAACGGTAGCTTTGCGCGGGCGTAGTGGTTCCGGCAAGTCGACTTTGCTCAATCTTATCAGCGGTATCGATGTGCCGGACGCAGGCGAAGTGGAAGTCTCCGGCAAGAGCATAACGGGCATGAGTGAACGTGAGCGGACCCTGTTCAGGCGTGAGCACATCGGCTTCGTATACCAGGCGTTCAACCTTGTTTCGACATTGTCTGTCAGTGACAACATCCGCTTGGTCCTGGAGTTGAATGGAATTGGCCGGGAACAGGCAGACCAGAGAATTCTCAAACTCCTCGATGCAGTTGGCCTGCGCGATCGTGCGGAAAGTTACCCGGATATTCTGTCCGGGGGTGAGCAGCAACGGGTCGCTATCGCACGAGCACTTGCACATGAACCGGTCCTGTTACTGGCTGATGAGCCGACCGGAAACCTGGATGATCGGACGGCAGAAGGTGTGTTGCAGTTACTGGACGAACTCGTACGCCAGGCCGGCGGTACGATGATTATCGCGACACACAGTGCAGGGGTTGCAGAGTATTCGGATCGCGTGCTGGAATTGCAGAACGGCGCATTGGTTTCCTGATGCCGGCAATCTATCGCGCGAGCTTTGGCTTTCTGCGCCGTCATCCCTGGCAACTCGGTCTCGCTATTCTTGGCATTTGTATTGGCGTCGCCGTGATGGTGGCTGTCGACCTGGCCAATCAAAGCTCGCGCAAAGCGTTTCTGATGTCAATGGATACGCTTAACGGTCAGGCGACGCATCAAATCGTGGCGGGTCCCGGTGGTGTCGACGAGACGATTTATACGACGCTACGTGTTGAACATGGAATTCGGCGCATCGCGCCCATTGTGTCCGGCTATGCCCACGCCGGAGAAGTGGCCCTGCAACTACTCGGTGTCGATGTCTTTGCAGAGGCTGATTTTCGTCAATACACGGCACCGGCAAATTTTGAAACCGATCTCGCGGCGAGCCCGGATACGGGTCCTGGTCAGCCAGAGGACATGGTACGCCGGTTCTTGACCGTCAACGGTTCGGTCCTTATGTCTGCAGCCACGGCCGCAGAACTCGCTCTCAGTCCCGGAGATTCATTCGAAATCCTGGTCAATGGAAAACAGCGCCAGGCTGTGCTGACAGGAATCCTGCGTGGTAACGACGGACGTGAAGTCGGGGGCCTTGTCGTTACAGACATCGCTAACGCGCAATACTGGCTGGAGATGCAGGGGCGATTGTCACGTATCGATGTCAGGGTGGCTGCCAATGACGAGCAGCGATTGTCGGAGATTCGAGGGAGCCTTCCACCTGGTACCGAGCTCCTGTCCGCATCGGGCCGCACTGAAACGACGGCAGAGATGAGTGATGCGTTCATGACTAACCTTACCGCAATGAGTTTTCTTGCGCTGTTGGTTGGAATTTTCCTGATCTACAACAGCGTCGCGTTCGCCGTGTTGCAGCGCAGGGAACTCATCGGCGTATTGCGGGCACTCGGTGTCACTCGCGGCCAGACATTTCGAATTATCTTGAGTGAAGCCGCTGTTGTCGGCACGCTGGGTGCGGCCCTGGGTTTATTGGCGGGTGTCTGGCTGGGCGAAAAACTGCTGGTCCTTGTCGCCAGAGCGTTAAGCGACCACTATTTCGCCGTCAACGTAACGGACGTTGCGATCAGCTCTGCGTCCGTCGTGAAAGGCTTCGTCGCTGGCCTTGGTGCAACGCTCGTCGCGGCAACCGTCCCCGCAATAGAGGCGTCGTCTTTTCAGCCCCGGCTGGCATTAACCCGTTCAACACTCGAACAAAGGGCCGGCAGGGCAGTGCCAAGACTTGGCTATTCCGGCATCGGGCTTATTTTCCTGTCGGCATTGATGCTGGCGCTTTCGGGCAGGAGCCTCGTCATCGGCTTGATCGCCTTGTTTGTTCTCATACTAGGCTTCGCTTTCTGTATTCCCTTTATTGTCCGCGGGATTTCGAATGCGCTGGCACCCTTCGCAGGGCGTATTGGCGGAACGGCCGGCAGGCTCGCGATTGGGGGGGTTGGCAAAACGCTGAGTCGAACAGGGATTGCTATTGTGGCCCTGGCAATTGCCGTATCGGCGACCATTGGCGTCAGCGTCATGGTCGGGAGTTTCAGAGCATCGGTAAGCGACTGGCTGGGTAGCACGCTGCAGTCCGATGTTTACGTGGGAGTACCGCGTGGCTCACTGGATCCCGCTTTGATCCCGGATCTTACGTCTCTACCCGGAATAGCAGAATACAGCACCAGCAGGCGTGCCTGGCTGGAGACAGACAACGGTCGAACCCGCATCCTTGCCATTCGGATGGCGCCCGGCAGCTACGCCGGAACCAACATCCGGGACGCTGATCCGGAGCATGTCTGGCGGCAATTTAACCAGGATTCTGCCGTACTGGTATCCGATTCCTATGCCTACCGCCACGAAACACAAGCAGGAGAATTTGTCACTCTCAACACGCCGCAAGGACGGGTCGAACTGAGGGTCGCCGCCGTCTACCAGAGCTACGATTCCAATGACGGTGCGATCATGATGAGCCGAAATACCTACAATCGGTATTTTGATGATTCGGCAATTGACTCGATCGGCCTGTATCTCAATGACGGGTTCGATGTCGACCTGGTTATGAACAGTTTGAGGGAAGTCAGCGAAGGGAGACAGTCGTTGATCATGAACAGCAACGACAATATTCGTGACATATCGATGGCAATATTTGATCGCACGTTCGTCATCACCAACGTGCTTTACTGGCTTGCAGTTGGCGTTGCCATCATCGGTATTTTCGGTGCAATGCTGGCGCTGCAGCTGGAGCGTGCAAGGGAATTCGGCGTCTTGCGCGCGCTCGGAATGACGCCGGGACAGACCGGCGTTCTCGTCAGTCTGCAAACCGCCTTTATTGGATTTTTGGCGGGCCTCACCGCAATCCCGCTGGGTCTTGTCATGGCCTGGGTGCTGGTGGAAGTCATCAACCGGCGGGCGTTTGGCTGGCAAATCGACATCGCAATTTCGGCACAGCCGCTCCTTGCCGCGATGGCGCTGGCGATCGGCGCCGCGCTCCTGGCCGGCATTTATCCGTCCTGGCACGCAGGCCATGCACGCCCCGCATTGGCGATGAGAGAAGAGTGAGTTAACTTGAATAAAGCTATATATATTATTGGTTTTAAAGTAATTATGTTGCTTTTAATCTGCGCCTGTGAGGCGGATGTCGCAGATCAGCCAGGGACGCCGGATAGCAGGGCCGGATCGTCACGATTGTCTGAATTGTTGCGCAGCGACGGCGCAGAAGCGTTTCCACGGGTCACGGATCCCCGGGAGTTTCGCTTCCCCGCGGATCACGGCCCACACGATGAATACCGCAATGAGTGGTGGTATTTCACGGGCAACCTGGATGGTGAAGATGGGCGGCGTTTCGGCTTTGAACTCACAATCTTTCGCTTTCTGCTCGCGCCGGAGGAAAACAGGGACACCGGGTCTGCCTGGCAGTCCAACCAGGTCTACATCGGTCACTTCGCGCTAACGGACGTGGCGCAAAAGCAGTTTCACGTAGTACAGCGTTATTCACGTGGTAGTGCGGGACTTGCGGGAGCAGAAAGCGAACCTTTTCGTATCTGGCTGGATGACTGGTCGATTAGCGAGGACGGAGCCGGGCCTGCCGGACAGCCTGTCTGGCGACTCCGGGCCAACGACACTGATATTGCCGTTGATCTCAATTTCGTCGCGGAGAAGCCCGTTGTGCTGAATGGTGATAACGGTTTGTCACAAAAGTCAGCCGAGGTCGGCAACGCATCTTACTACTACTCCATCCCCCGGCTCAGAACCTCCGGTACCGTCCGGGTCAGGGAGGAAATGCACTCCGTAGGCGGTACAACCTGGTTGGATCGTGAGTGGGGAAGTAGCGCATTGGCACGCGATCAGCAAGGCTGGGACTGGTTCGCGTTGCAGCTCTCCGATGGTAGCGACCTGATGTTCTATACGCTTCGCGGTCAGGACGGCAGCACCCACCCTAATTCGTCGGGCACATGGATCGATGCAGCCGGAAATGCGCATCACCTGACACGGAAGGACGTTGTTGTCGAGGTCAAGGACTATTGGGATAGCGAACGAGGTGGACGGTATCCGTCAGCCTGGGAAATAAGGATCCCCCTTAAGAACGTCGCGATCAGCGTTGTGCCGGTGCTCGAGGATCAGGAACTCATAACGAACGTCAGGTATTGGGAAGGCGCTGTGGATGTCAGCGGCGATGCCGCAGGTCAGCCAATCCACGGTCGTGGTTACGTCGAGCTGACTGGTTACGCGAATTAGAAAAAAGCCGCTAATGGCGGCCTTTTTTGCACTGGCAGTCTGCGGGTCAGGATGACTTTCGGAACCTGCTGAACAGGCCACCAGATTTCTTTTGTTTTTCCTTGGTATCGTCGTCGCCAAGCTTGTCCGCGACCTTGGTAATGTCTAACGCCTTCAGCGTCTGTGTAATCGAGGTGTTGATCTGATTCTCGATCGGCTCAGGCTGGGGGCCGTTCGGCTTCGAAGCAGGAGTATTTTTCAGGCCGTTACCCCCGAGGACTACTTGTTCGGCCGGCCTGTCGGCAACTTTGCCCTTCATCGCGTTGAGCATATCAATTCGCAAGGCTACTGATTCTTTTAGCGCCACCTCGCCTTCGTCAGGTTCAACCGCATCATTGGCAGCGCCCGGTGCTGGCGATGGGTCCAGCGCCGCTTCGAGTTCGAGTTCCAGTTTGACCGGCGAAGGACCTTCCGGAGGCGCATCTGCCAATTCGTGATCCGCCGGAGGATTGGCTACGACCTCTGCAGCAATCTTTTCGAATGCCTGACTGCCAAACAGTGTTTCGGCCATCATGTCGCTCATATCTTCCAGCGAACTGGCATTGCCGATGTCGGCTGCGAGCTTCTGTAATTCCTCGTCGTTGTCAGGCTGGTCGGGCAGTACCTTGTCCAGCGTAATCTCAGGGATCAGGTCGGGGAGGTCCTGTTCGGCGGAGCCGTTAACGGCGGGAGCAGTGCCTGGCGACGTCATTGCGGCGAAGTCGCTCTTCTTGGCAGCATCCAGAGCAGCTTCAAGGGCATCCAGTTCTCCGTCACGATTAGACGGATCCAGTGCGGCGATCCGCGCCGTCAATTCTGAGACCTGGGCGATTGGCGCCGTCCTGGTTTTGGCGACGGGTGCCGCAGGGGCTTCGGGCGCAGGTGTTTTCTTTGCCTCCGGCTTTTGGGCGCGCCCGGCTTCCTTGTCCACCTCGACGCGCATCGAGTCGGACAGTGTTGGCAGGTCATCGAGAGAGGGCAGTTCGTTCTCTGCCTCTACCTGAGCAATCGTGAATCCTGGCGTGGGCTCCGGCCTGGGCTCAGCTTCAGTTTTGACTTTGGGTTTGGGTTGGGGATCTGGATCTGGCTGCTGCGCCCTGGGCTCAGCGGCCAACGTGTCGAGGTTTGGCGTAATTCCCTGCATGACGTTGGTATCGCCAGCATCGATTGAGAGGGCTGCATCCAAATCGAAATCTTCTTCGTCATCGCCTGGCATAGAATCAGTCCTGGACTCATCAATGGCCGATTCGGGTTTCTCAGCCTTGGCTGCCAGTGCCTCGGGCAGCTTTTCCATGACCTCCGTCGAACCCGTCTTTTCTTTCGGCGCATCCTCAACGACAGGTGCAGGTTCGCCCGGTTCATCCGGTACCTCAAGCCGGTTTAATTCCGGCTGGGTGTCGTCGATGAGCTCCGGAATTTCCAGCTCCGGTTCGTCGTCATTAATTGAGTCGACGCTGGCCGACTTGAAAACCGGCTCCGCCGGCTCCGCAGATTCAACTGCTGACTCCGGAAAAACGGGGTAACGGCCGGACTCTACGACCAGGTTCCGTGCAGTCGGTGGCAATTCATTTTCAGCGCGCTCTTCCGCAGTTGCGTTCTCAGGCAGTTTCGGAGCGGCTTCATTCTGCTCAGCGGTGGTTTCAACTTCTGCAGGGACTTCGGTCTCGGCGGCCGCAGGCGGTTCGCGGTCGAGCGCCGGTTCGCAGACCTGTGCGGATTTTGCTTCCGGCTTCGGTTCCGTTTTCGTTTCACTTGTTACGGGCGTGATTTCAGGTTTCGCGTCACTCGTTACGGGCGTGGTTTCCGGTTTCGTTTCAACTGGTGCCGGCTCGGCTGCAGCTTTCGCTTCAACGACGGTCGGCAGTGCGTCGGGAATTGGCCCGTGATAACCGAATGCGTCGACCGCCACCTGGTGCATCAGTGCCGCAGTTACGCGGGCACTTCCTTCCTCCGCCGCCGTCTCCAGCGCGGTTGCACACATTGTATTGATGACGCGCGGTATGCCTTCTGAGCAGGCATAAACAAGGTCGGCAACACCTTCGTCGAATATCGCTTCGTATTGGCCACCGGCTTCACGAATGCTGTGTTTCAGATAGCCCGTGACTTCGGCAAGTGAAAACGCATCGACGCTCTGGCGCAGCCGGTTGCGTTGTCGCATCCGCGCAAGTTCCGGCGTCGAAAGTAACTGGTTAAGTCCAGGCTGGCCCATCAGAATTATATTGGCACTGGCGGTATCGCCGGTATCGGCGGCGGTCATCGCTTCAAGTTCCGCGAGTGCGCCTGGGCTGATTCTTTGCGCGTCCTCGACAATGATCGCGACCCGGGCCCCGGCGGCGGCTTGATTGCCCAGCAATCGACGGAAGGCCGTGAATTTCTGGATAGTGCCTCTGGATTTGCCTTGTATGCCAAAACCGGCCAGCAGGAGTTCCAGTACCTCCTCCGGCGAAAGCTGCATTCGGCCGATCCAGGCAGCCGTTCGGCCAGGAGAAATTGATTCGAGAGCCCGACTAACGATGGTGGTTTTACCGACGCCGACGGGACCAGTGACAGTAACGACCGCATCCTGCGCCGCCAGTGCCTTGTGCAGGCTGGTCATGGTCTTCATCTGCTGTGGACCGACAAAGATGTCGCTGCCTTCAGCTTTGGAGCCGAAGGGTCTGGATTTCAGGCCAAAATGTGCTTCGTACATGACAACCCTGTTGCGAAGAATCGGGGCGTCCGCGCCCAATTGCGGAGCCGAATACGCAGTTTGCAAGGCAGGCCAGGCATTTTCAGGGAGTTATGTCACAAAAAGGCATCTCCAGGCGCGCAAAACCGCGTGGAACCGGGTTTCCGGCTATTGTGAGTCGGTTTTCCGCAGGTGATAGTCGAAGGGGTCGCCATTAACCCTTGCCTGGATCCACAGGACCAGCATCCCCTCTACGTGGCGGGCGTTCCGGATCGGGCCAACGTCAACGGGTTCGAGACCCATGCCTGCCACCAATTCCGCCACTTTGGCTTTCGCTTCAGCGCTGTTGCCGGCCAGTGGAATGCTCACGGGTCCTCCGGACGAGTCCGGATCCACCATTTGCCGCCAGCTGAGCGTGTTGAATGCTTTGACCACGTGGGCGTCGGGGGCAGCCGCCTGGATCGACTCGCCATTCGACGTCTCCGTTGCCAGGCGAGGTACGCCGTCACGAATGTAATGGTTGGTCGGGTCGATGATGATCTTGCCGGACATATCTCCGAGACCCTCGACGATTGCAACCGCGAGACTACCCGGTACGGCGAGCACGACGATATCGGCGTCGATGACAGATTTCGCCTGTGTCGTTGCTGACGCGGTGCCGCCGGTCCGCTCAACCAGTGTTTTCACCTCGTTGCGCGAAGGGTCTCTTGAGCCGTAGACGATGTCGTGACCAAGTGCCGCGAATTCGATACCGAGCGCGCTGCCAACGTCGCCCGTGCCGATTATCGCGATGCGCTCGGCGAGGACAGTGCCGGGCAACATGAGCAACAGTAAAAACAGGCTTCGAATGGATAGCAAACAGGATCCTGCAGACATTGTATTTTCTCCTCGGGGGCTTACGGCAGCCGATTTATTCCAACACAGTAGGCTAGACTTGAACAGATCGCAGTCCGAATTCGAACACGCCCGGGAGAGACCGATGAAAACAGTATTCCGCAAAGCAGCGACAATAGCGCTCGCAGTCACGATGGTCGCGACCGTCACCTCTGCACACAGCGCGCCGCAGAAACCGGTGCTTCACGGGAAGCATTGGGTCGCTATTACGGGTAAGCCGCTCGGCGCATCTGCCGGCGCCAGGATCTTCTACCAGGGGGGGAACGCAGTTGATTCGGCCTGTGCGATGTTGGCAGCGACATCTACGATGTGGGATGTCCTGAGCTGGGGAGGGGAGACCCAGGCCCTGATTTACAACCCGAATACCAAAGAGGTTATCGGCATCAATGCGCTGGGCGCCGCACCGACCGGCGCGACACCGGAATTCTTCCATGAGCAGGGAATGGCGTATCCACCCGAATACGGGCCGCTGGCGGCTGTTACGCCGGGCACGCCTGGCGGCCTGTTGGTCATGCTGGCCGAATATGGCTCGCTGAGCCTCAAGGACGTGCTTGCGCCGGCGATCGAAATGGCCGAGGGATATCCAATCGAGGAAAGTGCGGCCGGGTCCATCGAATACTATAAAGACTGGATCCTGAAGTGGCCGCATTCCACAGCGGTTTTTCTGCCGAATGAGGGCGAAGGGCCTGAAGGGCCGCGCACTGGCGAGGTGTTTCGTCAGCCCAATCTTAAAAGGACCCTGGAAAAGCTGGTTGCGGCGGAGCAGGCGGCGCTCGCACGCGGGCTTGACCGGAAGGCGGCCATTTATGCGGCTTACGATCGCTTCTATCGAGGGGATATCGCGGCGGAGTTGGTGGCATCTACGCAGGCTGCAGGCGGCCTGATAACGATGGAGGACCTCGATAAATGGCAGGTGCACATCGAAACGCCGGTCAAGACGAGCTATCGAGGAATCGATGTCTACAAACTGACGACCTGGGTACAGGGTCCCGTCATGCTGCAAGCACTGAACATCCTGGAGAATTTCGACATCGCCGCGATGGGCTACAACTCAACACGTTACATTCACACGGTTTACCAGGCGATGAACCTCGCATTTGCCGACCGGGATTTTTACTACGGTGACCCGTATTACCCGCCGGAGGAACCGATCCGGGGGCTGTTGTCGAAGGAGTACGCCAGGGAGCGCGCTTCACAGATCGACCCGGAGTCGAACAATCCACTTGTCGGGCCAGGCGACCCGTATGAATACCAGCCGGGCAGCAATCCGTTCCGGCACTACCTGGAAAATCTGCAGTCGGCCAACATAACGGAGCCGGGAGCGCTGCCGGATGACGACGCCTTCTTTAAAGGCACCACATCGATTCAAACCGCAGACGAAGAAGGTTGGATCGTTTCCGTCACCCCAAGTGGCGCCTGGATACCGGCGTTTGTTGCCGGCAATACGGGGATCGGCTTAAGTCAGAGAATGCAGAGTTTCGTTCTGGACCCGGCAGAAAACCCTTACAACGTGCTCGAGCCTGGCAAAAGGCCGCGCGCAACCCTGACGCCCGGCATGGCGTTTAAGGATGGCTTGCCTTACCTGTCTTTTGCCGTGCAGGGTGGAGATGCGCAGGATCAAAATTTGATTCAGTTTTTTCTCAATATGGTCGAATTTGGAATGAACGTGCAGGAAGCGGCGGAAGCAGACAATTTCCTGAGCTTCCAGCTACATGACTCTTTCGGTGAACACAAGAAGGAGCCAGGAAGGTTGGCTGTGAATGAATCGGTTTCGGACGTCATCCGCAACCAGCTTACGCAAATGGGCTACGACGTCGAAGTTGGCGTATACGGCAACCGTGAGCGAACCTCTGGTCCGATCAATGCCATATTCTTTGATCAGGAAAACGGGACCTTTCAGGGTGGTTCGAGTAATCACGGCGACGACTACGGCATCGCCTGGTAACAACGGCGGCGCATGCAAGTGACATCCTGGATCGCGTTCTTCCGTGGCATAAACGTCGGTGGCCACCACATCGTTCCGATGACGGCGCTGAAGTCCTTGCTCGGTGCTTTGGGGTGCGAAGTTGTCGCGACCTACATCCAGAGCGGCAACGTGGTTTTTCGACACGAACAGGACGATGCGATAGCGTTGTCGGGGACTATTGCGGAGGCAATAGAATCGCAATTCGGTTTCAGACCTCAGGTCTTGTTGCTCACTCGGGATCAGTTGGCGACTTACGCAAACCACAACCCGTTTTCCGAGGGTGAGTTGGAGCCGAAAACCCTGCACCTTTGGTTTCTCTCAGCCGAGCCGGAGCGCGCCAATATCGATGGGATCAATAAACTGAAGTCTGCCAGCGAAAGCTTCAAGCTGGCCGATCACGTCTTTTACCTGCATGCTCCTGACGGAATAGGTCGATCGAAACTGGCGGCCAAAATTGAGAAGCTGCTCGGTGTGCCCGCGACTGCGAGAAACTGGCGGACAGTGACCAAAGTGCTGGAGCTCGCGCAGCAGGTTTCATCGTAGGAGCCCGCAGAGGCGGACTCCTACGCGGTTGTCTAAAACCGTAGCTCGAAACCAATTGACGCCATCCATACGCTGTCTGCTTCATCGATATCAAACCAGTCGGCCTCGGCTCTCAGCCCGAATGTATCGGTCATGTTCCAGCGCGCGCCGAATCCCAGTGCCAGGTCGCTGCCGTCACTCGTATCGACCAGGACGCCGTCGATTATCGAGTCTGCATCCCACGCAACGATGCCGGCTTTGGCAAATAGATCAACGCCGTCCGAAAGCGGCAGATTGCCGACGCCATAGAGATTCCAGCCTGACGCGTCGATCCGGCCGAACAAACCCTGGAACTGATCTTCAGGTTTGCCGAAGTCGATGTAGCCACCTTCAATGCCAAGATGGTTCGCGAACTCATAACTGGCGAATAGCTTGTAGCCCGTATCGTTGGCTTCGAAGTCGAAACCGGGTTGGTTGTCTTCTACATTAACGTAGCCGACTGATGCGCCGAGCGTGAGGCCTTCAGCATAGGCAGCGGACGTGAACAGCACCGCAAACCCAAGCAGTGCAACTGTGAATTTTTTCATGACGAAAATCCTTTGCTCTGATGGAGAAACAAAGGTAGTCCGGGCTAACTTAATGCCGGCTGAACAAGTGTCTTATGCAAAAAAACGCTGTATAGCTGTGATCAAGCTGGTTTTGACGATTGCGTCATCGGGATGAATCCTTCAAGTGCCTCGACGTTCATCATCCAGCGACAGATGGCCGGGTAAGTTGAGACATCAATTTCGCCTTCGTTCGCTACTTTGGTGTAGCTGTACATGGCAACATCGGCAATAGTGGCGTGTTCGGCAGCCAGCCATTGGCGGTTGGAAAGTTCATTCTGCATCCAGTCGTAGAGGCGTTTGCTCCACATAACAGTTGCGTCGTAGTCGAAGTCACGGCCGAATAGCTTTATCGCCCGGGCGAGGACCGGGCCCCGGTATAATTCGCCGGATGCGGCCGAAAGCCAGCGTTGGATTTTTGCCGCGCCAGGTGGATCCTCAGGGAGCCACTGTTTACTTCCATATTTCTTCGCCAGGTATACCAGTGCTGCGCACGAATCGCTGATCACGACGTCATCGTCTGTCAGCGTCGGCACCTGACCAAGCGGACTTATTTTAAGATACTCCGGAGTCTTGTGCTCCCCGGCCTGCATATTGATTTCGACAGTGGCGTGCTCAAGCCCAAGCAAGGAAAGGAATAAACGAACCCGGTGGGAGTGACCGGAAACGTGAGTGTCATAGAGTGTCAGTGCCATGCTGCGATCATAGCAGGCCGCGAGCCCGGAACGGGCAGTTAGTCCGTTCGCAACGGCCTGATCTTTAACTCCCAGTCGGCGTGATCGTCCGGGCCGGCAGGGCCGATCTTCCCGGTTGCAGAATCGAGAAGTTCTTGTGGGTCGTAGACCGCACCGTCCTTTATCACGAACCTGATGTCGCGAGCCGCCTTGATATCTGAAAGCGGGTTTCCGGACACAACCACCAGATCCGCCAGTTTGCCCACTTCTATCGAACCGAGTTTATCGGCAACGCCGAGGGCGTTCGCGCCATTTATTGTCGCTGCCTTCAGGACGGCTGCCGGAGGCATGCCTGCGTGCACCAGGGCAAGCAATTCGCGGTGAAAGGCGAAACCTGGCAACAGGCTTGTGTATACCGGTTCATCCGTTCCAACAATGATCAGTTCGCCGCCACCGGCATCAAACAGCGCCTTAAGTTCCCGTACACGCTGTGCAAATTCTTCCTCGCTCGACTCAGGGGGAGGGGGACCACGCTCTTCCAGTAATTGTTGTGCGTACGGGGTGAAGAACCTTGATTCATCGGTCCAGATCATATCCTGCCCAATTTCTCGTCGAAGGTTGATACTGCCGTACATCTGCAAATTGGGATCGTAGAAAACCTGGTGCTTCAGTATCAGGTCAACGATCTGGTTCATATCGGCGCTGCGCGGGCCACCGGTTCCGAGCGTCATACGGTGTTCGATGCGGTCGACACCCATCAAAATCGCATCCCTGATAGACACGTCGTATTCACCGTCGTAATTGGCAAAGTGTCCCGTCGTGGTCATTCCGTTTTTGTGTGCCTGCTCGATCAGGATCTTCGCTTCACCTGGCGTGGCTTGTTTGATCTTGATGCTGACCACGCCTTGTTCGGCCCACTTGTCGACTTCCTGCCGGATCTCTTCCTCAGTGATGTCGTTTGGCCAGGCGGAGCAGTCGTCCGCCGCAGTCTTGACGTTATATTCGCAACGAAATCCGCCGAAGTACGGCCCTGATGCGAAAAGTCGTGGGCCCGTCGCTTCACCCGCGTCAACAAGCTCACGTTGCTCAATGACCCGCTCAGGATAATATTCTCCGGCAGACCAGGTGGACGTTACGCCATTCGCAAGGAATATGATTCCATTGTTAACGACCTCTTCGACGCGGCCGTTATCGACAAGATTCAGGTTGTAGTGAGCATGGAGGTCGATCATGCCCGGAAAAATGGTATCGGTATCCTGCAGGTCGATCACGTTAGCGGCGTTTGGGATTTCCTGCTGAAGATCGGCATCCACCGCCGTAATGACACCGTTTCGAATGGCAATGCCTGTATTCGCGCGACGTGTATCTGCAACCGCGTCAAACAGCCAGCCACCGCGGATGACGAGTTCCTGTTTTGGTGGCTCAGACCATTGAGCATGGGATGTCGCGGTCGACAGGAAGGCGAAGATCGTAATGAACAACAGGCCTGACTTATGAATATATTTGGCACGCATCATCCTGACATCTTACTACGAAAAGTGGCCGGCATTTCACCGGAATGAGTTAGGATCGGCCTGCCATGAAACCCAGTACCTTAAGAATCGGCTATCGATATCGGCCGAATCGCCTCGCGCCGGAATACGATGCCGTTGTCATCGGCTCCGGTATAAGCGGCCTGACCACTGCCGCGTTGCTCAGCGAGCTCGGCTGGAAAGTGTGCGTCCTCGAGCAACATTACACCGCCGGAGGCTACACGCATTCCTATGAGCGCAACGGTTATGAATGGGATGTCGGTGTTCACTATATTGGCGATGTCGGTGCCAGGACCCGTACTCGTCGAATGTTCGACTTTCTGACCGACGGCAAGCTCGGGTGGGCGCCGATGGAAGAAGAATACGACCGTTTCTACATTGGCGACAAGGTGTTTACCGCAAGGGCAGGCAAGCAGGAATTTCGTGACAACCTGGTGCGGCAGTTTCCCGCCGAAGAGACGGCAATCGATCGTTACCTGGATCTTCTGCAGCAGGTGGGCGGTGCATTGTCGATGTTCGGAATGGGAAGGGCAATGAGGCCCTGGTTGCGATCGGTTGCCGCCCCTTATCTCAAATGGAAAACACCGGACTTCATGTTCCGAAAAACCTACGCTGTCCTCAGTGAATTGACTAACGACCAGGACCTGATTGCGGTTATTTGTGGGCAGTGGGGTGACATGGGTCTGCCGCCGAAACAATCCGCGTTCATGGTGCACGCGATGATTGCGAGGCACTACCTTTACGGCGGTTTCTACCCGGTGGGTGGCAGCTGGAAAATCGCCGATTACATCATTCCTAAAATTCAGAAAGCCGGCGGTGAAGTATTTACTTACGCCAACGTTGAGAAAATCCTCGTTGACGATGGTCATGTTCGTGGCGTCGCAATGTCGGATGGTCACGAAATCATTTGTCCAGTCGTCATCTCGTCTGCCGGTGTCGACAATACGTTCAACCGGCTGCTCACAAACGACGTGGTACGCGAGTGTGGATATGAAAAATCATTGAGAGAAGTAAGGCCGAGCGTTGGTCACCTGTGTCTTTATATCGGACTAAAGGAAACTGCCGCTGAACTCGGCCTGCCAAGGACAAATTTCTGGATCTATCCGCACAGCAACTACGATCAGGCGCTGACTGATTTCCTGGAAGATGACGATGCGCCGTTCCCGGTTGTCTATGTGTCGTTTCCATCGGCCAAGGATCCCGAATACCTGGATCGTCATCCCGGTACGGCGACCATCGAAATCGTCGCACCCGCGCCTTATGCTCCCTTCGAAAAATGGAAGGGCACTACGTGGGGCAAGCGAGGCGACGACTACGAAGCGCGCAAGGCGGAGTTGAGTGAACGGCTGCTGCGCCACCTTTACGACAAGCTCCCGCAACTCGAAGGAAAGGTCGACTATTTCGAGTTGTCGACACCATTGTCCACGGAATGGTTCTCCGGCTACCAACACGGCGAATTGTATGGTCTCGATCACACACCGGAGCGCTTGCAGCAAGACTGGTTGACGCCGCGAACCAGAGTGAATGGCCTGTGGCTGACAGGGCAGGACATTCTGACCTGCGGCGTCACCGGCGCCATGATGGCGGGGTTGCTGACCACTACGGCCATGATGGGCATGCGAAAGATTGCCCCGCTGATGAAACAGATATTCGGCTGAGGTCGGTCCACCAATTTGTTATTGCGGGGTCGGGTCAACTCGCGCCTATACCAATAGTATGGGAGAACGCGTTGCTTCATATCGAAGGCCTCGTCAAACAATACGGCGACTTCGTCGCAGTCGACGGCGTCAGCTTCATAGCGCGCAAAGGCACGGTATTCGGCCTCCTGGGTCCAAACGGTGCCGGCAAATCGACCGCGATCCACGGTATGTCCGGATGACTGAAACCAACCGCCGGTCGGATCAGCGTGGCCGATCATGACGTGGTGAGCGATTCGAAAAAGGTGCGCCGGTCCTTGGGCGTCGTACCACAGGAACCGGCGATCTATGTAGTCGCGGTGTGAATGCCCTGTCTGATTTCAGATGAGTTGCGTGAATCCCTGCACCAGCGCACTGAGCGGGTCTGATATGCGCGTATCCAGGTCCACACCCTCAAGCTGGTCAGCGAGCGCCCGCAAGAACTGCTTGGTGTTGTGAAGCTCCGCCATGCCGGCGGGGCTCTTGAAAGCGTTTGACCACGTGTCCATTGCATAAGGCGTTTCAAACGTTCGGATCCAATCGCCGATCCTCCCGGCGTCCATGACTTCATTCTGTATCAATGTCGCTACGACCCGGGCCAGTCGGTCTCCTTCATTAAATGAATAAGACACTTCGGTTGGCGCGACTTTCGACCTTACGCCGTCAAGAATTTTGCTGGCCTGTTCTGTCGAGGTCGCAGGGTGCAATGCGAAGCGCCAGAGAAGATCGGCCATGTGGGCAATCGGGTGAACCCAGCCGATGTCTGCCTCGAGGCCGCGGAAGTCTTTTTCCTGTTCAAGAGCGTTGATTGTTGCGTCAAGCAATGTCTGCCGTTCTGCGTCAGTCATGAAGGGTTTGATTGCGTCTGAGCGCATGACCTCTGAAAGTATCAACGCAGAAAAAGAACGCGATAACGTTGAGCCCTCTGAACCGCGGCTCATTTCGCTGCTCAGTTCCGCAAGCAGGGCGGCGCGAGTCTCATCCGTGAGTTTGTCCTGTCGCAACCAGTAGGTGAACAGTTCGTAGCCGATACTGTCACGCAACTCCGGATCAGGCGAACCGAGGCACGAGACCAACTCGGGAGCCAGATCGTTGGCCGCCAGTTCTGCTGTCGTCGCCTGCTCGCGAATCGGACGCCAGTACTCGAGCGCGGCATTGCTATCGAGGCAATCTACTTCAGTGGCCGGCACAGTTTGAGGAAACATCAGCACCACTGTCGATGCCAGTACAGCGAAGCAATCCGTTGCAGGGAAAAATCCCCGACCGAAGTAAAGCGGGCGCAGAGTCATGTCATCGATCCTCACAATCGCGGTCCCAGTAGGGCGTTGCCGCGAAATACCCCACCATAAAATCGATAAATTCACGCACCCGGTAACTCAAATGCCGGGTTGGCGGGTAAATAGCCCAGGCAGTAGCTCCCGGCCAGTCGTATTCGGTCAGGATTGGCACCAGCGCGCCGGATTTGACATGTTGGTGCGTGATGAATGTCGGTTGCATAACGATACCGAGATCGTCCGCTGCGGCATTGCTGAGAATCACGCCATTGTTGGCTGACATTGCGACTTTGACCCGGACCCGCTGCTTCTGACCGCG